>JBEIGE010000016.1:0-71980 GCA_040382055.1 Hylemonella sp.
AATACCATGGATGTGTCCACAGTAGATGCAGCCACCCGAACCATCGCCACGGCCGATGCGGCATTGGCTGCTGTCAACAGTCAGCGCGCTTCTTACGGCGCTTTGCAGGCGCGCTTTTCTTCAACGGTCGCCAACCTGCAAACCACCTCGGAAAATCTGAGCGCCTCACGCAGCCGGATTCAGGACACCGACTTTGCGCAAGAGACGGCCAATCTGTCACGCGCACAGATTCTGCAGGAGGCTGGCACCGCCATGGTGGCACAGGCCAACCAGTTGCCACAGGGCATTCTGGCCTTGTTGCGTTAAGCCCTGGTGTGGGACGATATGGCTTGGATTTAGGCGGCGTTTGTACCGGTTTTTCAGTGACTTGCCTGTTTCCTGCGGCTGATAATCATCTGTGATTGATCATGGATTATTAAGGAGTTGGAGATGGCAACGATTACTTCACCGGGAATAGGTAGTGGCTTGGATGTCAAGAGTATCGTCTCTCAATTGGTGGCGTTGGAGAAACGGCCCCTGACCGGCCTGCAGACCCAAGCCAGTGCGGTTCAGGCCAAGATCTCGGCTTTCGGCCAAATCAAGTCACTGGTCTCGGGCTTGTCCGATGCCGCCTCCCAACTTGCCAGTGTGACCGCGTTTACCGCCGTTACGGCCACATCGACCAACTCCAGCGCTGTCACGGCCACTGCCATTGGAGGGACGCAGCCCACAGCATTCAGTCTGTCTATCACCGCGCTGGCGAAGAACCAGTCAACCACCTCGGCGGCACTGTTGCCTGTAGGCGGTGCTATAGGAGCGGGGACCTTCACCATCACGCCTACCACCGGATCTGCCGTGGCTATTGCGGTTGCCGCTGGCGATACAGTTTCCGACATTGCCAGCAAAATCAACGGCTCAGCCGCCAACGTGACAGCAACGGTGCTGACCGATGCATCCGGCGAGCGCTTGCTGTTACGCAGCAAAAATACCGGTTTGGCCAACGGGTATACCTTGGGCGCGGTTGAAACGGTGCCAACTGGTACCGGCTTGTCGCGTCTGGTCACGGGTAGCACGACCACCCAGGCTGCCATGGATGCCGCGGCAACCATCAATGGCGTCAATGTGACATCTACAACCAATACCTTCTCGAACAAGGTCTCAGGCGTGACGTTTACGGCCCTGCAGGTTACGACTGCGCCTTTGGATATTACGGTTGCCAAAGACACCTCGGTTATCACTTCCCGGGTTGAGGCGTTTGTCAAAGCCTACAACGCCATCAACCAACTGTTGAGCGAAGTGACCAAGTTTGACCCCAGCACCAAGTCGGGCGCATTGTTACAAGGTGATTCATCGGCCTTGTCGCTGCAAAATAGTCTGCGCTCGGCAGTTCAGTCCGTATCCAAGGGGTCTGAGGTGTTCAAGCGTTTGTCTGACATCGGGGTTTCCCAGTTGCGCGGTGGTGATCTGGCAATTGATTCGACCAAGCTTGCTTCAAGTATCAGCAACTCGGATGAATTGAAAAAAATGTTCACAAGCACAGGTGGCGGATCTGCCGATGGTATTGCTGTGAAAGTGAAGGCCCTTGCCACCAGTTTGCTGTCGAGCCAAGGGTTTTTCAGCACCAAAGAAGTCAGCTTTAATCTTGCGGTCAAGCGTAATACTCAGGATCAGGCGTTGGTCAATGAGCGCGCTTCACAGGTAGAGGCCAGTTTGAACAAGCGCTACGCTGACCTGGATGCCAAGATGAGTAATCTCAATGCGCTTAATGCCTATGTCACACAGCAAGTAGCCACCTGGAATAAACAGACTTAGGCCTGGTCAGTTTTTTCCTTGTAACCGGTCTCATGATTCCCAATGGGGCCTTAAGTTTTTGAACCGTCCGCCGATAAATATTTCAAGAATTGTTATCGACAACTAAGGACTTGCAGCATGTTTACCGCCTACAGCCCCCGTGCCGCTTCAGCCTATCAGCGCATCAACGTTGAGACCAGCATGCACACCATTGATCAACACCAGTTGGTCAGCTTGCTTTTTGACGGACTGCTTGGTGCGATTGCAACTGCGCGTGGTGCCATGGCCCGCGGCGATGTTCCTGCCAAATGTACGGCTGTTTCCCGGGCTCTGAAAATCATTGAAGAAGGTCTGGAGACCGGTTTGGACAAGGTCGATGGTGGTGAACTGGCCTCCAATCTTGAGGCGCTTTACGATTACGCGACCCACAGCCTGATCATGGCCAATGCGCGCAATGACGATGCTCTTTTTCAACAGGTTCAGCGTTTGATTGAGACCATTGCCGAGGGCTGGAAAATGATCAAGGCACCTGCTGGCGGTGCTGTCAAGGCGCAAGAATCTGGGGTGGCGCGTATGTCTTTGGTGGAAGCGTGACCTATGTCCCAAATGCTGATTGATTATTACAAAGCCATCGAAATCAGTAGTCTCAAAATGCTCAGCGCAGCCAAGTCTGAAGACTGGGACTGTGTCGTCAAGTTTGAGGGGGCTTGTGCCGTGCTGATAGAGCAATTGCGTCTGAAGGCACGTACCGAAGTACTGCTGCCGGCGCACCGTATCGAGAAGATCCGCATCATGCAGCGCATCCTTCACAACGATGCCCAGATTCGTTATCTGGCCGAGCCTTGGCTGGACCACTGCGAACAGGTGTTTGAGAAGCAGCGCTTGCTGCCGCATTGAGCTGGTGCTTCTTTAGCAACCCCGGGAATTTTTGCCGGCGTTAAACCGACATATTCATGATGTCGGTATAGGCTTGAACCATGCGGTTGCGAACATGCAGCGCAGCCTGAAATCCGATTTGTGACTTTTGCATGGCCACCATGGTTTCTTCAAGGCTTACCTTCGGGTTTTCCAATTGAACTTCCCGCTGGAGTCTGCCGGCCTCCCGCTGTGAGGCACTGACGGAGCTCAAGGCACTTTTGAGGGCACCCGAAAAACCTGCATCTGTCGGGCTCGCGACTTGACCAGCAGATATCCTGGGCGTCATGCTTGGGCGCACCTGGATCGGCATGGTGTTGGGTGTGAGTTTGAGGTCCATAGAATTCAAGTGCCTGAATATTTGAGGGTTGGCGGATCGTAGCAATCCAGGGCGGGAAAGATGAATTCAAAGTAGGGGGTAAAAGGAGTGCTTATCGCCCTAATGTTTTGAGGCGCAGGTCGAATAATCGATGCCACTGTCCTGGGAAACCCCTCCCTTACACAACGGAATACACGATGGCCACCGCTCCAGCAATCAATATCAATCCGACCTTCTCCCAAAGATTCTCATCTCTCGATCAAGGTCAGCGATTGCGTCTCGGACTGGGTATTGCACTTTTTGTGGCGATTGGCATCATTGGCTTGATGATGGGTCGGCAAGCTGAATGGCGGGTTTTGTATGCCAATCTGGGCGACAAGGATGGTGGCGCTGTGATTGCACAGCTGTCACAAATGAATGTTCCTTACAAACACGCTGAAGGTGGTGGTGCCATCCTGGTTCCGGCCGATCGTGTTCATGAAACCCGGCTGCGCTTGGCTTCCCAGGGTTTGCCCAAAGGCTCAGTTGCTGGTTTTGAACAAATGGAGTCCAACCGGTTTGGCATGACGCAATTTCAGGAGCGCCTGACTTATCAACGGGGTCTGGAGGGGGAGTTGACACGTTCAATCCAGGCGCTGTCGTCGGTGCAAAGTGCCCGCGTCCATCTGGCTATCCCGAATCAAAATGGTTTCTTCAGAGAGCAGCAAAAACCGTCAGCTTCTGTTCTGGTGAGTTTGAACGCCGGGAGAACGCTGGACCGGACACAGCTGGCTGGCATCGTCCACCTCGTGGCGTCCAGTGTGCCTGAGATGAGCACGTCAGCTGTCAGCGTACTTGATGACACCGGCAAACTGCTTTCTTCAAAAGACGACGGGGTTTCCGGCGGCGCAGCGGGTGGGGCAGATTCACAACAGCTGCAATATGTGCAGCAGCTTGAGCAGTTGTACAGTCGCAGGATTATTGAAATTCTTGAGCCGGTGGTCGGTCGGCAAAATGTCAAGGCCCAGGTCACCGCTGAGGTGGATTTTTCACAAACCGAGCAAACATCGGAATCCCACAAGCCGAACCAAGCTGCAGAATCGGGTGCCATTCGAAGTCAGCAATTGCTGGAGAGCGCCAACGGCGGCGCTCTCGGGCCGCCATCGGGAGTGCCGGGCGCTACAAGCAATCAGCCCCCCGGCCCCTCATCAGCGCCAGTCAATAGCCCTGCGCAAGCTCCAAGTGCCGTGGCAGGTAGTGCCAATAACGCTTCCAAACGCGAGTCCATCATTAACTACGAAGTTGATAAAACAATTCGGGTTGTCAAAGGGGCAACGGGCGTGATCAAGCGGCTAAGCGTTGCCGTTGTGCTGAACCATGCGAGCAACACTGACGATAAGGGCAAAACCACGACGCAGCCCTTGACTGAACAGCAAATTGAGAAAATGACGGCTTTGGTGCGTGAGACAATCGGCTTTAACCAAGAGCGAGGTGATTCGGTGAATTTACTCAACGCCCAATTTACCAAAGAAAAAGTTTCTATCCCTGAGATTCCACTTTGGAAAGACCCGCAAGTGCTCGACCTTGCCAGGAGTTTTGCCTGGCCTCTGGGTGCTGTGGTTTTTGGGTTGTTAGCATTCCTCGGTCTCATCCGGCCTGCGATGACTGCGCTGAATCAGCCGGTTGTTATCTCGGATATCAGACAGACCCAGTTGGAAGCGGTGGTGGATGAGACCCCGGAAAGACCACAACTGACAGCGCTGGCGTCTAACGATCCCAAAGCTGAGCCCACTGCGCATGACTTGGAACTTCAAGCGGCCAAAAAGCTGACAC
Source organism: Hylemonella sp. (assembly GCA_040382055.1). Taxonomy (GTDB): domain Bacteria; phylum Pseudomonadota; class Gammaproteobacteria; order Burkholderiales; family Burkholderiaceae_C; genus JBEIGE01. The sequence continues at coordinate 4,817 of JBEIGE010000016.1, forward strand.
AAGATAATCCTGCAGCAGTGGCCGGGATTTTGAGAAACTGGATTAACGGCGAAACACCGGCCTGAAGCTTTTGGAGCTAATGAAATATGGCAAAAGACCAAGGAGTTATGGACGCGGCTGTGCTGCTGATGTCAATGGGTGAAGAGGTGGCCTCAGAGGTATTCAAGCATTTGGCCCCTAAAGAAGTCCAGAAACTTGGTGAGGCTATTGCCAAAACCAAATCCATCACCCGGGAGCGGGTGCAAGAGGTGGTGGAAAAGTTCTCCTTTGTTGCCTCCCAGCAAAGCTTGATGGTCTCTGACTCCAGCGACTTTGTGCGCGGAGCACTCAAACGTGCCCTGGGCGACGATAAGGCGTCACTCCTGCTGGACCGGATCATGGCGGGAGGTGATGTATCCGGAATCGAGAGCCTGAAGTGGATGGAGCCACTGGCCGTTGCCGAGCTGTTGCGAAACGAACACCCCCAAATTGCGGCAGCTATCTTGGTACACCTGGATTACGATCAGGCTGCCGACGTGTTAAAGAGCATGACCGAGCGTCAACGCGATGAAGTGATGTTGCGCATTGCCACCTTGGAGGGTATTCAGCCCGGTGCTTTGAAAGACCTCAATGAGGTGCTCGCACAGGTGCTCTCTGGCGGTGACAAAATGCGCAAGGCTTCATTGGGCGGTGTCAAGACCGCTGCGGAAATGATCAACCTGTTGGGAACGGCACTTGAAACCCGAGTGCTCGACTCCATTCGTGCGCAAGATTCCGAACTGGCGCAAAAGATCATGGACAAGATGCTGGTGTTTGATGATCTCAAAAAGCTTGATGACAAAGCGATTCGGTTGGTCCTTAAAGAAGTGCCATCCGAGACCCTCATCGTTGCACTCAAGGGGGCCCAGCCGGATCTCAAAGAACACTTTCTGGCCAATATGTCTACCCGTGCGGCAGAAAGCTTGCGCGAAGACCTTGAAACCCGTGGGCCGATGAGACTGTCAGATGTTGAGGCCCAGCAAAAAGAAATTATCAGGACGGTCAGGCGACTTGCCGAGCAGGGTGATATCAATCTGGGCGGTGGTGTTGAGGAAGCGATGATCTGACCATGAGAAATATGTCACGATTCACGCCCGGGGAAGAGATCGCTCAGGTTTCCCAGTGGAACTTCGGCGCTGTCGATGCGGCCGCGATTTTGTTGGAACAGCAAGCCCGGTCGCGCAGGGAGCGCGTACAGGATGAGGCCATCCATCAAGCCGGATACGAAGCGGGTTTTACCGAGGGCCATGCGCAAGCGATGCTGGAGGTACAACGGCAAATCAATGCGTACACGCAATCACAGGGTCAGGAGCTGGCCAGGCGTTTTGCGGAAATGTTTGACGTTGCAGCCCTGCAACTGGAGCAAGCGGAGCAAATGGCCGCACAAGGTGTTCTGGACCTTGCTGTAGAGCTGACCCGACAGGTGCTCCGGCACGAGCTGTCTGTTAATCCCAAGGTGGTTTTACCTGTAGTGAGGGAGGCACTTGGTCTTCTTTTCGAAGACGCCAGAAGCGCGCGCGTCAGGTTAAACCCGCAAGACCTTGAGGTCGTTCAGGTTACTTTGGAAAAAGAGTTCCAGAATCTGTCGGTTTCATTGATTCCCGATACCCTGATTTCCAAAGGCGGATGTCAAATTGAGTCGGCAGGGACAGTGGTTGACGGAACCCTGGAAAAACGATGGTCCCGGGTTATCTCCAGTCTGGGCTTGAACGTTTCCTGGGAAGAGGCTGAAAATGACTGAGTCCAGTCAAAGATGGGCTGATTTTTTCCAGGGCAGCTTGCATCGCGTAGCCAATGCCGGGACGACCCTAGAAGTTCGCGGCACATTAACCCGTCTGGCTGGTCTGGTGTTAGAGGCTTCAGGAATTCGGGCACCGGTGGGCTCCCAGTGCCTGATCAGCATGAAGTCGCAGTTACCGGTTTTGGCTGAGGTGGTCGGTTTTTCAAATGAACGTGCCTTCCTCATGCCCGCGGGCGATGTTCAGGGCCTGACAAGTGGTGCAACCGTGACGCCTTTGTCTCCTTATGTGACCCGGCCCCGCCTGGGGGCTGCACCCATGACAGCTACGGGTACGGCTGACATTGGTTTGTTGCGACTGCCACTGGGTGATGGACTGTTGGGGCGGGTCGTTGATGCGCATGGCAGCCCCATGGACCATAAGGGCCCACTACTCAATGTCACGGCCAGACCACTGGACCGTACGCCGATTAACGCCATGGATCGGGCACCGGTGAGGGAGCCGCTGGATACCGGGGTCAGAGCCATTAACGCCTTGCTGACAGTGGGTCGAGGACAGCGTATCGGTCTTTTTGCAGGCTCCGGCGTTGGCAAAAGTGTTCTGCTTGGCATGATGGCGCGTTATACCCGCGCTGATGTGATTGTGGTCGGCTTGATTGGTGAGCGTGGCCGTGAAGTCAAGGAATTCATTGAGGATATCCTGGGCGAAGACGGACGTGAACGCTCAGTGGTGGTGGCAGCGCCCGCAGATGCGCCTCCGCTGCTGCGCCTTCAGGGCGCAGCTTATGCCACCGGGGTGGCCGAATATTTTCGCGACAAGGGGCAGCATGTGCTGTTGCTGATGGATTCTTTAACGCGATACGCCATGGCCCAGCGAGAAATTGCATTGGCTATCGGTGAGCCACCTGCGACCAAGGGCTACCCACCGTCCTGCTTTGCCAAATTGCCGCAGTTGGTCGAGCGCAGCGGCAATGGCTTGAACGGGGTGGGTTCCATCACCGCTTTTTATACCGTGCTTTCTGAAGGGGATGACCAGCAGGATCCGATTGCTGATTCAGCCCGGGCCATTTTGGATGGGCATATTGTTCTGTCACGCGCATTAGCCGAATCAGGTCATTTCCCGGCCATTGACATCGAGCAATCGGCATCCAGAGTGATGCATAACGTGGTCTCGACAGCGCACTTTGACACTGCGCGATTTTTTCGCTCGGTTAGTTCACGTTACCAAAAAGGGAGTGATTTGGTGCAGATTGGTGCTTATGTGCATGGATCTGATGCAGGCCTGGATGAGGCGATTCGCCTTCACGAGCCGATGTCGGACTTCTTGCGGCAAGGCATGTATGTGTCTTCCAGCCTCGACGAGAGTGTTGAGGAGATGAACCGGGCGCTAGGACGTCTGGAGACTTTGCCATGAGCATGTGTGCGGGTTTGGCGATATCTGGCAGGGGCGCGCCATGTCTGCCCTAAAAAGCATCAGTCTGGCCATTGAACTAGCAAGGCGAAAACGCGATCTGCTCGGCAAAAGCCTGCTTCAAGTTGAGCAGGCAACTGTGTTCGCAAAGAACCAGCTGCATCAGTTACAAAGCTATTCTGACGAGAGCTCTGAGCGCTGGGTGCGCTCTGCCCAGGTCAGTGCAGTTCCCGAGTTAATGCGCCACCACTATCAGTTTATGGACCGTTTGCAGCATGCCATTGCTTTGCAGCATGGCGTGATTGAGGGTCTTGAGCGGCAAGTGGATGAAGCCAAAAAGCTGGCGCTTGATGCGGAGTTTCGCGTCGTTGGACTCAACCAGGTCCTGGCGCGCAAGCAGGCGGTTTTGAATCGACTAATCGCCCGCCAGGAACAAAATGAGATGGATGAACTAGCTGGCCTGCTCTACCGCAGAAAACGAAACGCCTTACAAATCGGAGAAGACCATGAGTGTTGAATTTAGCGTCCCACCGGCGCAACCCAAGCCGGCTTCACGCAATGAGGCCATCGGATCCAGGCCGACACCCAAATCCGCAGCCGATACGTCACCGGGGAATGATTTTTCGAATCTTTTTGATGCCTTCAATGAGGGTGCAAATGCAGACCCGACGGATCAAGTCGCCACTGGCGATAAACCAACACAGCGTTCGTTAAAGGCTCAGGAACAAGATCAGCCAGATCTCCAGGCAAATCAGCCGCTGCAATTTACCCAAACTTTCCAACTTGATGCAGCCACACCAAGACCAGTTCTGGATGGCGCTGCAGAAAACAACCGTCTCAATACCCTTGTTGCAAGCCAAGCCTTGCCGCCAAACGTGAACGCGGCTAAAACTGCAACCCAGGTTCAGCCCAGTTCGCCTATTGCGGCTAAAGGCGAGCCGGGGGCTTTGGCGACGCCACGAACGTCATTTCAGGATATGACCACGGCTGCAAATGCAGTCTTGGTCGCGCAGGCTCAGCCTAGTGTGCCGACTGTGGCTGGTAAAACTGAGCCGGGTGCAACACCGTCGCCACGCTTGGATCCGTCAGGCATTGCCGATGAAAAGCACCAAAAATCCTCAGCTTCCAGTGTCGTCGTTGCAACCACCAGAGAAGCATCTGAGATGCTGATTGCAGCCGAAATGAGCAAGCAGTTTTCCCGGTCTCAAGTCGCTGCGAGGACTGTGGCCAAGGCTGGAATGGATGATGCGAGTCAGGCGCAAACCGCACTTGCCCTCCGGGACGTTCGCGATGCATTGCGCAAGCCGTCCAATGTCGACCTTTTCCCGACTGGTTTTACAAATCCAGAGGTGGCGGTTGCTGCCGTGGCCGCAGGCGTTGAACAATCAACGGTTGAAAGATTGTCAGACAGAAGACAAATCCCCGATGAACCTGTCGGTGCGTGGGGAGGTGAGTTGATCGGGGCGAGCAATCGCCTGGATACGGTGGACGCCGCAACCACAAGCAGTTTCAGCGCCGAGATGAGTGTGGCTGAACAGGTGACTTATTGGGTAACCCACGACGTTCAGAATGCAGAGTTAAAACTTGATGGCTTGGGGCACGAGCCGGTTCAAGTGAGTATCAGCCTGCGGGGTAATGAGGCGCTTGTTGACTTTAGGACCGATCAAGTCGAAACACGCCAGTTGCTGGAAGGCGCCGTTGCTCAGCTAAAAGAACTTCTAAGGGGGGAAGGGCTGGTACTTTCAGGGGTTTCTGTGGGATCATCTGGTCACAATGGATCCAGCCCCCAGGAACGTAGAGATCGTCAGGGAAGTCGACAGGCTTCTGTCAATACTCCCGAGTTAATGACTGTTGAGTCAAGCCAAAGACTTCCTAGGCATTCAGGTCGGGCGATAGATCTTTTCGTTTAATACCAACTCATAAGGAATATGCGTGTCTTCCACACCTGAAACGGTTGAAGCTGTTAAGCCCTCCAGAATAAGCAAAAAATTGCTTTTGATTATTTTGGGTGCTGTCGTGACATTGACCTTGGCCGGTGGTGCGGCATGGTATTTCCTGTTCGCCAGATATGCGATTGTTGAGGAAGGCGACACCGAAGAGGTCGTTCAAAAAGTGGTTAACAAGGGGCCGCCGAGCTTCCTTCCTCTGGACAGCATGGTGATGAATCTTGCTGACCCTGGAGGCGAAAGAGTTGTACAGGTTGGCATTACCCTTGAGTTGTCCGACGCAAAAGCGGCCGACTTGGTCAAACAATACCTTCCAAAAATCCGAAGCACAATACTTCTCAAACTTTCCGAGCGAACCTCGCAGGAGGTTTTGCAGCGTGAAGGTAAAGACAAACTGGCCGCCGATATTCTGGAGGAGGCCCTCAGTATTTTTCCTGAAGTTGATGGATCAGGTTCCGGCAAGGACAAAAACGGCGAGATGCACCTGCAAAAGCCGATTCTCAAAGTCCTGTTCACGAACTTTATTGTCCAGTGATTTCATGGAGGCTTTGGCATGAGTGAATCTTTCCTTTCCCAAGAAGAGGTCGACGCACTGTTGGAGGGTGTGACGGGCGAGAGTCAGGCCTCGCGAGAAGAGTCCAAAAGTAATCAAAGTGTTGTCGATTACGATCTCTCGAGGCATGAGCGAATTGTTCGCGGGCGGATGCCTACGATGGAGATCGTCAACGAACGCTTTTCAAGGCATTTGCGGATCGGGCTTTTTAACTTCATTCGCCGCAGCCCGGAAATATCGGTCAACCCGGTTAATGTCCATCGCTACAGCGATTTTTTGCGAGAACTTACCGTACCGACAAACTTCAACGTCATGTCCATCAAGCCTTTGCGTGGAAGTGGCCTGATTGTCTGTGATCCTTCCTTGGTGTTCGGATTTATCGATACCCTTTACGGGGGCGCTGGGAAATTCTCCACCCGTATTGAGGGCCGGGAGTTTTCAGCCACGGAACAGAGGGTGATTAACCGTGTTGTCGATGTTATCGTTACCGAATATAAAAAAGCATGGTCCGGCATTTACCCTCTGGAGCTGGAGTTCCAGCGCTCTGAGATGCAGCCTCAGTTCGCAACGATCGCTACGCCCAGTGAGATGGTTATTGCCAGTAATTTCCAGATTGAAATTGGCGAGATTTCAGGTTCAGTCCGCATCTGTCTTCCTTATTCAAGTCTGGAGCCGATCCGGGATGTACTTGAATCCTCAACACAAGCGGACGCCAACGAGGTTGACCGTCGCTGGATTACACATTGGACAAGTGATATCCAGTCAGCGGAAGTGACCTTGATTGCAGAGCTTGCACGTGCCGACGCTACCGTAGAGGAACTGATAGCCATGAAGCCGGGTGACTTTATTGAGTTGGAGCGCGAGTCGCGTATTCAGGCCACCATTGAGGGCATACCTATGTTCGAGTGTCACTATGGCACCCACAACTCCAAATATGCAATCCGGATAGACAAGAACTTGAGAGGAATTGACCAGACCAGGTCGGGAGAATCAAATGGCAGTTGATGACAAACCTGAAGATGATGGTGCGTCTGATTGGGCGCAAGCCTTGCAGGATCAGAATGCAAGCGATTTAAAAACCGATATTGAGCATGGCGGTGTGCTTTCTGGGGGAGAATCTCCCAGGCCATTTTCAGCTGCTACGGACGGCGCGGTCAAAGACATCAACATGGTCCTTGACATTCCGGTAGAGCTCTCGGTTGTGCTGGGACGTACCAGGGTGCCGATCAAGCACATACTCCAGCTCGGTCAGGGTTCGGTCGTGGAACTTGACGCCCTGGCTGGCGAGCCCATGGATGTGCTGGTCAACGGTTATTTGATTGCACAGGGGGAGGTGGTGGTGGTTAATGATAAATTTGGTATACGTTTAACAGCCGTGGTGACACCCTCGGAGCGTTTGCGCAGAGTTAGCAAAGGGTAGACATTCAGTAATGACGCAAACCATCGTCTCTGTTGTTGTATTTCTTGCGCTTCTTGCGATCGTGCCTCTGGCCATCAGATGGTTTCAAAGGCGCGCACTCAGCACCACCTCTTCGTCATCCTCCGTTTCTAAAATTGTGTCCGCACTGGCTGTCGGCCCCCAGCAGCGGGTTGTTACGGTTGAAGTGGGCCCACAGGGGTCGCGTACCCAATTGGTGCTGGGAGTAACGGCACACTCGGTGACTTGCTTGCACACCTTTGCATTAGATGAGTCGCCGGAAGCAATGCCCGCCAAGTTGATAAACCCGGTCATTTGAAATTGTTCACCACCTCATTGAACCCTGGGGCAATGCCCAGCGCCAAAACAGCCCTGTGCAGATTGACTGTTGGTGCTGTGCTGTTCTTCCTGCAGGCCGGCGTGCACGCCCAGAGCAATGGCCAGCTGCCGCTGCTGATAGGCAATACTGAGGGTGGAGCCAGCTATTCAGTACCCATTCAGACCCTTCTTTTTTTTACGGCGCTGTCTTTTTTGCCGGCGGTTCTGTTGATGATGACGGGGTTTACAAGGATTGTGATTGTTCTTTCCCTGCTCAGACAGGCCCTAGGGACACAGTCCTCGCCGCCAAATCAGGTGATCGTGGGCTTGTCGCTTTTTTTAACGTTCTTCGTCATGGGTCCGACCCTGGACCGTATTTACAAAGACGCTTATTTGCCTTACACCCAAAACTCGATTTCATTTGAGGTGGCTCTTGACAAGGCCGAAGCGCCCATCAGGCAGTTCATGGTCAAGCAGACTCGCCAGTCGGATTTTGCGCTTTTCGCGAAGCTTGCAAAACTTGATTCTGATGCAAGTGCGCAGACAGCGCCTTTGCGTGTCCTGGTTCCCGCCTTTGTGACCAGCGAGTTGAAATCGGCATTTCAAATTGGTTTCATGATTTTTATCCCGTTTTTGGTGATTGACATCGTGGTTGCCAGCGTTTTGATGTCACTGGGGATGATGATGTTGTCGCCGGTGCTGGTTGCTTTGCCTTTCAAGCTGATGCTGTTTGTGCTCGCGGACGGATGGAATTTGCTGATTGGCTCGCTGGCGGCAAGTTTTGTGGGTTGAAGGACACTCATGAACGCACAGATGGTTCTGACGATGGGACAAGAGGCATTGATCATGCTATTGATGGTTTCTGCGCCAGTTCTTGCTACCGTTTTGGTTATAGGTTTGTTGGTAAGTCTTTTCCAGGCGATTACCCAAATTCATGAGGCAACGCTGGCATTTGTTCCCAAACTTGTCGCCGCAATCGCCGTGTTTGCCTGGGCTGGTCCCTGGATGCTCAACATGCTCATTGAGTACATTCGCCGCACCATTGAGTCGATCCCTTCTACGGTCATTTAAAGGTCGTGATCTCGATTTCTGAGGCTCAGTTGATGGCGTGGTTTACGCCGATTTTCTGGCCTTTTTTGCGCGTACTTGCGGTCTTTACTTCAGCCCCCATTTTTTCCACCCGGGCATTCCCGGTCAGGGCCAGGGTTGCGCTGGCTTTTTTTATCGCCGTTGCGGCTCAGGCCGGCTTGCCTGAACAGCCGGTAATCAGCCTCAACAGCCCACAGGCTTGGGGAACCGTGGTTCAGCAGGTTGGTATTGGTTTATCCATCGGCTTCGCCATCCGGCTGGTCTTTGCAGCAGTGGAACTGGCCGGTGAAGTGATCGGATTCCAGATGGGTCTGAATTTCGCCGCATTTTTCGACCCTTCGCTCAATGCACAAGTCTCGGCAACCGCTAGATTTTATGCCTACATGGCATCGCTCCTGTTCATTGTTTTGAACGGTCATTTGATGGTGTTGATGGCCGTGATCAAAAGCTTTGAGACTTTTCCTGTCGGACAAAATTTTCTTGAGGCTTTGAGTTTGATGAAGCTTTACACCTTGGGAAAAGACTTGTTTGCCACCGCGCTGTGGATCGCCTTGCCGGTGTTGGGCATGCTGATGTTTGCAAACCTTGCTTTGGGGATCGTATCCAGGGTGGCCCAGCAGATGAACATTTATGCCGTTGGGTTCCCGATTACCCTTGCCGTAGGACTCGTAGGGATTACGACGTCGGTACCTATGCTTGATCAACCGTTTATGGCGTTGATGGAGAGGACCATAGATATTTTCACCTCTCGCTGAGCCCCGGGTTAAACCAGGCCGTTGCGAATGGCGTATACGGTCATTTCGGAGTTGTTTGTCAGTTTCAACTTTTCTAGCACCCGAGAGCGGTAAACGCTCACAGTTTTAGGGCTCAGCATCAGCTCTTCAGCGATGTCTGACAAGCGTTTGCCAGATGCAATTTTGACAAGCGTTTGGAGCTCTCTTTCTGACAGGGATGCGTGCAATGACTCATGCGCAGGCGCAGATAAATTGTCAACCAGCATTTGCGCAACCGTTGCTGTGACGTATTTCCGACCCTGAGCCAGAGTCCTGACAGCGGTAATCAAGTCAGCTGGATCGCCTGCTTTGTTCAAATAGCCCTGTGCGCCAGCCTTGAGGCAGCGCAGGGCGTATTGGTCTTCGGGGAACATCGAGACCATGAGAACCTTGACAGGTGAATTCGACTCCTGCAGGGTCGCCAATACCTCGAGTCCTCCCCTTCCCGGCAGGTTCAGATCAAGCAGCAAAACATCGCAGGGAAAGACACGCAAAGCCTCCCTGACTTCGGCGTAAGTCCCTGCTTCCGCCACAACCTGGATGTCAACAGCTTCGGTCAGAGTGTCCCGAATTCCCCGTCGAACGACTGCATGGTCGTCGCACAAGATAATACGAATCATGACGGAGTATCCTCGCTTGACGTCGTCGGCATTGAGCCGAGTGGAACTGAAAAAATAACCGATGTTCCCTGGCCTTCCCGGGTGCTGACATCGAGCCACCCGCCGATTGAACGTGCGCGCTCGCGCAGTCCCTTGATACCAAAGGATTTTGGCTTGTCAAACTCGGCAGCGGATATGCCACGACCGTTGTCATTGATTTCCAAGGTCAAAAACTCTTTGGAGTCAGAAAGCTCAATTGTGACCTGTGAGCAGCTGGCGTATTTCGAGATATTCGTCAATGCCTCCTGGGCGGTTCTGTAAGCGGCCAATTCGATATTCTTGGCTGTGCCAGACTGTGTCAAGGCCGACCGGAAGGTGGTGTTGATGTGCGTGCGTTTCTCAAATTCTCCTGCCAACCAGTCAACCGCTGCTTCCAGGCCCTGGTCAAGAATTGCAGGCCTCAGGTTCATCATGATTCTTTGGCTCGCACCAATCGCATGCTGCAGCATGTCGTCTGCCATTCGAATATGTTCCAGGGGGCCAGGCTCTTTCAGATGCCGTCCCAGCCAGGACAAATCGAAACGAATGGCCGCCAGTGAACCGCCTATATCATCATGAATTTCCCGCGCGATGGATGCCCGTTCCTGCTCAATCATGGTTTGCAGATGGCTCGAGAAATCCGCCAGTCGCTGTTCGGATTGAGCCAGCTCAATCATGGCTTTCTCCTTGGCCTGTCGGGCCTCCTTGACTTCAATTGCGCGAAGAATTACACGTTCGAGCCGGCCAATATCTTCTTTGAGCAGGTAATCACTCATTCCAAGTTGAATTGCAGCGACAGCAGCGGTCTCTCCAATGGCACCTGACAACAGGATGAAGGGAATTTTCTTGAGTCGCTCCGGGCCATTGAGCCATACGTCGGCTGCGGTGAATCCGGGTAAATGGTAGTCTGCCAAAACAACATCAAAAAGCCCCTCCTCAAGCAATGAAAAAAAGGACTCTTGGGTGTCTACCCGGGTCAGGGAGAACTTCAATGATGTGCGGCTGAGCGCGCGCGCAGTCAACTCATGGTCTAGCAATGAGTCTTCCAGATGCAAAATCCTCAGAAGGGGTGTTCGGTTTGTCGGGTCCATGACAGTGCGAAAATTGATTTAATATGCTGGGTGAAGCCAGCGCGGGACTCGTGCTGCATGTTTTAGCCGGACTTATTTGCTTATATCCAAGGTATGCTAATTTAATTTCACCCCGGATAACTGAGTATTCTGCTAATTTATTACAAGCTACAACGCGACCCAATCGATGAAATCTGTTTGCGGATCGGGTTAACAAACAAGTAACCCATGTCTATTAATGACCAGCCAACGCGTGAGCCTACAAGTGGTTTAGGCGAATCATCGGACCTCACCCAGTTTTATCAAATTTTCTTTGAAGAGGCTAGCGAGAATCTGGATCTTATGGAGCAGCTGATTCTTCATCTTGACGTTGAATCACCGGAAGATGAGGATCTCAATGGTATTTTCCGCTGCGCCCACTCTTTGAAGGGCGGCGCAGCAACTTTCGGATTTCCGGATGTCGCCCGGCTTGCCCACCAAATGGAACATCCCTTGGATAAATTGCGCCGGCATGAACTGAAACCCAATGCAGTTATGGTTGATGTGCTGTTGGAGGCTGCCGATGCGGCCCGGTTTCTGCTTGCCCGTCATCAAGCGGGTGACCCGGGTCAGGCACCATCAAATGTGGATTTGGTTAGGCGCATCAATGAAACCGCTATTGGCATTGCGCCTGCGAGATCCTTGCATCCTGACCTTCCGGATGCGGCCTTAGCGGTGCACTCGTTCGGACTTCGTCACCTCGAAGTCAGAATTGGGCCGATGGAAAGTCCCGCTGATGCCGATGCCATCAAAGAACTTTTCAGCGATATTGCCGGCCTGGGCGAGATTGCGGTGTTGCCCAGCGATCAAGCTGACACGCGAATCTTTAAGGTAACTTCAACTTCAAGCAATGAAGATCTGCTGGATCTATTTGCACTTCATGTGAACCGGGAGCTGGTTGTCATCCGTGACCTGGAGGCTGGTGAATTTGCTTCGCAAGTGGCGTCGGGAGCCTACGCGGTGCCGTCCGAGGCGGCCACAATCAGGGTTGGCATTCACAAGCTTGACCAACTGATGAGTCTGGTAGCCGAGCTCAAGAGAACCCAGGCGATGTTGGAGAAATACGGCCAAGGCCTGGATCAGGGTGCTCACGCGCACTTGTTGGCAGGGTTGGCCGACCTCAGACGCAATACCCTGGATTTGCAGGAATCAGTGATGTCAATCAGGATGATTCCCATGTCTTTCGTACTCAGTCGGTTTCCCCGCATGATCCGGGATATGGCCAGCAAATCCGGCAAGAAAGTTGCTTTCGCCATGCACGGCGAGGCAACTGAGCTGGATAAGGGCCTGGTCGAAAAAATCTCTGATCCGTTGATGCACTTGGTGCGCAACAGTTGCGATCATGGCATCGAATTGCCGGCAGAAAGAGTTGCAAATGGCAAGCCTGAGACCGGCACGATCACCCTGACTACGGCTTACCAGGATGGTTCAATCGTGATTGAAGTGCGCGATGACGGCAGGGGCTTGTCGCGTGCCAAAATTCTTAGCAAGGCGCGTGAGCGAGGGATTGATGTGCCGGAACGGATGAAGGACGGCGATGTTTGGAAAATGATTTTTGCGCCTGGTTTTTCCACCCTCGAAGTGGTTACTGATGTGTCGGGCCGTGGCGTAGGCATGGATGTGGTGATGAAAAACATCACCGCCTTGAATGGCACCGTTGATATCGAATCCACTGAAGGCCAAGGGATGAGTGTCAGCTTTCGTGTGCCGCTGAATGTGACCGTTATGGAAGGGTTGACTTCACCCGGTTCGGACGACATGTTTCAACCTTCAGACTAAAGTTGTCCCATAGCATGCGGTCTTATCGGATCAACACATATCGCCTTGGGATCAGTGAGTCTGACTCAAAGGCCTTCCTGCTTTGCCCTTGCCGCGTATAGCCACTGCTGATAACTGCCCTATGCAAATCAGTTTTACCAAAATGCACGGAGCTGGCAACGACTTTGTGGTGCTTGACGAAACGAAGGGCCGCTTGAACCTCACCGTGGCGCAATACCGCTTTCTGGCCGATCGCCACTTTGGCGTGGGGGCTGACCAGATTCTCAGCGTGCGCCCCTCGCCAGAGCCTGGCATCGACTTTGAATACATCATCCACAATGCCGACGGCTCCGAGGTCGAGCAGTGCGGGAACGGCGCGCGCTGTTTTGCCCGCTATGTGCATGACCTGGGATTGATACATAAACCCACCATTCGGGTGCAGACGCAGGGCGGCATCATTGAGCCCACCTTGCTTGAGGATGGCCGTGTCACGGTGGATATGGGTGCTCCCAGGTTTGACCTGCACAGCCTGCCCTTTGAGGCCTCCGGCCTGCTGCCTGAGGCCAGTGGTAAGTGGGAGAAATGGCCTTTAGCCCTTTCTGATAATGATCCTTCAGCTATTTTTCTTGTAGCACTGGTATCGATGGGCAATCCCCATGCAGTACAGGTGGTGGCCGATGTCGACACCGCGCCCGTACTCACCCAAGGCCCTTTGATTGAGCAGCACTGGCGCTTTCCCAAAAAAGTCAACGCTGGCTTCATGCAGGTGCTAGACCGCCGCCACGTTCGCCTGCGGGTGTTCGAACGTGGAGCGGGCGAAACCTTGGCGTGCGGTACCGGAGCCTGTGCTGCGGTGGTGGCAGGCATCCGCCTGGGGCTGCTCGATGCGCGTGTTGAGGCACAGACCCGGGGCGGCACCTTGACTGTTGCCTGGGATGGTGAGGGGCTCAACGGCCCGCACCATGTCATGATGACCGGGCCGGCGGTGCGCGTTTTCGCCGGGTCAATCGATCTGCCAACCCTTTAAGTCCTTGACCAGCACCTGCCATTTACCATGAACCCAACTGCCATGAACCCGATCACCGAAGACGACATTGCCAACTACCTGGTCAATACACCTGATTTTTTTGAGCGCCACGCCACCTTGCTGGCTACCGTGCAACTCAGCAGTCCCCACGGCAATCGCGCAGTGAGCCTGCAGGAACGTCAGGCCGAAATGTTGCGCGACAAAATCCGCATGCTGGAGCACCGCATCATGGACATGATCCGTAACGGCAATGATAACCAGGCTGTGTCAGACCGCTTGCTGCGCTGGGCGCGCGATCTGTTTTTGTTGCTTGACGTGCAGGCTCTGCCTGACGTGATTGCCCAGTCTATTGCGGAGCAATTTTCTGTGCCACAAGTGGCCATTCGGGTCTGGGGCGTATCAGCCGAGTTTTCTGACATCGGATTTGCCCAAGGTGTCAGCCAAGACGCCCAGCTGTTTGCGTCGTCCCTGCCCGAACCTTTTTGCGGCGTTAACTCAGGCTTTGAGGCCGCCAACTGGTTGGCACAACCCGAGCAGGCGACCTCACTGGCTCTGCTTCCTTTGCGCGCTGGCAAGGATGCCAAGACTGCGCCTGCTTTTGGCATGCTCGTGCTGGCCTCACCCGACCCTCACCGTTTTACCAGCACTATGGGCACTGAGTTTTTGGAGCGCATTGCCGATTTGGCCAGTGCTGCGCTGCTGCGTTTGCGTTAGCCAGGTGAATTACTAGCCCACCTTGGCACGTAAGCCTAGCCGCCACATTCACCCCTGACACGCAACTCCCGCCGCCAAGCTTTCTCTTACCGGACACCACCCAGCCTCAGGGCCCAACACCCGACAACGCCAATTGAGCATGACCACAGGTGAACTTGTTGAGCGCTATCTGGAGCACGCCCGGGTTGAAAAGAGGCTGGCGGATCGTACGGTAATGCTTTACACGCTGGACCTTCAAAAACTCGCCACTTTGGCAGAACAGGCCGGAGTTGACCTTGCGGCTGTCGAGCACCACCACATTCGCCGCTGGGTCGCACAGATGAACAGTGCCGGTCGCAGTGGGCGCGGCATCGCACTCATTTTGTCTGGCTGGCGCGGCTTTTATGCCTGGCTGTGTCGTCAAGGGCAGCTTTCAAGCAACCCGGTGGTGGGTGTGCGTTCACCCAAAGCCGCCAAGGCTTTGCCCAAGGCATTGAGCGTTGATGATTCAGTGCAACTGGCAAGTTTTCACAATCAAAGCGCTGACCCCTGGCTGGAAGCGCGCGACAGCGCCGTGGTTGAGCTGCTTTATGGCAGCGGCCTGCGCGTCGCCGAACTCACCGGTCTGGACGTGGCTGCGAGCCCGACGGCACGTGGCTGGATAGACCTGCAAGACGCGCAAGCCCATGTGCTGGGCAAAGGGAGCAAACGCCGAGCCGTACCTGTGGGCTCCAAGTCCTTGGCAGCGCTTAGGTTGTGGCTGGCCGTTCGCGACTCGTTGCCACGCGCCGCGTCAAGTCCGGCGCTGTTCATCGGTCGCTACGGAACCAGGCTGACTTCCCAATCCATTTGGCAACGCCTCAAACAGCGCAGCCTGCAAGCCGGACTGGCAACCCCGGTGCATCCGCACATGCTGCGCCATTCATTTGCCAGCCACGTGCTGCAATCCAGCAGTGATTTGCGCGCGGTGCAGGAGTTGCTGGGCCACGCCAACATCACCACCACGCAGATCTATACCCGGCTTGATTTCCAGCATTTAGCCAAGGCTTACGATGCGGCTCACCCCCGGGCAAAACTGCCAGCGGCCTTGAAGAGGGACGCCAACGCGGTGGACGCACAAAACAAAGTCAGCAACGAGCCCGGTCAAAAGGACTGAGGGCTGGCACCACAAATGCCCCCACAATCCGGCACATGAAAACACTTCGCTTGAAAGAAGGCAAAGAGCGCTCACTGCTGCGCCGCCACCCCTGGATTTTTGAGTCCGCCATTGCCCGCGGCTCAGCCGATGCGGGCGAGACCGTGCGGGTGGAGTCCAGCGGTGGCGAGTTTCTGGCCTGGGCGGCTTTCAGCCCGCTGTCAAAAATTCGTGCACGGGTCTGGAGTTTTGACGCCTTGCAACGCATTGATGCTTCTTTTTTTATAGCTGCTTGCTCAAGCTCTATAAGGGCAAGAGATCGATTTGACATACAAAGCAATGGCATACGGCTGGTGCATGGCGAGTCGGATGGTCTGCCTGGTCTGATCGTGGACCGCTATGGCGACACCCTGGTGGCGCAGTTTTTGTCCAGCGGCGTAGAACGCTGGAAAAACGTGATCGCTGATGCGCTGCTGGCTCAGACCGGGCTGACCCGTCTGTATGAGCGCTCTGACGCCCGCGCCCGCGCCCTGGAAGGCTTGCCAGATGTGAGTGGCTGGCTGCGCGGGGCTCCTGCGATGGAGGCAGGTCGGGAAACACCGATGACAACGGATGTGACCAGCCGCTCGACCGAACTGGTGCTGCGCGAACATGACTGGTCGTTGGGGCTGGATATTGCTACAGGCCATAAAACCGGGTTTTATCTGGACCAGCGGGACAGCCGGAAAAAGTTTGCCGACTACGCGCGACGGCTTGACTTTGCCCGCGTTCTGAACTGCTTTTGTTATACCGGCGGCTTTACCGTGGCCGCCCTGAGCGGCATGCAGGCATCCGGTTTTGCTGGCGGTAGCGGGCATGTCACCTCCATTGATTCTTCTGGCAAGGCCTTGCTGCAGGCCCAAGCCAATGTGGCGCTTAACGGTTTTGACCTGGCGCGCACCACGTTTATGGATGCCGACGTGAATTCGACTTTGCGTCAATTTGACAAGGAAGGCCGAACCTTTGACGCCATTGTTTTGGACCCACCCAAATTCGCACCTACTGTCGCACACGCTGAGCGCGCCGCGCGTGCCTACAAAGACATCAATCGACTGGCCTTCAAAATACTGGAGCCCGGCGGTGTCTTGTTTACCTATTCGTGCTCAGGTTGCATCAGCGTTGACCTGTTTCACAAAATCGTGGCGTCAGCAGGTTGCGATGCAGGCGTAGACGGCTTTATCACTGAGCGTCTGGGTGGAGCACCTGACCATCCAATGACAATCAATTTCCCCGAAGGCGAATACCTCAAGGGGCTGGTGGTGATGCGAAAGCCCTAGCTCAGTTCAGTGCACCTTACTGGGCTTTGGTGCGTTCGTCATATACGCAGCGAAATCCAATATACACCGCATAAAAGCCGGCCGGTTTGAAGGCCTGCACATCAGCACGCATCTGTTGCGGCCCGTACCACCATGAGCCGCCCATGGTTCTGCGCTCGTCTCCTTGCACATCGGCTACCCACTCCCAGACGTTGGCACCCATGTCGTACAGGCCATTGACGCCTTGGCGTGTTTGTCCGGCTGGTGCGGCGCGTGGCCAAGGGTCAGGGTCGCTGGTGTTGGCGCCCTGGGGTGTGTCGCCCGTAGGCCACGGGTAGGTGCGCTCGCGTACCCAAGGCGCAGGCGGCTGGGTTCGTTGCTCTGTGAAGGCTGCCCCTATCCACTCGGCGGCAGTGGGCAGTCGCCCTTGCGCCCATCGGCAATAAGCAGCTGCTTCTGCGTGGGTCAGATGAACAGCTGGCAAACGGTCACTGGCCGCAGGCACACCATCGGGCTGACGCCAGTTCCAGCCTGGCCGGCGCTGCCACCCCGCCACATACTCAAAGCCTCCGCCTTCGCGTTCTGCCTGAGTCAGCACACGGTTGCTTGCTGCAAAGACCGCAAATTGGGCAATCGTGACTTCAGTCCGGTCAATCTCAAAATGTCCAAGTTTGACCCTTTCTTGCGCTGACAAGTGACCACTGCTAAACAGTTGAAGAAAGAGCAGGATCTGCAGGATATGTTGAATGTTCATAGGCTTGCGCATGTTTGGCATAGGCGAAATTCAACCATATCTGAAAAAGCTTTGCTGTTTGGCATATTGCGTAAGCATTGACGCGTTCCGGTCAAGGTCTGGCCGACCTCGCCCGGGTCGCTTGGTCGGTGTCAGTTTGATAAAATACAAACTCTGCTCCCTGCGCGGGGTTAATTCTTTCCCACACGGACACTCTATTTATGGCCCTGATCCCCGCCACCATTCTCACCGGCTTTCTTGGCTCAGGCAAAACAACCCTGCTCAAGCGAGTACTTAAGGAGGCTCACGGTCAGAAAATTGCCGTCATCGAAAACGAATTCGGCGAAGAGAACATCGATAACGATATTCTGGTGGCTGACACCAACGAGCAGATCATCCAGATGAGCAATGGCTGTGTCTGCTGCACCATCCGTGAGGACTTGCGGTCAACGCTGCGCGATCTGGCCGAGAAAAAACGCAAGGGCGAGCTGGACTTTGAGCGTGTGGTCATCGAGACCACGGGGGTGGCAGATCCCGGCCCCGTGGCGCAGACGTTTTTCATGGATGACGAGATCGCCGAGAGCTACCTGCTGGACTCCATCCTGACCCTGGTGGACGCCAAACATGCGGCCGGTCAATTGAACGACCGCCAGGAAGCACGCCGCCAAATCGGCTTTGCCGACCAGATTTTCATCAGCAAGGCTGATTTGGTCAGCCCGCAGGAGCTCGATGCCCTGACCCACCGAATCAAGCACATGAATCCACGCGCGCCGCTAAGAGTCGTGCATTTTGGCGAGGTGGCCTTGTCAGAGGTGTTTGATTTGCGTGGCTTTAACCTCAATGCCAAGCTGGACATTGACCCCGACTTTTTGAAAGATGAGGCGCAGCACAGTCATGATGATCATGACCACACAGAGCACTGTGACCATCCGTCCCATCAAAATCCGGGCGATCATTCAAGTGGCCACCACCATCACCATGATGATGACGTGACAAGCTTTGTTTTTCGCTCAGACCGTGCATTTGACGCGGCCAAGCTGGAAGATTTTCTCGGTGCCATTGTCAATATTTACGGGCCGCGCATGTTGCGTTACAAGGGCGTTTTGAATATGCAAGGAACGGACAGAAAAGTCATTTTCCAGGGCGTGCATCAACTGATGGGCAGTGATTTGGGGCCGCTTTGGGGCCCGGATGATCAACGCAACAGCAAAATGGTGTTCATCGGGCTGGATCTGCCGCGCGACATCTTTTTGCAGGGTCTGGAGCAAAGTCTGGTTTAAAAACGGTACACTCGCGCGCCAGCAGGCCGCAATTCCGGGCCGAGTGTGTAGTCCGAATTTGCGAGGAGGCGACCAGTGAAATCCAAACCAGTGAAAATGCCCGTGTCTTCAAAATCAAAAAAAACAGCTGTCAAGGTCAAAATCACCGCTAAGACTGTAGCCAAACCGGATGCCAAGGCCAAAAGCATGGCCAAGCCCGTTGCGGTCAAATCAGGAGCCAAGTCAACGGCCAAGCCGCTGTCTAAAGCCCGGCCCAAGGTGGCTGCCAAGCCTGTAGTCAAGCCCAAAGTCGTGGTCAAAACCAAGGCGGCAACCAAGGTCCAGACCAAAGCTGCAGTTCAATCTGTAGCCAAAGCTAAGCCTGCCAATCCCAAGTCTTACTCGCCTGTTACGCCCGCCGCAAAGCGCAACAAGTTGCCTTTAAAACCAAAACCAGCTGTCAAAGCTCAACCGACCGTTAAGGTCTCAGCTAAGAAAACTATCCCAAACTCCAACTCCGCGGTTCTTGCACCCGTCAAAACTGCAAAGTCTGCCAAGTCAGCACCTGCTTCAATACCTGCACCGCCTGCGGCCTCGAAGGCCCCCGCCAAATCAGCGGTTGCTGTTGCCCTCGTGCCCGCGCAAAGCGTTCTGCCGACGCCGCTGCGGTCCGGACGGCCATCGTCCCGCCTCGCCCAGCTCACCGTACCTTCGATGGCGCAATCGGTCGCGTCAACCGCGGCCAAAGCCAGTTATTCTCAAATCCAGACAACTCCCATGATGGTTCCCCCGACTCCTGTTGCGTTCAAAAAAGATCCCAAACTTGCCAACAACTGGAAAACCAAGGCGGCCGATCAACTCACCGATGCTGAGTTGCAAGCCATGCCAGAAGAAGAGTACATGAATGAGAAGCAGTTGGCAGCATTTCGCAGCAAGCTGATTCAATTGAAAGCGGATATTCTGAGCAACGCTGGTGAAACGACCGAGCATTTGCGCGAAGACACTTCGGTAGTACCTGATCCTGCAGACCGCGCCACGATTGAAGAAGAACACGCCTTGGAGCTGCGCACCCGTGACCGCGAGCGCAAGTTGCTCAAGAAGATCGAGCAATCCATAGACCGCATTGATGCGGGTGACTATGGCTATTGCGACGAAACGGGCGAAGCCATTGGCGTTGGTCGACTGTTGGCACGCCCTACAGCCACCCTGTCCCTCGAGGCCCAGCAGCGACGCGAGCTCAAACAAAAAATGTTCGGGGACTAGCACACTCCCTCCCCACCCTGTGTTCATGGCTAAGGAAGCTTCGCAATCGCAGCAGGGTGGCTTGAGCAGGCAAGCCCTCAAGGAAGTCATTGAACGCAGGCGACAAAACGACCTTGTCCGCAAGCAGGAGTTCGATCAGTTACGCAAGATCCGCCGGTGCGAGATTCCCGCAAATACCAATCCTGTAATTCGTCTGCCTTTGGGCCAGAGCAGGTCGTCTGCCAACCCTGACGAACGCGTTGAAACCCTCAAAAAGATTGACGAGATTGAGGCCCAGATGTCTCGGCAATGGTGGAAGGATAAGCATTCCGGCATGCCGACGTCTATGCATTCCAGCGCTGAATTGCCCGACTCTTCAGACACCTCAGACTCGTTTTCACCCACGGTGATGGGGTATTGCGACAGTGAGCTTTCGTTTCAGGACATGCCAGGACTGTTCGAGAAGCACTCAAACCAGGAGGAAGGAAAACCACCTCTGATGCTGACCGAATCGAGCCCCAGGGTTGCTGATCCAGACCTGGAAGAGGCGGCGATTCGTTTTGCCAATGGGGATGATGCTGGTGCTGAGGCCAGCTTGCTCACAGCTCTGCAATCGCACATCTCAAGTCCTGGACGGGTGGCCGTATGGGTACACGCGCTGTTCGATTTATACCGTCTCACTGGCCAGAATGAACGCTTTCAGAGTGCAGCTATCGATTGTGCTTACCGCTTCGGCTTTGAGGCACCCACCTGGTTTTCAACACCGGAATCACTGGGTCTAAAGGCGCTGGTTCCGGTAGCCATGACGGGTCAGGATGATCTGCCCAGATGGGTTTGCCCTGCCAGCCTGACGCCCGATGCGATAACCCAATTGTCTGGCTTTCTTGCGAGTGCCTTGCCACCTACTGTTCTGGATTGGCGCGCAATCAGCAGTTTCGAAACGACTTCCATTCGCCAATTAAGCAACTTGTTTGAACACTGGTGTGATACGCCTGTGAAACTGCACTTTCTTGGGCATGAAGTTCTGGTCAAGGCCCTCAAGTCATTGACGCCTTGGGCTGATAAATCCGTCAGCCCTCAGAATTGGGATTTGCGGATGGCCGCCTTGCGTGTCATGGGCCTGCGCGATGAGTTTGAATTGGTTGCGCTGGACTTCTGCGTGACCTATGAGGTTCAGCCACCGGTCTGGAAAGCTGCTCTGTGCACCTGCGGACTGAACTTTGTCAGATCACAGCATGCCTTTTGCGCTGCACCTTTGGTGCCGACTGATGAGGCTCAATCCAACGCTACTGGCGTGTTTTCTGAGGTCTCATCCGGGGCTGGAGAGGCCTTGGTTGAGCTCGCCGGCGAGGTGGTGGGCGACGCAGCAGACATACTGGTCCGGCTTCAAGCTGCTCGAGAGGGTTCAAGCCATTTGTTGATTTCATGCGCCCGCCTGATCCGCGTGGACTTTTCTGCCGCAGGTAGCCTCTTGAACTGGGTTGCTGCGCAGCAAGGCAGCGGTTGCACAGTGCAATTCATCGATGTCAGCCGGATCGTTTCAGCATTTTTCGATGTCATTGGTATCTCGGAGCACGCGCGGGTGATCGTCCGCAGCAATTGATTGGAAATTATGGAACCCTTTCACGGAACGACCATTTTGAGCGTACGTCGCCAAACTTCTCAGGGCGTGCAAGTGGCTATCGGTGGAGATGGCCAAGTGACCCTTGGCAATATTGTCATCAAAGGCACGGCACGCAAGGTGCGCAAGCTGTTTCATGGCAAGGTGCTGGCGGGCTTTGCCGGAGCTACTGCCGATGCCTTTACCTTGTTTGAGCGCTTTGAGGCCAAGCTGGAGAAGCACCAAGGGCATTTGCAGCGCGCAGCGATTGAGCTGACCAAGGACTGGCGCACAGACCGGGTGCTGCGCCGTCTCGAAGCCATGCTGGCGGTGGCGGATCGTGAATGCTCGCTCATCATTACCGGCAACGGAGATGTGCTGGAGCCCGAGCACGGCGTCGTCGCAATTGGTTCCGGTGGGGCATACGCCCAAGCCGCTGCGCTGGCGTTGCTCAAGCACTCTGAACTTTCGGCACGCGATGTCGTCAAGCAGTCGCTTGAAATTGCCGGCGAACTGTGCATCTATACCAACATGAGCCATACGCTGGAGGAATTGTGACCCCGCAGGAAATCGTCGTCGAGCTCGACCGGCATATCGTCGGGCAATCCCTGGCCAAACGTGCGGTGGCGATTGCCTTACGTAACCGCTGGCGGCGTCAGCAGGTAGAGGGGAGCTTGCGTGCTGAGATCACCCCGAAAAATATTTTGATGATTGGCCCTACCGGTGTGGGCAAGACCGAGATCGCCCGCCGTCTGGCTCGCCTGGCCGATGCGCCCTTCATCAAGGTGGAGGCCACCAAGTTCACCGAGGTCGGCTACGTGGGCAAGGACGTGGATTCGATCATCCGCGATCTGGCCGATGTTGCAGTCAAACAGGCCCGTGAAGCTGCCATGACCCAGGTGCGACACCGTGCCCAGGATGCAGCAGAAGATCGGGTGCTGGACATTTTGATACCCATGCCCCGAAACGATTTTGCAGACGATGAGCAAGGGACGGAGAGTGCTGCGCGACAGACTTTCCGCAAGAAACTGCGACAAGGGCAGCTGGATGACCGCGAGATTGAAATAGACCTGGAACAAGCCCGTCCCCAACTTGAAATCATGGGCCCCGCCGGTATGGAGGAAATGACCGAGCAGCTGCGCGGCATGTTTGGCCAAATAGGGCAAACCAAGCGTAAAACCCGCAAGCTCAAAATTGCCGAAGCTCTCAAGCTGCTGGTTGATGAGGAGGCGGCCAAACTTCTCAATGAAGATGACATCAGGACCCAGGCCCTGCATTTGGTCGAACAAAACGGTATTGTGTTCATTGACGAGATCGACAAGGTCACCTCGCGCTCGGAAGGCAACGGTGCCGAGGTGTCCCGTCAAGGCGTCCAGCGGGACCTGTTGCCGCTGGTGGAAGGCACATCGGTTTCAACCAAGTACGGTGTGGTCAAGACCGACCATATTTTGTTTATTGCCTCCGGTGCTTTTCATTTGAGCAAACCCAGTGACCTGATTCCCGAGTTGCAAGGCCGTTTCCCGATCCGGGTTGAGCTGCAGCCCCTTTCGGTACAGGACTTTGAGTCAATTCTCACCTCAACACATGCCTCCCTGGTCAAGCAGTATCAGGCCCTGCTGGCCACCGAATCGGTCACACTGGAGTTCTTGAGTGAGGGCATTACCCGGCTGGCGGCCATAGCATTCGAGGTCAATGAACGCACAGAGAATATCGGTGCACGACGTCTCGCGACGGTGATGGAGCGCCTGCTCGACGTGGTCAGCTTTGATGCGGAAAAGCTGCAGGGCCAGACCGTCGTGATCGATGCTGCTTATGTCGATAATCGGCTTTCAGATCTCAGCCGTGACGAAGACTTGAGCCGATACATTTTGTAGTCCTCCTTCATGCGTTACCTTCATAGTACGCGCTAAGTGCTGGATTTAGAAGGATTTTCAGCCTTAATTTGGTTTCGAATTCGCTCCTAAGTCATTGATTTCATTGGAAATTTTCTAAGCAAGACCCTTGCAATCCCCTTATTTGCTGGTACAGTGCAAAAAAGTGCAATTAAGTGGTAAAAAATGCCGCTGCGCTTCTGTGCTGGGTTTTATTTCTTCAACAGGGGTTTGCTGTCGTGTTTCAAGGGGCTTCGTCACTCAATCTGGATGCAAAAGGGCGGCTGTCTGTGCCGACCCGTCACCGCGACCTGTTGATGGCCACGGCACAAGGCCAACTGACGATGACGCGTCATCCGCACGGTTGTCTGATGTTCTTCCCGCGTCCCGAGTGGGAGAAGTTTCGTGATCGCATTGCAGCCCTGCCAATGGCGGCGCAGTGGTGGAAGCGGATTTTTCTGGGCAATGCCATGGATGTCGAGATGGATGGCACTGGCCGTGTCCTGGTGTCGCCTGAATTGCGCGCGGCAGCCGGCATCAGCCGTGACACCATACTGCTGGGCATGGGCAACCACTTCGAGTTGTGGGACAAAGCCACTTACGAAGCCCAGGAAGCTCGCGCCATGCAGGGGGATATGCCCGATATCTTCAAGGATTTTTCCTTCTGAAGGTAACTGGTGGAAACAATATGGACACACACCACCGTTTTGTTGGACGAAGCAGTGGAGGCGTTGCTCAACAAGCCCGGTGGCACCTATGTGGATGCCACCTTCGGGCGGGGCGGACATACCCGGTTGATTCTCTCCAGGCTGTCGCCTGCAGGGCGGCTGATTGCTTTCGACAAAGACCCCGAAGCCATAGCCCACGCGGCGCAGATCGACGACGCACGTTTTTCGATCCGGCATCAGGGTTTCAGGTCTCTGTTCGAACTGCCTGCGGGCAGTGTCAGTGGGGTGCTGCTGGATCTGGGCATCAGTTCGCCCCAGATCGACACCCCCGAGCGGGGCTTCAGCTTTCGCTTCGAGGCTCCGCTGGACATGCGCATGGATCCCACGCGCGGTCAAAGCGTGGCGCAGTGGCTCGAGACCGCAGAGGTCAACCAAATTGCAGAGGTGATACGTGATTATGGTGAAGAACGGTTTGCTGGCGCCATTGCAAAGGCGATTGTTGCTCGCCGACAGGAAGGGCGTTCGATTTCAAGCACCACCGAGCTGGCCCAGCTCGTGGCTGACACGGTCAAAACCCGCGAGCCGGGCCAGAACCCTGCAACGCGCACATTTCAGGCTTTTCGGATTTTCATCAATGCCGAGCTTGAAGAGCTGCAACAGGCGTTAGAGGCCAGTCTCGATGTACTTGAACCTGGAGGTCGTTTGGTGGTGATCAGCTTTCATTCGCTGGAAGACCGTATCGTCAAGCAATTCATTGCCAGGCATTCGCGCGACCCGTACGATCGCCGTGCACCGTTCGCGGCGCCCCGCGTCATGAAACTTGAAGCGCTGGATCGTGTAAAGCCGGGTGAGGCTGAAGTGCGAGTTAATCCGCGTGCCCGCAGTGCCATTATGCGGATTGCTCAGAGGGCGATGACATGACGCGGATGAATCTAATGTTGTTGCTGGCCGTCATGGCCAGTGCGATCTATTTGGTCAACGTGCAGTACGAGTCGCGCCGTTTGTTTGCAGAGCTTAACCGTGTCGATCAGGAAGCCCGCAAGCTTGAGGCCGAGTATGAGCGTTTGCAGGTTGAAAAACGAGCTCAAGCCACACCCGCACGGGTGGAGAAGATCGCTAGGGAAAAGCTTCAGATGCGAGGCGCTACGCCGGCCATCACCCACTACGTAAGCGACCCTGGTCGGCAGATTGAGAACACGGCCACCTCACTTTTCCGGCGACCTGACGGCCAGCGCGAACAGGCCCGGGAGCAGGGGCGGGGACCATGAGTCGCAGCATTCTCTACACATCCAGTCCGCTGCTGGCCAGCCGCACGCCGGTATGGCGCAGTAAATTTGTTGTGGCCGCCATTGCCATCAGCTTCTTTGGCCTGGCCTCGCGCGCAGCCTACATTCAGGTGGTTTCGAATGACTTTTTCCAGCGGCAAGGCGAGGTGCGCTTTGCACGTACGCTGGAGCTGCCAGCCAACCGGGGCCGCATTCTTGACAGAAATGGGCTGATTCTGGCCTCCAGCGTGCTGGCTCCCAGTATTTGGGCTATTCCCGACAGTGTGGATGCGGACAAAGCGCAACTGCAGCAATTAGCCAAGTTGCTTGAGATGCCAGTGGCTGACTTGAATAAAAAACTCGATGACGAAGACAAAACTTTTGTCTGGATCAAGCGCCAGGTTGATGAGCCGATTGCCAAGCAGATTGCAGCGCTCAATATCAAGGGCATTTACCAAAGCAAGGAATACAAGCGTCAGTACCCCGAGGGCGAGGCGGCGGCCCATGTGGTCGGATTCACCAATGTAGAAGACAACGGACAGGAAGGCGTGGAGCTGGCTTTCAACAAGACCTTGGGCGGCAAGGCCGGTTCGCGCCGTGTCATCAAAGACCGCTTAGGCAACGCAGTGGAGTCAGTCGGTGAAACCTTGCCACCGGTTGATGGACGCGATCTGCAGCTCAGCATCGACAGCAAGGTGCAGTTTTTTGCCTATCAAAAATTGCGCGAAGCGGTGCTTGAGAACAAGGCCAAGGCTGGCAGTGTGGTGGTGCTTGACGCGCTTACCGGCGAAGTGCTGGCGATGGTCAACTACCCCAGCTACTCGCCTTCCAAGCGTCAGGGTCTGAGCGGGGGACAATTGCGTAACCGCGCCCTGACTGACACCTTTGAGCCCGGCTCTACCATGAAGCCCTTTGTTGCTGCATTGGCGCTGGAGAAAGGCCTGGTTAACCCCTCTAGCCAGATTCAGACTGCTCCAGGCAAGCTCACCATCGGTGGCTCAACAATCTCGGATTCCCACCCGCACGGCATGCTTACGGTCAACGAGATCATCCAGAAATCTAGCAATGTGGGTACTGTCAAGATGGCCATGCAGATGCAGCCGCGCGAGATGTGGGAGATGTACAGCCAAGTGGGATTTGGGCAAAAGCCACAGATCCAGTTTGAAGGTGCGGTCAGCGGGCGCTTACGGGCTTACAAGACTTGGCGACCGATAGAGCAGGCCACCATGAGCTATGGGTATGGCCTTTCCAGTAGTTTGTTTCAGTTGGCGCATGCCTACAGTGTTTTCGCACGTGATGGGGAGCTGGTGCCGGTGACTCTGCTCAAGGCGAATGGTGGCATCTCAGGCGTGAGGGTCATGGAGTCGCGCCATGCGGTGGCGGTGCGCAATATGCTGCATATGGCCACCAGCGCCGGAGGTACCGCACCCAAGGCGCAAACCATGGGCTACTCGGTGGGTGGTAAGACTGGGACTGCCCATAAGCAGGAAGGTAAAGGCTACGCAGACAAGAAATACCGGGGATTTTTCGTTGGCATTGCGCCCATTGACGAGCCGCGCATCGTGGTGGCTGTCATGATCGACGAGCCCTCGAACGGCAAGTACTACGGCGGTGATGTCGCGGCTCCGGTTTTCAGCCAGACGGTGCAACAGACCTTGCGCATTCTGGGCATTCAGCCGGACATGGCAGTCAAGCCTCAAATCGTGACCCAGGTTGAGGTGGAGAGCTTTTGATGCTGAACCTCCATGAGCCTCAAGCTGCCGCGCGCTGGTTGAAAAGCCATGTGACGGGTCAATTGCAAACAGACAGCCGCCTGGTTGGGCCGGGCGATGGCTTTATTGCCTGGCCGGGCGCGGTTGCCGATGGCCGGCAATTTGTAGCCGCAGCCATCCACCAGGGTGCTGGCGCCTGTCTGATGGAGCTAGCCGGCGTAGAGCAGTTCACTTCTCAGCTTGAGGCACTGCCCAACCTGGCGACTTGCACCGGCCTGAAGGCGGCCTGCGGTCCTATCGCGGCTGCTTACTATGACGATCCTTCCCGCAAGCTCGATGTTGTGGCGGTTACTGGAACCAATGGCAAGACCTCAAGCAGCTGGTGGCTGGCGCAGGCGCTGGTCTGGCTGTACGCGTCCGAGAAAACAGCTTGCGGCTTGGTAGGTACCCTCGGAGCAGGTGCCATGCGCAGCCGGGAAGATTTCCAAACTGGTTCTGGCGCTTTGCAAGCCACCGGCCTGACCACCCCGGACCCGGTTTTCCTGCAGCACAGCCTGCATCGATTTGTCAGTGAAGGTGTCAAGACCTGCGTCATCGAGGCTTCGTCCATCGGTTTGGCCGAGCACCGCTTGGATGGCACGCAAATCCGGACCGCCATCTTCACCAACTTTAGCCAGGATCACCTGGATTACCACGGCAGCATGGCTTCCTATTGGCAAGCGAAGACCCGCTTGTTTGACTGGTCGGGCCTGCAAGCCGCCGTGATCAACGCAGACGACTCCCATGGCGCCGAGCTAGCGCTGCGTCTTCAGGGACAGGCGCTGGATGTCTGGACATTTTCCTGCCAGGGTGATGCGCGTCTGCAAGCGCAGGACATCGCCCTGGAGCCGAAGGGTTTGCGCTTTACCGTGGTTGAAGGCGATGAGCGTCTGGTCGTTACAACGAGCTTGATAGGCGGCTACAACGTGGCTAACCTGCTGGGGGTGATGGCAGCGCTGCGCTCGCTGGGTGTTTCACTGCAATCCGCGGCGGCTGCCTGTTCAAACCTGGATCCGGTGCCTGGCCGCATGGACTGTCTGAACCTGGATGGTCTGCCGCTGGCAGTGGTGGATTACGCACACACGCCAGATGCACTGGCCCAGGCCTTGCAGGCCCTGCGCCCGCTAGCCGATCTGCGAAGGGGTCGGCTGTGGTGCGTTTTTGGTTGTGGCGGGTCCCGCGACCCGCTCAAACGCCCGCTGATGGGAGCGGAGGCCGTTAGGCATGCCGATGTTGTGGTGGTCACCAGCGATAACCCACGCTCCGAGGCGCCTGAACACATCATCAGTCAAATTCTCCTCGGACTCGAAAAGTCACCCGATCTGATGGTGTTGGCTGACCGCGCACAGGCCATTGCCCGCACGGTTGCGCAAGCCGCTGCTGCCGATGTGATTTTGGTGGCCGGTAAGGGCCATGAGGATTACCAGGACTTGGGTGAGCAACGTGTGCCATTTTCTGATCCTGCGCATCTGAGCGCCGCCTTGAGGTCTCGTTCTGACGGCGCTGCCCGAACTGGTAACTTGGTATGAACAACGTTCACAACACCAGTGACATGATGACTCTGGCGCAGGCGGCTGGCTGGATCGCGGGTGCCCATCTGCAAGGTGAGCCAGCAACCGGCATTCGGCGGGTTCATACCGACACCCGAAGCTTGCAGCCGGGCGACCTCTTTGTCGCCTTGCAGGGCGAGCGTTTCAATGGCAATGACTTCCTGGTGCAAGCCAAAGCAAAGGGGGCGGTCGCGGCTCTCTGTAGCGATGCCGCAGCCCTGGCGCAGTCCGGTTTACCTGGCCTGGTGGTGGACAACAGCACCTTGGCACTGGGCCAGTTGGCCACGGGCTGGCGCCAGCAGTTCAAGCTGGCGCTGATTGCCGTGACCGGGAGCAATGGCAAGACCACCGTGACGCAAATGATCGCGGCCGTGTTGCGTGCCGGCAAGCCGGATGCATACCTGGCGACCGAGGGCAATTTCAACAACGACATCGGCGTTCCCCTGACCTTGTTGCGTTTGCGTGCGCACCACGAGGTGGCGGTGGTCGAACTGGGGATGAACCACCCCGGAGAAATCGCCTACCTTGCCGTCATGGCTCAACCCACGGTTGCGCTGGTCAACAATGCCCAGCGTGAGCATCTGGAGTTCATGGCCACCCTGGAAGCGGTAGCCCAGGAGAATGGGTCTGTGATTGATGCCCTGCCAGCCACGGGCACTGCTGTTTTTCCGGTTGATGAGCCCTTTACTGCCCATTGGCAAATCCGGGCCGGTACTCGGCAAGTGCTGACTTTTTCCCTGGACAACGTCAGCCAAGCCCAACCAGCTATTTTTTGCGAACCCTCCAAACTGCCTGAATGGACAGGATCAGACTGGCGTATGAGTGTCAGTACACCTCAAGGCATGGTGAGCTACCCGCTGAGAATCGCCGGCCTGCACAACGTCAAAAATTCTCTGGCTGCCGTGGCCTGTTCAATGGCTGCCGGGTTGGCAGTCGAGGACATTGCCAGGGGACTTGCTGAGTTCGAGCCTGTCAAGGGCCGTTCGCTTTCGCAGCAGCTGGTTTTGGGCAAGCACGCCATTACCCTGATTGATGACACCTACAACGCCAACCCGGACTCGGTGCGGGCCGCCGTTGATGTCTTGGCCGATTTGCCTGGCCCACGTCTGCTGGTGCTCGGGGATATGGGCGAGGTGGGCGATCAAGGGCCGGCTTTTCATGCCGAAGCGGGTGCTTATGCCCGCCAGAAAAAAATAGAAAAACTATTCTGTACCGGCGCTCAGTCTGTGTTCTCTGCTTCGGATTTCGGAGCGGGACAACACTTTTCCAGCATCGACCTGCTGATTCAAGCGGTGCTGCGGGACCTGCCAACGGTAGCCAGTGTGCTGGTCAAGGGCTCGCGCTTCATGAAGATGGAGCGCGTTGTTCATGCCATTCACGACCAATGTGTGCTTGGCTCGGAGGAACAGCATGCTGCTTAGTCTGGCTCAATGGTTACAAACACTGTCGCCCGAATTCGGTTTTTTTCGGGTGTTCCAGTACCTCACTTTTCGTGCGGTGATGGCGGCATTGACAGCGCTCCTGATGGGCTTGATTGCAGGCCCCTATGTGATTCGCCGGCTGACCGAACTCAAGATTGGACAGCCGGTGCGCGGCTATGGCCTGGAGACCCACCTGTCCAAAAGTGGCACACCCACCATGGGTGGGGTCTTGATCCTGATGTCCATTGCCGTGTCCACACTGTTGTGGTTTGACCTGAGCAACCGCTTTGTCTGGATTGTTCTCATGGTCACGCTGGGATTTGGGGCGATTGGGTGGGTTGACGATTGGCGCAAGGTGGTTAACAAAGACCCCGAGGGCATGCGTTCGCGTGAAAAATATTTCTGGCAATCCGTCATTGGGCTGCTCGCAGCGCTGTATCTGGTGTTCAGTATTTCCGAGAGCAGCAACCTGAAGGTGTTTGAGCTCTTCATCAACTGGGTACGTTCCGGTTTTGATGTCGACCTCCCCCCTAAAGCCGGGCTGCAGCTGCCCTTCTTCAAGGAGGTCAGCTACCCCTTGGGCGTCCTTGGTTTTGTTGTCCTGACCTACCTGGTGATTGTGGGTTCGAGCAATGCGGTGAACCTGACCGATGGACTCGATGGCCTGGCCATCATGCCGGTGGTGATGGTGGGCTCCGCCCTGGGTGTGTTTGCCTACGTCACCGGCAGCTCGGTGTATTCCAGGTACCTGTTCTTTCCGTACATCCCGGGCTCGGGTGAGTTATTGATTTTTTGTGCGGCCATGGCCGGAGCGGGGCTGGCTTTTCTGTGGTTCAACGCGCATCCGGCACAGGTATTCATGGGCGATGTGGGCGCCCTGGCCCTGGGAGGTGCCTTGGGCACCATAGCCGTCATTGTGCGTCAAGAGATTGTCTTGGCCATCATGGGCGGCATTTTTGTGGCAGAGGCGTTCTCGGTGATGCTGCAGGTGGCTTACTTCAAGTACACCAAGAAGCGCTTTGGCACCGGACGGCGTATTTTGAAAATGGCGCCGTTGCATCACCATTTTGAAAAGAGCGGATGGCAAGAAACGCAAGTGGTGGTGCGCTTCTGGATCATCACCATGCTGCTGTGCCTGATCGGCCTGTCCACACTCAAGCTGCGCTGACCATGACGCTTCAAGACCAACACGTTCTCATTCTCGGCCTGGGTAGCTCAGGTCTGGCGATGGCGCGCTGGTGTATTCGTCAGGGGGCCCATGTCACGGTTGCGGACTCCAGAGCTGCTCCGCCTAATCTTGAGGTGCTTAAAACGGAACTTCCCGCTGTGAAGTATGTGACCGCTGCCCTGGATGCGGGGTTGATAAGCGGTGATGTGCAGGCCGTATTCAAGAGTCCGGGCCTGTCGCCCGCTACCCTGGCTCCTCTGCTGCAAGCCGCTTCGGCTGCGGGCTTGCCGGTGGGCGGTGAACTCAGCCTGTTTGTCCAGGCGCTGGCTGCCCTGCAGGCAGAGCAGGCATACACGCCCAAAATGATTGCCGTGACCGGTACCAACGGGAAAACCACGGTCACTTCGCTCACGGGGCAATTGATTGAGCGGGCTGGCAAGCGCGTCTCGGTGGCTGGCAACATCGGCCCCACCCTGCTCGATACCTTGATGGCACAACTCGATGCGGACACGCTGCCTGAAGTTTGGGTCCTGGAGCTCTCGAGTTTCCAGCTTGATGGCATTGAGATTTTTGAGCCGAGCGCAGCCACGGTACTCAACATCAGCGAAGATCACCTGGACTGGCATGAAAACATGTCCGCTTATGGTCAGGCCAAGGCGCGCATTTTTGGTCAAACGGGCCTGATGTTGCTCAACCGTGAAGACCCGGCAGTCATGGCAATGTTGCCGCCTGCAGTCAAAGGGAAAGCCTTTCAAGCGGCGCTGTCACGCCCCTATCGGACCTTTGGCGCGAACATGCCGCAACGTCCGGGTGACTTTGGCATTGAGCAGGTCAACGGCATGGCTTGGTTGGTGCGCGCCCAGGAAGCGGACGAGACCCGCAAGCCTAAAAAGGGGGAAGCGCAAGAGATCTTCATCCAGCGCCTGATGCCCGCCGACGCCTTGCGCATCCGGGGGCGCCACAACGCCACCAATGCGCTGGCATCACTGGCGCTGGCACAGGCCGCCGGTTGTAGCCTGGCACCCATGCTCTATGGCCTGCGTGAATATCAGGGGGAACCGCACCGGGTAGCGTCAGTCGCGGTGATCCATGATGTGGAGTACTTTGACGATAGCAAGGGCACTAACGTGGGTGCCACAGTGGCCGCACTGGTGGGTTTGGGTGCCGATGGGGCGGGTCCAGCCTTAAACGCCAGCCGGCGCAAGCTGGTCATCATTTTGGGTGGCCAGGGCAAGGGTCAGGATTTTGCGCCGCTGGCTGGCCCGGTAGCTCAGTATGCGCGTGCCGTTGTCCTGATAGGCCGGGACGCGCCCCTCATAGAACAAGCCCTGCAGACTTCCAACGTGCCGCTGGTGCACGCCCAGAACCTACCGCAGGCGGTGGTGCTGGCCAGTGAGCGGGCTCATCGCGGCGATGCGGT
This sequence comes from Hylemonella sp., assembly GCA_040382055.1. Lineage (GTDB taxonomy): Bacteria > Pseudomonadota > Gammaproteobacteria > Burkholderiales > Burkholderiaceae_C > JBEIGE01. The sequence continues at coordinate 37,683 of JBEIGE010000016.1, forward strand.
ATTGATGTCTCCGGCCTGCGCCAGCCTGGACATGTTTGACAACTACCTTCACCGGGCCCGGGTATTTTGCGATTCGGTTGATGCTTTGGCGTCTGAGGCTGGCCTGGTTCAGGAGGTGACGCCATGATCACCAGTGCACAACGCTTGAGCAGTCGACCGGCGCAAATTCCCGGGTTTGACCAGGCGCTGGTCTGGGTGAGTGTGGCCCTGCTGGCCTGGGGCCTGGTCATGGTGTATTCCGCGTCAATCGCCATGCCCGATAACCCCAAGTTTGCCCGCTACGCCCATACGCATTTTTTGAGCCGCCACATGGTGTCGTTGGTGATTGCCTTTGCCGCTTCCTTGCTGGCCTTTCAGGTTCCCCTGGCGACCTGGGAAAAAATTGCGCCCTGGCTGTTTGTGGCTTCACTGTTGTTGTTGATGGCAGTACTGCTCCCGTTTGTCGGCAAAGGCGTCAACGGCGCACGGCGCTGGATATCACTGGGGATCATGAACTTCCAGCCCTCTGAGCTGGCCAAATTTGCGGTGTTGCTCTATGCCGCCGACTACATGGTCCGCAAGATGGACGTGAAGGAGAAATTCTTCCGCGCAGTCATGCCCATGGCCGGTGCGGTGGCGGTGGTGGGCCTGCTGCTGCTGGCAGAGCCTGACATGGGCGCGTTCATGGTGATTGCCGTAATTGCCATGGGCATCCTGTTTCTCGGTGGTGTCAATGCCCGCATGTTTTTCCTCATTGCCTTCATTCTGGTCGTGGCGTTTGGCCTCATGATTGCCCTGAGCGAGTGGCGTCGAGAGCGCATCTTTGCTTATCTCGATCCCTGGAGTGAAAAGCACGCACTGGGCAAGGGCTATCAGTTATCCCACTCGCTGATTGCCATCGGGCGTGGCGAAATTTTCGGTGTGGGCCTGGGCGGGAGCGTTGAAAAACTGCATTGGTTGCCTGAGGCGCATACCGACTTCCTGCTTGCTGTGATCGGCGAAGAATTCGGCTTGTTGGGCGTACTGACCGTGATCGCCTTGTTTTTCTGGATGACCCGGCGAATCATGCATATCGGTCGACAGGCCATCGCGTTGGACCGCGTGTTTGCCGGGCTGGTGGCTCAGGGCGTCGGCATCTGGATGGGCTTTCAGGCCTTCATCAACATGGGTGTGAATCTGGGCGCTTTGCCGACCAAAGGCCTGACCTTGCCCCTGATGAGTTATGGCGGCTCGGCCATCTTGATCAACCTGGTGGCCATTGCAGTGGTACTGCGGGTTGATTATGAAAACCGACAACTGATGCACGGGGGGCGGTCATGAGCATGGGTTCAGCTACATCCATGGCAAGCCCCTGCGCTCTGGTGATGGCCGGGGGCACTGGCGGCCATATCTTTCCGGGCCTGGCGGTGGCTGAGGCTTTGCGCCAGAAGGGTTGGCGCGTGCATTGGCTGGGTACACAGGGCTCAGCTGGCAAACCGAGCATGGAAAGTCAGTTGGTCATTCCAAAAGGATTTGCATTTGAGTCGCTTGATTTTTCAGGTGTGCGCGGCAAGGGCCTGCTGACGCTGGCTCTGCTGCCAGTCAGATTGCTGAGTGCGTTCTGGCAAAGCCTGCAGGTGGTGCGCCGGGTGCGGCCCGATGTAGTGCTGGGCTTGGGTGGCTATGTCAGCTTTCCAGGGGGCATGATGTCGGTGTTGCTGGGCAAACCCTTGATCTTGCATGAACAAAACTCGGTTGCAGGCTTGGCCAACAAAGTCCTTTCTCACCTGGCTGATTTGGTTTTCACTGCATTTCCGAACGTGATCAAGGACGGGTTGTGGGTGGGCAACCCCTTGCGTGAAGGTTTTCTCAAGCAGCCTGGACCCCAGACTCGCTTTGAAGGACGCCAGGGGCCGCTTCGCGTCTTGGTGGTTGGCGGAAGCCTGGGGGCCAAAGCCCTCAACGACCTGGTACCCCGGGGGTTGGCTTTAATTCCTGAGTCTGTGCGGCCGCAGGTGCTGCACCAAAGTGGCATACAACACATCGACGAACTGCGCGCCAACTACCTTGCAGCAGGCGTGCAGGCAACGGTGACCCCTTTCATTGACGACACAGCTCAGGCCTTTGCCGATGCGGACCTGGTGATTTGCCGCGCCGGGGCCAGCACGGTGACCGAGATTGCCGCCGTGGGTGCTGCGGCGTTGTTTGTGCCGTTTCCGCATGCAGTGGATGACCACCAGACGTCCAATGCCCGTTTTCTGGTCGACCAGGGAGCCGGCATGCTGATACAGCAGCATGCGCTGACACCCGAGGCGATTGCTGATTTGCTACAAAAAACAGAGCGTAAAACTCTTTTGCAATGGGGGCAAATGGCAAAAAAACAAGAAAAGACCGAAGCGGTCCAACTGATCGTCAACGCCTGTGTGGCCCTGACAGCCAAGGCCAAACCATGAAGCACGCCGTCCGACAGATTCATTTCGTGGGCATCGGTGGCTCGGGCATGTCGGGCATTGCCGAGGTCTTGCATAACCTGGGCTATGTCATCAGCGGCTCGGATTTGTCCGACAGCAGCACCTTGAAACGGCTAAGCGGCCTGGGCATCCAGACCTTCGTCGGTCACAGCCCGTCCAATATTGAGGGTGCTGATGCGGTGGTGACCTCTACCGCCGTTAAAGCTGACAACCCGGAGGTACTGGCCGCCCGGGAAAAGCGCATCCCCATCGTTCCTAGGGCGGTCATGCTGGCGGAGCTGATGCGCCTCAAGCGTGGCATTGCGATTGCAGGCACGCATGGAAAAACCACCACCACCAGTCTGGTGGCCAGTGTGCTGGCACAAGCCGGTCTGGATCCGACGTTTGTGATTGGCGGGCGTCTCAACAGTGCCGGTGCCAATGCCCGGTTGGGACAAGGCGACTACATCGTGGTGGAGGCGGATGAATCCGATGCCTCCTTCCTGAACCTTTTGCCGGTGATGGCAGTGGTCACCAACATTGATGCCGACCACATGGAAACCTATGGCCATGACTTTGGACGGCTCAAAGGCGCTTTTGTTGATTTTTTACACCGCATGCCTTTTTATGGCACGGCGATTCTGTGTACCGATGACGCCGTGGTACGGGAGATCGTGCCGCAGGTGTCCTGCCCGATCACCAGCTACGGCTTTGACGTAGGTGCGCAAATCCGTGCCGTCGATGTACGCGCGGTGGGCGGGCAAATGCATTTCACAGTGCAACGCCGCAACGGTGTGACCTTGTCCGATCTGGCGGTGGTGTTGAATTTGCCAGGACGCCACAACGTGCTCAATGCGCTGTCGGCCATTGCCGTCGCTGTGGAATTGGACATACCCGATGACGCGGTTGTCAAAGCCCTGGCCGAATTCAAGGGCGTAGGCAGGCGCTTCCAGAACTACGGCGATTTGACGGTCACAGCCGTGCACGGGTATAGACAAGAACAATTGTCTGGGATGGCGCAGGGGCAGTTCACCTTGATTGACGACTACGGCCACCATCCGGTTGAAATGGCAGCCACCCTGGCCGCAGCCCGTGGCGCGTTTCCGGGGCGACGGCTGGTGCTGGCTTTCCAACCGCACCGCTACACCCGCACCCGCGATTGTTTTGAAGACTTCGTCAAAGTCATCGGGCAGGCCGATGCGGTGCTTCTGACAGAGGTCTATGCGGCTGGCGAAGTACCCATTGTGGCTGCCGATGGGCGCGCTTTGGCACGCGCTATCCGCGTTGCAGGCTGTGTCGAGCCGGTGTTTGTCGATGACATCGGCTTGTTGCCCCAGGCCATTCTTGCAAACGCACAACCCGGTGACGTGGTGCTTTGCATGGGGGCGGGTTCCATCGGGGCCGTACCCGGAAAAGTGGTTGAAGTGCTACGAAAACCAGAGCTGATAAGCAAGGAGCCACAAGGGAAATGAGTGCTTTATCCTTAAATTTGGGAAAGGTTGCCGTGTTGATGGGCGGGGCCTCTGCCGAGCGTGATATTTCTCTCATGTCGGGCCAGGGTGTCTTGCAGGCTTTGTTGTCCATGGGCGTGGATGCGCATGCCTTTGATCCGTCCCGGCGCGATCTGGGCGACCTCAAGCGCGAGGGCATAGCCCGTTGCTTCATTGCCCTGCATGGACGTTTTGGCGAAGATGGAACCGTCCAGGGTGCCCTGGAGTTAATGGGTATCCCCTACACCGGCTCTGGCGTCATGGCCTCCAGTCTGGCCATAGACAAGGTGATGACCAAACGCATCTGGCGTTCAGAGGGGTTGCCTACACCCACGTGGCGACAGGTGGACAGCGAGCAGGCAACGGCGGCGGCCCTGGTTGACCTGGGTGCGCCCATGATCGTCAAGCCAGCACGGGAGGGATCGACCATTGGACTGACCAAGGTCACAAGCCTTTGGCAATGCGCAACTGCCTACAGGGAAGCTGCGGCCCATGATGCGCAGGTCCTGTGCGAGCAGTTCATTGCGGGTGATGAGGTCACCATACCGGTGCTGGGCAGTGGCAAGCAGGCCCGTGCCCTGCCGGTGATACGCATCGTTGCGCCCGATGGTAATTACGATTACCAGAACAAGTATTTCACGGATGAAACGCAGTACCTGGTGCCCTGCGGTTTGCCGCCGGGGGAAGAATCCAGCCTTCAGCAGATCATCCTGAAGGCCTACAACGTGCTCGGCTGCCGAGGATGGGGGCGGGCCGATGTGATGATTGATGCCCGAACACGGAATCCCTACCTGCTTGAGATCAACACCTCACCAGGCATGACGGGCCACTCACTGGTGCCCATGTCTGCACGCGCCGCAGGCATCAGCTACGAAGAGTTGTGTTTGATGTTACTGCAGTCTGCTGCCCTGGATTACCCGCAGGGCCTGAGCGCATGAGTTCTACCCTGACACCCCCAGCTGATGTGAAGCTCATGAATCTGGCCAGTGGCCTGATGGTGCTGACCTTTGCGGGTTTGACCCTGGGTGCGGTGGTCGATTGGGTGGTACGCCAGCCGGTGTTTGCCATTCGCAGCATCTCGGTCGATGGCGACACCACACACACCAACGCGTTGACCTTGCGCGCCAATGTCAGCCCCAAGCTTCAAGGGGGCTTTCTGTCCATGGACCTCAACGCCACGCGCCAGGTGTTTGAGGCTGTGCCCTGGGTGCGCAAGGCCGTGGTGCGGCGTGAATTCCCCAACCGTCTGCGTGTCACGCTGCAAGAGCATCAGGCCCAAGGATTCTGGGGCAGCGAAAGCGAATCCAGGTTGATCAACAGCTATGGAGAAGTATTTGAAGCCAATGTCGGCGAAGTCGATCAGGACGACTTGCCCCGTTTGGATGGGCCTGTGGGGCAGTCAGCCCAGGTGTTGGGCATGTATCGCAGCCTCAAGCCTGTCTTCGAGCAGGTCAACCTGACGCTCGATGAACTGGAGCTGTCTGCACGCGGTGGCTGGAGAGCACAGCTTGATACCGGCGCAGTAATTGAGCTGGGCTCTGGCGCGGATGCAGACGTACTGGTCCGGACCCAACAATTTTTGAGCACCTTGACTCATGTGGTGTCCCGTTACGGCCGAACCGTGAGTGCGGTGCAGTCGGCCGACCTACGACACCATGAAGGCTACGCCTTAAGGCTTCGCGGCGTCAGCACTCTGGTTGACGACAAACCCAAAAAATAACTGATAGATACAGCAGGACTGACTATGGCAAAAGAATACAAGGATCTCGTCATTGGACTCGACATTGGAACCGCCAAGGTAATGGCAGTGGTGGCCGAGGTACTTCCCAATGGCGAACTCAAGCTGGCCGGTCTGGGCATCGCCCCGAGTAACGGCCTCAAGCGGGGTGTTGTGGTCAATATTGACGCCACAGTTCAAAGCATTCAGCAGGCCTTGCGGGAAGCCGAGCTCATGGCCGACTGCAAGATCACCCGTGTGTATACCGGCATTACCGGCAGTCATATCCGAGGGATGAACTCCAAAGGCATGGTGGCAGTGAAAGACCGTGAGGTCACTGCGGCCGATGTCGCACGCGTGGTCGAAACTGCGAAAGCGATCAACATCTCGACCGACCAGCGTTTGCTGCTGGTAGAGCCTCAGGAGTTCATTATTGACGGGCAGGACGTGCGCGAACCCATAGGCATGAGCGGCATCCGTCTCGAAGCCATGGTGCATATCGTTACTGGTGCGCAGAGTGCAGCCGAAAACATCATCAAATGCGTGCGCCGCTGCGGCCTGGAGGTCGAGCAACTGATGCTTAATCCGCTGGCCTCCAGCCTGTCAGTGCTGACTGAGGATGAGCGCGAATTGGGCGTTGCCTGTGTGGACATTGGTGCCGGTACCACCGACGTTGCTATTTTCACCAATGGCGCGATTCGTCATACCGCCGTCATCCCGATCGCTGGCGACCTGATCACCAGCGACATTGCCATGGCCTTGCGCACCCCGACCAAAGACGCCGAGGACATCAAGGTCGAGGCCGGTTATGCCAAGCAGTTGCTCGCCGATCCCGAAATGCAGGTCGAAGTGCCCGGGCTGGGCGATCGTGGTCCCCGCATGCTCAGCCGTCAGGCTCTGTCGGGTGTGATTGAGCCGCGCATCGAAGAAATTTTCTCCCTGGTGCATCAGGTGCTCAGGGAGTCTGGCTGCGAAGAGGTGTTGTCATCCGGCATAGTGCTGACCGGTGGCAGCTCCATCATGCCCGGAATGGTGGAGCTGGGCGAAGACATTTTTCTCAAGCCGGTACGCCGTGGCGTCCCCATGTACAGCAGCGCATTGTCTGATTTGGTGCGTCAGCCCAGGGCAGCTACGGTGATGGGTCTGCTTGAAGAGGCCCGCTTGGGTCGCATGCGCGGCTTCAAAGTCGCGCAGAAAAACGGCTCGATGAAAACCGCTGCTAGTCGGGTCAAGGACTGGTTTGTGGGGAACTTTTGATGAACCACAAGTTATGGCTCGCTCGCGGAAGCCCGCACACGCGGTGGTGGTGGCCCAGCAAGTCACCCCCGTGATGAAGCGATCAGATTTAATTTGAACGCACAACAAGTCAGACAACATATCAACAGGCAATTGCAACCAGGAGAATACAAATGAGCATCGAAATGATTGAAGACGAAGGTTTTCACCAAGGCACCCAGATCAAGGTGATCGGCGTGGGCGGTGGCGGTGGCAACGCGGTGGAACACATGATCTTGTGTGAGGTGCAGGGTGTGGAGTTTGTTTGCGCCAATACCGACGCCCAAGCACTGGCACGCAGCCCTGCACACAAGACCATTCAGCTCGGGAAAAGTGGTCTGGGCGCAGGCAGCAAGCCCGACAAAGGGCGTGATGCCGCCGAGGTAGCGATCAACGATATTCGTGACGCCATTGAAGGTGCCCACATGCTCTTTATCACTGCGGGCATGGGCGGCGGCACCGGTACCGGTGCGGCACCGGTGATTGCCCGGGTCGCCAGGGAAATGGGTATTTTGACGGTGGGCGTGGTCACCAAGCCCTTCGAGTTTGAAGGCGGACGCCGCATGACCAATGCCGAGGCTGGACTGGCTGAACTGGAGGCCAATGTGGACTCTCTGATCGTGGTGCTCAATGAGAAGCTGATGGAGTTGCCCGGCAGCGAGGACATGACCCAGGACCAGGCCTTTGCCCACGCCAATGATGTGCTCAAAAACGCGGTCGGTGGCATTGCCGAGATCATCAATGTGCCAGGCCATGTGAATGTGGACTTTGAGGACGTTCGCACCGTCATGGGCGAGCCCGGTAAGGCCATGATGGGAACCGCTGTTGCCAACGGGCCGGACCGTGCCCGCATTGCTGCCGAGCAGGCTGTCGCTTGCCCACTGCTTGAAGGCATAGACCTGTCTGGTGCCAAAGGTGTTCTGGTTCTGATCACCGCAGCCAAAGGATCTCTCAAATTGACTGAATCCAAGCTCGCGATGAACACCATCCGTGCTTTTGCGTCGCCGGACGCCCATGTGATTTACGGCACCGCCTATGACGACGAACTTGGCGATCAAATCCGCGTGACGGTGGTAGCGACCGGCTTGAGCCGTCAGGGGCAAAACCGCGCCAAGCCACCCATGCAGTTGCTGCGCACAGGGACTGACAATTTATCTTTTCAGTCGCCAACCCTGAACACAGCGGTCAGCAACACGGTTAATGCCGGGCTGCCTTCAACCGGGCTGGGGCAACATGATTACGGCAGTGTGGGTGTACCGGCGGTTTGGCGTGGCCGTACCTCGGCTGCGGCCAAGGTTGATGCCCTGGCATCTGGGGGCATGGATGACTACGAAATTCCGGCTTTTCTGCGCAAACAGGCGGATTGAGGCGACGCTTCTACAATCCGGGTGTGCTGCAACAAAGAACCCTTAAATCCCTGACTCGCGCCGTTGGTGTAGGCCTGCACAGCGGGCAGCGGGTGGAGATGACCTTGCGCCCGGCGCAGCCCGATACCGGGATTGTGTTCCGGCGCGTCGATCTTGCGCTGCCGGTGGACATACCGGTGTCGGCAACGGCCGTCACCGACACCCGGCTGGCCTCCACGCTGTCCAATGCAGGGGCCAAGGTGCACACGGTCGAGCATTTGATGTCGGCCTGTGCTGGCCTGGGCATTGACAATCTGTATGTTGACATCACGGCTGAGGAGGTCCCCATTCTGGATGGCTCAGCGGCCTCCTTTGTTTTTCTGTTGCAAAGCGCTGGCATAGCGTTACAGGCAGCACCACGGCGTTTTATTCGCCTGCTCAAGCCCGTTGAAGTAAGCGAGGGTCAGGGTGCTCAGGAAAAATGGGTGCGGCTGGATCCCTATCATGGCTACCGCCTGAGCTTTGAGATCGACTTTTCACATCCGGCGGTGGACTCAACAGGTCAGCGGGTGGAATTTGACATGAGTACCGGTTCGTATTCCCGTGACATTGCCCGCGCACGCACGTTTGGCTTTACCAAAGATGTGGAGATGATGCGGGCCAATGGCTTGGCGCTGGGTGGCGGACTGGATAACGCCATTGTGATGGATGATTACAAAATCCTCAATGCGGGCGGCTTGCGCTACGACGATGAATTCGTCAAGCACAAAATCCTCGACGCCATGGGCGATCTGTATATCTTGGGCAAGCCCTTGCTGGCAAGTTACAGCGCTTTCCGTTCGGGTCATGCGCTCAATAACAAGCTCTTGCGTGAGTTGCTGCGGCGCAGTGATGCTTGGGATGTGGTGACATTTGAGGACGACCAACTTGCGCCCCAAGGCTTTGCGCAACTGGCGCGCGCCTGGTAATTTAGTACCTCCTGTTTGACAAAACAGAACTCAACCCGACTCAAAGGCCCCTTGTGCTGTTGTTCCGCTGGCTGATCCTGATGCTGTTGCTTGGCGCAGTGGTGTCGTTCGCGTTCTACGCTGCGACGGGGCAGGCGCGCTTTCGTCGTTACGGACTGCTGACCCTGAAATGGACACTGATTGCGGCTGGCGGATTTTTTGCCGTGCTGATCCTGGAGCGGATCGCCTGAGGCTTGCGGCTGTCAGGCCTGGGAGTCGGGAGCGTCAATCAGAATGGCGCGAAAGTCATTCACATTGGTCATCGTCGGGCCCGTAGTCACGGAGTCTGACAAAGACTCAAAAAAACCATGGCCATCGTTGTTGGACAGACTGTCTGCCGGTTGCAGGCCATGAGCCCAGGCGCGTGCCAGGGTATCAGGCGCAATCATGGCCCCGGCGGCTTCTTCCTGGCCGTCTACGCCGTCGGTATCACCGGCAAGCGCATGAATGCGGGGATGTCCGCCAACAGCCAGAGCCATGGCAAGCAGACATTCAACATTGCGCCCACCCCGGCCGTTGCCGCGCACGGTGACCGTGGTTTCACCACCTGAGAGCAAGACGCAGGGCGTGGCCACCGGTTGCCCACGTTGCGCCACCTGCAACGCAATACCGCCCAGAACCTTGCCTACATCACGAGCCTCACCCTCCAGCGCATCACCCAGAATGTAGGGCTCATAACCAGCTTGCCGCGCTACAGCTGCAGCAGCTTCCAGCGCCATTTGGGGTGTTGCAATCATGCGGAACTCAGAGCGAGCGAGGGCAGGGTGGCCGGACTTGATGGATTCGCCGCGACCGCTTTCAAGTACATCCCGGACGATATCCGGTATATCAATGCCGTAGCGCCGCAGGATCGCCAGCGCATCCGCGCAGGTGGTGGGGTCGGGCACTGTGGGCCCGGAGGCAATATTGATGGGGTCATCGCCAGGCACATCAGAAATCAACAACGTCAGCACCCGCGCCGGGTAACAGGCGGCTGCCAATCGGCCACCTTTGATCCCAGAGAGGTGGCGACGCACGCAATTCATCTCGCTGATGGTGGCCCCCGACTTTAAAAGTGCCCGGTTCAAATCCTGTTTGTGTTCCAGTGTCAGACCGTCTGCAGGCAAGGGCAGCAGCGAGGAGCCGCCCCCCGAGATCAGGCACAGAACCATGTCATTGGCGGTCAGACCCTTGACAAACTCAAGCATGCGCTGGGCTGCCTGCAGGCCAGCCATGTCCGGAACCGGGTGAGAGGCCTCCACAATTTCAATGCGTGAACAGGGCACCGCATAGCCGTACCGTGTTACAACCAAGCCGGATAAAGGCCCCTTCCAATGGTCTTCTACCACTTTGGCCATGGCCGCAGACGCTTTGCCAGCACCAATAACGACCAGGCGGCCCACACCCAATTCTTCGGGCTTGGGCAGGTACGGCGGTAAGCCCAGCGCGGGTTGTGCACTGGCAATGGCTGCGTCAAACATGCGCCGCAGCAAGGCCTGTTGCGGCGTCTGGGCTCCGGGCTGCTTCATCGCCTGAACTTGATCAACGATTCACAGGCGTATTAATCCGCTTGTTGCCCGATTTCAAAGTTGGCCAGCTTTTCCAGAGCACGCACCATGGCCGAATGGTCCCAGGCCTTGCCGCCGTGGGCCACGCAGGAATTGAACAGCTCTTGCGCAGTTGCAGTGTTGGGCAGCGAGACGCCCAGTGCACGTGCACTGCTCAGGGCCAGGTTCAGATCTTTCTGGTGCAGTTCAATCCTGAAGCCCGGGTTAAAGGTGCGGTTGATCATGCGTTCGCCATGCACTTCCAGAATTTTGGATGACGCAAATCCGCCCATCAGCGCCTGACGTACTTTGGCTGGATCAGCCCCGGCGCGTGCGGCAAACAGCAGGGCTTCAGAGACAGCTTCAATGTTCAGGGCCACGATGATCTGGTTGGCTACTTTGGCAGTCTGGCCGTCGCCATTGCCACCGACCAGGGTGATGTTCTTGCCCATCAACTCAAACAGCGGTTTGATGGTGGCAAAGGTGGCCTCCGGGCCGCCGACCATGATGGAGAGCGTGGCGTTTTTGGCACCCACCTCACCGCCGGAGACCGGCGCGTCCAGATATTCGCAACCCAGGGCATTGATTTTCTGGGCAAAGGTTTTGGTGGCGATTGGCGAGATGGAACTCATGTCGACCACAATTTTTCCTTTGGACAGCCCGGCGGCACCCCCGTCCTGCGAGAACAAAACGGCTTCAACATCCGGCGTGTCTGGCACCATCAGGAAAACGATGTCGGCGTGTTCTGCCACATTCTTGGGACTGGTGCACTGGGTAGCCTTGCTGTTTGCAATCAACTCGGGCATCTTGCCGCGTTTGAAAACAAACAGCTGGTGGCCTGCATTCGACAGGTGGTTGGCCATGGGGGCGCCCATGATGCCCAAGCCTATGAAGCCGATTTTGAGAGTTTGCGCGGTCATGAAGGTCTCCGGGATTGTTGGTTTTGTATTGATAAGGCTGTAGTTGCTTGCACCCGGGAGTCAGTAGCCCATGGCCTTGATCCAACCCAGGCCGGCTTGAGTGGTGGTGGCGGGCTTGTACTCGCAACCAATCCAGCCGGCATAGCCAATTTTGTCAAGGTACTTGAATAAAAACGGGTAGTTCATCTCGCCTGTACCCGGTTCGTTGCGCCCGGGATTATCAGCCAGTTGAATATGACCAATGTGGGCGAGATATTTCTTGGCATTGGCCGCCAACTCACCCTCCACGCGCTGGGCGTGGTACAGGTCATACTGAATGAACAGGTTGTCGCTGCCAACTTCGTCAATGATGGCTTTGGCTTGGTCCATGCGGTTCAGGAAGAAGCCGGGAATGTCAAACGTATTAATGGGCTCCATCAGCAGTTTGATATTGGCAGATTTGAGTTTTTGCGCAGCGAATTGAAGGTTGGCAACCAAAGTCTCATGGGCCTGTGCGGAGGTCACACCATCAGGCAACTTGCCGGCCAGGCAGTTGAGTTGCGGGCACGCCAGGGCGGTCGCGTAATCGATTGCGGTGTCCAGCCCGGAGCGGAACTCGTGAATCCGGTCTGGGTGGCAGGCAATGCCGCGCTCGCCTGCATCCCAGTTGCCGGCGGGAAGGTTGTGCAAAACCTGCTTGAGGCCAGTGCTGTGCAAGGCCTCTACCAGGGTTTTCTTCTCGAAGGTATAGGGAAACAAAAACTCCACCGCCTCAAAGCCGGCTTGGGAAGCCAGCGCAAAACGATCGAGAAAAGGAACCTCAGTGAATAGCATGGTGAGGTTGGCGGCGAAACGGGGCATTAACAGTCTCCTGCTTGTTATAGATATGATTTCAGGGTGCGCGCTTATTCAAGAAGACCGGCCATCTCCAGACCCTGACGGCCCTCGGGATGGCGGCAGTCGATATCCTCGAACTCGTTGACCTTGTCAATCTCGGTGCCCATGGCGATGTTGGTGACTTTCTCCAGGATAACCTCCAGCACTACCGGCACACTGTATTTTCGGGCCATGGCCTGGGCTTCTACGAGCGCCTCGTTGATTTTCTCCGGATCGGTCACACGCAGGGATTTGCAGCCAAGACCCTGCACCACGGCCTGGTGGTCTACGCCGTAACTCTTGAGGGTCGGGTCGTCCACGTTTTGGTTGTCAAACGCGAGTTGCACGCAGTAATCCATTTCGAAACCGCGCTGAGACTGGCGGATCAGTCCGAGGTAGCTGTTGTTCACCAGTACTTGCACATAAGGCAGGCGGAACTGGGCACCCACGGCCAGTTCTTCAATCATGAACTGGAAATCATAGTCGCCAGCGAGACCCACCACGGTGCGCGTGGGGTCTGCGGCAACCACGCCCAGTGCGGCGGGAACTGTCCAGCCCAGAGGGCCGGCCTGACCGCAGTTGATCCACTGGCGTGGACCAAACACATTGAGGAACTGCGCCCCGGCAATTTGCGACAGGCCAATGGTGGTGACGTAAATGGTGTCACGCGGCAGCACCTTGTTCATTTCTTCGTACACGCGCATCGGCTTGATGGGGGTTTCGGTGTAATGTGACTTGCGCAGCATAAGCTTTTTACGCTCAACGCAGCGACCCACCCAGTCCGAGTAGTCTTTGAGTTTTTTGGCGGCTTTGCGCTCGCGTGCGACCTGTACAAACAGCTCCAGCGCGGCTTTGGCGTCACTCACAATACCCAATTCAGGGGTGAACACCCGGCCGATCTGGGTGGGTTCGATGTCCACGTGCACAAAGGTGCGGCCCTTGCAATAGACCTCGGTTGAGCCAGTGTGGCGGTTGGCCCAGCGGTTGCCTATACCCAGCACAAAATCGCTGGCCAGCAAGGTGGCGTTGCCGTAGCGGTGGCTGGTTTGCAGGCCAACCATACCCGCCATGAGGCGGTGATCATCAGGAATGGTGCCCCAACCCATGAGCGTGGGGATGACCGGAACACCGGTGAGTTCGGCAAACTCCACCAGCAAGTCGCTGGCGTCTGCATTGATGATGCCTCCACCGGCCACAATCAGCGGCTTGTTCGCCGCGGCCAGCATGTCCAGCGCTTTTTCGATCTGGGCGCGGGACGCTGCGGGCTTGTACACCGGCAGGGGTTCGTAGGTATCAATGTCGAATTCAATTTCAGCCATCTGCACGTCAAAGGGCAGGTCGATCAGTACCGGGCCAGGACGGCCCGAGCGCATCAAGTGAAAGGCCTGCTGAAAGGCACGCGGTACCAGCCCAGGTTCGCGCACAGTGACGCTCCATTTGGTCACAGGCTTGGAGATGGACTCAATGTCTACGGCCTGAAAGTCCTCTTTATAGAGCCGTGCGCGTGGTGCCTGGCCGGTAATGCACAAAATTGGGATGCTGTCGGCAATGGCCGAGTACAGGCCGGTGATCATGTCGGTGCCGGCAGGGCCGCTGGTGCCGATACACACCCCAATGTTGCCGGGCGTGGCGCGGGTATAGCCTTCGGCCAGGTGCGAGGCTCCCTCCACGTGGCGAGCCAGGATGTGGGCAATTGACTGTCGCTCCCGCAGCGCCGAATAGAGCGGATTTATTGCAGCGCCGGGAACGCCGAAGGCCTGGGATACGCCTTCTTTTTCCATCACCAAAACTGCTGCCATCACAGCTTTCATCTTTGCCATCGCGGTCTCCTAAAAGATTGTTGGATAAATCGTACTTGCAAGAGTGTCGGGGGGGGCAGATGAATACGCAAGCTGCAATAGTGAATTTTATTTATTCCACCAGTGAATTGACGGCCTATCCGGGCCAATTCTCAGGCGGTATTGAAGAGGTGTTAGATAAGCTCGGAAATTTCAATCAGATTCAAGTCGGGATCGCGCACATACACCGAACGAATCCTCTGAGTAGCCCCGGTGCGAAGCACCGGACCTTCGACAATGGGCCACCCGGCGGCATCCAGCCGTTCGATCACCTGGTTTAAAGGCAGATTGGCGATAAAGCACAGATCGAGTGCGCCAGGAACGGGCAAGTGGGCCTTGGGTTCAAACTCGCGTCCGCGCACATGGAGATTGATTTTCTGGTTGCCAAATTTAAAGGCTTTGCGTTCCACCACAGGGGTTCCGCCCTGAAACACCTCCAGCGACATGCCCAAGACCCTGATGTAGAAATCAATACAGGCTGATTCATCATGGGTGGTCAGAACGAGGTGGTCTAAATGGTCGATCATGCGCGGGTGTCTTTCATGTTCAGTAACTCAGCCACGGATTCCGGGGCTGGATGGAGGTCGGAAATTCGGCCCGCCGCGGCAACCTGACCGGGAACCGCATGACCGACTATCCCGGGCAGTTGACGTGCAAGCTTGAGCAAGCGCTCCAGATCAATGCCAGTCTGCATGCCCATTGATTCCAGCATGTGTATGGCATCCTCACTGCAAATATTCCCACTCGCACCGGGTGCATAGGGGCAGCCACCCAGTCCGCCCAGTGAGCCATCAAAACGGACTATGCCCGCCTGCACCGCAGCCAAAACATTGGCTAAGCCCATGCCACGGGTGTTGTGAAAATGAAGTGTGAGTTGAAGGTCGGGGTGCGAGACCAGCAGACCCCGTTGCAGGGTGTCGACGAGTTGTTTGACCTGTACCGGATGCGCCATGCCCGTGGTGTCGCAAACGGTGATGCCGCGAGCACCCAGGTCTGCAAAGCGGCGAGCCCATGCCAATACTTCAGCCGGTGATACCTCTCCTTCCATGGGGCAGCCAAAGCAACATGACAGGGAGACGTTGACCGGTACCGGTTGGCCAAGGCTGCTGGTGATGGGCGAGTTTGCGACATAACGCATCACATCGGAAAGCGCAGAATAGCTCTGGTCCCGATGCATGCGCAAATTGGCCAGGTTGTGAGTTTCAGAAACCGACATCACCAGGTTGAGTTCGTCGGCGCTGGAGTCAAGGGCGCGCTCGGCACCGCGCAGGTTGGGCACCAAAACCGTGTATTGAACGCCTGGAAAACGGCGAATACGACCCATCACTTCTTCTGAATCGCGCAGCATGGGGATGGCTTTCGAAGAAGTGAACGAGGTGACTTCAATTTTGGCGTAACCGCACTGGCTCAGCTCATCTAACAGCGCCACTTTGGAATCGGTGGGGATGAAGCTGGGCTCGATCTGAAAACCGTCCCGGGTAGCGACTTCATTAAAGTAAATTCGAGTGCTCATGGTCGTCAAGTCATATTTGATGTGCGCCAACAATCCCGCGGTCTATCAACAGTTGAATTTGCGCTGCCGATAGCCCCATTTCCCGCAAAACATCCTCACTATCCTGGCCGATGTCCGGCGCATTGCTGCGGTGAGAGCCCGGTGTACGGGACAGCTTGGGGCAAACGCCCGGTACCGACAGCGCTGTACCATCGCCCATACGGACAGACTCGATCATTCCCCGGGCCTTGAAATGCGGGTCGTTTGCAATGTCGGCCACGGTGTAGATCCGGCCTGCCGGGACAGAGGCTTTGTCAAGAGCCGCCAAGACCTCATCAACCGTGCGTTCAAGTGCCCAATGGCCAATAGCCGCGTCTATCTCGGCGACCCTGAGCACTCGTCCGGCATTGTCAGACAGAGCTGGGTCCTGCCCCAAGTCATCCCGGCCGATGGAGGTCATCAAACGCTTGAAAATACTGTCGCCATTGCCTGCAATCAGTGCGTAGCCGCCGTCCTTGCACAGGTAGGCGTTGCTCGGGGCAATGCCGGGCAGTGCACTGCCCGCCGGTCCGCGCACCGCGCCAAAGGCACTGTATTCCGGCAGCAGGCTTTCCATACAATTGAAGACGGCTTCATAAAGCGCCACATCAATCACCTGGCCCAGGCCGGAACTATGCCGCTCTTGCAGGGCCAGCAAAATACCAATAACGCCGTGCAAGGCCGCCAGCGTATCACCGATAGAAACACCCACGCGGACCGGCACCCGACCGGGCTCTGCGGTGAGATGACGCAAACCACCCCTGGCCTCGGCGACCACGCCAAAGCCGGGCCGGTCCCGGTACGGACCCGTCTGGCCATAGCCGCTGATGCGCAGCATGATCAGGCGCGGGTTGATCTGCTGCAAAACCTCCGGGCCAAGGCCCCAGCCTTCCATGGCATCCGGTCGAAAGTTCTCGATCAGCACATCAGCATCTCGCACCAGTTGACGAACGATGTCCTGAGCTTCTGCCGTACGCAGATCCAGGGCGAGTGAACGTTTGTTGCGTGACTGAACCTGCCACCATACCGAGGTGCCGTCTTTGAGCAGACGCCACTGCCGCAAGGGGTCGCCCGTTTTCGGTGTCTCAATTTTGATGACTTCAGCGCCAAAGTCAGCCAGAGTTTTGGCTGCAAATGGACCGGCAATGAGTTGGCCAAGTTCAAGTACTTTGAGTCCTGACAGGGCCGAAGGTTGAAAGAGGGAGTTCATGAGCGAAGTTTGCCGATGTGTAGACGGCTTGTCTAATGCTTTGTGAGCTGATAAGGCTTCGTATTATCCGAAGGCGCAAATAATAGGCGTGCGAATGAACGTAACTCTGTCGCTTCGGTACACACACCAATGCCTGTTGCCAAGCCCGGCGCGTCTTCCAACCCACGAATTCTTTGGCTTGCGGCCTGACTCAAGCTGCCCGTCTGTATGCAGTAAAGCCCCAGGCGAATCGACAATAAATCAAATCGCGATAGGTTCACCGGCTTCTCCCGGACTTGTACATGCCAGCGCTGGTGCGCGACAGCTCGGTGCTCTGGGCCAGCCGCGCCAGGGACTGGCCGGCGTGGGCGTGGGTTATGGCAAGGCCCAGCGCGTCTGCGGCATCCGGGCCGGGCAAACTGGGCAGGTTCAGTAGACGTTTGACCATTTCCTGAACTTGGGTTTTCTGCGCCTTGCCATGTCCCACAACAGCCTGCTTCATTTGCAAAGCGGTGTATTCAGCCACGGCAAGGTTGCGGGTGACCAAGGCTGTCACACAGGCTCCTCTTGCCTGACCGAGCAGCAGCGTGGATTGGGGGTTGACGTTGACAAAGACGATCTCGACCGAAGCCGCCTCGGGCTGGTAACGTTCCACCACCTCGGTAACGCCTTCAAACAAGACCTTGAGCCGCTGCGGCAGCTCGCCCTTGGCCACATGCAAGGTACTGATGGTGCCGCTGGCCACATAGCTCAGCGTATGACCTTGTACGTCGATCACGCCAAAGCCCGTGGTGCGTAGCCCGGGGTCAATACCGACGATGCGCATCAGGGCAACTCCGCATTCCAGAGCCGGGTGGCAATCACCGCAGAACGCTCGGCCAGATAGCCTGAGTTGGGGAGTTTTTCGAAATACTTGGGCCGTGGCAGCATCACTGCCAGCCGCGCCGCCTCCAGCGGTGAGAGTTTGGAGGCCGGTTTGCGAAAGTAATGCTGGGCGGCGGCCTCAGCGCCGAAAACACCTTCGCCCCATTCAACGTGGTTGAGGTAAATCTCCAAAATACGCCGCTTGCTCAGCAAAACCTCCAGCATGTGCGTCAGTACAAACTCCTGAGCTTTTCGCCAGAGCGTTCGTTCCCCTGAGAGAAACAGATTTTTTGCCAACTGCTGGGTGATGGTGGAGCCGCCCACCACCTTGGGCGCTTTGGTGCGTAGTTGGCGGGATGCTTGCGCCTCGGCCCTGGCATTTTTCTGCCAGGCTTTTTCCAGCGCGTCCCAGTCTATACCGTCGTGCACGGCAAAGCCGTCATCCTCGGAAGCAATTACCGCCCGTTTCAGATGATCCGAGATGTGTTCGTAGTCCACCCACTGTTGCCGCCATCGCAGGGCATCTTTGGTGCTCAAAAGTCGCCAGGCTTCAGAGCGTTCAAAGGTGGTGGATTGGGGGGCGACTGTGGTCATCAAGGCAATACGCGCCAGGAAAAAAACTTGCAAACCGGCCAATGCACACAGCAGTATCAAAATCCAACGCAAAAGTGGCTTCATGGAGGGTGGGCCTTTAACGGTTGGTTACCCGGGTCTCGAGGACTTCGTCGCGTGAGAAGCGAAACCGGGAGACCACCACGATCTGATCGGCCTGAGCGCGCATGGCTGGGCTGAAGGTTCCGAACGGCGCAGCACTTCTGGCAATACTTTCTGCTCGTTTGTCCAGCGCGAGGTTGCCCGAGCTTTCAACAACTTCGGTGCTCAAAATCTGGCCGGTATGGTTCACGGTGACCACCATGGTCAGTTCGCCATACAGTTTTTTGCCTCCTGCTTCAGGGAAGTTGTCTGTACCTTTGTCCTCAATGGCGCGGCGCAGGTTGTTGTAGTAAATGGCGTACACCGCTTCGCGAGTGGACGGGCTGATGTAGCGCTTTTTCGGCTGTGTATTTTCTTCGATGATGCGACGCTCAATCTCAGCCAGCAGTTTGATCAGCTGTCGCCGCTTTTCGTCCTGTGCCGTGTCTACGGCAGAGACGTTGGGCTGTAGGAGGTCGGGCTTGGGCAGGGCTGCAATTTGCGCACGCACTTGTGCCAGCAACAGGGTTTGCTGGTTTTGCAGGGTGTTGATGCGTTTATGGGTTTCATCGGTTACAGCGTCGCCGTTATCTGCCATCGCAGATGACGGCAGCGGGCTGGTGGAACGTCCGGTGTCTGCTTCGCCTCCGCCTGCCAACGAGGTTTGGGCAACGGCCCGGGCCTTGCCCTTCTCAGGGCGGTCCTTGGTCCGTGCATTGACCAGCACCACTTCCAGGGGGGTGTCCTGGAAAACCCGGTTGAACGACTCAGGGTCTACAAAACGAACCGTCAGCAGACTGGCATGCACGGCAATGGATATGCCAAGTGCAATCTGCAGGGTGCTGAAATGACGCAGGTTCACGGGTGAGGATCATCCCCATCTGGCGACGGCTCCAAGGTCATGTCGATGGAGATCGGGCCGGCAGCCGGCTGTTGATCCTCATCTTCGCCATCGTCGTGTTGCGAGCTGCCATCCGAATCCCCGTTGGTCAGATCCAGCCGTTCAATCACGGTGCCCATGACATCCAGGGACACTTCGTCAATGTCGCCCAGTCGAACGCGCACTTTGGCGCCGCGCGGTAAATCTTTAGCGCCCAATACTCCCAATACCAAAGGCAGGTTGTCAGCACGGGCCATATTTTCTTTGAATAGCGTGGCTACCAATTCGGTGACACCCTGTTGCTCAAGGTATTTCAGGGTCCAAAAACGCTCCATGGCAGCTTGGTAGCCGGTATAGGCGCTGTAGGTGGCATCGAAGTTGGAAATGATGGCAAACAGATGGGCATCTTTGGGCTTGAACGGCGCGGCCAGCGCAGCGGTTTTGCCATGGCGGGCGCAGGCAATGATCTGCCACTGGTTGACCAGGTCGGTGTAGCGTCGTAGCGGCGAGGTGCTCCAGGCATAGCTTTTGACACCAATCCCGGCATGCGGCAGTGCCTTGGTACCCATGCGAACCTTCACGCCGGGTGCCAGGCTGGCTTGACTGCGGTAGATACCAGGTAAGCCATGCTCGGCCAGCCACTGCCCCCAGGTGCTGTTGGCCAAAATCATGGCCTCTGCCACCATCAGGTCTAGCGGCGCGCCGCGTTGGCGGACGCTGATCTGCACCTGCTCCTGGCCGGTTGGCTCCCGGTGGTCGTTGCCCACCAGCCTGAAGTTGTAGTCCGGCCGGTTGAAGGTCTCGGGTTTGCCCCGCACCTCTTCTCTGGCCGCTTTCAGGTTTTTTGCCAAACGATACAAAAATGATAGCTGACTATGTAAATCAGGCAAGGGCTCACGCGCATTTTTATCAATAGCGGCAGTGTCAGTGTCGGCCAGTGCCAGCCATTCAACGGTGACAACCTCATCTAGCTGGTCATGCCGCAGGTTGTGCGCAATCGGCACCCGCTCAAGCCGGGTGTCAGTGGCAATGATCTCCAGGGTGTCCTCGTTGATGGCCACATACAAAGACACGGCAGCGCAGTCACGCCCCGCCATCAGGGTAAAGCGTTGCACCACCTCGTCAGGCAGCATGGTGATTTTGAAGCCCGGCATGTACACGGTAGAAAGCCGCTGACTGCCCAACTGGTCTATCGGGTCACCGCGCTGCACGGCCAGACCCGGAGCAGCAATGTGAATGCCCAGAGTCACCGTGCCCGAGCCCAGCCCAGACACCGATAAGGCGTCATCAATCTCGGTGGTGGCGGAGTCGTCGATTGAAAACGCCTGCACCTCGGCCAGTGGCAAATCATCGTATGGTTGTAGGCCAGGTTGCTCAAGTGCGCCGGAAGAAACGGGAAACTTGAAGCCCTTGGGAAAGTTTTCGAACAAAAAACGCTGCCAGTGAAACTGGTAGGGAGAGTCTATGGCCCCCACCTTCTGCAGCAAATCCAGCGGCGCAGTCTGGGTCGCGCGTGAGGCCTCGGCCACCGCCTTGTACTCAGGTGCGTTTTTGTCGGGCCGGAACAGAATTTTGTAGAGCTGCTCGCGAACCGGTGCGGGGCACAGCCCTTGTGCCAGCTCAGCAGCCCAGGCCTGGATCAGCTCCTGAGTGAGCTTTTTCTTTTCAATTGCGAGCAATGCCTGAGCCAGGATATCGGCCGCTGCCTTGCGAAAACGCCCTTTGCCAGCCCGGCGGAAATAATGCGGTGATTCAAATAGCCTGAACAAGGCTGCGGCTTGCTGCTCCACCGTGGGCGGGTCAGAAAAGTAAACCCCGGCAAACTCGCTAAATCCAAATTCATCCTCAGGCGCAAATTCCCAGGCCAGTTCCAGCTCAATGGTCAGGCTCAGAGCCTGGGCGGCTGCAATCAGTTGATTGGGTGCCGGTTTGTCAAAGCGCAGCAGGCCGTTGGCAGACTTCACCTTGACCCGTTTACCGCTCTCTAACTCAACCTGTGCTGAAGCATCCGTCTCGGACAATACGCGACCGGCCAGAAACTTGCCGGCTTCTTCAAAAAGTAAAAACATGGGGAGATTGTCCCATGGGTACTTTCCTCAGAGCGTGCTGGATTCTTCTGCCGGATAATCGCCCACCATGCCTGTTGTTTTTCAACGTCCGCCGTTTTATATACGCGCTTTTTCCTTGTTGCGAGGCTTTGATGGGCCGCTGGCTTTTGCCGTGTTTTTACTGGTGTGTGCCGGGATGTTGACCATGTATTCCTCCGGCTTTGACCACGGTACCCGGTTTATGGATCACGGCCGCAATATGCTCATTGCCGGTTTCATCATGTTTGTGGTGGCACAAATTCCACCGCAGCGTCTGATGAATCTGGCCGTGCCCTTGTATGTGGCAGGTGTCGCCCTGCTGATTGCGGTGGCCATCTTCGGCATTACCAAAAAGGGAGCGCGGCGCTGGATCAATATCGGCATCACCATCCAGCCCAGTGAAATCCTGAAAATCGGCATGCCCCTCATGCTGGCCTGGTGGTTCCAGAAACGCGAGGGGCAGATGCGACCGTTAGATTTTTTAGTCGCGACGCTCTTGCTGGCTGTTCCGGTTGTCCTGATCCTCAAGCAACCGGATCTGGGAACCTCGCTGCTGGTTCTGGCGGCCGGCTTGTCGGTGATCTTTTTTGCTGGCCTGAGCTGGAAATGGGTCCTTCCCCCGGTGGTACTGGGCGTCGTGGGCATTGTCCTGCTTGTTTTCTTTGAGCCCGAGTTATGTGCTGAGGGAGTTCGCTGGGGGGTGCTGCGGGATTATCAGCAACAGCGTATTTGCACTTTGCTAGACCCCACGCGTGACCCCTTGGGCAAAGGCTTTCACATCATTCAAGGCATGATTGCCATCGGCTCCGGTGGTTTTTTTGGCAAGGGATTCATGCAGGGCACACAGACCCATCTGGAATTTATCCCCGAGCGCACCACCGATTTTATTTTTGCGGCTTACGCAGAAGAGTTCGGCTTGTTTGGCAACCTCTTGCTGATTGCCGCTTTCATCTTCCTTATTTTGCGCGGCCTGACTATCGCCTTGCAGGCGTCCACCCTTTTTTCGCGCCTGCTGGCCGCCAGCGTCACCATGATTTTCTTCACCTACGCCTTTGTCAATATGGGCATGGTTAGCGGAATTTTGCCGGTGGTGGGCGTGCCACTTCCCTTCATCAGCTATGGCGGCACGGCCATGGTGACTTTGGGGATGGGGCTGGGAATTTTGATGTCGATTGCCAAGGCCAAACGGCTGGTTCAGTCATGAAGCCTCTGCCAGATCATTTCCCGGTGGCGGTGGTGGGTGTCGGCAATATGGGTGCCGCAATAGCTGCCAACCTGTTGGCCCGGGGCTGGACAGTTCATGTGCATGATGTGATCGAGACGCGAACACGTGATTTGGTGCCTTTTGGGGCTTTTGCCCATGCCAGTCCCTCTGATGCAGCTATGAATAGCGTAGCACTTATTGTGTGCGTTGTAGATGCGCCGCAGTGCGAGGCCGTGTTGTTTGGTGTTGACGGTGTGGCTCATGCCATGCAGCCCGGCCAGATGGTGATGCTGTGCCCCACGCTGTCGCCAGAAGATGTTGCTTCTTTGGCGCACCGCTTGCAGTCGCGTGGGCTGCATGTGATCGATGCCCCCATGTCTGGTGGCCCGGCACGCGCCCGGGACGGCAGCATGAGCCTCATGGTGGCTTGTGACAACGCAGTGTTTGATGAGTTCAGCGCCTTGATTTACGCGCTTTCCACCAAGGTGTTTCGCATTGGCGAGCGTGTGGGTGACGGGGCCCGGACCAAGTTGGTGAACAACCTGGCTGCCGGCATTAATCTGGTGGCTGCGGCCGAAGTGATGGCCATGGCGCAGCGCATGGGCCTGGATTTGCCCACCACCCTGGACGTGATTGAGCAATCGAGCGGTCAGAGTTGGATCGGTTCAGACCGGATAAGGCGTGCCATTACCGGGGATTACGCGCCCCGCGCCCACATGACCTTGCTGGAAAAAGACACTCGCCTGGCGGTGGCGGCGGCGCAACAAGTGGGCTTTGTCGGTCCTTTGGGGCCGGCCGCCAGAGACGCTTTTGCCCAAGCCAGCGCTTCTGGATTGGCCGAGATGGACGACGCGGCCTTGTTGAAATGGCTTACGCCCTAAAATGAACTCATGATTTCACGCGAACCCACCCTTGAATGCTTGGCTATAGCCAAGGATCTGTTACTCACCCCTTTCGGTCTGGATGAGTCCCATCTGTTTCGTGCCTTGTCCGAAATCCGGGCACATCAGGTCGATCAGGCGGACTTGTACTTCCAGTACACACGCAGCGAGGGCTGGAGCCTGGAAGAGGGCATCGTCAAGACTGGCTCTTTCAGTATTGACCAGGGGGTGGGTGTGCGTGCAGTCAGCGGCGAGAAAACCGCGTTTGCTTATTCAGACGATATTTCCGAGGCCTCATTGCTGGACGCCGCGCACACCGTACGCACCATTTCCAGTGCTTCCCTGTCCCGTAAAGTCAAAACAGCAGCCCGCAAGATTGCAAGCTCGCGCTCACTCTACAAGGGCATAGACCCGATCAGCACCCTGGGCAGCACCGCCAAAGTGAAGTTGCTGGAGAAAGTGGAGCAACTCGCCCGTGCCAAAGACCCCCGGGTTGCCCAGGTGATGGCCAGTCTGGCCAGTGAATACGACGTTGTGATGGTCGCGCGTGCCGACGGAACGCTGGCCGCTGACGTGCGCCCGTTGGTGCGCCTAAGTGTGACGGTGATTGCCGAGCAGAATGGCCGCCGCGAAATGGGCTCAGCCGGGGGTGGTGGCCGCTTTGGCCTGGCCTATTTTGATGACGCCTGTATCGCGCAGTATGTGGATCAGGCAGTCAAGGCGGCCCTGACCAACCTTGAATCGCGACCGGCCCCGGCTGGCGAAATGACCGTGGTGCTTGGGCCCGGCTGGCCCGGCATCTTGTTGCATGAAGCCATCGGTCACGGCTTGGAGGGCGATTTCAATCGCAAAGGCTCTAGCGCCTTTGCCGGCCGGGTGGGCCAGCGTGTGGCCGCCAAGGGCGTGACCGTGCTGGACGACGGCACGCTGGCCGATCGCCGTGGATCGCTCAATGTGGACGATGAAGGTTGCGCCTCCCAGCGCAATGTGCTCATTGAAGACGGCATTCTCAAGGGCTACATTCAGGACGGCATGAACGCTCGCCTGATGAAGACCAAACCCACTGGGAACGGACGGCGCGAAAGCTACGCCCATATTCCCATGCCACGCATGACCAATACCTATATGCTGGCGGGGCAAAAAGCGCCGGAAGAAATTGTGGCGAGCATCAAAAAAGGCCTCTATGCCACCAATTTCGGCGGTGGTCAGGTTGACATCACATCCGGTAAATTTGTCTTCTCGGCCAGCGAAGCCTATTGGGTTGAAAACGGGAAAATTCTCTATCCGGTTAAAGGCGCCACGCTGGTCGGCAGCGGTCCGGAGTGTCTGAAACGCGTGAGCATGATCGGCAACGACATGCAGCTCGACAGCGGTGTGGGTACCTGCGGCAAGGAAGGCCAGAGCGTTCCTGTGGGAGTGGGTCAACCTACGCTGCGCATTGATGGCCTGACGGTGGGCGGCACAGCCTGAGTGCTGTTTTGAGGCGCTTGGCCTTGACTGTGCTACATTCCTTGCTATGAAATCAGTGCATTTTTACTTTAGTTACTTTTGGTTCTCAAGCGCCACCGGCGGTAGAGAGTTTTGAACGTAGCTAGAAACGTACTGAATTCCCAAAAACCGCCGGCCACCGGCGGTTTTTTTTTGAACCCGATTTAACACTGCGAGACCCGACCGAAGAAGGACACACATGACTGCCAAAACAACTGCCCCCAGTGCTGATGCCTGGTATTCGAACCCCGGTGAAAAGACCAGCCGCACCGACGACGAACGCATCAAGGACATCACTGTGTTACCTCCTCCCGAACACCTCATCCGATTTTTCCCTATCCGTGGCACACCGGTGGAGACACTGATCTCCAATGCGCGGCGCAGTATTCACAACATCATGGCAGGAAAAGACGACAGACTCTTGGTCATCATTGGTCCGTGCTCCATACATGATCCAGCGGCTGCGCTGGACTACGCTCGTCGCCTCCAGGACCAGCGCCTCAAATACGCAGACACGCTGGAAATCGTGATGCGTGTTTATTTTGAGAAGCCACGCACCACCGTGGGCTGGAAAGGCTTGATCAATGACCCTTACCTGGATGAGAGTTTTCGCATTGACGAAGGCCTGCGCATTGCCCGCCAGTTGCTCATTGAGATCAATCGCCTCGGCTTGCCCGCTGGCAGCGAGTTTCTGGACGTGATTTCGCCTCAGTACATCGGCGACCTGATTTCCTGGGGCGCCATTGGTGCGCGTACGACCGAGAGCCAGGTTCACCGGGAGCTGGCCTCAGGCTTGTCAGCCCCGATTGGCTTTAAAAACGGCACAGACGGCAACATCAAAATTGCTACCGATGCCATCCAGGCGGCGGCGCGCGGGCACCATTTTTTGTCAGTCCACAAAAATGGCAAGGTGGCCATTGTCCAGACCAACGGCAATAAGGATTGCCATGTCATCCTGCGCGGCGGCAAAACCACCAACTACGATGCCGCCAGTGTTCAAGCGGCCTGCAAAGACTTGACCGCGGCCAAGTTGCCTGCCACCCTGATGGTCGACTGCAGCCATGCCAACAGCAGCAAACAGCACGAGAAACAGCTGGAGGTGGCACGCGATGTTGCAGCGCAGGTGGCCGCCGGGTCTCGCAGTGTGTTTGGCTTGATGATCGAGAGCCATCTCAAAGACGGCGCGCAAAAGTTTACGCCCGGCAAAGACGATGCAGGCAAGCTTGAGTACGGCAAAAGCATTACCGATGCCTGCTTGGGGTGGGACGACTCCCTGCAATGCCTAGACGTGTTGTCGGAAGCAGTGAAGGTGCGACGGACAAGCTGAGGGTTGATTGCTATCTAAGGTCTAGGCGGGACAGGCGGCCATGCTATCCAATCCATGACCCATGGTCCGCAGGTTGGAGCGCAGGCTGGAATCAAGCTAATGCATCCATCAGTTTCTGATGTATGCCGCCAAAGCTGCCATTGCTCATGCAGACAATGTTGTCGCCTGGCCGGGCGGCTTGCACAACTTGTGTTGTGAGCTCTTCAATACTGCCACTGACCTTGGCTCGTCCTCCCATTGGTGCCAGTGCCTCGGCTGCATTCCAGTCCAGCCCGCCGCTGTGGCAAAACGCCAAGTTTGCTTGTTCCAGAGACCATGGCAACTGATCTTTCATGCTGCCGGTCTTCATGGTGTTGGAGCGTGGTTCGAATACCGCGAGAATGCGAGCGGATTTGCCAACTTTACGCCGCAGGCCGTCCAGGGTGGTGCGAATGGCCGTGGGGTGGTGGGCAAAGTCGTCATACACCGTGATCTCCTGACCCGCAACGCCCACCTTGCCACGCAGCTCCATGCGGCGGCGAACATTCTCAAACGTGCCCAAGGCTGCAGCAGCAACTTGAGGGGACACGCCCACGTGGTCGGCAGCTGCTATCGCCGCCAAAGCATTCAGCTGGTTATGAACGCCTGTCAGTGCCCACTTCACATGTCCGACGGGCTCGCCACGGTGAATCACCTCAAATGAATCGGGTTCTCCCAGCGCCGTGAAATCACTCACCGCAGCGCCAAAGCTTCGCACATCGCTCCAGCAGCCGGCATGCAGCACCCGGGTCAGGCTTTCTTCCAGGCCATTGACAACAACCCGGCCTGAACCGTGAGGCCCTTGGCCCGGAACGGTTCTTACCAGGTGATGAAATTGCCGCTCAATAGCCGCCAGATCATCAAAAATATCGGCGTGGTCAAACTCCAGGTTGTTCAGAACAACGGTGCGTGGTCGGTAATGAACAAACTTGCTGCGTTTGTCAAAAAAGGCGGTGTCATATTCATCCGCCTCAATCACAAAGCACTTTTGTTGCCCCAGACGGGCAGAGACCCCAAAGTTCAAAGGTACCCCGCCCACCAGAAAGCCGGGTGCCAAGCCAGCCGATTCGAGAATCCAGGCCAGCATTGAGGTGGTCGTGGTTTTGCCATGCGTACCGGCTACCGCCAGTACATGGCGGCCCTGCAACACATGCTCAGACAGCCACTGAGGTCCACTGGTATAGGGCAAACCTGAGTCCAGGATGGCTTCCATCAGCGGGAATTTCGGGGTTCCGTCGGGCAAGTGCTTGCGACTCACCACATTGCCGACAATAAAACAGTCAGGTTTGAATTCCAGCTGGTCCGCGCCGAAGCCCTCAGTCAGATTAATGCCCAGTGATCGCAACTGGTCGCTCATGGGCGGGTATACCCCGGCGTCACATCCGGTCACGGTGTGACCGGCTTCACGTGCCAGCGCAGCCAGACCGCCCATGAAAGTGCCGCAGATACCCAGGATATGAATGTGCATGTGCCGATTCTAGGTCGGCCTAATCTTGTAAACCTTTGCGAAGTCCAGACCTATCCGCATGCACAATCAAGACCATGAGAACCGAGCCTTCAGAAATTGCACATACTGCCGCCCGTTTGGTGGTTGAGGACGGTCTTGAGTATGGTGCGGCCAAGCACCAGGCCATCAAACAGCTGGGATTGCCCAACCGGACGGCTTTGCCTGGCAATGAGGAGCTGGAAGAGGCTGTGGCGGAGTACATCGCGCTTTTTTGTGCAGAGTCTCAGCCAGTCGAATTGCTGGCCTTGCGCCAATTGGCCTTGGTCTGGATGACGCGTTTAGCTGCTTTTCGCCCGTATCTGGGGGGCGCGGTTTGGCATGGAACCGCGACGCGGCACTCGGACATTTTTATTCAGTTGTTTTGTGATGATGAAAAATCAGCCGAAATTGCCCTGATTGATCAAGGCGTCCGCTATCAGCCGGGTACGCTCAACGGGCTGCACGGAAAGCCAGTGCCTGTGTTGAGCATCCAGAGCAGATGTGAGGCTTTAAATGAGATGATTGGCATTCATCTGACGGTTTATGACCGTGATGATGTTCGTGGCGCGCTGCTTGCAGACTCGAAAAAGAGGGCTCCCCGAGGGGATTTGGCGGCCGTTCGCCGCTTATTGAATGATTCACCATGAATGAAGAACACCCCCTCCTCGCGGTCGATGCTGCCAAACTTGCAGACGCCAGGCGCCGACTCTGGCTCTTTGGTTCTGCTTCGGCAGCGGCAGGTTTAGCCGGCACCGCATTGGGTTTCTGGCGCTTTACCGCGCAGGAAGCCTTGCCGCAGGCCGTAGCAGCCTTTTGGCAATTGCAGCTGGAGACGCCCACAGGTGAGACGCTCTCCATGGCGCGATTCAAGGGAGCCCCCTTACTGGTTAATTTTTGGGCTACCTGGTGCCCGCCGTGCATCGAGGAGTTGCCTTTATTGGATGCCTTTTTTCGTGAAAATTTGTCAAATGGTTGGCAAGTGGTGGGAATTGCAGTGGACAAGCCGGCCGCTGTGCGAGAGTTTCTGGCGCGACAACCCTTGTCATTTCCTTCGGTCTTGGCCGGATTTGCGGGGTCAGAGCTTGGCAAATCACTGGGCAATATCAGCGGTGGCCTTCCCTTTACCGTCACAATGGGGCGAGATGGAAATGTCACGAACCGTAAACTCGGTAAAGTTTCAGTCTCGGATTTAAGCAGCTGGCGTGAGTTAAAGTAGAGTCAAAGCTTGACTTGTTGGGGTCAACAGCCACTCTCCGTCATGGACGGGTTGCTGCTGGATGGTTTAAGTTAAGCACAATTAATTGATTTTGAATTCAGTTCAAGACAAGTGAAAAGATTGGAATATTTATGGACCTGAGAAAACTCAAAACCTTGATTGACCTGGTTTCGGACTCCAACGTGACCGAATTGGAGATTACCGAAGCCGAAGGCAAGGTTCGAATCGTCAAGGGTGGCGGTGTGGTGTCGCACACCCAGGCAGTTCAGATGTCACCCATGCCCCAGCAGGCGTCCTCGGCGGCCTCCCTGCCAGTTGCAGCCCTGCAGTCCGAGCTTATTGCACCTGCCAGTCATGTGGTGAAGTCACCGATGGTGGGCAGTTTCTATCGCTCGGCATCGCCAGGAGCCAAGTCGTTTGTTGAAGTCGGCTCGGTGGTCAAGGAGGGCGAAACCCTGTGCATTATCGAAGCCATGAAGATTCTCAACGAAATTGAATCTGACAAGGCCGGTACGGTCACCAAAATTCTGTGCGAGAACGGTCAACCCGTTGAGTACGGACAAGCCTTGTTTGAGATTGAATAAACCAGACCGCTGAAAAAGCCCATGTTCAAAAAAATTCTGGTTGCCAATCGAGGCGAGATCGCTCTTCGAATTCAGCGCGCCTGCCGCGAGCTGGGTGTCAAGGCGGTAATGGTCTATTCCGAGGCAGACCGTGAAGCCAAATACGTCAAGCTGGCAGAAGAAGCGGTGTGCATAGGGCCTGCAGCCTCTACCCTTAGCTACCTCAATATGCCGGCCATTATTTCTGCGGCTGAGGTGACCGATGCAGAGGCCATACATCCTGGCTACGGTTTTCTAAGCGAAAACGCAAGTTTTGCAGAGCGGGTAGAGCAAAGCGGTTTCCAGTTCATCGGGCCTACCCCGGAGTCCATCCGGATCATGGGCGACAAGGTGTCTGCCAAGCAGGCCATGATCAAGGCCGGTGTGCCATGCGTGCCGGGCTCGGAAGGTGAGTTGCCGGAAGACGCTGCCACGGTGCGGCGCATTGCCAAGTCTGTGGGCTACCCGGTGATCATCAAGGCGGCTGGCGGCGGCGGTGGCCGGGGCATGCGGGTGGTTCACACCGAAGCGGCGCTCATTAATGCGGTTCAAATGACCAAGGCTGAAGCACAGGCAGCCTTTGGCAACGCGTCGGTCTACATGGAAAAATTTCTGCAGAACCCACGCCATATTGAAATTCAGATTTTGGCCGACAAGTATAAAAATGCGGTCTACCTTGGCGAGCGTGATTGTTCCATGCAGCGCAGGCACCAAAAAGTCATTGAAGAAGCGCCAGCGCCAGGCATTCCCCGGAAGTTGATTGAACGGGTTGGCGAACGTTGTGTAGCAGCCTGTAAAAAAATCGGCTACCGCGGTGCCGGAACTTTCGAGTTTTTGTATGAGGACGGCGAGTTTTACTTTATTGAGATGAACACCCGGGTCCAGGTGGAGCATCCCGTTACAGAGCTGATTACCGGCGTAGACATCGTCAAGACGCAGATCATGGTTGCGGCCGGTGAGAGGCTGCCATTCTCCCAGCGTCAGATCGTGATTCGTGGCCATGCCATTGAGTGCCGCATGAATGCCGAAGATCCCTATAACTTCACGCCGTCGCCGGGTCGCATCACGATGTGGCACGCACCTGGAGGGCCGGGCGTGCGGGTGGACTCCCATGTCTACACCAACTACTTTGTTCCGCCCAATTACGACTCGATGATCGGCAAGATCATTGTTCACGGGGACACGCGTGATCAGGCACTGGCCCGCATGCGAACCGCCTTGTCTGAAACTGTGGTCGAAGGCATCAATACCAACATTCCCTTGCACAGGGAGCTGATGGTCGATGCCAAGTTCATGACGGGGGGAACCAACATTCATTACTTGGAAGAGTGGTTAGACCATCGCAAGCGCTGAGTGCAACCGGTATGTTTGAGCTCAGCATTTTGTGTCCACAAGAGCAGGTCGAAGACCTGAGCGACGCTTTGCAAGCCATGGACGCCTTGAGTGTCAGTGTAGAGGATGCTGATGCCCTGGGGCCCCATGAGAAGCCACTCTTTGGTGAGCCTGGAATGCCTCCCCCAGAACTGGGTTGGCAACGTTCCAGGGTTCTTGCCCTCTACGCCAATGAACAGTTAGCTACTGAATCTGTAGCGATACTGAAGTTCCAGGACTTCTTTTCGCACTGCACTCTGTTAGCGCTTAAACCGGTTGCTGATCAGGACTGGGTGCGATTGACCCAGTCCCAGTTTGCGCCAGTGGAGATTACGCCCGATTTCTGGATTGTGCCGACCTGGCACGAGCCCCCCGGTGCAGCCCGGACTATCATCCGCCTTGATCCCGGTTTGGCTTTTGGAACTGGCACCCACCCCACCACGCGCATGTGTTTGCGCTGGATTGCAAACCATCCTAATACCCCCCAGGATCGCGTGCTGGACTACGGGTGCGGTTCAGGAATTTTGGCGATTGCTGCAGCCAAATATGGTGCGTTGCAGGTCGATGCCTTTGACATCGATGAGGCAGCTGTCAACGCCACTGTGCTCAATGCCCAGGCCAATCAGGTTGTTGTGAACGCCGGTTTGCCTGATCGGGTTTCTGGCACCTACCAAACCGTGCTGGCCAATATTTTGGCAACTCCCTTGAAGGTGCTGGCGCCGCTGTTGTGGGAACGCGTCGCGCCAGGCGGGACGCTGATCCTGGCCGGTATTCTGAATAGACAGGTTGAAGAGATCAAAGACGCTTATGCGCCTTATTGTGTGTTGAAGGTGTCAGACGCCGAAGACGGTTGGTCGCTGATGACGGCCGCCCGCTAGCAATCTGACGAATAAGTGCCATGACCTTGACAGAGCAGAAAAAGTGCTTGGCCAGGGCAAAAGTCAAATGAATTGGGCCTCTACAATGACACATTCATGAGCCTGATTACACGTTGCCCCGACTGCAAGACCATGTTCAAGGTCGTACCTGACCAGTTGCGTATTTCTGAGGGTTGGGTGCGGTGCGGTCAGTGTGAGTTTGTTTTTAATGCGTCTTTGAATCTGCAGGACAGCCCCGCATCCCCTGTTGAGACGCATGAATTCCGAGTGGATGTGCCGCCGGACAGCTTGCCACTCAGCGCTGGATTGGCACCTGACTTGCAGAACACCAATTTGCAACCCCGGCAAACCGAATATCAGCCAGACTCGGGGTCATTAGAACAAAACCTGAATGACCTCCAAAGGCAAGATTGGAAGCTCGTTTTTGATGACCAAGTCCAATCCGCTGGAGCAGTGACTAGCGAGACTGCAGAATCAGCTTCGGGGATTGATCCAGAAGAGATCAGGCGACCTGCGCAGTCTGCAGCGGACATGGGCGTGCCCGAGCGATTTTCCTTTATCCGTGAGCCGCAAGCCAAGGCCTCTGCCTGGAGCAACGCTGGGGTACGCGCCAGCCTGATGACTTTGACAGTGCTTCTTTTATGCACACTGCTGCTGCAACTGGTGCTTCATGAGCGCAACCGAATTGCTGCAACGCAGCCGGTTTTTAAGCCAGCCCTGCAATCTTTGTGTAGTTTAGTGGGTTGCAAGGTCACCCCGTTCAGGCAGATCGAATCGATTTCGATTGAAAGTTCGTCCCTCAACAAGATCACGGGCGATGTCTATCGCCTGAATCTGACGATGAGAAACACGTCCGCGATTGATCTGGCCGCACCTTCCATTGAGCTGTCTCTTACTGACCTACAGGATCAGCCTCTTTTGCGTCGGGTCTTCCCTCCCTCTGAGCTCGTGGGTATGCCCCCAGTCTTGAGTCCGGGTTCAGATATCAGTGCGTCTCTTCCTCTTGGTATCAAACCCTCGGGTGAATTAGACCGAATAGCCGGCTACCGTGTTCTCGCTTTTTACCCCTAACCTTTTATTCGTATATCTATGTCTGCCCTGATTTGTGGTTCACTGGCCTTTGACACCATCATGAACTTTGAGGGTCGTTTTTCAGAGCAAATTCTCCCTGATCAACTTCATATCCTCAATGTGTCGTTTCTGGTTCCGACCTTGAGACGTGATTTTGGTGGTTGTGCCGGCAATATCGCCTACGCCCTCAAATTACTGGGTGGTGATCCTTTGCCCATGGCTACGGTGGGCAATGATGGCTCCGCTTATGTGAAGCGAATGCAGGACATGGGGATCAACACGGACTATGTGCGTACGGTAGAGGATACGTACACAGCTCAAGCGCTCATCATGACTGACCTGGACAATAACCAGATTACCGCTTTTCATCCTGGTGCCATGATGCACGCCCACAGGAACCAGATACAAAGCCAGGCAGATATTCGTCTGGGCATCATCTCGCCAGATGGCCGTGATGCCATGCTTGAACATGCTGATCAATTCAAGACCGCCGGGATTCCTTTTGTGTTCGATCCTGGCCAGGGCTTGCCCATGTTCGATGGTGCTGAGCTGGCCCGTTTTATCGATCAGGCCAGTTGGGTCACTGTGAACGACTATGAGGGAAAGATGCTGTGTGATCGTACCGGTATGAGTTGTGCCGATATATCCTGTCAGGTACGAGGTTTGGTGGTGACCCTTGGCGCCAAGGGCTGTGAGGTCTGGGTCGGTGGCGAGAAAACCCTTGTTGAGCCTGTTCAGGCTGTTGCTGTCATAGATCCAACCGGGTGCGGCGATGCATTTCGCGGCGCATTGCTGTATGGCCTTGAACAGGGCTGGGATCTCGCGCGCTGCGCCCAGCTTGGTAATCATTTGGGCTCACTCAAAATTGCCCAACGAGGCCCCCAGAATTACAGCTTGGACAAACAAGTCGTAGGCTTGTAAAGCTGGAACTCCAAAGAAAAAGTCCGATGTCTGGCGACATCGGACTTGAGACAAAGCAGCTTTTTAAGGCTTGCTGGCCGTTGGAAACGGCCAAGCTGCCTGCGGATTCAGAGTTGTCTGAGCAGCAGGAGCCGGGGCTACTTTGGCAGCGGGTGCTTTCGCGGCTTTCTTCGCAGCCGGCTTCTTGGCTGCTTTCTTGGCTGCTGGCT
>JBEIGE010000017.1:0-71356 GCA_040382055.1 Hylemonella sp.
GCACAGAGGAAGAAAAAATGGGCCCCTGGATGGGTGCGCTGGACGACAACCTGGAAGTCCTTACGAAAACGGACACCGGTGCGGGAGAGTGGGGTCGCGCTGCCACGAGCGAGTTAATTCGAAGCCGAATCCAGGTCAAGAGCATGAATTTCATGCGGGGACGTAGTGTTTTGTATGAGTACGTCAGCTGCGAGGAGGCTCAAAACCTGTCTCCCAAGCAGATGAAATCCCGGAGTACGCGGGCGGGCCCAGGAACCAAAATTATCTGTATGGGTAACCTCGCTCAGATCGATACACCCTATTTGACTGAGGGATCATCAGGCCTGACGTTTGCAGTTGACAAGTTCAAAGGCTGGCCGCACGGCGGACACATTACCCTGGCACGGGGCGAACGCTCGAGACTGGCTGACTATGCCAGCGAAGTCCTGTAGTTCAAAAATCTGAATGGTTCCCACTGGCCAGGCTCTCAAACCGGGTTAGTTGCTTCAAGAATGCCAGCTTGATGGTTCCTGTCGGACCATTTCTTTGTTTGCCGATGATGACCTCTGCCACGCCGGGTTCTTTGCTATCTTTGTTGTAGTACTCGTCCCTGTAGATGAACATGATGATGTCGGCATCCTGTTCGATCGCACCTGATTCGCGCAGATCGCTCATCATGGGCCGCTTGTCCGTTCTGGTTTCAACACTGCGGTTCAACTGCGACAGTGCAAGAACCGGGCACTGTAATTCCTTAGCAAGCATCTTCAGACCTCGCGAAATTTCGCCAAGTTCTGTGGCCCTGTTCTCTCCATCCGAACTGGAACCACTCATCAACTGCAAGTAATCGACCACAATCAGGCCGAGCTTGCCGCACTGGCGAGACAGACGACGTGCGTTGGCTCTTAATTCGCTTGGCGTGAGACCTGCGGATTCATCGATGTGCAGGGAAACAGGTCTGAGCTTTTCAATCGCCTCGGTGAGTCTCGGCCACTCGTCGTCGGTGAGCTTGCCGGTCCTCAGGTGGCCTTGATCGATACGGCCGATCGAGCCAACAATACGAATTGCCAATTGGGCAGCACCCATTTCCATAGAGAAAACAGCGACCGGAAGGCCTTCGTTCAAAGCGACATGTTCGGCGATATTAATTGCCAAGGCCGTTTTCCCCATAGAGGGTCGGGCAGCAAGAACAATCATGTCCCCGGCCTGAAAACCTGAAGTCATGCGATCCAGATCATAAAAGCCAGTTGGAACTCCGGTGATGTCGTTGGGGTTGTCCGCCATTTCAGTCACGCGGTCAAGCAAACTCACCACCAACGAGTCCATAGCCTGAAAGCCCTGCTTCATGCGAGAGCCCTCTTCACCTATATTGAAGATTTTTTGCTCGGCTTCATCAAGAATCTTGTCAATTGGTTTGCCCTTGGGGTTGAAGGCGCTTGTGGCAATCTCATCGCTTGCGCTTACCAACTTTCGAAGAATCGCACGCTCTCGCACAATCTCTGCATAACGCCGAATATTGCTTGCGCTAGGTACGTACTGAGCCAAGGAGTTGAGATACGACAAACCACCAATCTCTTCCGCCTTGCCTTGGTTCTGCAGATGTTCGAATACCGTAATAACGTCAGCAGGTTTGGTGACATTGATCAGGGCAAAGATGGCAGAGAAAATAATTCGGTGCTCGTACCGATAAAAGTCGCTGTCCACCACGACATCTCCTACGCGCTCCCAAGCACCGTTATCGAGCAACAAACCACCCAAAACGCTGGATTCCGCTTCAATTGAATGTGGCGGAATGCGGAGTTGGGCGATTTGACGGTCTTGACCGTAGTCTTCGTTAAGGGATGTAAAAACGGCTGACATCTTTGTTTTCCTAATTTACCCAATGCTACGCCGACAGGCCTGCCTAGTCGAGTGAAAAGCTGGGGATAACACAGCTTGAAAGCTGTGGGCAAACGGTGAAACCATTGAGGATAAAAAAACCGCCCAGGGTTACCCCAAGGCGGTTTTAATCGGAAACCTGAATCAGGTCAGGCAGTTTCGCCGTAGACAGAAACCGTTATTTCGACCACGACGTCGGTATGCAAAGCAACGGAGACTTTGCTGTCACCAACCAGCTTGATCGGACCATTAGGCATACGAACTTGAGCCTTGACAACCTTGTAGCCCGATTTATTGAGCTCCTCAGCGATATCAAAATTAGTCACAGAGCCGAACAAACGCCCATCAACGCCAGCCTTCTGGGTTAATTTGACGGAAGTCCCGGCTAACTTTTCGCCAAGTGCCTGAGACTCGGCCAGCTTGGCAGCAGCCGATTTTTCCAACTCGGCGCGTCGGACTTCAAACTCTTTTTTGGCCGATTCGGTAGCGCGACGGGCGCGGCCGGAGGGAATCAGGAAATTACGGGCATAGCCATCTTTAACCCGGACGATTTCGCCCAGATTGCCAAGATTGATTACTTTGTCGAGGAGAATGATTTGCATGGTTTTGCTCCCTTAAATTCGGTGCTGATCGCTGTAAGGCAACAACGCAAGAAAGCGTGCACGCTTGATAGCGGTATTGAGCTGACGCTGGAATATGGCGCGCGTGCCTGTCAGTCGTGCCGGAATAATTTTGCCGTTTTCAGCAATGAAGTCTCGAAGAGTGTCGATATCTTTGTAATCAATCTCTTCGACGCCAGTCACAGTAAAGCGGCAAAAGCGCTTACGCTTGAAAAGAAGATTCTGGGCGGGACGCTTGGGGCGCTTGTCTTTGTTATTGAAACGTTTTGGTCCGGGCATGATGGACTCCTAAGGTTGATCTTGATTAAATTCTTGAATATGAAAAACTAAACTTTTGCTATTTCGTGGTGTTGCAACAAAGCCTGAAAACATCCAAATACTGCCAATGGCCTGAGTTACCAGAGTTTCCGCCAATGAACCAAATGCAACAGCTTTCACTGCAGCGTTGACTTGTCTTTCCTGACTTGCCTCAAAGACTTTGGACTCGTGTTCGAGAATCAAATCCAGGGCGGGCAAGCCTGCCGGCGTGTAACGAATGGGTTTAACTTCGACGATACAGGCAGACAAAACAAGGCAGTTGGTATTGTTGTTCACACCACCGAATACCAATCAAGCTTGGTATTCGGCTTGCTGATTTTTGCGGGCGTCTTCACGCTCAACGGTTTTCATCATGGACGAAGGACCTGTTTCGGCCTTCTTCTTGAGAACAGTGAGGTGACGCAGCACGGCGTCGTTGAACTTGAAGGCATGTTCGATTTCAGCCATAACGGCCTGATCTGCTTCAATGTTCACGCACAGGTAATGGGCTTTGGCCAGCTTGTTGATCATGTAGACCATTTGACGGCGCCCCCAGTCTTCTACACGATGGATTTTCCCGCCACCGGCAGTGATCATTCCCTTGTATCGTTCGAGCATGGCAGGTACCTGCTCGCTCTGATCCGGATGGATCATCAAAATAATTTCATAGTGACGCATTAACACTCCTTGTGGATAGCTCGGGATGAGCAGTAAAAGCGACCCCCAGCGTCTAAGTGGGGTGTCGCAAGGCGAAGCCGGTGATTATATGCCAGCTTGAACTATTTACATTTCATTCTGTGGCTTTTAAACACCTTCGGGCATGACACGGTCGCTATTCGGGAATAGCAAACTCAGCAGAAAAGTAGTGATGAAGCCAGCAGCAACGCCAAAAATACCTGCAGATACGGGCTGTATATCAAACCAAAGACCACTGCCTGACAGGTTAAATAAACTTCTGAGCCCCGGGGCATTTGTCAACATGTAGAACAAGGTGACCGACAGCCCTGCCAGCATGCCGGACACAGCGCCGGGGCGCGATGTCTTTTTCCAGAAAATACCCAGCAGCATGGCAGGCACAAATGCCGAACCGGCAATGGAAAAAGAAGCCGTAACCGTTGAAAGAATGTCCGTAGACCTCAGAACGGCTACATAAGCAGCAACGATTGCCACGACCAGCAATGAAAACTTTGACACGATGACCCTGCGTGCAGATAGCGCATAGTCACTCTTGGTCTTACCTTTGAACAAAAGATCATTGGAGATCGCATTGCCAATGGTAAGAAGAAGTCCATCGGCGGTGGAAAGCGCGGCGGCCAAACCACCGGCTGCAACAAGACCTGAAACTACGTAAGGAAGCCCACCCAATTCCGGGGTGGCCAGCATCACCAGATCTGCACCCATCTTCAACTCTGCAAACTGCAGCACCTGATCACCATTGACATCGGAGAAAGAGAGCAGTGAGGCGTCAACTCTGGCCCACTGCGCCATCCATGACGGGAGTGAATCAAATCGTTGCCCAACCAGGCTATTCATGACCTCAAACTTGACCAATACGGCCAAAGCCGGCGCAGCAAGATACAAAAGCGCAATGAAAAAGAGTGACCATGCAACAGAGTTGCGCGTTTCAGACACACTTGGAGTCGTGAAGAAACGGGTGAGCAGATGAGGCAGTCCGGCGGTGCCTATCATCAGACAAAACATCAAGGCCAGAAAGTTATTGCGAGAAACCTCAAACGCATGTCGCTCGGATTCGTTGCCGTTAGGGTTTCCAGCGAAGGCCTGGGCATGGGGCGGTAAACCGCCCAAAGGTTTGGCACGACTGAGATTTTCATTCATGGCGCGCGTCCAGGCCTCACGGGCAGAATCGGCGTCCTTGGGCAGTTGCTTGAGCTCTTTACGCGCGGCAAGCAGTGTCTCTGAGTCACCGCGCTCTGAATTAAGAATTCTTAGCTTTTCAGTTAAAAAATCACGATCCTGCTCGAGGGCGTGCTCTACATTGCGCAGCTTCAACTCAAGTTCTTTTGCTCTTTTCGCATATTCTTCAATGACCTGTTGCTCAGCTGGCGAAGCATTCAGTTTTTGTTCAAGCTCAGTTATTTTTTGAAGTTGCTCACCATAAACGAACGGCGCTAAAGGATTACCCAATTGCTTGTAGGAAAGCCAGGAAAGCGGAATCAAAAAAGCCAGAATCAGTATTACGTACTGTGTCACCTGAGTCCAGGTAACTGCTCGCATACCACCGAGGAAAGAGCAGACAAGCACACCACTGAGTCCGAGCAGGATACCTATTTCAAACTGAACACCTGTCAGCCTGGAGGTAATGAGACCCACGCCATAAATTTGTGCAACCACGTAAGTCAATGAGCACAGAATGGCAGCCACCGCGGCAATTCTTCTGGGCCACTGTCCACCAAATCGCAGTTCAAAAAAATCTGCCAGTGTGAATATCTCTAGCTTGCGCAGATAAGGGGCAATGAGGATAGCCACCAAACAAAAACCACCTGTCCAACCCAAGATGTAGGCCAACCCACCAGGTTGGTTACCACTGCCGGAAAAACCCTGCAAGTAAAGCCCACCGGCCAAACTGATGAAAGAGGCTGCACTCATCCAGTCGGCTGCTGTTGCCATGCCGTTGTAAACAGCGGGAATCCGCCTGCCTGCAACGTAATACTCCGTCTCATCAGAGGATCTGCAATAGATTCCAATGGCGGCATACAGGACCACGGTAAATATCAAAAAGATGGATCCAACCCACCTCTTGGATAAACCCCAGTATTCACCCAGCGCCAATGCTGCCAAAAAAATTGCCAAGCACAGCAAATACAACACAAACGCACGATGAATTTTCCGCTTGTAAGCCTTATAAAAAGACTGCTCAGGATCGACTTCTGTCCATCTGCCATGTTGGTTTGCCATGAAGGCAAAGACCACCACAATGACCAGAAAAAAAAGCACCCCGCCTTGCGCTGCAAACCAATAGCCCAGATTCCAGCCGGCGAAGGTTACATGTTGCAAGTCATGCGCAAAAAATACACCGCCAAATGCGACTAAAAACCAACCCAACAAGAATAGGCCCTGCATAGGTTGGCAGCTCTCCTTACATTGCGGCGATCTTGCGCCAAGTATCCACGACCGAATCCGGGTTCAAGGAAATCGATGTGATGCCCTGTTCTACGAGCCAGCGGGCAAAGTCAGGGTGATCACTGGGCCCCTGGCCGCAGATGCCAACGTACTTACCTTGTTTCCGACACGCTGTTATGGCCCGGCTGATCATGGCCTGAACAGCTGGGTCACGCTCGTCAAAGTCAGCGGCTAACAACTCCAGTCCCGAGTCACGATCCAATCCAAGGGTGAGTTGGGTCAGGTCATTGGAGCCAATTGAGAAACCATCGAAGTACTCGAGGAACTCATCAGCCAAAATGGCATTGCTTGGAACCTCACACATCATGATGATTTTCAAACCGTCTTGGCCACGCTTGAGACCCTTGGCCGCCAACAGGTCAGTGACCTTTTTGGCTTGACCCAATGTGCGCACAAAAGGAACCATCAGTTCAACATTTGTCAGCCCCATCTCATTGCGAACCCTGAGCATGGCTTCGCACTCCATGGCGAAAGCTTCGCCAAATTCTGCGCTGACATACCGGGCAGCCCCCCGGAAACCGAGCATGGGATTCTCTTCCTCAGGCTCGTAACGGCTTCCGCCTATGAGTTTTCGATACTCGTTACTTTTAAAATCAGAGAGCCGAACAATCACGGGCTTGGGCCAGAAAGCAGCAGCGATAGTCGCCACGCCTTCGGCAACTTTGTCGACGTAGAAAGCTCGGGGAGACGCATGCCCCCGGGCTACCGACTCGACCGCTTTTTTCAGGTCTGCATCGATGTTGGGGTAGTCAAGGATGGCTTTGGGGTGAACACCGATGTTGTTGTTGATCACAAATTCAAGACGAGCCAGACCCACCCCCGAGTTGGGCAATTGGGCAAAGTCGAATGCCAGCTGGGGGTTGCCGATATTCATTGTGATTTTTACAGGAATGTCCGGCATGTCACCACGCTGAACTTCGGTAACCTCCGTCTCCAAAAGGCCGTCATAGACAAAGCCGGTATCGCCTTCAGCACAACTCACTGTCACCAGCGTCCCATCTATGAGTACGTCAGTGGCATCTCCGCAACCCACGACTGCAGGAATTCCCAATTCACGTGCAATGATGGCGGCGTGACAGGTACGGCCGCCACGGTTGGTCACAATTGCCGCAGCTCGCTTCATGACGGGTTCCCAGTTCGGGTCGGTCATATCGGTCACCAAAACATCACCAGACTGGACTTTGTCCATTTCGCTGATGTTTTGAACCAAGCGAACCGGGCCTGTGCCGATTTTCTGACCAATTGCACGTCCTTCGGCAAGAACAGCTGCCGTTCCCTTAAGCTTGTAGCGGTACTCAGCCTGATTGGCAGCCTGACTTTTGACGGTTTCAGGCCGCGCCTGAAGTATGTAAAGCTGTCCGTCAATGCCGTCCTTGCCCCACTCGATATCCATGGCACGGCCGTAATGCTGCTCGATGACTAGGGCGTACTTGGCGAGTTGCTCCACATCGGCGTCTGTCAATGAAAAGCGGTTTCGTTGCTCGGCGGGTAAATCCACAGTTTTGACCAGTTTGCCCCCGGCAACAATTTCTTCAAGCGTTGAGAAAACCATCTGGACCAGCTTGGAACCCAGATTGCGACGGATAACCGCCCGCTTACCTGCTTTGAGCATTGGCTTATGCACATAAAACTCGTCCGGGTTAACCGAACCCTGCACCACCGTTTCGCCCAAACCCAAGCTGGAAGTGATGAAAACAACATCTTGAAAACCAGACTCGGTGTCGATGGTAAACATGACACCCGCCGCGCCGAGATCGGAGCGAACCATGCGCTGCACACCTGCTGACAACGCTACATCGGCATGGGCAAAGCCCTTGTGAACCCGGTAGCTGATGGCACGGTCGTTGTAGAGAGAAGCAAATACTTCTTTCATCTTGTGCAAGATATCTTCAATGCCTTGGACGTTGAGGAAGGTTTCCTGCTGACCTGCGAATGAGGCATCAGGCAAGTCCTCGGCAGTTGCGGAGGATCGTACTGCGAATGAAGCATTGGGATTGTCGGCACTCAAGGTAGCAAACGCGTCTCGCATGGCCTTGTCCAAGTCGGCCGGAAATGGTTGAGCTCCTACCATGGCGCGGATTTCTGCACCGACCGTGGCAAGTGCACGCACGTCCTCGGTGTTAAGGGCATCCAATTTCGCATTGATTCGGTCAGCAAGCCCATTGTGTTTGAGAAATTCCCGGAAAGCGTGGGCGGTGGTGGCAAACCCATTGGGCACGCGCACGCCCTCGGGCAATTGGGAGATCATTTCGCCGAGGCTGGCATTTTTGCCGCCTACCACCTCGACATCGGTCATTCTTAAATGTTCAAAGGGTACGACCAAGTCGGTCGGACTGAAAAGTGCAGACATGAGGGATCTCCGGAAGTTAAAAAATGGTCTGCGCAGAGCGCCCGTGAAAGCCGAGCACGGGTGGCGCAAATAAAACCAACACGACTGTCTTGTTGTTGCTTGGGGTCGGAAGGCTTCATGGGACAAGAGGTCAACTTGCCAATATTGTAAGCTTCAGTCATCTCGCCCAACCCAATCACGCCATGCCCAATCGAACTGTTTTTTTCATCTCTGATGGCACGGGTATCACCGCAGAAACCTTTGGCAACGCCCTACTCGCCCAGTTTGAAATTCAGGCCAAGCGTGTCCGGTTGCCCTTTATTGACACCGTCGATAAAGCACACCAAGTGGTTCGCCAAATCAATCATGCCTTGGATCTGGAGGGCAAAAAACCACTCGTTTTCACGACGCTCGCCAACGAAGATGTGCTTCGGGTGATCACCGAAGGCTGTCATGGCATGTTGCTCGACATGTTCGGCACCTTTGTGCAACCGCTGGAAAAAGAGCTGGCCTTGAAGTCAAACCACCGGATAGGAAGATTCAGCGATGTCAGCAAGAGTCAGGCCTACCACGACCGTATCGAGGCCATAAATTTTTCGCTGGCGCATGACGACGGCCAGTCAAACCGGGACCTTGAGAGTTCCGACATCATTTTGGTTGGCGTGAGTCGCAGTGGAAAAACACCTACCTCACTGTATCTAGCCATGCAGTATGGTTTGAAGGCATCAAATTACCCATTGATCCCGGAAGATTTTGAACGGCAGGTATTACCGCCCGCCTTGATGCCGCACCGCAGCAAAATTTTTGGCCTGACCATCAATCCAGACCGCCTGAGCGAGATCCGCCACGAACGTCGACCCAATTCAAAATACGCATCCCTGGCCAATTGCCGAATGGAGGTGGCCGAGGCGGAATCCATGATGCGGCGCTCCGGCATACGCTGGCTGTCGACTACCACCAAATCCATAGAAGAAATTGCCACCACAATCCTGCAAGAGATTAGGCCGGAACGACTGGAATATTAGACGCTCTAATTTTTATAGCATAGTACCTTATACAGCATCGCCAAGTGCCCCATTAATACCTTGAGCCCTTCTACCTGGCTGCCTGTTTCTATAAAACGATCGGAATAGGAACTCTGAATCCGGGGTCTCTAAAATACATCCATGGAACTGACTGCCCGACTCAGCCGCAATACCATCATCGCAACTGGCGTGTTGGTGTCGCATGTACTCGTTCTTTGGGGGATACAAAATGGGCTGGTGCAGCGGGTTTTTGAGGAAATTATTCCGGCAGAAATTCTGACTGAATACGTTGAACCTCTGGTCAAAAAACCAATACCTGCAGAGCGAATTGTGGCGCCACAAAGTCGCACGCCCATTGTCAAAGAAAGCGCGCCCCCCGCCTTGCCCAGTCCGCAAGCGTCTGCCGTGGTGACTTTACCGGTCCCGATGACAGTGCCCTCTAGCGATAGTTCG
Source organism: Hylemonella sp. (assembly GCA_040382055.1). Lineage (GTDB taxonomy): Bacteria > Pseudomonadota > Gammaproteobacteria > Burkholderiales > Burkholderiaceae_C > JBEIGE01. Next base: position 9,720 of record JBEIGE010000017.1, read on the forward strand.
CCGTTGGCACCGAGCGTGCAGGTCAGTACCCCCTCTCAAACCGCCGCTACAGGTGCAGCAGTGCCACCATCTAGCACATTGGCTGCAGTTGCAAGCCCACCACCACTTCGGGCATCGCTGGAGCTACCCTCCAGCGATGCCCAGTATCTGCAAAACCCCAAACCTGCCTACCCAGTGATGAGCAAACGGCTTGGCGAACAAGGCAAGGTGGTTGTGCGAGTGCTCATTGGTGTGGATGGACTAGCCCAGAAATCTGAAATCCAGCAATCCAGCGGTTTTGACCGCCTGGATCAAGCCGCCTTGGCTACGGTCACGCGTTGGCGCTTTGTACCCGGCAAGCGCAACGGTATGCCTGAGGCGATGTGGTTCAACGTACCCATCAATTTTGTTCTTGAATAGAAATCTGGAGTTTTCATGGAATCCCAACTCGGCTTGCTCAACCTCTGGTCTCAGGGGGACTGGATAACCAAAGGTGTAACTGTGCTGCTTCTGGTCATGTCCTTGGCATCCTGGATGGTGATCCTGATCAAATCTCTGGATATTTTCAAGTACCGCAAACTCAGTTTGGGTGCCGAGCGCTTCTGGCACTGCGCTGATCTTCAATCCGGTTTGGATCAGTTTGGCACTGAGCAAAGCAACCCTTTTCGACAACTGGTGCAATCAGGTCATAAGGCAAGCACCCACCACCACGATACCCAGGCTCATTTGCACAACAAACTCGATCTTAGCGACTGGGTCTCCCGCAGCTTGCGCAACTCGATTGACGACAGCACTGCTCGCCTGCAGGCGGGCCTGGCCATTCTGGCCTCTGTAGGCTCAACGGCACCTTTTGTTGGCTTGTTCGGGACGGTTTGGGGCATTTACCACGCACTAATGGGGATCGGTGTGGCAGGCCAGGCCACTATCGACAAGGTTGCCGGCCCCATAGGCGAGGCTCTCATCATGACGGCTTTGGGTCTGGCAGTGGCCATTCCCGCCGTACTGGGCTACAACACCCTGGTTCGCGGTAACAAGGCCATACTGATCAGCTTAAACCGCTTCGCCCATGACTTGCATGCCTACTTTGTGACTGGAGCCCGCGTGACGGGATTGCAATAACATGGCATTCGGTACCCAAGATGAGCCAGATGAGGTTATGAACGAAATCAATATGACACCCTTGGTCGATGTCATGCTGGTACTTCTGATCATTTTCATCATTACCGTACCAGTGATGAAACACGCGGTTGAAATTGACCTTCCCCAAGCCACCAGTCTGCCGCAAGACGCGAAGCCAGAAACCATTCGTCTGAGTGTGGACGCACAAGGTGTCTACTTCTGGAACGAAAGCCGGATTGAAGATGTGGCGCTCTTGGGTCGACTGAAGGCTGCTTCGCAAAATACGCCCCAGCCTGAGTTGCATATCAAGGGTGACAGGGTGGTGCGCTATGAAAGAGTAGCGCAGGCCATGTCTTTGGCTAAACAGGCTGGTATTCGCAAAATCGGTTTTATTACCGAACCGGTATCGCAACCGTAGGATAAATCAAAGACCGATGGCCGAAATACCCGCGCGGGCAATTTGGGCGTCTTCAGACGACTTCACGCCACTGACCCCAACGGCGCCCAGACATACGCCATCCTTCATCACTGGAACGGCACCTTCCAACAAGCCCTCCAGGCCGGGAGCGCTCAGAAAAGAAACACGTCCGCCATTGATCATTTCTTCGTAAATCCGGCTTTCGCGGCGTCCAAGTGCTGCAGTACGGGCTTTGGCGGGGGCAATCTGCGCAGAAATCGGGGAAGCACCATCGAGCCGTTGCTGCCAAAGCAGATGCCCACCGTCGTCCACAATCGCGATGCTCACAGCCCATTTGTTTTTCAAAGCCTCGGCTTCGGCCGCGGCGGCCATTAATTTGAGGTCAGACAGTTCAAGAAAAGGTTTGTTTTGCATGGTTTTACCCGTCGCAACAGGTTGAAATAATAAAACACAATAGAAATAAAGTCTGTAAGCATAACGGCTCGGGTCTTGGCACCACATCAGCTCCCTGATGAGTTCTATTCACCCACGGGGCGTGGTGTTATACGATCTACCCCTTGAATCCACCTAAAATATACCAACTTGAAACATAACTGCAGTTGGTGCAGCAACCTAAGGAGCTATGTATATGAGCAATGTAGACAACACGATTGACCTTGGCGCTTATGGTCTGAATTCAGCTGAGCAGCGCAACAAAGTACTGCGCAACACCTACTGGCTATTGGCACTGAGTCTGCTACCCACGGTTCTGGGTGCATGGGTGGGCGTTGCCACCGGCATTACATCCTCCCTTAGCGGCTTTATGGGTTTGATTGTCTTCCTGGGCGGTGCCTTTGGGTTCATGTACGCCATCGAAAAAACAAAAAACTCAGCCGCAGGTGTTCCGGTTTTGCTGGTATTTACCTTTTTCATGGGTCTGATGCTGTCGCGCATGATTGCCATGGTGCTGGGCTTCAAAAATGGATCCGAGTTGATCATGACCGCTTTTGGCGGAACTGCAGGTGTGTTCTTCGTGATGGCCAGCTTGGCCAGTGTGATCAAACGTGATCTCTCCGGCATGGGCAAGTGGCTCATGGTTGGCGCATTGGTTCTGATGGTCGGCGCGATAATCAACGTGTTTGTCGGGTCGAGTGCAGGCATGATGGCTATTTCGGTTCTGGCCATTGGGATTTTCAGCGCCTACATGCTGTATGACCTCAAGCAGATTATTGATGGCGGCGAAACCAATTACATCAGCGCAACGCTAGCGCTTTACATGGACATCTTCAATGTCTTCCAGAGCCTGCTGGCCCTGCTGGGCATTGCCGGTGGCGAGCGTGACTGATTTGCCCTTTCTTTGCGTCCAAGCAAGCTAAACGCCCACTTGGATCGCATCATTTAAAGGCCCTTCGGGGTCTTTTTTTGATGTTAATCACCAACCTGCAGCACGATACTTAGGACATTGATTTCAAACTCTGAGCTGTTCTCTACCCTCAGCCGAGACATTTTATTCCAATAGAACGCCCATGACATCACCGCTGCTTATAGTCCCCCTTGCTCTTTTGCTGGCGGCTTGTGATATTCCTGGCCTGGGTCCTGACCCGATGATTTTGAAGCGTGAGAGTGATGCCAAGGCCATCGGCGGAGCCTGCAGATTTGCCTTGAAAGGCATAGAAGACTGCTACATTCTCAACGAAAAAGCTTCTAAAACCGCTATCTTTGAGGGCTGGAAGGAGATGGACGCCTACATGCGGGAAAACAAAGTGGAGGGCCAGAAAACCTCCGCCGTAAAACCACTTATCCCAGCACCGCCAAAGAAAGAAGAAATCATCGAAGAGAAGAAGACCAAGACCGAAACCGTAACGAAATCGGAGGCCGGCGCCAAAGACAAGAGCAGCGCAAAATCCGAGAAAAACTAAGCCCCATCACAGCTCTGGCGACTTCCTTTTGTAGGAATCAGTCTATCCGCTCAAAAACCGCAATACTTTCTACATGCGCTGTATGCGGAAACATGTTCACCACTCCGGCATGGGTGCAACGGTAGCCGCCCCGATTCACCAGTAAGCCTGCGTCACGCGCAAGCGTTGCGGGGTTACAACTGACATAAACAATACGACTTGGAGCAATCCATTGCCCAAGCCCATCATTGGCCGGATTTTCAGCTGGCTGGCAAAGCTGCGTACGCAGATTCACGAGGGCTTTGATCAACTCAAAAGCGCCCTCACGTGGGGGATCGACCAGCCACTTGTCAGCCACGCCGTCCTGAACTAACAGCTCCGGGGTCATTTCAAACAAGTTTCTAGCTACAAATTTAGTAGCACACATTCCAACACCGTAAAGGGATAAAGCCTTGTTTTTATTAAAGTTTTCAAGGGATCTGGCGACAAGCGCCTCGCTGCCTTCAATCCCGAGAACTTCGCGGGCTTGAGTGGCAATCGGCAGGGTGAAGTTTCCAAGGCCGCAAAACCAGTCAATCACACGTTCTGTCTTGCGGGCATTGAGCAAACGAAGCGCCCGGGACACCAGAACCCGGTTGATATGCGGGTTGACTTGAGTGAAGTCGGTTGGTTTGAATGGCATCGTCAGACCAAATTCTGGAAGGTCATACGACAACGGCTCATCAACGGGGTCAAGCAGGCAAACCGTTTCAGGTCCTTTGGATTGCAACCACCATTGCACTCCAGGATGTTGACTGGCAAACGCACGCAGCTTCGCGATATCTCCATCACTCAAGGGCTCAAGGTGACGAAGTACCAGCGCTGTGACGCTGTCGCCACAAGCCAGTTCTATTTGAGGGATTGTTTCAAGGGCATCCATGCTGGCAATCAAGTTGCGCATAGGCATGAGCAAGGCGTTTACATGCGAAGGCAGCACATGGCATTCGCGCATGTCGGCCACATAACTGCTCTTGCGCTCATGAAAACCAACCAAGACCGTGCCTTTTTTGTGCACATGACGAACAGACAAACGCGCTCGGTAACGGTAACCCCAGGTTGGCCCTTCTATAGGTCGAAGAATGGTCTCGGACTTGACCTTACCCAGATGCCAGAGGTTATCTTCCAGAACACGCTGCTTCACTGCCACTTGGGCGGCAGGGTGCAGGTGCTGCATCTTGCAGCCGCCACAAGCACCCGCATGCAAGCCGAAATGTGGGCATCCCGGGGTAACGCGCTGAGACGACTCTTGATGTACAGCCATCAGTGTGGCTTTTTCCCAGTTAGCTTTTTTCCGATTGACGTTCACGCTGACCACTTCAAAAGGAAGTGCACCCTCGACAAACACCACCTTGCCATCATCTCGATGAGCGATGCCCTGCGCTTCTATGTCGAGTGATTCAATCGTGAGCCAATTGCCGCTGTCAGACGCATTGGAAATACCCGCACCATCACTCATGGCCATGCTTTCAGGTATTGATCCCAGTGTGGCTCATGGGGAATAAGGCCCGCCAAGGTGTCCTTGACCATGGTTATTTCCTGTTCATATTCTTTTTCCAACAAACCGCCGCGCATTTTTTGAAAGCGGCAGTACATGAGGTAAGTATTCATGACATCGGTTTCGCAGTAGCGGCGAATATCCTCAAGCTCGCCTCGCAAGTAAGCCGGGTAGACCGCCGAGCCGTCCATGCCCAACTTGCCCGGGAAGCCACAAATCTTGGCCATGGCATCCAGGGGTGCATTGTTCTTGGGCTGATACATGGCCAGCAGATCCATCAGGTCAAGATGCCGCATGTGATAGCGGCTTATATAGTTGTTCCACTTGAACTCGCGTGAATCCTGACCGCCCTCCTCGCCCATGTTCCAGTAGGTATCGGCCACCACACCATGCTTGAGACCCCGGTAATGGAGCACTGGCAAGTCAAAGCCACCGCCATTCCAGCTCACCAATTGTGGAATGTGCTTCTCCAATGTGTTGAAAAAAGTCTGGATGATCTTTCCTTCGCTTTGCTGGTCACGGTCAATAAAGGAATGAATCCGTAACCCTTCAGCGTTTCGAAACACACAGCTGATCACCAGAACCCGCTGCAAGTAAAGCGGCAAGAAGTCGCTAAGCCCTTTTTCCTTGCGTTCGGCCGCCCAGGCGGCGTAGACCTGATCATCGGTTTGTTCAGCGGGACTCCCCCGCAAGGCGCGCAATCCCTCGACGTCAGGAATTGACTCGATGTCAAAAACAAGCACTGGCCAGGTCATGGCGGCTTAACGGGCAGGCAAGTACTTGACCGGATCAACAGGTTTACCCTGGCGACGAACCTCAAAATGCAGCTTGACGCGGTCTGAATCACTATTGCCCATTTCGGCAATTTTCTGTCCCTTGCGCACCGACTGATCCTCCTTGACCAGCAAGGTCTGGTTGTGTGCATAGGCAGTCAAATAGGTGTTGTTGTGCTTGAGAATGATCAGGTTTCCATAGCCGCGCAGCCCGGACCCGGCATAGACCACACGGCCATCGGCTGCGGCCAGCACCGCATCACCAGCGGCACCACCCAAATCCAGGCCTTTGTTCTTGACTTCGTCAAAACCGGCAAGAATCGAACCGGTGACCGGCCATGCCCAGCTGATCTCGTCATCAGCGACGGCACCTTCTGCAGCAGGCCGGCTAACTGAGCTAGAAGTGCTGGAAGGACTCGCAATAGTTGGTGAAGCAGACGAACCAGGCGGCATAGGCGTGACGCTGCCCGAAGTCACCGGGCGTGTCACAACGCCAGTTGGGGCTGAGGGCGAAGGAAGTGGCCCTGAGGTTGCCGCACCAGAAGCCCCTACCGGTGGAATGACCCGCAATACCTGACCAACTTCGATCTGATTAGGCCTGTCCAACGAATTCCAGCGCGCAATGTCCCTCCAGTTCTGGCCTGTGTCCAGACCAATCCGAATCAAGGTATCACCGGGCTTAACGGTGTAAAAACCTGTCTTGCCGGCGTTCTCAATTCCGGGCAATGGCTTTACTCCCGTACTGTTATTGACAGCAGGCGCAGGAGCAGCAGGCCGCAGGATGGCACGGTCTTCAACTGGTGCCCGGTTAAGCGTTTTGTTGGCGCAGCCTGCCAACATCAGCCCGCACAGACCCAGGAGAAAGGGCAGACGCCAAGCAGCTTTGCGAACAATCATTCCAGTCATTGGCATTTCCACAGGTGAATATCTTTCAGGCAATGCCCGATTTTAGGGGGACAAAATGAACAGCCTCCAGCGTGACCTGACGCACGCCCTGCGCAGTCTTGTCCAACACCAACAGCGCCTGATTTCCTGCACGAGCCACTGGTGCTACCAACCTGCCGCCTATGGCCAACTGGTCTATCCAAGCCTGAGGCACGGCCTCACCACCGGCCGCCGCAATAATGGCCGCATAGGGAGCACCTTTGGCGTAGCCCAAAATGCCATCGCCAAAAAGCAGGTGGAGATTGGGTATGCGCAACGGACGAAGGTTCTCCCTGGCTTTGTCATGCAAGCCGCGTAGACGCTCAATGCTATAGACCTCAACAGACAGAAGACTCAACACCGCCGCTTGATAGCCACAACCGGAGCCAATCTCCAGCACACGTCCTAGCTTGCCTGAACAACCATTGAGGAGCAACTCTGCCATGCGTGAGACCACCCCCGGCTTGGAGATAGTTTGACCTAGGCCAATCGGCAAGCTGGTGTCCTCGTAGGCCTGGTTTACCAACGCACTGTCCACAAAACGATGACGCTCAATGGTGTTCATCGCTGACAACACCCGCGCGTCAGTAATGCCTTGAGCTGCAAGCTTGGCAACCATATTGGCTCGCACAGCGCTGGAATCCAGCCCCAGACCCTGCGGCTGACTAGTTGAAATGCTGTGGCTGAGCCGTTTTTGAGGGGTTTGAAAGGCTTGCTTTGAGTCCACAGGCAGACCCAGACGTGCCGGAAAACCAGGACGCTTACGGGAGGTCATGCCTGTGTGAGTGGAGCGTAAAGACGGCTGGCAGACTGCGCCCAATAGCTTAAATGTGCATGGTCAGTCAGATCGACCTTCAGGGGGGTGATCGAGATGTGCCCTTGGGATGTTGCGTGAAAGTCGGTTCCGTCAGCATCATCTTTTGCAGCTCCGGCCGCACCTATCCAGTACATGGTCTCGCCACGTGGGCTGGGCTGGGTTATGACTTTTTCTGCCGAGTGTCGTCTCCCAAGCCGGCACACCTTGATGGGCTTGATTTCAGACAGCGGCAAACAGGGGATATTGATATTTAGCAACCAGGGCTGGGACCCAAGCATCTTCTGCTGGATCATCTGGAGCACCAGTTCACGGGCTTTGTCGGCCGCTGCGTCCAAATGCTTCCAACCTTTGTCCACCTGCGAGAACGCGATTGCAGGTATGCCAAACAAATAGCCTTCCATGGCTGCGCCCACGGTTCCGGAATAAATCGTGTCGTCGCCCATGTTGGCGCCATTATTGATGCCTGAGACCACCAGATCGGGCTGGTAGCCAAGCAAGCCGGTAAGCGCAATATGCACGCAATCGGCCGGCGTGCCATTGACATACCGGAAACCATTGGACGCGCGGTGCACATACAAAGGGGAGTGAAGCGTCAGCGCATTCGATTTGGCACTGTTGTTGTGTTCCGGCGCGACCACCTCAACTTCGGCTACATCCTTAAGCGCCTCATGGAGCGCAACGATGCCTGGTGCTTGGTAACCGTCGTCGTTAGAGATGAGAATTTTCATGAGTCTGATAGGTTGTATTCAATTGTAGGTGGATGCCGCTTTATCATTGTGCCGTCCTCAACACACTTGACATTTTGGAAAACGTAAAAATGCAATGGGTACAACCCTAAGCAAAACAATCACCGGAGAATCTGATGCATGCATGGCTTTGTGAAACCCCCACCGGGGTCGATGCCCTGAACTGGAAAGAACTGCCCACCCCCGCGCCACAAGCCGGACAGGTATTCATCGAAATCAAGGCAGCCAGCCTGAATTTTCCGGATCTGCTGATTGTGCAAAACAAGTACCAGCACAAACCACCCCTGCCCTTTGTGCCAGGCTCCGAATACGCCGGTGTGGTACAGGCATTGGGTGAGGGGGTGACACACCTCAAGCTGGGCCAGCACGTGGCTTGCCTGAGTGGTACCGGTGGCTTTGGCAGCCACACCCTGGCGCCAGCGGCACTTTGCCTGCCCTTGCCGGACAGCTTTAGCTTTGTTGATGCAGCCGCTTTCATCATGACTTATGCCACTTCGCATCACGCCCTTGTTGACCGCGCACAACTCAAAGCCGGCGAAACCGTGTTGATCCTTGGCGCTGCAGGCGGGGTAGGCACTGCTGCGATTCAGATTGCAAAGGTGCTTGGTGCACGTGTGATTGCAGCGGCCTCAAGCGATGAAAAATGCGCCTTGTGCACCTCCATCGGTGCGGATGCGACCATCAACTATGCCTCAGAAAATCTGCGCGAAGCCATTAAAACCCTTACGGACGGCAAAGGGCCCGACGTGATTTATGACCCGGTAGGCGGCGATCTGGCTGAACCTGCGTTTCGCTCAATCGCCTGGCGTGGACGTTATCTGGTGGTCGGATTTGCTGCCGGGCCGATTCCCGCGCTGCCTTTCAATCTGGCGCTACTTAAAGGCGCATCGATCGTGGGCGTGTTCTGGGGTGACTTTGCCAAGCGCGAACGCCAAGCCAATCAGGTCATGATGGGTGAACTGGCGGCCTGGTACGCACAAGGCAAAATCAAACCGGTCATTGACAGCACCCTACCTATGTCAGAACTCAAGGCCGCTTATGCCCATATGGGCTCACGCAGTGTCAAAGGCAAGCTCGTAATGGTGAATTGATCACATGAATGAACTGCTTAGCGGATCAGATTTTTTCTGCCAGCGCCTTTTCTATGGCCTTGACAAGAACCGGCGTGGAAGGCGACACATTACTGGCAAAACTGGAAATTGCTTTGCCGCTGCGGTCAATCAGGTATTTGTGAAAATTCCATTGCGGTGATTTACCCGTTGCATTGATCAGACTTGTAAACAGGGGGTTGGCCTGCTTGCCTGAGACAACGGATTTTGCAAACATCGGAAATTTCACACCGTAGGTGTTGAAGCAAAAGTCGGCAATTTCCTTGGATGAGCCGGGCTCTTGTTTACCAAAGTCATTCGACGGAAATCCCAGTACCACCAAGCCCTGTGACTGGTATTTCGCATACAGTGCTTCCAGGCCTTCATACTGACTGGTGAAACCACAGTAACTCGCCGTGTTGACCACCAACACCACCTTGCCTGCGTACTGACACAAATTTTGCGGTGCGTCATCTTGCAGTCGAGGAAACTGGTGTTGCAAAACAGACTGGCAAACCGCCGTGGATTGCATACCTGACGCCGTAACGTCAGCTCTGAGTTGATTTGTGGTCATGGTTTGGGCATGAAGGGTTAAGTTCAGTGTGCTGCTAAGCAAACAGAAGAAAAATAGAAAGCGCTGAATTTTCATGGGCATGGATCCTGGAAATTCCTGAAATTACTGTATCTGATTTTGATAAACGTGTTCATCAATGGTTTTTCCCCAATATGAATTACAGCGTAGTCTGGTTCAAACGTGACTTGCGTCTGCACGATCACGCACCGCTTTGGAATGCGGCCAAACAAGGCCCTGTGCTGTGCCTCTATGTGGTTGAACCCGTTATGTGGCAACAACCAGATGCAGCCCTACAACACTACCAGTTCATTCTGGAAGGACTCAGGGAGTTAAAGTCAGATCTCAAAAGGCTTGGTGGACAGCTTCACATCCTTCAGGGCGAAGTCACCCAGGTCCTGAGTGCCGTTCACTCAGTCTCTCCCTTTAATACACTTTTCAGCCACGAAGAAACCGGCAACGCTGCGTCCTATCTGCGCGACCAGGCCGTGAACTGCTGGTGCCGTCAGCAGAAAGTGCAGTGGCAAGAGTTTGCCCAATTCGGAGTGATTCGTGGCTTGAAAAATCGCGACATCTGGCAAGCAGGTTGGGAAACCCACAACCGTGCGCCAAGCCTGCCTGAACCAGTTCAGGGGGAACTCACCTTTGCTCAGCTGGACCGCAGTCGGTTGGCTACACCCCTGCTTGGCGCGCCCCACCCATCCGCTTTGGGACTCTCTCTGGATAAGCCTTCACAACGACAGCTGGGTGGCAGACGCGCAGGATTGGATGTGTTGAACAGTTTTCTGACAGAGCGCAGCCGTCAGTACCGGGGCGGCATTTCATCGCCGCTCTTGTCGCCCACAGCCTGCTCAAGAATTTCACCGTATCTTGCATACGGCAATTTAAGCCTTCGTGAAGTAGTACAAGCCACCCGTTGGAAATTGGCTGCCCTGCCCCCTGAAGACACCCGCATCAAGAGGGGCTTGAGCGCCTTTATCAGTCGTTTGTATTGGCACTGTCACTTTATCCAGAAGTTGGAAAGCGAGCCAGAGCTGGAATGGCGAAACCTGCACCCCGGTTATGACGGCTTGCGCGAATCCGACTGGAAAACTGAACACTTTGAAGCCCTGATCCAGGGCCGAACCGGCTGGCCGATGGTTGACGCCTGCGTGATGATGTTGCGCGAAACCGGCTGGATCAACTTTCGCATGCGCGCCATGCTGGTCTCAGTAGCCGCCTACCCCTTGTGGCTGCACTGGCAACCTGTTGGGCAGTGGCTGGCACGCCAATTTTTGGACTACGAGCCCGGAATTCACTGGAGCCAAATGCAAATGCAGTCGGGTACAACCGGGATCAATACCACCCGGGTATACAACCCGATCAAGCAGGCCCGCGACCACGATCCGCATGGGCACTTTGTACGCCGATGGCTTCCCGCCCTGAGGCGCGTGCCTGAAAGCTGGCTGTTCGAACCCTGGCGCATGCCACCTGACTTGCAGGCGCGCTACGGGGTACGCGTTGGCACAGATCCGAACGCCGACATCCCTATGCCGCTGGTTGACCTGGATTTTGCAACCCGTGAGGCTAAAGCCCGGTTGCATGCCCGCCGTGCTCAGCCCGGCGTGAAAGCTGCCAAGGCGGCAATTGTGAACAAGCATGGTTCAAGAAAGATAAGCAGCAAACAGCCTCGTCAACCCACTACGAGGAAAGACTCAAATGCCCAAATACCTCTGGATTTCTAAATGAAAATGCGCAAAAAATCTGACCTTCCGACCAAGGTTTGCCAACACTGCAACCTACCTTTCATTTGGAGAAAAAAGTGGGAAAAAGTCTGGGATCAAGTGAAGTACTGCTCGGACCGTTGCCGCAACGCACGCCATAGCGCACCATGAGCAACTCCATCAACAAAAACGTCCTGCGCCTGATCTTGGGTGATCAACTCAATCCGCTGCACAGCTGGTTTACCGAGTGCCGCGATGACGTGGTGTATGTACTGATGGAAATGCGGCAAGAGACTGACTATGTGCTGCACCATGCGCAAAAAATTCTGGCTGTCTTTGCCGGAATGCGTGAACTAGCGTGCCAGTTACGAGAAGATGGCCACAACGTGCATTATGTGGCCATAGATGATGTCAGTAATCTGCAAACTCTGGAAAGCAATCTCGATGCGCTGATCCGGCAGCACCATGCCGGCGCTCTGGAATACCAGGCCCCGGACGAATGGCGCCTCGACCAACAACTGGCCACATACACACAACAACTCGCCATATCTCACCAGATGGTTGACAGTGAGCATTTCTTCACCACGCGCGATGAGGCCCATGTCCTGTTCAGGTCCCGCAAACAGTGGTTAATGGAGTTTTTCTACCGGCAGATGCGCCTCAAGCACAAGGTGTTGCTCGACCCCGAGACAGGCAACAAGCAGCCTGTAGGCGGGCAGTGGAACTTTGACCATGACAACCGCAAACCCTGGCGGGGAGATCCGCCGGAACCGGCTGACAGCCGTTCCCTGCATGACCACAGCACACTCTGGGCGACCATCCAGGCCGCTGGTATTCAAAGTTTTGGCGAGCCACAGGCACCTGCGTTTCGGTGGCCCGTCAATCGCTCCGAGGCGCTGAAACAGTTAGACGCTTTTATCCGGCACGCCCTGCCTTTCTTTGGCGACTATCAGGATGCCATGAGTTCAAAGTCCTTCCGCTTGTTCCACTCTTTGCTCTCATTTTCGATGAATGTCAAGCTGATCAATCCGCGCGAAGTGGTTGACAAGGTGGCGCAGGCCTGGCATCAAGGTGCCGTGCCACTGGCAGCTGCTGAAGGATTTATCCGTCAAATCCTGGGCTGGCGCGAGTATGTACGGGGCATCTATTGGGCGCAGATGCCCGGCTACGCCAACAACAATGCACTGGGACATACAGCACCGCTGCCGGCTTGGTTCTGGACAGGAAAAACCAAAATGCGCTGCCTAGCGCATGCCATCGGTCATTCGCTGCAAGAGGCACACGCCCACCACATTGAGCGCCTCATGGTGATTGGCAACTTCGCACTGCTGGCGGGCCTGAACCCCCAGGAAGTTCACCGTTGGTACCTGGGTGTTTATATTGATGCGTTTGAGTGGGTGGAGCTGCCCAACACCCTGGGAATGAGCCAGTATGCGGATGGCGGTTTGCTGGCCACCAAACCTTACGCGTCCAGCGCCGCCTACATAGACCGTATGAGTGACTATTGCAAGGGCTGCCATTACAACAAGAAGGCGCGCATTGGTGAGACGGCTTGCCCGTTCAATGCGCTGTACTGGGATTTCTTTGCCCGCAACCGCGAGCGCTTGATCAGCAATCCGCGGATCGGCATGGTGTACCGCCAACTGGACAAGATGGACAGCGACACCACAGACGCTTTTCAGGCACAGGCCAAGCACCTGAGAAGCCGACTCAATGAGCTCTAAGCGGACACCACTTCACAGGCAACACAGACAATGACTTCTTTCCCCAACGGTTTCCGGGCTTTGGTGATTGGCGCCACTGGTGGCATCGGCTCTGCATTTGTGCAGGTCTTGCGTGAGATGCCCCAATGTGCCCAGGTCATCGGTATCCACCGTCATTCACTGCCAGCCATCGACTTTGACCATGAAGAAACCATCACCCAAGCTGCCCATACTTTATCTACGCAAGCGCCTTTTCACCTGATCATCAATGCCGTGGGTGTTCTGCACACCGATGGCTTCATGCCAGAGAAAAAAATCGCCAATCTGAACTACGCGCAGTTGCTACAAACCTTTCGTACCAACACCTTCGGCCCGGCCCTGACGCTGGCGAAATTCACCCCCTTGCTCGCTACCGAACGGGGTGTGATGGCGGTGATCTCGGCCAAAGTGGGCAGCATAGAAGACAACCGACTGGGCGGGTGGTCCAGCTACCGCGCCTCCAAAGCGGCCCTGAATATGATAGTAAAAACTGCATCGATCGAGCTGCGGCGCACACAACCCAACACGGTACTGGCGGCACTGCACCCGGGTACGGTCAACACCGGTCTGTCCAGGCCATTTGGGGGTGAGAAACTTGGCAGAACACCTGCTGATGCAGCACGCGACATGCTGCAGGTTCTCGATAAGCTAAACGTGATCGACTCAGGTCATTTTTATGCCTACGACGGCACCAAGTTGCCCTGGTAGACCCAGGGACCAACTCGTGCAGACCTTAGTCGGGCTTGATGTTGCCCTCTTTAATCACCTTGGCCCACTTGGCATACTCAAGGGCAATGGCCCGACTGGTTTCATCGGGCGTGGTGTAGGTTGAGATCACGCCTTGCGCCAGCATGGACTCTTTGGTGTCGGGCTCTGTCAGAATTTTCTTCAAGTCACTGTTCAGGCGATTAACAATGGCCTCCGGCGTTCCAGCCGGTACTGCAATACCAAACATGGAACTTACCTCAAAACCCGGCAAACCAGCCTGGGCCGATGTTGGCACGCCTGGCAGGGTGGAGACCGTTTGTGCTGTCGTCGTTGCCAGCGCCCGGATCTTGCCGGTCTTGATATGCGGCTGGGCCGAGGGTGCCGTTTCAATCATGACTTGCACTTGTCCGCCAATCAGGTCCGTCATCGCCGGTCCGCTGCCTTTGTAAGGAACATGCAGCACATCTACCGTCACCATGCGCTTGAACATTTCTGCTGCCAGGTGCTGCGGTGATCCATTGCCCGATGAGGCAAAAGCCAGCGTGCCGGGATTGGCCTTGGCCAGGGCAATCAGCTCTACCATGCTGTTGGCTTTGACCGATGGGTGAACCACAAACACCAGCGGCACCGTACCCACGATAGAGATGGGGGTGAAACTTTTTTGAATGTCAAAGCCTGTGGCTTGTGGATTCAGGGCGGCATTGATGGAGTGGCTGGTCAACGCGCCCATCAGGATGGTGTAACCGTCAGCAGGGGCCTTGGCGGCCAGGGCAGCACCGAGGTTTCCACCCGCACCGGCTCGGTTGTCCACCACCACCTGCTGCCCCAAGGTATTGGAGAGCTTGAGCGCCATCACCCTGCCAATCACATCAGTTGCGCCGCCCGGCGGGTAAGGAATGATCATCCGTATCGGCTTGTTCGGGTAGTCTTGCGCCATAACAATTGGCGCCAGTGCGAAGCACGCACACCATGAGAGAACCAGCGGGATCAAACGCCGGGTATATCTCACCAGGTTTGGTTTGGAACTGCTTGGTTTGGAAATGAGTTTTTCGGTGATGATGTCTCTCATGCCTGTCTCCTTTTATATGTTGTTTATGCTTTGATGCCTGCTTGATTGAGCGGTTTCCTGGTTTACCTCAAAGGTATCATATTCATCATGAGTCTCACCAAAACTGACCCCCTTGCATCCGCCGGCCAGGGCCTTTCACGCGGACTGACCCACTATGGCGATACCGGACTTTCCCTGTTCCTTCGCAAGGCATTCATCAAGGGTGCAGGCTACACCAACGATGCGCTCACACGTCCGGTGATAGGCATCGCCAGCACCGGCAGCGCCTACAACCCCTGTCACGGCAATATGCCGCAGCTGCTTGAGGCCGTCAAACGGGGCGTGATGCTGGCTGGTGGCCTGCCGATGGACTTTCCCACCATCTCGCTGCATGAAAGCTTTTCGCAACCCACCAGCATGTACCTGCGCAACCTGATGTCCATGGACACCGAGGAGATGATCCGGGCCCAGCCCATGGATGCGGTGGTTCTCATCGGGGGTTGCGACAAGACTGTGCCGGCGCAACTGATGGGCGCTGCATCCAGCGGCCTGCCTGCCATCCAATTGATCACTGGTTCCATGCTGACAGGCTCGCACCGCAGCGAACGCGTGGGCGCCTGTACCGACTGCCGTCGCTACTGGAGCAAATTTCGTGCGCAGGAAATTGATGCCGTCGAGATCGAAGAGGTCAATGACCAACTGGTCGCCAGCGTCGGCACCTGCTCGGTGATGGGTACCGCCAGTACTATGGCCTGCATTGCCGAGGCGCTGGGTATGACCGTGGCAGGTGGCGCTTCGCCCCCGGCGGTAACATCCGACCGCATGCGGGTGGCTGAAGAAACCGGCAAACAAGCGGTGCGCATGGCGCAAGACCGCTTGACCATCGACAAGATCCTTACACCCAAGGCTTTTGAAAACGCCATGCGAGTCCTGCTGGCCATAGGCGGATCGACCAACGGCATCATCCACCTCACGGCAATAGCCGGGCGTATGGGCCTGGAGGTGAATCTGGATGCGCTTGACCGCATGGGTCGCGAAACGCCGGTACTGCTCAACCTCAAGCCTTCTGGTGAGCATTACATGGAAGACTTTCACCATGCCGGAGGCATGGCAACGCTGCTGCGCGAGCTCAAGGGCCTGCTGCACCTGGACGCGCTCACCGTGAGCGGACGTACGCTGGGACAGGAGTTGGAGCTTGCCGGCCCCGGATTCAAGCAAGACGTGGTGCGCTCTTTCAATAACCCGATTTACCCGCAAGGCGGCATCGCCGTTTTACGCGGCAACCTGGCACCGGGCGGCGCCATCATTAAACAGTCTTCGGCCAGTCCAGCCCTTATGGAATATGAGGGTCGCGCTATTGTTTTTGAAAATTCCGCCGATCTTGCACAGCGTATTGATGATCCTGATCTGGATGTCACCGCGCAGGATATTCTGGTACTCAAGAACATTGGCCCCAAAGGTGCCACCATGCCCGAGGCAGGCGCGCTTCCGATTCCGCTGAAACTGGCCAGAGCGGGCATTAAAGACATGGTTCGCATTTCTGATGGCCGAATGAGTGGCACCGCATTTGGTACCGTGGTGCTGCACGTCACGCCAGAGGCCGCGGTGGGTGGCCCACTGGCATGGGTACAAACCGGCGACCGCATTCGCCTGTCCGTTCAAAACCGCGAAATCACCTGGCTGGTAAGTGACGAAGAACAAGCGCGGCGTAAAGCGTTGTACCCGGTTACAGAACCAACCGCAACGCGTGGCTATCGAAAACTGTTCCTGCAATCTGTAACCCAAGCGGATCAGGGTGCAGACTTTGATTTCCTGATGCCTGAAATCAAAGCAGGTAAGGTGCCAGATTGATGACAACAAGGGGCAGAGAACATCTCTGTCAGGACTTGTTTTCAGTCTCCATGTCCTTGAACACTTCTTTTGCGCTGCGAAAGCTGTCGATGGCTGCAGGGACACCGCAGTAAATGGCGGTTTGCAGAAAGATTTCCTGAATTTCGTCTTTGCTGAGCCCGTTGTTGATGGCGCCGCGCACATGCAGTTTGAGCTCATGCGGACGGTTGAGCGCAGTAAGCATGGACAAGTTGATGATGCTGCGGGTGCGCCGGTCTAATCCCGGGCGATTCCAAATTTCATTCCAGCAATATTCGGTCACCAGTTCCTGCATGGGTCGGTTGAAATCGTCCGCGTTTTTGATGGAGGCGTCCACGTAGTCGGCACCCAGCACTTCACGGCGGGTTTTCAGTCCTTTTTCAAATGCATCTTTGTTCATGATTATTCCTTGCTGGTTTTAGCGGGTTTGGTGGAGCGGACGATTCTATGTTGGACATTTCAAAACTTGTTGTTGCCTTGAACCCAAGCCGACTTGTTGCAAGTAGATAATGATTTCATGAAGTAAAACCAATCACCCTACTTTGTAAGAGCCGGGCAGAAGTTCTCCATGACAACATTACAAAATCCCACTTTCGGCACAGATCCATCGGGTCTGATTTGCGGTTTTCTGTTCGGTCCTGATGGCAGCGGGTTGGCTATGGACACAAGCTCGGCCTTGGCTTGGATTGCGGGTTCTGACACGCCTGAAACCTCGGGGTTTGTTTGGTTGCATTTCAATCTGTCCCAAGCCTCTACCGAGAAATGGTTGCATCAGAATCTACCGCTGTCGCAACTCTTTACCGAATCCATTAACGATGGCTCTCGCTCAACCCGTGTCGAGCTGGACGACGACACGCTGGTAGCCGTGGTTAATGACGTTCACTACGACTTTGACTTTGAGCCTTCAGATATATCCACGCTGTGGCTCTCGGTAGGTCCGCATCTCGTGGTCAGTGCCCGCCTACAGCCCCTACGCTCGATTGACCGGCTGCGGGATGCCGTCAAAAAGGGAGCCAGGCTGCGCTCTTCCATCGATTTGCTGGTGCACCTCATGCATGACCAAGGGGATGTGCTGGTCAACATCGTTCGTGGTACCAGTGCACGCGTCGATGAGATAGAAGACAAGCTGTTGGCAGGCAAGCTGGAAACCAAACGGGCGAGTCTGGGTTCTTTGCGTCGCCTCTTGGTGCGACTGCAACGTTTGCTGGCGCCTGAGCCTGCCGCCATGTTTCGTTTATTGAAAAGTCCGCCAGAATGGATGCAGCAGGATGATGTGGAAGATTTGCGTCAATCCACTGAAGAGTTCAACGTCACCCTCAGTGATATGACAGCACTGCAAGAACGCATCAAGCTTCTCCAGGAGGAAATTGCCGGGCGAGTGGCCGAAGCCAACAATCGCAGCCTTTTTGTGTTGACCATCGTCACCGTGCTGGCTCTGCCTATCAACATCATGACCGGCATGTTTGGCATGAATGTGGGGGGCATCCCGCTGGCTGAACATCCTTGGGGTTTCTGGCTGGTGGTCTCTCTGATTACCCTCATTACTGTAGTGGCTGGCTGGATCGCATTTAACAACACACGCAACAAATAACAAACCAGCTGCACTGGGACTTTATGAAAAGCTGACACAGAGTCGTCACAGCAGAGACTTAAAGTGCACCAGCCGCCCCTTTGGGTGGACCGAAAGCTGGAATGCCACGTCCTTTCTATTTGTTGCTTCTTGTTCAAGCCATTTCCGCCTTGGCAGACAGTGCTTTCCTGATCATTGCCATTGCCCGGGTGTTTGAACTGGCAGGCCCGGATTGGCTCATACCGCTCCTGAAGCTGTGCTTCACTCTTTTTTATGTGCTTCTGGCCCCTTTTGTGGGTCCGCTGGCAGATGCATTTCCCAAGGGCAGAGTGATGGTCGCAGCCAACGCGCTCAAGGTCAGTGCCGTTGTACTTTTGATACTCGGGGCGGAGCCTCTGTTGGCCATAGGACTGGCTGGGCTGGGCGCAGCCATATATGCGCCGGCCAAGTACGGCCTGATTACTGAGTTAGTACCCGCCAAAGGCTTGGTCCAGGCCAACGGTTTGTTTGAAGGTGCCACGGTTTGTTCAATCATTCTGGGAACTGCCTTGGGTGGCTTTCTTGTCAGTCCGGCCATGTTGGAACAAGATGCCATTTCGGCCTTGCAAGCCTGGACACTTGCGCCTACAGCCTTGATGGCCGGCATGCTCAGCCTGCTGTTCCTCAACATGATGGCAAGTCTTTTGAGCGTTTGGGTGGCCGACAGTGGTGCGCGATATCCCCGCCGATCCGTGCGCCCGGTCTTGCAGGTAAAACATTTCCTCAGAGACAACCAAAAGTTGTGGCAAGACCCTTTGGGATCTCTGTCCATGCAAGTCACGACCTTGCTTTGGGGCGTAGGTGCCACCCTGCAATTACTTGTTCTTCGCTGGGCCGATGAATACCTGGGGTTGACCCTGACGCAGGCCGCCTATTTACAAGGTTTGACAGCGGCGGGGGTCATTGTCGGTGCCATGCTGGCCAGCCGTTGGGTACTGCTCAGTCAAGCCACCCAGCTTGTTCCCCTGGGCATTGTGATTGGCATGCTGCTTCCCCTGATGCTGGTGGTACAAGCGATTGTGTGGGCTGTCGTGTTGGTCATCTTTGTCGGCATGTTGGCCGGGTTTTTTTTGGTTCCCATGAATGCCTTGCTACAACACCGGGGTTGTACTCTGTTGACAGCCGGACGCTCGATCGCCGTGCAGGGTTTTAATGAAAATGCAGGCATGTTGTTGATGTTGGCGCTGTATTCAGCTGCAACTGCTGCAGCCATTCCACTGCATGTCTTGATCTCAGGGTTTTCAATTCTTGTGATCTTGGGTATGGCAGGCATCTATCTGAATGGCCGAAGGGTCCAGACGGTCGCCATCTGATGAATGCATTTCAAGATCAAACCGGTTATCTGTCTTGAAAATGTCAAAAAAACATCATCAAACTGTTACTTTGGGCACATACCCTTGATGGGGTGAACTCAAACCAAGATATCCTCATCGAGTTCTTTGCGGCGTCACCTGCCAATCTAAGGATTTCGGTCGTCACAGAGACCTTCCCGCCTGAAGTGAACGGGGTGGCAATGACCCTGGGTCGCATTGTCAATGGTTTGACACAGCGCGGCCATGTCGTTCAGGTGGTGCGGCCACGCCAGGCCAATGAGACAGGCCAGGGCCACCATGAAGCTTTTGATCAGGTGCTCTCAACGGGAGTGCCCCTGCCTTCCTACGGCGAGTTGCGGTTTGGCCTGCCAGCCAAGAGTCGTTTGCTCAAGCTTTGGGGAGAATGCCGGCCCGACGTTGTGCATGTGGCGACCGAGGGACCGCTGGGCTGGTCGGCGGTTGCTGCAGCCCGCAAGCTCCATTTGCCCGTGACCAGTTCATTTCATACCAACTTTCACAGCTACTCCAGGCACTATGGCATGGGCCTGCTCAAAACGCCCATAGATGGTTACTTGCGCAAACTGCACAACCGAACCCTCGCCACCATGGTACCGACCCAAGCCATGATGGATGAGTTGTTGTCCCGCGGCTACCACAATGTCACGCTTTTGTCCCGAGGGGTGGAAATAGAGCAATTCACGCCCGAGCGAAGAAGCCAGGCCTTGCGCAAGTCCTGGGGCGCTGGGCCCGATGATCTGGTTGTATTGTTGGTCGGTCGTCTGGCCAAAGAAAAGAACGTCAACCTCTTGCTTGCCGCATACCAGGCCATCGTGGCTAAACACCCTGGCGCGAAACTGGTTCTTGTGGGTGATGGCCCCTTGCGCAAGCAACTGCAAGAGGCTTGTCCGACAGCTATTTTTGCGGGGGTGAAGAAAAATCTTGAGCTGGCTACACATTACGCCTCAGCCGATCTATTTATCTTCCCCAGCTTGACTGAAACCTTTGGCAATGTGGTGCCCGAGGCACTGGCCAGCGGCTTGGCGGTACTTTCGTATGCCAATGCAGCCGCGAAGGAATTGATCGAGCATGGCAAGAATGGATTGCTGGTAGCGCCAGGAGAAGAAATTCAGTTTGTTCATGCCGCGGTCGAACTTGCTGGCAATACCACGCTGCAAACCCGGCTCAGGCAATCAGCACCACAAAGTGTTGCCCATTTGGGGTGGAACGCCATTTATGACAGTTTTATTCAGACTCTGCACGCTGTCTTGATCCGCCATGGCCACTCTTTTGCAGACCCTCCAGGTCAAGCTGCTACAGCGGCCATCAGCCTGCCCAATGCATAAGGGCTTGACCCATACGGACATGGGAGCCCTCTTTCAATGCTTCATTCAGGGCAAAGCCGGGAGGGGTCAGCAGGATGACCGTCGAGCCGTGCTCAAACCAACCCATTTCCTGCCCCTTATTCATGTCCGCCTGGCAGTCGATCACCTTTTCACCTTTGTATTGGAGATGAAACAACACATCGAGAAAATGCAGTCGAATGCTGGCCACCAAAATCGCAGCGACCGGAATGATGGCAATTCTTTGATTTGTCATGGGGCCAGGACCGTTCAAGCGGGTTCTGATATAGGCCCGCTCATTTTTGCAAAACAGTTTTTCTATGCGTTTGAGCGCAATCGGGTTGACGTTCCAGGTGTCCCCGGAAAAGTAACGAACTTTCTCCACCGTGCAGTCGTATGGCGCGTGCAAGCGGTGGTACATGCTCGAGGTCAGTCGCAAGGTGACAAAACTGCCATTTCTCCATTCCTCCAGGTTTTCTTCTGTACCGAGCAGCTCTTGCAGCGAGTAAGGAAAGCCTTTGGCCTGAAACACCCGGTTGTCGTGGATAGCACCGTTGGCTCCGACTATGGCATCCACAGGACTCGACAACACATTGGGGCTGGCGTCGATGGTGCGAGCGCCATCCTTGAGTTCGCGGGTAAAGCAGTCGTGCATGCTTTTGAAGCTCTGCTTTTTGGCTTCACTCAAGTCCAGATCCGAAAAAAACTTCCACAGACCAATCGACAGATCCCGCACCCAGGGCTGTTCCATCTTGCTGATGCGTCCCATCAGCAGGGTCAGGTAACGGCGTGGAAGTCGGTTGGTCAGAAGAAAGTTCACATCCTCCTGTTTGAGCAAGTTCAGTAGTTGTTGACGCACGCTCATATCAGAAGCCCGCAAATTTTATTTTTCATGAATGGTCCTGTCGAATGAATGAAACTGTTGAACTCCATACGCTTGCTCTTATTGGTCTGGGTGGCGGCGCGCTGCTGTTGGGTGCGCGACGCGCTAAAAACCGCCTCGAACTCTCGCTGGCCAAACACCGGTCCCTGGCAGGTCATCCCCGCATTTCCCGAAGAATTGCCGCCCTGCTGCCTAGCTACAGCTATGGAGAAGGTGAGGCTTTTGGGGTGGATGGTGCTCCGGACAACGTTGTTCAACAACGTGCCCTGGCCTTTGAACAGTTGATACAAGCCTATCAGCGACGATATCCTCAAAGTTTGAAGGAAACCGCAGACGTAGTCTCGGCCATGTCTGACCTGCAGTTTGTCAGTGCATACCGCGTACCCTTTCAGTTTCGCCAGCTCGCCAGCAAAGGGCTCAAGATCGCCAGTTTTGTCCGTTCGAGCGCGGGCGTCACACTCACCGATCTCGATGGCAATGTCTTTTTTGACCTTACCGGCTCTTACGGCGTGAATTTGTTTGGCAATGATTTTTACAAAGCGTGCATAGACGAGGGTGCAGAGTTGGTTCGCGCGCTCGGTCCTGTACTCGGCGCCTACCACCCGGTGGTCAGCGACAACGTAGCGCGTCTGAAAACCATCTCCGGCATGGACGAGGTGACATTTCACATGTCGGGTACTGAGGCCGTGATGCAGGCTGTCAGGCTGGCCCGTTACCACACCGGGCGCGACAAAGTGGTGCGCTTCTGTGGTTCTTACCATGGTTGGTGGGGCGATGTGCAGCCCGGCATCGGCAACCCGATTGCGGCCCAAGCCACCTTGACCTTGTCTGAGATGAGTGAGGCTACCTTGCGTGTTCTGAGGAACCGTCATGACATTGCCTGCATTCTTGTCAACCCCTTGCAGGCTTTGCATCCGAATGCAGCGGCGCCCAGCGACTCTTCCCTGCTGGACAGTTCCAGAAAAGCGCGTTTTTCCAAAGCAGGCTACACAGACTGGTTGAAAACATTGCGAAAAATCTGTGATGACAAAGGCATCGCCCTGATTTTTGACGAAGTGTTTGTGGGCTTTAGGCTGGCCAAATCGGGTGCGCAGGAATACTTTGGCGTCAAGGCCGATCTTGTGACCTATGGCAAAACCCTGGGCGGCGGCTTGCCCATCGGTGTGGTGTGTGGCAAGAGCGCCTGGATGAAGCGATACCGCGAAGATGTGCCTGCCGATATCTGCTTTGCCAGGGGCACTTTCAATTCTCACCCCTATGTCATGGGTGCCATGAATGTTTTTCTCAAGAGAATTGAAACTGCACCTATTGCGACGATTTACCAAAATCTGGACGAAGTCTGGGATCAACGCGCGCAACAGCTCAACGCACAGTTGCTGGAAGCTCAGGTACCGGTTCAGGTGGCTCATCTGTCGTCGATCTGGACCGTGCTCTACACCCAGCCAGCCTGTTACAACTGGTTGTTTCAGCACTATTTGCGTCTGGAGGGTTTGGCCTTGAGTTGGGTAGGAACCGGGCGAATCATCTTTAGCTTGAATTACACCGACGATGACTTTTCCCAGGTGGCTCGTTGTTTTGTGCAAGCAGCAAAAAAAATGCAAAGTGACGGCTGGTGGTGGAGATCGCCTGCGCTGACCAATCAATCGATCAAGCGCCGCATTTTGATGGAGATGATCAAAGCCAAGCTTTGATCATCTAGAAATGACAAAAACAATTAACAGGATAACTCTGGTTCAAGCGTGATCAGTGCTGTGGTGCGGGTCAATCAACTCCCCCCGCATCAAGGCAAATGGTGCTTTGTAATAGAGTTTGATGTCGTGAAACGGGTCGGTCAGTATTTTGGTCATCCAGACCAGCCCTGACATCACATCCTTGATAAAGAACAGGTGGATGGTTCTGAACAAGAGACCCCCTGCACCAATGATCAGCCATAACTCGCCCGTGTGACGGACAAACTCGCCCAGCGATTCATGGGGTTCAAAAAATCCCATCAGGCTAGGGTCAATCATCAATAAAATGGGTGAGGCTGCCCAGATCGCCATCAGCACCACTTTGCGCTTGAGGTTGTAGCCCACCTTGATTTCTTCCTTGTACTCATGAGTGGCCTGGTTGATCACATCGTAGTCTTTGGGTTCAAAGAAGAAATGACCTGCTTGACGGCTGGTCATGGAAACCAGCCACGCCAAGAGAGCCGCCATGGCGGGGTCTTTGAACAGCAGGGCATAAGCAGCTACAAAACTGACTGCGCTGACCAAGTGCAGCGACTGGTTGATGCGGCTGTGATGGTAGTAGCGGTGGTCGTCCCAACGCTGGATTGAGAGTTGCTTGAAAAATTCAGACATGTTTACGTATCTCCTTCGATTGAAATGTAGCGGGAATTGGTGGCAATTCGATGACAGGCTTTATGAAGCTTGTGTGAATTATTTTTGACAGAAAAGATTTCGCCGATCGATGCGAAAACTTGCAGTCACTAAGCTGTGCGTAAAGATTGAAGCTGAGACAAGCGTCTAAGCGATCAGGGGAAGACCTGAGGGCTGATGGTTCGCTTGAACCTCCGCCCTGCTTGCCACACAGGCCAATGCATTGCGCCGGCCGATACCTTGGTAGGCAATGCCCAGGTCTTGCAGCAGTTGCGGGTCAAACAGGTTGCGTCCATCAATGATGCAGGGCTGACGCAACTGTTGCTTGATCGCCTCAAAGTCCGGATTGTGAAAATGCTTCCATTCCGTAACAACCACGAGCGCGTTGCAGTTGTGCAGTGCAGCCATGGCATCCTCATAAAACCTCACCCTTGAGAACCCATCCTCAAGATCTGCCAGATCTTCTGCCAGTAGCTGTTTGGCTGCGTGAAGTGCAATGGGGTCATGAACTTGAACTTCAGCACCACGCTCAATGAGTTGGCGTATCAGCAAGCGGCTCGGGGCTTCTCGCATGTCATCGGTCTGGGGCTTGAACGCAAGTCCCCAAATCGCAAAGCAATGGCCTTGCAGGTTTTCGCCGAAACGCTCTGTAATGCGTCGAATGAGCAGCTGACGCTGCACCTGGTTAACCCGCTCCGTAGCCTGGACGATTTCCATGGAAGTGCCATTGCGCTGCGCGGTTTGAATCAGTGCGCGCGTATCCTTGGGAAAGCAGCTGCCGCCATAGCCGGTGCCGGCATAAAGAAAACTCGGTCCAATGCGACTGTCGCTACCGATACCACGTCGAATCGCATCGACATCGGCGTTGACTTCATCTGCCAGGTTGGCAATTTCATTCATGAAAGAAATCCGGGTGGCCAGCATGGCATTGGCCGCGTACTTGGTCAGTTCGGCGCTGCGAACGTCCATCCATACGGTACGTTCATGGTGACGGTTTAAGGACGCATAGAGACGCGACATCGACGTGCGCGCCATCTCACCCACATTCCCCTGACCAACACCGATCACAATCCTGTCCGGTCGCATGAAATCCTCGATGGCATCACCTTCCTTGAGAAACTCGGGGTTTGAAACCACGGCGAAGGGCAAATCAGTAACGTCCCTGAGCATCAACTCCAGGCGAATGGCTGCTTCCACTGCATCGGCCGTACCCACCGGAACAGTACTCTTGTTGACCACCACCATAGGCCGGGTCATCAGTTTTCCGATCTTGCTGGCCACATTCAGAACGTGTTCAAGATCGGCCGAACCATCTTCCTTGGGTGGAGTTCCCACTGCAATAAACAGAATTTCTGCCTGCTCCAGCGTGTCCTGGAAACTGAGACTGAAATGCAGACGCTGGGCCTGGGTGTTGCGTTGAATCAGGGCTTCAAGTCCTGGCTCATAAATTGGAGAAAAACCTGAAAGCAGCAGCGAAATACGCTTTGAGTCCGAGTCCATGCAGATCACATCATGCCCAAGTTCTGCAAGACACGCTGCGGTGACCAAGCCAACATAACCTGCACCGATGACTGAAACTTTCATAAATGCCTTTCGTGTAAAAACTCAGGGCATCATGAAATTTTTGTGTATCGATATGGTGTCAGTTGTGTGAAATTATGATGACAGTCTGATTGGATGAGGCTACGAAACGGTGGTCCAGGCTCTTGGCCAAACGCATGCAATAAGTTCCCGTACTCCCTATCTGTCAGACCAATGAAGATTTGCCAGACGGCTCCATAGTTGCCAAATACGCCAGCACGCCCTGACCGGCTTTGCGTCCACTGGCCATACAGGCCGTGAGCAGGTAGCCACCGGTTGGGGCTTCCCAGTCCAGCATTTCACCGGCGCAGAACACACCGGGCAAGGCATCGAGCATCAGGTCGGCGTTGAGGACCTCGAACAACACACCGCCTGCGGTGCTGATGGCTTCGTCCATGGGACGCGCTGCCACCAGCTGCAGGGGTAAGGCCTTGATGGCGGCTGCAAGCTTTTGGGGTGATTGCAAATCGGTGCGGCTCAAGATTTCATGCAACACAGCGGCCTTGATGCCCTCAATTTTCAGCCGGCTCTTCAAGTGGTTGCTCAGCGATCTTGAGCCCCGCGGGTGCGCCACCTCGGCAAGAACCTTATCAGCAGCCATATCTGGCAGCAGGTCCAGCGTCAAGGTGGCAAAACCGCGCTGAGTAATCTCATCGCGCAACAGGCTGGAGGCGGCGTAGATCAGGCTGCCCTCAACGCCGGTGGCCGTGGCTACAAATTCACCCTTGCGCTGGAACTCCCGGCCAGCAGCGCTAGCACAAGAAATGGCCACCGATTTGAAGGGTTGCCCGGCAAACCGGCTGGCAAAGTAGTCGCTCCATCCCGTTAGCGCAGGCTTAGGCACCACTTGAATTGGCAACGTTTGATGTGCCGCTGGTTCGGCCAAGGCGTGTTCCGGTCTGGGGTGCGAAGCCACATCAAAGCCACAGTTGGAGGGCAGCAAGGGGGCTACCGCCACGCCACGCGCCGCCAGTAAAGGCACCCACGCTCCATTGCTGCCCAAACGCGCCCAGCTGCCACCGCCCAGTGCCAATACCAGCGCATCACATGCAAACTGCTGCTCGCCTTCCGGCGTCTCAAAACGCAAGGCCTCGCCACCCTGGACCCAACCCAGCCACCGGTGGCGCATATGAAACTCAACACCTACGCCTTTGCCCTCTGGGCCACCAGGACGTCGCAGCCGCTGCAGCCAGGCACGCAGCAAGGGCGCAGCTTTCATGTCTTTAGGAAAAACCCGCCCGGAACTGCCGACAAATGTTTCAATACCCAGACCTGCAGCCCATACCCGCAAATCAGTCGCGTTAAAGCACTCGAGCAGGGCTTCAATGCGGGCCCGGCGTTCGCCATAACGTTCGGCAAAGCGGTCTGCAGGTTCAGCATGCGTCAGGTTCAAGCCGCCCTTGCCTGCCAGTAAAAACTTGCGCCCCACCGTGGGCATGGCGTCAAACAAATGCACAGCCACGCCTGCAGCAGACATTACTTCTGCAGCCATCAGGCCCGCCGGGCCACCACCAATAACGGCTACGCGCACACGCTCGGTGGTCATTGCTGGGGTTCAAGTTCTATCATCAGGCCATGGGCCGTGAGAAACGCCGCACGTACTGTAGCGTCAGGGTAAAGTTGCTGCACCGCATCTCGGTAGTGGGTGAGTTGCGCCATCAGTTCGGGCTGGTTCTGTGGGGCGTAGGTCATCTTGTAGTCAAGAACCCACCATTCGCCCTCATGCCCAGCATCCCGGCGCTGAACCAGGCGGTCCAGTCGCAAGGGCTCGCCCTGATACATCAGCTCGACTTCTACCCCCTGCCAACTCACCACACGCGTATCCCATGCCCAGGAACCCTGTCCGCCCAGAATGCTTTGTGCCATGTCTGAGGCCAGTGCCCCTTGCTCAGCGCTGAGCAAAAACTCCTGGATAACAGCCGCTGTATTGTTGGGCGATACACCGCCCCACTCCAGCAGACGGTGCATGGCCAGTCCGATGCGTGCAACTGTGTCATCGCCCTCGCGCACTTCTTCCAGAATCTCATGCGCTTCATTATTTGTAGCAGGTAACTTATGATTTTCAGGGATCACTGGCAATTCTTTCAAATGAATCAATTCTGGCGAGGGTGGTTCAACAGCATCCATCAACACCGTGTTGGCCACCTCAGGGAGGATTGGTTGATGGGCTTGAGCCAAGTCAAACAAGCGCTGCCACCAGCTGCCCGTCGAATTTCGGTGTGGCTCTATGCTTGAGATCACCAAGGTAGTTCGGGCGCGTGTAAGGGCCACATACAGGGAATTGAGCTCCTCGCGGCTTCGCTCCTGGTGTTCGGCCTGCAGCTCGGTCTGGGCGCAAAACGGCGGCTGGCTTTCACTGGTCAAAAACACAAACTTCTGCGGCCAGGCCGCGTGAGCGGGCCAATCCACCAGCACCGTCATGGTCGGTGTGTTTCGTTCAGGGCTGTCGCTGTCCAGCAGCAACACGGTCTGGGCTTCCAGGCCCTTGGCACCATGCACCGTGAGCAGGCGCAAGGCGTGGGGATCAACAGCCGCTGGTGCCTTGACACCACCGGCTTTGAGGGCCCGCACAAACGCATAGGGCGTGGCGTAGCGGCCCCCGCCGTTTTGCAGGGAAACCTCCAGCAGCGCGGTGAGATTGCGCACCACCGTATCCCGGTTGTAGGTGGGTGCGGCAACGGCAAATCGGGCCAAAACATCCCCGTCGGTATAAATGGCCCGCAGCGCATCAAAGGGCGGGAGTTGATCCAGCCAGCGTTTCCACCTTGACAAAGTGACCCCAACCCCTCGCCCATCATGGGTTAGCAGCTCTTGATTTTGTAGCAAATCGAACCAGCTTGACGTTTGCGCCGCATCAGCCTGCTCGGCTTGCGCCTGGCGCAACTGCAAGGCAAGATGAACCAGTTCTGCATCACCCACGCCAAACAACGGCGACTTCAACACCCGCGCCAGCGACAAGTCATGCTGGGGCGACACCAGAACATCCAGCAGCGCGGTCAGGTCTTGGACTTCGCAGCAGTCCATCAGCTCGGTTTTTTCACCAATCTGGGCGGCAATGCCAAGCTTGCGCAGCTCGAGCTGAAGCGGAATCAAACCCACGCGCTGGCGCGACAGCACCATCAGGTCCTTGGGCTGCAACTGCGTTGTTTCAGATCGCTGGCTTAAAGCCAGGTGTTGCGCCAGCCACTGAGCGGCTTGGCGTGCTTCCAAGGTTCTCAGGGTATCTTCGGGCAACTCTCGTGGCGTGACCAGGCTGTCGCGCCATGGCAGTTCCGTAGGAAGCTCGTTGGGAAGCAAGTCAACGGTATTGCTTCTGGGAGGGTGTCGAGAAATCTGGGGCAAGCGCCAAATCTGCCCTTCCTGATCAGAGCTGCTGGTGTGCAGCCTGAAACCGGTATAGCCGTCCTGCACCGCCGCCTGCGTCATCACGGTGTTGACCGCACCGAGCACCTGGCGCGCATTTCGCCGGGTGTGGTCGCAGCTCAATACCGCACCGCCAAGCGCATCAACCATAAATTTTTTGGCGGCCATAAACACCTGGGGCTCGGCACGACGGAACCGATAGATGCTTTGTTTGGGGTCGCCCACCAAAAATACACAGGGCGTCCGACCGCCCGAGCCTGCATAAGCGCTCAGCCAGGCGCTCAGGGCTTGCCACTGCAGAGGGTTGGTGTCCTGAAATTCGTCGATCAACAACTGGCTCACGCGGGCGTCCAGACGTTCCTGAACCCAGCCGCTGAGCACCGGGTCGCTCAACAGCACAAAGGCTGCCCGCTCCACGTCGTTCATGTCAACCCAGCCACGCGCCCGCTTGAGTGCTGCAAACTCTTGCAGCAGAACACGTGTCAGGCGAGTCATGCGCTGCTGGAAATCCCAGGCGCGGTGTTGATGGCGGGCAGCCACCACCTTGAGCGCCAGGTCCTGGGCGGCTCGAACATGCACAAGACCGACGATTTTTTCACTGAATTTACGCGGTTCGTTGACCAGATTCAGCAGGACCTTCAGTATCTTGTTGACATCCTGGGCGCTCAGCGCCATTTCCAGATCGGTGCCCGCAGCCGAAAACGACTTTGCACTGGCCTGACCCAGCGCCCTGGCAGCGTCTTGCATGATTTTCCAGCGCTGTGGTGTGGCGGAAAAAAAATCATCGGGTGCAGCTAAACCGGCAAAGTCGGTGTCGAACTCGTCAAACCGCTTGACAGACCTGACGACAACACCCTGGGCGTCTGCCAATGAAAACTCGACATGCTTGTCCAGCGCAGTAGCCAGGGCTTTTTCGGTTTGTGAGCGGCCCCAGTCAAATACCAGGGCCTCGAAGTCGGCCTTGCTTTGTGCGTCACGCATCAGGGCCGCATAAAAAAGCGGCCACAGGGCGGCTTTGGCGGGTTTGTCGTCTTCCAGTAATTCGTAATCCACCGGTAACTGCAATTGCTGCAACACCCCGATGGGCGCGCTGCGTAGCAGGGCTGCGAACCAGCCGTGAAAGGTGCGTATTTGGACCGGGCGAGCCTGATCCAAAGTGGTTTGATACAGTTTTGATAGCTGGAGTATCAATTCCGGCAAGGGTTTTTTGGCATTTTTATCGTTAATTCCTCGAGCAAGCAGTTGTTTGGCAAGGGTCTGCTCATCGGCCGTTGAAAACTCATACAGCCACTGGTTGAGCCGCTCGCGCATTTCCCCGGCAGCCTTTTTGGTAAACGTAATAGCCAGGATTTCATGCGCGGGCACGCCGTCAAGCAGGGCGCGCACCATTCGTGACACCAGCATCCAGGTTTTGCCAGCTCCAGCGCAGGCCTCTACGGCCACTGGACGCTGCGGATCGCAAGCAATGGCATAAAAAGCCTCGGAACTGATCGGCTGATCGTTGTGCTCGTATGCCGCTGTCATGGCGAGCTCCAGAAATCTTTGCGGCACAAACCGCGCGCCGCACAAAATTCGCACGACTTGCCTTCGCCCAGAGCCGGCATGACCGCACCGCTGGCAATCTGCGCCATATCGCTTTGAATGCCAGCCAACAGTTGATCACGCAAGGCCGTGACCTCAGCTTGTGCGTAGCTTTTGCTTGCATCTTTGGTTTTTCTATCCTCGGTCACGCTGATATAGGCGGTAGATACGGTGTCATCGGGTAGCAGTGCCGCGTAAAAAGCCAGTTGTGTGTCTTCGTTTTCCGGTTTGATGCGCTGAGCCGTCACCACGCGCGACTCGGTTTTGTAATCCATCACCCAAGGCGAGCCATCTGGCAGCCGGTCAATCCTGTCAATCTTGCCCACCAGTGAAATTTGCCCTAACGGTGTTTGCTTCCAGGTTTCTGCCTCGACAAATATGGCTCCGCTGCCTTCATGCTCGGCCAGCCAGTGCAGGTAACCGGCCCGCACCCGTGGCCACGTAGCCGCGAAGGGTAGAAAATCTGCACCGCTGAGTCCCAGTGCCACGGTGGCCTGATTGGCCGCTGCATTGATCATGGTCAACCGCTGTCCGGCATCGCTGTAAGGCGCTTTTTTCAACTGGTCATGAAACTCTTTGAGGACGGCATGCAGCCAATTGCCAAAGTCCCGCTTGTCGGTTTGTGTTTCAAGCTCGTCAGCAGCTTGTAGTTTGAGCTGTCGCAAAGCAAAAAACCGGTACGGGCAGCGCCGAAGGTCTTCGTAAGCAGTGCTGGACAGGGTCTTGAGCGGCAGCGTATTGCCCTGGGGCAAGGGTTTGGCACCGGGTATGGCCACTAAGGCACGCGAGCCTCGCGGGTCGGGCGACAAAGCCAGTTGATGTTGGCTTTGCAAGCGCTGCACAAAGCCACTGGCTGCAAGGGTCTCGCCGCCCTCACTGCTGCGCCACAGAATGTCAACGTGTGGAAACTTCAGCAGGTAATTCCAGGCACGTTGATGGGCCAGTGTCAATTCTTCACGACCTGGCAGACCCAGCAAGGTGCGTTGTTGGGGTGTCCAAATGCCCACAGGTTCGGGGGATGTCGCCAGGCGAACCTCGTCACAACCCGGCATGACCACAGCCGCCAGTGAGCGACCCAAAAGTTGGCTCAGGGGAAGAATAATCACCTGAACTGTGGCATCTGCCATGGATGAGAATCTTTGGCCCTCCAGGGCCTCATTAACCCAGGAGGTGAAGTCACCCTGGCTCATTCGCAAAGCCACATCTTCAAACTCAAGTTCGCTGCCGGGTTGAAGTCGCAAGGTATCAAGTACCTGCTGACCTGCCGGGTCTTGCGAAAGAACCGGCCACAGCCCTGCAGTACTCAGGGCCATTCGCAGGTCGTCAATCCATGCCTTGAGTTTGCGGTCTGCCTTGAGGCTGTCGCGCAAGTCTTGTACCTGATCATGGATGGCCTCGTGGCCCGGTATGGCGCTCCAGTCGCGCTGGCCCAAGTGGCGCGCAGAGACTTCCAGCGCTCTAACTGTGGATGTATCAAAAGCGGGAGCGTTCTTGATGAAATCCAGCACAGCGTCCATCGAGGCGTTCCAGGCACACGCTCGCAGCAAGTTCATCACCAGGGCCGCCGATCGGGTAGTGGAAAGCTTCCAGCCAGTCTCATCAAGCACTATCACTCCCTGTTGTGTCAACAGCGCATGCACCTGACGCGTCAAAAACCGGTCCTGGGCTACCAGAGCCACAGGTGTTCGCCCTGCCCGCAGGTGGTTAATCACACAAGCT
This sequence comes from Hylemonella sp., assembly GCA_040382055.1. GTDB lineage: Bacteria > Pseudomonadota > Gammaproteobacteria > Burkholderiales > Burkholderiaceae_C > JBEIGE01. The sequence goes on from JBEIGE010000017.1 coordinate 42,385, forward strand.
GCCGCCATTTGAGCCTCGTCACTCACATCGCTTGCGCGGTACAAGGCCATACTGGGGCGTGTTGGCGATTGGGCAGATTCAGGCGATCTAACCAGACTCACCGGATCATCCGGCATGGGTGTCAGATCCGCTACCAGGCTCAAGTCCAGGGGTAACACCATGACATGATCCGGCCGTTGTTTGAGCAACTGCCGCGTGATGGGCTCGGTCTGAAAGCCTTCCAGTACTACCAGCAAACCCGGCTGAGCTTTGAGCACAGCGTCAGTGGCATAACTGGAGCTGGCAGCCCAAGCCAAAGCGATGCGGGCGATGGCAGACTCAAGAGCGACCATCGGTGCATCCATGCCGGCGGACAGGGTCAGGCCGGTCTCATGGCCCCACGTCAGGCGCTCTTGGGGCGGCACAGCCGCGGCCAAGCGGGCCAGGCTCCACGCGGCCTGCATGAGACGGCCTGCCAACAAAGTGGCCTGATCGGCCAGGCCTGCCCGTCTGAGCAACGATGCTGCTGTCAGTACGTCGCGTGCCGCATCCAGATGAATGTCTTGCGGTGCTGGCACAAAACCCGCAAGGCTGCGACTCCAGTTCATCGAAGTTTGAAAGTGAGGGAGAAACAGAGTCGGCGCATGAAGGCTTGGTTGTGCAGCCGAGTCATGACTACGCAGCCATGCATTGCGGGCTTGGCGCATCAACTGTGCATAAGGTACCAACACCACCAGGTCAGACGGATGAACCCTACGGCGTTGCATCTCCTGCCGGATCTTTCGTGTCGTTTGATCCCAGGCCCTTACCACGTGATGATTTATTGCTATTTCATCCATAGCAAATTAGAAATCGACACAGGGGATTGGTTTCTGTCACAATTTCCCCACTTTACCTGTACCCAACACCCCAAGTACCCAAAAAGGACAATATCATGGCCAGTGAACTCATCAAACACGTATCAGACGCAAGCTTTGAAGCTGACGTTCTCCAGTCTGCGCATCCCGTCCTGGTGGATTACTGGGCAGAGTGGTGCGGCCCGTGCAAAATGATCGCGCCTATTCTGGACGAGGTCTCTACCGCCTACGAGGGCAAGCTTCAGGTGGCCAAGATGAACGTTGATGAGAATCGTGATATCCCCGCCAAGTTCGGCATTCGTGGCATTCCTACCCTGATGATTTTCAAGGACGGACAGCTTGCTGCTACCAAAGTGGGGGCCATGAGCAAATCACAACTCACCGCCTTTATTGACCAACAACTGGCCTGATGCATAATTAGTCACCACCCGGTCAGCCTTTGACCGGGTTAGTTTTCAAAATGGCAGGATTTACCCATTCGCTGCCATACGTTCTCCCCCCCTTGATTTACCTACTTTTGATTTCAACTTTTTCCCCAACCGGGCTGTTTCCATGCATTTAAACGAACTCAAGGCACTGCACGTCTCCGAAGTCCTCAAGCAAGCCGAGGAACTTGAGATTGAGAATACCGGGCGCATGCGCAAGCAGGAATTGATGTTCGCCATCATCAAGAAGCGTGCAAAAACCGGCGAACAGGTCTTTGCCGACGGCGTTCTGGAGATACTGCCTGACGGATTCGGCTTTTTACGCAGTCCGGACTCCAGCTACACCGCAAGCACCGATGACATTTACATCAGCCCAAGCCAGGTACGACGCTTCAATCTTCATACCGGTGACATGATTGAAGGCGAAGTGCGCACGCCTAAAGACGGAGAGCGCTACTTTGCCTTGAATAAGCTCGAAAAAGTCAACGGTGGCGGACCGGAAGAGAACAAACACAAGGTCATGTTCGAAAACCTGACCCCCCTGTTCCCCAAGGTCCAGATGAAGCTGGAGCAGGAAAACTTCAAAGGCGAAGAAAACATCACCGGCCGCGTGATTGACATCATTGCACCGATTGGCAAAGGCCAGCGCGCCCTGTTGGTCGCGCCGCCGAAAAGCGGCAAGACTGTGATGATGCAACACATTGCGCACGCCATTGCCGCCAATTACCCTGACTCCCACATGATGGTCCTGCTGGTCGATGAACGTCCTGAAGAAGTCACCGAGATGCAGCGCACGGTCAAGGGTGAAGTCATCGCTTCCACCTTTGACGAACCTGCCGCCCGCCATGTGCACGTTGCAGAAATGGTGATTGAGCGTGCCAAGCGCCTGGTGGAACTGAAGAAAGATGTGGTTATCCTGCTCGACTCCATTACCCGGCTGGCCCGGGCCTATAACAATGTGGTTCCGTCCAGCGGCAAGGTGTTAACCGGAGGTGTGGACGCCAATGCCCTGCAGCGTCCCAAACGCTTCCTCGGTGCGGCCCGGAACGTCGAAGAGGGCGGTTCATTGACAATCATTGCCACGGCCCTGGTTGATACGGGCAGCCGTATGGACGAGGTTATCTTTGAAGAGTTCAAGGGAACCGGCAACTCAGAAATCCACTTGGATCGACGTTTGTACGAGAAGCGCGTCTTCCCGTCCATCCAACTCAACCGCAGCGGTACACGGCGAGAAGAGTTGCTGCTGCAGCCCGAAATTCTGCAAAAAACGCGAATTTTGCGGCAATTTTTGTACAACATGGACGAAATCGAGTCCATGGAGATGGTTCTCAAACAAATGCGCGCAACCAAGAACAGCAGCGAGTTTTTCGACATGATGCGCCGCGGCGGCTAGGGCCTTATAATGCTGGGTTTTCGCGACAAGTACACCGGAATAGGCCGGTGCGGCTGACGCAACTGATGGAGAAGATTGATGAAAGACGGTATTCACCCCAATTACAGAGATGTTTGCTTTGTGGACTTGTCCAACGGCTTCAAATTTGTCACACGTTCCTGCGCCAATGCCAAGGAAATGATCAAGATGGAAGACGGTCGCGAGTTGCCGCTTTACAAACTGGATACTTCCAGCGAATCACACCCGTTTTATACCGGTACACAAAAGTCTGTAGACAATATGGGCGGCCGTGTTGAGAAATTCCGCAACCGCTTCGGCAAGACAGCTGCCAAGTAAACAGCATTGCTCCAGCCAAGGGCAGCACGGGTTACCGCGCTGCCCTTTTGCATGATAAAGCCGCTTTGTATCCTCTCAAGTCATCCTGCGACAAGCTGTGAATCAACCCTCTCCAGCCATCGTTACCCAAGGCTCAGTTCGCCGACTGCCTCACTTGGCGCTGCTTATTTTTTGTATTGCCTATGTGCTACCTGGCTTTATCGGCCGTGAGCCCTGGCGCAGCGATGATATATCCGCCTTCGGTGTCATGGCCGAATTGGCCGGAACTGGCCAGGATTGGTTTTCCCCAAAGCTGGCAGGCCTGGCCCCTGAGGTAGATGCTCTCTTGCCTTATTGGCTGGGTGCGTGGGCCCTGATGCTTGCACCGGGATGGCTAGCGCCTGATCTGGCAGCCCGCATTCCTTTTATTTTCCTGCTCGCCTTGACACTGCTCTCAACCTGGAAGGCTATTTATTACCTGGCCAGGAGCCCACGCGCCCAACCGGTTGCATTCGCCTTTGGGGGGGAGGCATCAGCGCCTGATTACGCCCGTGCTTTGGCCGATGGCGGTTTGCTTGCATTAATTGCCTGCCTGGGGCTTGCACAACTGTCACATGAGACTACACCGGCCCAGACTCAGCTTTGCTTTGCTGCATTGAGTTTTTATGCCATTGCGGCCATGCCTTACCGCACGCTGGTCCCCGCCATTGCAGGTTTAGCGGGCTTGCTCGGCCTGATGCTCTCGGGAGCGCCGTCACAGGCCGTCCTGATTGGACTTGGCGCAGCCGTCATTTGTGCTTTGGATGACTCGCAAGCCAAAATTGGTCGTTCACGCCAATGGCGCTGGGTTATAGCGACGGTAATCTTCAGTGTGCTGCTGGCTGCACTAACCAGCAGTCTTGACCTGTGGCGCTGGAGAATTGAATGGCCACGGACAGACTGGCAACATCTGAAAAGTCTGGGCAGCCTGCTGGCCTGGTTTACCTGGCCGGCCTGGCCATTGGTGCTGTGGACTTTGTGGCAATGGCGCAGACAACTCGTGAGAATGCGTCCTGGCCTGCACCTGGCTGTTCCTTTGTGGTTTTCATTGATCACCATATCCGCAACATTCATCACGCCCTCGGGTGACCGGGCTTTACTCCTCGCCTTACCTGCTATGGCAGCGTTGTCCGCCTTTGCACTGCCCACTCTAGGTCGCAGTTTATCGGCGCTGATTGACTGGTTTACGCTGTTGTTCTTTTCCGGTTGCGCTTTCATCATCTGGGTTGTCTGGTTAGCCATGCAAACCGGTTTTCCACCACAACCCGCAGCCAATGTGGCAAGACTCGCGCCCGGGTTTGAGGCTAGCTTTTCCATACTGCCTTTTGGCGTGGCCGTTCTGGCAACTTTGTCCTGGGCCTGGTTGGTCAAGTGGCGGGTTGGCCGGCACCGTGCAGCCATTTGGAAGAGCTTGGTCCTGCCGGCAGGTGGTGCCGCGCTTTGCTGGATTTTGCTTACAACACTATGGATGCCCCTTTTGGACTTTGCCCGCAGCTACAAGCCACTGGTGATGCGAATTGAAAAAGTTGTTCAGCCGGCTCAATGTCTGGAAGTTTTTGGACTCAAACCCGGGCTGATGGCAGCGCTTAGGTTTTATACCCACATGAATTTGGAGCCAAGTCGCAATAGCGTGAGCTGCCCCTGGTTGTTGGTGGATCAGGATATTGCCAACCAAACGCCTGATCTTTTCAATAAGTCGCAATGGCAGATGTTTATCACCATGGGTCACCCGACACCAGGTGAGGAAGATATCGTGATCTTCCAACGAATATCGCCAGTCAGGCCCGAGCCCGAAAACTGACACTTTGTCCGAACTCAAGCTCATTTCACGGCATGCCGGTACGGTATTGGTTGGTCAACTCGCCACCATGGCGTTCGGCGTCACCGACACCATCGTAGCGGGCCGTTATGCCGAATCATCCCTAGCCGCACTTTCCGTGGCTTCGGCCATTTACATGAGTGTGTATATTGCATTGATGACGGGCATTCAGGCTTTGATGCCCATCTGGTCCGAACTGCAGGGATCCAGGGAATATGCGCTACTCGGAAAATCGTTCCGTCAGGCGCTGTACGTTTGCCTGATCGCCACCATCATCGGCATGAGCATTCTTTTCAATCCGGGTGCCTTGCTTGATTGGGGCCAGGTTCCCCACAACCTTCGTCCTGAGATTTTCAATTACCTGAGACTCTTGGCATTCGCTTTGCCGGCAGCATTGCTGTTTCGCATGTACAGCACCCTGAACCAAAGCCTGGGAAAACCAATGCTGGTCACATGGCTGCAAATTGCTTCACTGGCAATCAAGATTCCTGTGTCCATTGTGCTGACTTTTGGTGCGCCGGGGATAGAACCTATGGGGGTTGCAGGCTGCGCTTTGGGCACACTCATCGTGAATTACGCCATGCTGGCAACGGCAATTTGGATGTTACAAACCCGGACCATTTACCAACCTTACCGGCTGTGGGAAGCTTTGGAAAAACCATGCTGGACAACGATTGCCTCCTTTGCAAGGCTAGGCATTCCCGCTGGCTTGGCGATTTTGGTCGAGGTGACCTCTTTTACCCTGATGGCGCTTTTCATTGCCAGACTCGGTACTGTTGCGGCAGCCAGCCATCAGATCGCCGCCAACCTGGCTGCCGTGATGTACATGATGCCTCTGGCAATCGGCATTGCATCAAGCAGTCGCGTGAGTTTCTGGCTGGGTGCCGGTGAACCGGCCAAAGCCCACAGCGTGATCAGGCTGGCGTTCATGCTCTCACTTGGAACATCTTTGCTGCTCAGTGCCGCACTGTTGGGTAGCCGGCTCATGCTGGCTGACATTTATGCACGCAGCCCAGAAGTGATTGCCTTGACCGTCACACTGTTGGGCTGGGTGGCAGTCTTCATGGTCTTTGACAGCTTGCAGGCCGTTGGCTTGTTTATTCTGCGCTGCTTTCGCATCACCGTTTTTCCACTGGCCGTTTACTGTGTTCTGCTTTGGGGACTTGGCTTGTTTGGCGGGTACCTACTTTGCTATGAGGGCATAGGCTCATTCAAGGCGTTACAGATGCCCGCAGCATTCTGGATGACCAATAGCCTGGCCTTGGCTGTCACTTCAGTCATTTTCTGGTTGATGCTGGTTGCACTGACGAATAAAAAGCAGTGACAGTGAACAGTTCGGGAGCCAGGGATTGCTTACGCGTTGACGGTCATGTCGGGCAAGACAGCGGCCGCAGGCTTGATGCGAACCCGTTCCGGGCTGAAAATAATTGAGAAGGTTGAGCCATGACCCGTCGCGCTGTCAATTTTGAGTTCAGCGCCATGACGCTGTACAACATGTTTAACAATCGCCAAACCCAAACCGGTACCACCTGTATCACGCGAGCGGCTCCGGTCAACCCGGTAAAAACGCTCGGTCAGCCTGGGAATATGTTCAGGCGCGATGCCGGGGCCCGAGTCTTGGACTGAGAACTCCACACGCCCCTCGTCGCGAATTCTCAGACGCACGTGAATGGAACCGTCTGAAGGGGTGTAACGAATCGCATTGCTAACCAAGTTGGACATGGCACTGAGAATCTCACTGGGTGAACCCGAAATTTCAATATCCGGCGTCACTTCAAAAATCAACTGCTGATTGTCAGGCATTGGCAAATCAAGCATGTTGGAGAGAGCCTGTGCTTCCTGCTCAAGTTGGCGCATCACGACCCGCATGGAGACCCACTCTGTATTACCAGGCAATGGGCTGCCATCAAGCCGGGATAAAGTCAGAAGGTCGCTTACCAGATTTTGCATGCGCAAGGCCTGCTGAGCCATCAGATCAAGATACTTGAAACGTTCGGCCTCAGAAAGTGGCAAGGTCTGAAGAGTCTCTACAAAACCTGATAAAACGGTCAGCGGTGTACGGATTTCATGAGATACATTGGCAACGAAATCCCGGCGCATGGCTTCGGCCTGCTCCAAGGCAGTGACATCGTTGGACAACAACAGACTGCGGCCATCCCCGTAAGGGTGGACATGCACGGACAGACGGACTGGATGGATGGCTGAATTTGCTCGTCCGGGCATGATGACGCCGGAGTTGAAATTACCTTCAGTGTAATAAGCTGCGAAAGTCGGGTCCCTGACAAGGTTGCCAAAATGCTGAAGTAAATCCCGTTTCGCTTCAAATCCGAAATGGGCGGATGCCATTTGGTTAAACCATTCAATCCGGCCGGATGCATCGATCAAGACAACCCCATTTGGCGACGCTTGAAGTGCAGACAGAAATAGCTGCAAGCGAGTATCACTTTCCTGAATTTTCTGATTTTTTAACTTAATCAGGCGTCGGGTTCGATCAGCCACCTCTCCCCATAACCCGGAGGAAACAGCAACAAGAGATGTGTCACCCCGACGCAGCCATTCCAGCACGCGAATGCCGCGGGTAAAGTCCCAGACAACCCAGAATAATCCTCCTGCTATACACCCGAGCAGAATTCCTGTGGTGGGTGAATCCCGGAAAGTCAGGAAATATCCGGCCAGTGCCCAAACCATTTGGGAGAGGACAAACGAGAATAAACGGAAAAACATGGGTCAGTTCAACCGGTCGCAAGAACCAGCAAAACAGATTCAGGAAGCAACAGCAGAAGAGAGTGCCTGGGACGTTTGGGACGTAATTCTGTAGCCTGCACCACGGACAGTCTCGACCATGGCAGCAGCCCCTCCGAGGGCTTCGCGAAGTCGTTTGACGTGAACATCAACTGTTCGCTCCTCAATAAACACATGGTCACCCCATACCTGATCAAGCAGTTGAGAGCGGCTGTGAACTCGCTCGGCATGCGTCATCAGGTATTGAAGAAGCTTGAATTCGGTAGGGCCCAATTTAACAGGCTGCTCCTGAAAAGTCACCCGGTGTGTCGATGAATCCAGAACCAAAGAACCGATTATGGCAGTTCCACCCACCTGCTCCGGAGTGCGTCGACGAAGTACTGCACGAATTCTGGCAAGCATTTCTTTGGTAGAAAAAGGCTTGACCATGTAGTCATCAGCGCCCGCATCCAATCCAGCGATCCGGTCGGCCTCATCGCTGCGGGCAGTCAGCATAATGATCGGAACTGTCTTGGTTCTGGGGTGGGAACGCCAGCGTTTGGCCAAGGTCAGGCCACTTTCACCCGGCAGCATCCAATCCAGAAGAATCACATCGGGCACCACTGCGTCAAGTTCAACCTGAGCGCTGGCACTGTCCATCGCCCAAGTCGGCTTAAATCCGTTATGCCTGAGATTAACGGCAATTAACTCAGCGATAGAAGCTTCATCTTCAACAATCAGGACGCCAGGATGGGTTTTCATTTCAGGACAGATTCAATTTCTTCAATCGAGGTGTGACGAACGTCTGCACCCTTGACGATGTAAATAATCAGTTCTGCGATATTTTTAGCATGATCCCCAATACGCTCAATCGCCTTGGCCAGAAACAAAAGATCAAGACTGGGGGAAATCATTCGAGGATCTTCCATCATGTAGGTAATGAGAATACGCACAAAACCATCGAACTCTTGGTCAATCAGGTCGTCTTCTTTGAGGATGGTCAATGCAGTTTCGGTATCCAGCCTGGCAAACGCATCAAGTGCTTTGCGCAGCTGTCCTGAGGCCAGATTTGCAGCCATCTGAAGATCGGATGCAGGCAAGGAACGGGGCACACCACTGTGAATGATTGATAAAACCATTCTTGCAATCTTGACCGCTTCGTCGCCCACGCGCTCCAGATTGGCTGTTGCTTTGGAAATTGCAATCAGCAACCGCAAATCACCCGCCGTGGGTTGGCGACGGGAAATAATGGAGGACAAGTCCCGGTCAATCTCGATTTCCATTGCGTTAACCCGAACTTCAGTCCGGACAACCTGATGACAGGTTTCCGCATTGAAATGCGACAAAGCGTATATGGCCTGGTGAATTTGGGATTCAACCAGCCCACCCAGTTCCATCACGCGTGTGGATACGGATGTGAGCTCAGTGTCAAATTGTGATGAGAGGTGTTTGTCAGTCATATTATGTTCACCCAGTAATTAGCCGAACCTGCCGGTAATGTAGTCTTCGGTTTCTTTGCGGTTGGGCTTGAAAAACATCTGTTCTGTTGAGCCGAATTCCATCAAATCACCCAGGTACATATATGCTGTGTAATCGCTGCAACGAGCTGCTTGCTGCATATTGTGAGTCACGATCACCACGGTGTAGTCGTTTTTGAGCTCAGTGATTAATTCTTCAATTTTTTCCGTCGAAATATGATCAAGCGCAGAGCAAGGTTCGTCCAGCAGAAGTACTTCAGGCTTGATGGCAATCCCCCGGGCTATGCACAAGCGTTGCTGCTGACCACCCGATAGGCTGGCACCATTCTGCTTGAGTTTGTCTTTGACTTCGTTCCACAGCGCAGCTTTCTTCAATGCCCACTCAACACGCTCCTCCAACTCGGAGGCACTCAGGGACTCAAACAGCTTGATTCCAAAAGCAATATTGTCAAAAATTGACATTGGGAAAGGCGTTGGCTTTTGAAAAACCATGCCCACCTTGGCACGCACCAGCGCAACATCTTTGGTCGTAGACAACAGGTTCTCACCATCCACCAGGATATCCCCTTCAGCACGTTGCTCGGGGTAGAGCTCAAACATCCGGTTAAACACCCTCAATAGGGTGGACTTGCCGCAACCAGAAGGGCCAATAAAAGCGGTCACTTTGCGCTCAGGAATTTCCAGGTTGATGTCTTTGAGTGCACGGAACTTGCCGTAATAAAAATTCAGATTTTTGACAGAAATTTTTGATATTTCAACGGGTTTTTCAAGGGTGTTCATGACATGCTTTCAACGGTAATTTTTGTCGCGGGTCAGTACCCGTGCAAGGATGTTCAGACCCAAAACGGTCAGGGTGATCAACAACACACCGGCCCAGGCCAATTTTTGCCAGTTTTCGTAAGGACTCATGGCAAACTTGAAAATGGTGACAGGCAAACTTGCCATAGGCTCACTCAGGCTTGAAGTCCAGAATTGATTACTCAGTGCGGTAAACAGCAGCGGCGCTGTTTCACCTGAAACCCTGGCCAGCGCCAGCAGCACACCAGTGACAACGCCAGCGCGAGCTGCCTTAAGAGTAATGCTGAGGATGACCTTCCACTTCGGTGAACCCAGTGCATAAGCAGCTTCCCGCAAACCAGAGGGCACCAACTGGAGCATGTTCTCAGTTGTTCGAATGACGACAGGAATAACAATCAAGGCCAGCGCCATCACCCCGGCCCAACCCGAAAATGACTTGAAACGGGCGACAATAACTGCGTATACAAACAAGCCGATCACGATGGAGGGCGCAGACAACAAGATGTCGTTAACAAAACGGGTCACCGACGCGAGCAAACCCTTGGGGTTGTATTCAGCCAAGTAGATACCCGCCATGATGCCAATAGGTGTGCCTATGAATGTGGCAAGCATGACCATCAAAAAAGAACCGTAGATAGCATTTGCAAGACCTCCAACCTCATTGGGGGGAGGAGTCATCTCTGTCAAAGCGGCAAATGTCAAGCCACCGATACCCAGCGTGAATGTCTCCCACAAAATCCAGAACAACCAGAAAAGTCCAAAAGACATGGCGCCCAGGGATAAAGTCAAGGCAATAATATTGACCCGCTTGCGACGGGCAAAATGCATCAATCGGGTTTTATCAAGTGCAGCATTCATGATTTTGTGCCCTCGCCTTTCTTCAGTTTTGACAACATCAATTTAGACAGTGTCAGAACCACGAAGGTGATAAAAAACAGGACAAGGCCAAGGTATATGAGGGATGCCTGATGAATACCCGTTGAAGCCTCAGCAAATTCATTGGCTAGTGCAGAAGTAATGCTGTTGGCCGCCTCAAACATGCTCAAAGAATTGAGCTGATTCATGTTACCGATCACAAAGGTAATGGCCATGGTTTCACCAAGCGCTCTGCCTAGTCCGAGCATAATGCCACCAATAACGCCTGCCTTGGTGTAAGGCAATACAACCTTCGAGACCACCTCCCAGGTGGTGGCCCCCAAGCCGTATGCAGACTCTTTGAGAAGCGGTGGTGTAACCTCAAACACATCACGCATCACTGATGCAATGAAGGGAATGATCATGATGGCCAAAATGATGCCGGCTGAAAGAATGCCTATCCCCACAGGAGGCCCGGAAACAAAAGCCCCCAGAAAGGGCACTCCGGCAAACATGGTCTGTAAGGGGATCTGCACGTATTGAGCCAATATGGGGCCAAAAACAAGTAAACCCCACATGCCATAGACAATTGAAGGAACAGCAGCCAGAAGTTCTATCGCTGTTCCAAGAGGCCGTTTAAGCCATGCAGGTGACATTTCCGTGAGGAATAAGGCAATACCAAAACTCACAGGAACAGCAATAACCAGAGCTATTAATGACGTGGCCAGTGTGCCGTAAATCATCACAAGTCCGCCAAAATCTTCCTGCACCGGATCCCAGACACTGCGCGTCAGGAAACTCAGCCCATACCTTTCAATGGCCGGCCATGCTCCGACGACGAGAGACAACAAAATAGCGGCAAGCAAACCCAAAGTCAACCAGGCTGCAGATTGGGCGACCCAACCGAAAATCTTGTCGGCCAAGGGCCCGGATCTTGCGGTCTTGGCAGGGGGGGGATTGTTCATAAGACGTTCATTCGCCTTCTCGTTGATATAGTTGGAATTATTGATATCTTCAAGTGTAGATGCCATTTGACCCCCTGGACTTCTGTCGTTAATGGCCTGAATTACTTGAAAGCAATGGGTTTGCCGCTAGCATCTTTGATTTCTGACCATGACTTTTCAATCAGCGCTTTCACACTTGGAGGCATGGGGACATAATCCAATTCGTCGGCAGTTTTGTCACCGTTTTGATAAGCCCAGGAGAAGAATTTCAATGCAGCTGCAGCCTGCGCAGGTTTGTCCTGAACTTTGTGCATCAAAATGTATGTTGCACCAGTGATTGGCCAAGAATCCTTGCCTGGCTGTTGTGTCAAGATTTGGTAAAAGCTTTTGGCCCAGTCTGCACCTGCTGCTGCAGCTTTAAAAGCAGTGTCGTCTGGGCTGACAAACGAGCCTGCCAAATTCTGCATCTGAACAAAGTTCAGTTTGTTTTGCTTCACATAAGAATATTCAACATATCCAATTGAGTTGGGAAGCCGGGCCACGAATGCTGCAACACCCTCATTACCCTTGCCGCCAGCGCCTACTGGCCAATTCACGGCTGTGCCCTCGCCCACTTTGCTCTTCCACTCGGCATTAACCTTGCTCAAATAATTTGTAAAGATAAAGGTGGTGCCCGAACCATCAGCACGACGAACAGGCGCAATTGCAGTGTCAGGTAAATTTAATGTCGGATTCAGTGTCTTGATTGCGGCGTCGTTCCATTTAACTACTTTCCCGAGATAGATGTCGCCAAGCAACTGACCGCTCAGCTTGAGTTGTCCAGGACTGATTCCCTGAACGTTAATGACAGGCACAACGCCGCCAATTACTGTAGGAAATTGAATCTGGTTCTTTTTGACCAAGTCCTCATCTCGCAGTGGAGCATCCGATGCACCGAAATCTACGGTTTTGGCATCAATTTGGCGAATTCCTGCACCTGAACCTACGGATTGATAGTTGATTTTTACGCCAGTGGCCTTGTTGTAATCACCCGCCCACTTGGAATACAAGGGTGCGGGAAAGCTGGCACCGGCGCCTGTTACGTCCTGTGCGGACACGAGATTTGAGTTCAGAAGAATCAGGGTTGTTGCGACAGTGCCGGCAACTTGTCCAAAAAGCGTTTTCATTAAAACCTCCAGATGAGTTAAACATTCAAGCGATTTGAGAACTTTAAGAATCTAATATGACAAAGACATGACAAAAACCTTTTTTCTGTAAGCCCACTTCTTTGAACTGTCATCAAAATGACACATGGTCTGGCTACGATTTGATTTTTTGAACAAGGAGAATCTCATGACTTTACTCAACAATAATCGTCGCTACGTACTTTCGACCCTGGTTGCAATCGCCGTGTCTGGGTGCGCATCAACGCCTACACCCGTTTCAATTACTCAAACACTGGCTAATACACCTTCGTTGAGCACCCTCAATGACCTCGTGATTAAAACCGGCTTGGCACCGACTCTGGCAGGCCCAGGCCCTTTCACTGTGTTTGCCCCGAACAACGATGCGTTCAAAGCCGTTCCTGCCAAAACCATGGAAGCGCTGGCAGCAGATCCCGCCAGACTTAAAGATGTGCTGACATTCCATGTCTTGCCTGGCAAAGCAATGAGCGCCGATGTCAAGAACAGTTCAGTGAAAACTGTCAATGGTGCCAACGTTGCTCTTTCCAAGGCAGGTACCTTTGTAACCATTGAAGATGCCGTGGTGAAAACAGCGGATGTAGAGGCAACCAATGGCGTGATTCACGTGATCGACACTGTGTTAATCCCTCCCGTTCGTCGTTAAGCGGGTGTTTTGACGGCTAATGATGCGTGTTCTGGATCGATGCTATGCTGATGACAGCAAAAGCCATAGAACAATGCAAAACGGAACTCGTCTCGCCGCCGTCGATTTAGGATCCAACAGCTTCCGTCTAGAGGTGGGCTTTCTTGATCAGGGTCACATCCAACGAACCGAATATTTGAAAGAAACCGTTCGCCAGGGCAATGGTCTCGATGAAGACCGGAACTTGTCTCTGGAGGCCATGCAAAGAGGATGGGATTGCCTGGCCAGGTTCGGTGAGCGACTTTCCGGTTTTAAAAAATACCAGGTGCGTGCAGTTGCAACCCAAACACTCAGGGAAGCAAATAACCGTGACGAATTTCTCATCAAGGCTAACGAGATTCTGGGTTTCCCAATCGATGTGATTTCCGGCCGGGAAGAAGCCAGGCTGATCTATCAAGGGGTAGCCCACTCTCTTCCCCAGTCCAAAGAACGGCGACTTGTAGTAGATATTGGTGGACGATCAACAGAACTCATCTTGGGTCAAGGTTTCGAATCCAGCGTGACAGAGTCTTACCGCGTTGGCAGTGTTGCCTGGTCGATGCGTTACTTCCCGGAGGGGCTGTTCACAACCCAGGCCTTTCAGCGCGCGGAAATTGCGGCCAAAGCCGTGCTGGACGAAGCATTAAATGCCTATCGCCGCGACGCTTGGGATATAGCCTATGGATCCTCCGGCACTGTTGGTGCAGTAGCTGATGTTTTGACAGCCGCCGGATGGCCCGCCGATCGGGTTGACCGTGCAGGACTGGATTGGCTACTGGATAAACTGATCAAAACTCAGTACTCTGAAAAACTGCGGATCGAGGGTATGAAAGAAGACCGCCGAGCCGTCATTGGTGGTGGCATCAGCGTGCTACGCGCGGTCTTTGACTTGCTTGACATCGACCAGATGCAAATCTCACAGGGAGCCCTTCGCCATGGCGCGCTGTATGACCTACTGAGCCGGGAGGCCGACCATACCGACCTGAGGAACACGAGTGTCAAACGTCTGGCTGACAACTTTTCTATCGATTCAGTCCAGGCGCAGCGGGTTAGAAAAGTCGCTCAGACCCTGTTTCGTCAAGCCAGCACCGTCATTGAAGGTGAAATTGAATCAGAACGTCATATTCGCAAGCTGGGCTGGGCGGCTCAGTTGCATGAAATAGGAAGTTTGATTTCCCATAGCGATTACCATAAACATGGTGCGTATATTCTTGACAACGCAGATGCCGCTGGCTTTTCGATGCCCGAACTTCACAGGCTCAGCCTGCTGGTTCTCGGCCACCGTGGCAAATTAAAGAAGTTAGACATTGATTTTTCTGACATCTCATTTTTAATGCAACTGTTGTCGTTGCGATTGGCAGTTATTTTGTGCCATGCCAGACGTGAACCGGAGCTCAAAGGGATCCAGCTGGCATTACACTCAACTGAGTCCACTCGGTTCGTTTTGAGCTGCCGCCCGGGTTGGGCCGTTACTTATCCCCAGTCAGCTCATTTATTGCGGGAAGAAGTCATTGCCTGGCAAAAAACGTCTTGCGAATTCAGGCTTGAAGGCTTTTAATTTCAACATTCCAGCTATCCCATCTTCATCACCCTGTTAAAGGATATTCATCATGGTCACAACAGCATCAAAATCTTCTCTCAAGCCTTCCTTGTCCCAGCCCAAGCTAGACGCGACTCCAAAAAGCTCCGCTGATAAGGTTCCAGCTAAAGTTCCTTCAAAGGTTCCAGCTAAAGTTCCAGCTAAGGTTCCAGCAAAGGCTCCAGCTAAGGTTCCCGCTAAGACACAGGCCACAACAAAAACATCTCCTAGCCAAACCGTACCGAAGGTATTGAAAACCGAAAAAACACAGAAAGTCAAAAAGCCCAAGATGGTTCGTGAAGCCTTTTCGATGCTGAAAAATGAATACGAAATACTGTCACGCTTGAAAGTGCGAGCTGGAAAAATGTCGTATCAGGTGAAAAAAAGTGAATTGCTTCGCGCAGGTATCAAAGCGCTAGAAGCCATGAACGATGCTGCTTTTGCTTCTTCACTGGCAGCGGTTCTTACCCTTAAGGCAAGTGTAGAAACCAAAAAATAGAGCGGGCATTTTGGGAAGTTCGTCTGTCAGGAGACGAACATTCCTGGACTTCTGGATAAAGCCAAAAGTCCGTATCCACACACCTAGTTTTTAGGATGATCACGCCCGGAGTAACGGGCAATCAGTGCAGCTTGGGCACCATGAACCTGTCGACGCGGTTTGACGTCCACGCGCTCATAGTTTCCAGTGGGCTTCAGGTCCCAGGCGTCCACACCGTCATGCAAACTGGCTACCAGGCATTCGTCAATGATTCTGCGGCGTAAAACAGGATCATTGACAGGCCAGGCCAGCTCCACACGGCGCATCATGTTCCGATTCATCCAGTCTGCGCTGGACAAATAGAGCTCCTCAATCTCGTCAACACGAAAATAAAATACCCGTGAGTGTTCAAGAAAACGGCCAATGATGGAACGTACTCGAATGTTCTCGGTCTGTCCCGCGACTTGTGCAGGCAACATACAGGCCCCACGAACAATGAGATCGATTTTGACGCCGCTTTGACCTGCGCGAATCAAGGCACGTATGAGCTCTTCATCGGTCAAGGCATTCATTTTCCCGATGATTCGCGCAGACTTTCCTTGAGCTGCAGCGGCACCCAATGCGTCAATCTTGTTGATCAATTTCCTGTGCAAGTGCAAAGGGGCTAACCATATTCGGTTGAGTCGCGGTAGACGACTCTGACCAGCCAGGTGCACAAAAATATTTTCAACGTCCGAAGTGATTGCCACGTCGGTCGTGAGGTGGCTGATATCGGTGTAAAGCCTAGCGGTACTGGGGTTGTAATTACCCGTAGAAAGATGGGCATAACGCCTGAATTGCCGGCCCTCGCGGCGGGTAATCAGCATCATTTTGGCGTGCGTCTTCAGACCGACAATGCCATATAGAACCTGCGCACCAATCGATTCCAGCATTTCAGCCCAGTTGATATTAGCCTCTTCGTCAAATCGCGCCTTGAGTTCCACTACCACGGTCACCTCTTTCCCACGCCTGACCGCTTCACGCAGAAGGTTCATCAGTTCAGAGTTAGAGCCAGTGCGGTAGATGGTCTGCTTTATCGCCAGAACCAAAGGATCATTAACTGCCTCGCGAAGGAACTCAAGTACCCCATCAAAACTCTCATAGGGCTGGTGAATGATGACATCACCTTGCTTAAGCTGCTCAAAAATTGAATGCCCTGCAACAAGTTGTCGAGGATAGCAACCAGTAAAGGGAGGGAATCTGAGTTTGGGCCTGTCAAGCAGATCGACCAGCTGTGTCAATCGAACAAGGTTGACGGGACCATGAACGCGATAAAGCGATTCTTTAGGCAGTTCAAACTGGGTTAGCAAAAAGTTCGAAAGAAACTCGGAACAACCGGCCGAGACTTCAAGGCGAACCGCCTGTCCGTAGTGGCGATGAACGAGGCCCTGCCTTAAAGCAGTTCGCAGGTTTTGAACGTCGTCCTCATCAACCGCCAGATCTGAATGCCGTGTAACCCTGAACTGGGAGAATTGTCCTACGTCCCGGCCCGGGAAAAGTTGATCAAGATGTGAGCGGATCACACTCGATAGTGAGACAAAAAGGCTTCGCCCTGCGGATATCTCCACAGGTAACTGAATAACCCTTGGCAAGGCACGTGGGACTTTGACAATTGCAATTTCGTTTTTTCGTCCAAATGCATCAAAACCGGTCAACCGAACAATAAAATTTAAAGATTTATTGGCTACCTGAGGAAATGGGTGAGCAGGGTCGAGTCCCACAGGAACCAGCATGGGGCGCACCTCTCGTTCGAAATAGCGCTTGACCCAGAGTCTTTGCGCTGGATTTCTATCCCCATGCGCAACGATCTTGATGCCGTTTTTCTCAAACGTCGGCATCAACACGTCGTTGTAAAGCGCATATTGCCTGTCGACCAAATCATGAACCGCGCGAGACAGACGTATAAATGATCGCGCAGTAAATACGCCGCTCTCCTCGTTAGCTTTATTTGCTGCCAGATGGAGTTCGGCTCTAACCTCAAAAAACTCATCCAAGTTTGACGAAACAATACACAAATACCTGAGTCGTTCCAGCAACGGCACGTCCTCCCGGCAAGCCCAGTTGAAGACCCGCTCGTTAAAAGCCAGAATGCTGTGGTCTCGATCGAGCAATTCAATAGGTTGGTAAGGCACTATTGCTTGTTCTGTGGGGACTGGAGACAACATGACGGTCAATCGCTTAAGGAGTTAAAACGTTTACATTGTTTTTCAAATTAATGTCAATTTCGTGACAAATCGAAGTAAATCAAGGAGATATTGTGAACTTGTCCTTGGGTGATTCAAGATTCACAGGGACCAAATGCTCCCTGAACATTTGACTGGCTGAAGACCAGCTAAAAAATTCCGCCCTTTGGCGAGCTTCATGACGGGGTATTTTTAGTGCCGCACACCAGGCACTTTTCAGGTCTTCGTGCAAGCAACCGCCCTTGATCTGATCGCTGTGCCAGCCTAACACTTCCAAAGGCCCATCGACGGGATAAGCCGCAACAGGGGTTCCCGTAGACATGGCCTCGAGCATCACCAAGCCGAAAGTTTCTGATTTGCTTGGCATAACAAACAGATCAGCAGACGCATAGATGCCTGCCAACTCATCACGCGCAAGAACACCCAGCCAGTGGACTTGAGGATATTGCTTTTTGAGGTTGAGCTCCAGAGGCCCTACCCCGCAAACCACCTTGCTACCTGGAACATCTAGATCAAGAAAAGCTTGTATATTTTTTTCATACGACACCCTGCCGACAAAAAGAGAAACAGGTCGTGGAAGGGATCCGAGCTTGGGATGAACCTGAACCTTCTCATGGAACTTGAACAAGGCCATGTCTACACCATGCGTCCAGTTTTTCAAATGCCGAAAACCCCGTCGTTTGAGCATTTCCAAGACGCCCTGGGTCGGGACCATCACACCAGATGAAGGTTTATGAAAGTGACGGAACAACGCGTAGCCCCAAGAAAGTGGCACTTTCAGAGCGGCATTGAGTATTTCAGGAAACTTGGTATGAAAGGCTGTGGTGAAAGCCAGTTTGTTCTTCAGGCAATACGAACGAGCTGCCCAGCCCAAAGGCCCTTCGGTGGCAATGTGTATGGCATCCGGCGACATCTTAGACAACAACTCTTTGACGACACCCGCAGGCCTCACGGCGATATCAATACCAGGGTAGCCCGGACAAGCGCGCGTGGTGAATTGTCCAGGGTGAATGACTTCAATCACATGCCCGGCTTTCTCCAACTCACTCACCAATTCAACCAGGGTCGTTACAACGCCGTTGACTTGGGGCAACCAGGCATCTGTCACCAGCGCAATTTTCATACGCCAGCCTTTACCGGTGTAGGGTTGAATTCAGGGTTTTCAGAAGATGTTTCCCAAAAAATCAACTCCAGACGGCCGTCGAAATGCTCTACGAGTGCCGAACGGCTTTCGACCCAATCGCCATCATTGCAATAAAGCACGCCGTCTATCTCTCGCATTTCGGCCCGATGAATATGGCCACAAACCACGCCGTGATGACCCCGACGGCGGGCTTCATGAGCCACAGCCACTTCGAAATCCATCACATAGTTAAGCGCCTTCTTGACTTTTTGCTTGAGGTATTGCGAAAGCGACCAATAAGGCAAGCCCAGACGATTGCGCAGATGGTTCAGATGCCGGTTGAGTCGCAGTGTGAATTCATAAAGGTAATCACCCACATAAGCCAACCATTTTGCGCATTGAATCACACCGTCAAAGTAGTCGCCGTGCATGATCCAGAAGCGGCGTCCATCCGCCATGACGTGAACAGCATCTTCAACCACATCAATACCGCCAAACTGATGACCGATAAAGCCACGGGCAAACTCGTCGTGATTACCTGGAACATAAATGACCTTGCATCCCTTGCGTGCACTGCGCAGCAATTTCTGGACTACGTCATTGTGTTCCTGTGGCCAATACCAACGTCGACGCAGTTGCCAACCGTCCACGATGTCACCAACCAAGTACAAATAATCGCTGGGATGCGACTTCATGAACGCAAGTAGCGCCTTAGCCTGGCAGCCGGGTGTGCCGAGATGCAAATCGGAAATAAAAATACTGCGAAAGCGCTTGCCAGGGCTGTTGTCATCATCCGCAACATGGGCCTCTCCTGCGGGCGTGTCCCCTAACCAGGGAGACACTGACTCAAAGGTGGCTCTCATCATTTCCCGAGGAATCTCTTGCGGTATCTCAGAGGCATGTCTGCTACGCGCATGAACATGGGCAAGTCAGCAGAGTTGAAATCTGGATCCCAAGCGGGCGGCCCCAAGACTTTGGCTCCAAGGCGAAGATAGCCCTTGATCAGCGCTGGCGGCTCTATCAGCAGTGAGCCATCGAGGGCATCTACAGGCAAAGGCAGTCGCGGCCTGACATGACAATCGATAGGCGCGAGATGGGTTTGCCGAAGTTGGTGCCAAATGCTGGCCGCTGCATCACCACCTACAACTCCGTTATGCATCATGGGAATGCTGGCACAACCAATCATGGTGTCGAGCTGATTGGCCACCATGAACTCGGTCAAAGCACCCCATAGCGCCATGATCACGGCGCCCTGCCGATGGTCCGGATGAACACAACTGCGACCGAGTTCAACCATACGCTCGCGCAATGATCTCAAACGGGTCAAATCAAACTCAAGATCGCTGTACGTACTGCCGATCCGCTTGGCTTGCGCTGGAGTCAAGACACGATAAGTTCCCACAACTTCGTTGCTGACAAGATCGCGAACCAGTAGATGCTCACAAAAATCGTCAAAGATATCGACGTCGTGGCCGCTTACGGGTGTGTTGAGCCGGGCACCCATTTCGCCTGCAAAAACCATGAACCTCAAACGCTGCGCTTGGCGAACTTCATCCTGATGCTGTGCCCACGAAACGGCAATGCCGCCACGCTCCTTCGGGACAATTGAATCGCTGGTTGGACCATGGAGATGTTGATCCGGTCGATGAAGTGACCCCCTGGGCAAGCCTATGAGTGACAAGGGACCTGTTGGGTTAGGCAGTTCTTTCATTTTTTTCCTTTGTAGATCGAAGTCAAGATATAAAAAAGCCCCGGTGAAGGGGCTGGAAGGGTTGGCTGGTCAAGTGCCGACAATGCCGCCGTCCTTGCGGCGAATGACCACAGTGGATGAACGCGGTCGCCCGCCTGCAGGTCCGTCAGGCCAAGTGCTGACTGCTTGCGGCTTGGATGGGTCGCTTCGTTCACTGGCGGTTTCACCGGGGTGCTGGATGTTGACGAAGACGGCCCGCCGATCAGGTGTGAAGGAAATTCCCGTGATCTCACAGCCGGAAGGTCCTGTTAAGAAACGCTTGGTTTCGCCGGTCGTGGGATCAGCGCACAGCATCATGTTGTTGCCAATATTTTGGTACGCACCTTTGTTCATCACCGATGTCGATATATCGGTCTGTATCCAGAGCAAACCACTTTCATCAAATGAAAGACCATCAGGACTGCCATACATATCGCCCTTGATGGAGCCACGATGTTCACCCTTTTGAGCATCGGGATCGCCAGCCAGGGCAAAGTGCATCCAGCGAAATTCAGTGGCTCCAGCATCACCCCCGATAGCACCACCTTCACGCCACCGAATAATGTGCCCCATGATGTTGTCTGTTCGTGGATTTGCATCGTTGACATCGCGACCCGGTTGCCCACGCAAGCTGTTGTTGGTCAGAGTTGCGAACACTTCACCGTTTTGGGGGTGAACAGCAATCCACTCCGGCCTGTCCATACGGGTTGCGCCCACAGCATCTGCAGCCTGTCGGGTTCTGATCAGAATATCCGCCTGAGTCAAAAAACCTTTGTCGGCCGTCAAACCGTTTTCACCCTGCACCAAAGCAAGCCATCTGCCAAATCCTTTGCTGTCAAATCGCGCCACATACAGCGTGCCATGATCAAGCAAAGACTGATTAGACTTGAAACCACCGGGCTTGACTTTGTCTCTGGAGACAAATTTATAGATGTACTCAAAACGTTCGTCGTCTCCCATATAAACCACAGCGCGACCATCCCGCGTTAAGGTTGTTGTGGCACCTTCGTGTTTGATTCGGCCCAGGGCTGTACGCTTGACAGGCTTTTGATGTGGGTCCATAGGGTCAATCTCGACCACCCAACCAAAACGATGCGGTTCGTTGGGATGCTTGACCGCATCAAAGCGCTCATCGTGCTCATGCCATCGGTAACCCCAGCCCTGGTGGCGAAGCCCATACCGCCGTTCGTCTTCTGTTGGCTTTTCTCGAACTGAAAAATAGCCGTTCCAGTTTTCCTCACAGGTCAGATAGGTTCCCCAGGGTGTACTTCCAGACGCGCAATTATTCAAAGTACCCAAAACCTGAGTTCCAGTGGGATCCGCTGCAGTTTTCAACAATGCGTGGCCGCTGGCAGGGCCACTAAGGGACATAGGCGTATTGGCTGTGATGCGCCTTGCATAGCGTGAGCTTGGCATAACGCGCCACCGACCCTGGCGTTCAACCACTTCGACCACACTGACACCATGTGCTACTTGGGATTTACGCACCTTGTCTGCCGACCAATTGGACATGCCATCAACATGCAAAAGACCATCGTCGGTGTACTCATGGTTGATCGCCAATAAACCATGACGTGGGTTTTTATCTATAGCGAAAAAAGCCATGCCATCGTGATGCATGCCCGCCTGAAGCGACTGGTCTTGCCAAGTGTTGGAGGCATCTGACTTAAATGCTGGTGAGCCTGCAGGGTCGCCGACTGGATCACCCCACCGGATCACAACTTCCGCGAAGTATTCCGGGGCTACCACCAGCTTATCGGCCGTAGAAACCGGTACCGGGGTAAATCCAAGAGGCTTTTCTTTGAATCCACCAGAAGCCAACGAGTGCGAACCCACCAGCATGGCGACCGCAGCTCCGGTGCACTGGAACACTTTTCTTCGGATGAAGTCGACCTCATGAATTGAGGGGTTGGATGCACGGCTCAGATCATGCAATCCCTCAAATTGACTGCCAAATCCCTGACCCATTGTGTACTCCTACTTTTGAAACAATGGACTTATTTTGGCGGGCTTGAGTTACATAAATATGGCTTTTTGATGTCTTTTTGATGACAGCTCTAGACTAGATAAGACTTATGAAGACTCAATTACATTGGCCAAACGATGGGCACAGGCCTTGGACTGGATGGGATCCTTGGCTTCCACCATAACGCGAACCACAGGCTCCGTCCCGCTTGGCCGTATCAGCACCCTGCCCGTTGTACCGAGTTCGGCCTCTACTGATTTGAGCGCTTGTATAAATTGCGGCTTGCTTTTCCAATCTGCTCCGGCAGCCAGAGGAACATTGATCAGGGTTTGGGGAAACAGGGTCACTTGCGACAGTAGTTCTGACATAGTTTTCCCACTGCGAACGCAGGTCTGAAGCACCTGCAGCGCAGAGATCAGACCATCACCAGTCGTGTGCTTGTCCAGGGACAGTAAATGACCAGAGCCTTCGCCGCCGAGCAGCCATTTGTGCTGAAGTAACGCTTCCAGAACGTAACGATCACCCACTTTGGCACGAACAAACTCAACACCGCGAGCCTTGAAAGCCAGTTCAATCGCCATATTGGTCATAAGCGTACCCACAACGCCTGGCACATGCTCATTGCGTCCCAACCGGTCATCGGCGATTAAGTACAACAACTCATCACCGTTGTAGAGCCTGCCCTTGGAGTCAATAAGCAGCAGACGGTCGGCATCACCATCAAGCGCCACGCCATAGTCAGCATGATGGAACTTGACTGAGTCTATGAGTGCCTCGGGGTGTGTTGCCCCGACTTCGTGGTTGATATTGAGCCCATCAGGATTACAGCCAATGGCAATCACTTCTGCACCTAATTCATGGAAGACTTTGGGCGCAATGTGATAGGCCGCTCCATGGGCAGCATCCACAACGATCTTGATGCCTTTAAGGCTCAAATCGCTGGCAAATGTACTTTTGCAAAATTCGATGTATCGGCCTGCCGCATCGTCCAGTCTTCTGGCTTTACCCAGGTTGCTGGAACTCTCCCATTTGGGCGGCTCAACCAGTATCTCTTCGACCGATTGCTCCCAATCGTCAGGCAGTTTAGTGCCCAAAGCGCTGAAAAACTTGATGCCGTTGTCTTCATAGGGGTTATGACTTGCGCTGATAACTACCCCCAGCGAAGCACGCTGGGCCCGGGTAAGGTAAGCAACACCGGGCGTTGGCACGGGGCCCAATAGCACAACGTCTACACCGGCAGAATTAAAACCACTCTCAAGCGCACTCTCAAGCATGTAGCCGGAGATGCGAGTGTCCTTTCCGATCAGTACGGTAGGTCTCGACTCGGTTTTTTTAAGAACTCGCCCGACTGCATGTGCCAGGCGAAGCACAAAATCCGGCGTAATGGGCGTCTGCCCGACAGTGCCGCGAATGCCATCTGTACCGAAGTAATGCCTGCTCATTGTGCTCAATCTTGATTAGAACGGCTTTCGATGAAAGCCTTGTGCTCGCCTGAGTTTATGGCATCAAGGACTTTTAGGGCCTGAACCGTTTGAAGTACATCATGAACGCGCACAATGCTGGCCCCCCGTTCGACGGCCAACAGTGCAGCAGCCACGCTGGGGATCATTCTGGGATGGGCAGAGGCCCGCAAGGGATCCGGTGCAACGTCACCCAACACTGCGGCCAGAGATGACTTTCGTGACCATCCGCACAGCAGTGGCTGACCCAACCTAAGAAACTCACGTTGATGCTTCAGAAGCGCGAAATTTTGCGTGGTAGTTTTACCAAATCCGATTCCCGGATCAATGACAATGCGGGTCAAATCAATTCCCAGACCTTTTAGATCTTGAATCGTATGCTCTAAAAAAAGTAGCACTTGCGAAATTACATCGCCACCCATCGGCTCAAGCTGCATTGTGGACGGCTCACGGTGCATGTGCATGACACACAGGCCGCAGCCAGAATTTAGCACTATAACCTGGCGGCCATCCAGACCGTCAGGCGTGCTGCGCCATCGCAAGGACCATATGTCATTGATGATATCTACGCCCAGATCAAGCACGACCTGCATGAGCTCTGGTTTGTAAGTGTCGACAGATATTGGCACACCCAGCCTGACAGCCTCTTTAACTACCGGGACAAGTCGTGATTTTTCCTCCTCAAAAGACAACGGTAAAGCACCTGGTCGTGTGGACTCGCCTCCAAAATCAAGAATATCTGCTCCATCTTGGAGCAGCTTCTCACTGTGCTTCAATGCATCTTTGACCGTGACATACGAACCACCATCGGAAAAAGAATCTGGCGTGACGTTCACAATGCCCATTACTTTGGGCTTATTGAGGTCAATGCGAAAACGCGATGTCTGCCAATACATAAGGGGGCCGGATAAACCTTCAGCAGGCTGCTCAATACAACAAAACGGGGCTCAAGGCCCCGTTGGTGTCAAAACAAGAAAAACCGGCTTGCTCAAGCAGCTGTGGGCGTTGGGTCTGTTTTGACTGCAGGAGGAGTTCCGCCACTCGAGCCGCTTCCACCATCTGAAGGAGCAGGCTTCGGAGTCCAGTCTTTCGGAGCTCGTGGCTCTTTGCCAGCCATGATGTCGTCAAGTTGATCACTATCGATGGTTTCCCATTCCAGCAAGGCTTTTGCCATAGCGTGCATCTTGTCGCTGTTGTCTTCAATCAACTTGCGGGCTAAGGAGTATTGCTGATCAATAATTCGGCGCACCTCCATGTCAACTTTTTGCATGGTCTGTTCGCTCATATTGGTTGTTTTGGTCACCGATCGACCCAAAAATACCTCGCCCTCATTCTCAGCGTAGACCATTGGGCCCAGAGCGTCGGTCATGCCATAACGCATGACCATGTCACGGGCAATTTGGGTGGCTCGCTCAAAGTCGTTGCTTGCACCCGTAGTCATTTGCTTCATGAATACTTCTTCAGCAATACGCCCACCAAAAAGCATGCTGATTTGGTTAAGCATGAAATCTTTGTCATAACTGTAGCGGTCCTGGGCAGGAAGGCTCATGGTTACGCCCAACGCGCGCCCCCTTGGAATGATCGTGACCTTGTGCACGGGATCACATTTGGGCAGTATTTTGCCAATCAGGGCGTGCCCTGACTCATGGTAGGCCGTGTTGCGACGCTCCTCCTCGGGCATAACCATGCTTTTTCGCTCGGGCCCCATCAGAATTTTGTCTTTGGCCTTCTCAAAATCCTGCATTTCCACCACTCGGGCATTACGGCGAGCAGCCATCAGGGCAGCCTCATTGCAAAGATTGGCCAGATCGGCGCCACTCATGCCGGGTGTACCCCGAGCAATAATGGCAGGCGCAACGTCCTGGGAAATAGGGATTTTGCGCATGTGCACATTCAGGATTTGCTCGCGACCCCGGATATCCGGTAATGTCACGTAAACCTGTCTATCGAAGCGTCCAGGCCGAAGCAGAGCCGCATCCAAAATGTCAGGCCGGTTGGTAGCAGCCACGACAATCACGCCAAGATTGGTTTCGAAACCATCCATCTCCACCAGCATTTGGTTTAGCGTTTGCTCACGCTCGTCGTTACCACCACCAAGACCTGCGCCCCGCTGACGTCCGACCGCATCAATTTCATCAATGAAAATAATGCAAGGAGCATTTTTCTTTGCATTCTCGAACATGTCACGTACACGCGCCGCACCGACGCCAACGAACATTTCAACGAAATCAGATCCTGAAATACTGAAAAATGGAACCTTGGCCTCACCCGCAATGCCTTTGGCGAGGAGGGTTTTTCCAGTTCCTGGTGGGCCAACAAGCAACAATCCGCGGGGGATTCGGCCACCCAGTTTTTGAAATTTCTGTGGGTCTTTCAGGAAGTCGACCACTTCCTTGACCTCCTCTTTCGCCTCATCGCATCCAGCGACATCGGCAAATGTGACCTGGTTGTTATTTTCATCGAGCATCCGTGCCTTGCTTTTGCCAAAGCTGAATGCGCCGCCCTTGCCGCCACCTTGCATCTGGCGCATGAAGTAAACCCAAACACCGATCAAAAGAAGCATGGGGCCCCAGCTGACCAACAAGGTCATGAGAAGAGAGCTCTCCTCACGGGCCTTGACATCGAACTTGACCCCGTTCGCAATCAGATCACCGACGAGACCACGGTCCAGATAGGTTGCGGTCGTACGAATTTTTCTGTCATCGGTGGTGACTGCGACGATCTCGGTGCCGCCCTGGCCCTCTTGAATGATGGCGCTCTTGATACGCTTGCTTCGCACTTCTTCAAGAAAATCAGAATAACCCATGGAGCCGGCGCCAGCGCCGCCGCGAGTGTCAAACTGTTTGAAAACGGTGAAGAGGACAAGCGCCACCACCAGCCAGACTGCAATTTTAGAAAACCACTGATTGTTCAAGCGAGGCTCCAGAAGGCAAGCAATAAGAAAATGTATTTGAGCATGATTTTAGGCTTTTCAAGATAAAGGGGTGATCTATTTACGCCTTTCAGCCATGGCGCCAGCAGGGGATATTGGGCGCAATGACAACAACAAAGACTTAGCACTTCTCTGCAGCAGGCTGCTTAAGGCCCATTCCAACCAAAAAAGTCTCGGCAGACCGATCACGTGAAGCCTTGGGCTTATGGGGTTTGACTAACCTGAAGCATGATTTAAGGTGTTCGAGTGCCTGCCCGTAGCCGCTTCCGTGAAACACTTTAACGACCAAAGCACCATCGGGCTTAAGGTAAGAACGGCAAAAGTCTGTTGCAAGTTCTACCAAATCAGCAACCCGGGCACCATCGGCAGAGTGGATCCCGGACAGATTAGGCGCCATGTCAGACACAACCACATCGGCGTTCCGAGTGCTCATGGCAAGAACTAGCTTGTCAAGAATCTCAAGCTCCCGAAAATCGCCTTGAATAAAAACCACACCTTCCACCATCTCCATCGGAAGCAAATCCAGAGCAATGATGCTGCCATTAAGCTCCCCGATGGCCGCGCCCGAGGGAGAAAGCCTCCGTCTTATATATTGGCTCCACGCTCCGGGCGATGAGCCCAGATCAACCACCAGATGTCCCGGCTTGATCAGGTGAAAGGTTTCGTCAATCTCTTTGAGCTTATACGCTGCTCTGGCCCGGTAGCCTTCCCTATGGGCCAATTTCACATACGTGTCGTTCACGTGGTCGTTCAACCAAGCTTTGTTGACCTTTTTACTCTGGGTTTTTACTTTCATTTTGTCCTTCATCGCAGATAATAACGGTATGCCAGCAATTCAACTCACACCGGCCCAACGTAAAGAGCATCGGGCTTTGGCTCATCATTTGGACCCGGTTGTCATGATCGGCGGTGACGGCTTGAGTCCATCAGTCAAAAATGAAACCGACGCAGCTCTGAACGCACACGGACTTATCAAGGTCAGGGTTTTTTCCGATGATCGTCTTGCGCGGGAATCTATCCTCCAAACGCTCTCAGTCGAGCTTAATGCTGCGCCGATTCAACACATAGGCAAGCTGCTGGTGCTGTGGAGGCCCATGCCGACCAAGGAAAAAGCCAGTGACTCCGATAAGATGGCGGGTCCACGTGACTTCAAGGTCCTCAAGTACAGCAAACAAAGTGGTCAACGGCCTGAAGTAAAAACTCTGCGTGTACTTGGAAATCAACGCCTGACTGCAGGGGGGAAGGTCAAGCGTTCAAAGCCCAAACAAGTGAGCGTCAAAAAACGCAGTCAGGCCTAAGAATTACCGCTGCAAGCTTTTATCCACAAGTCTGGTCAATCGGCACCCTTGCAACCCGCCCCGGATAGCCCATCTCGAACGCAAATTTTCCAGAAAACACATATTGCACACAGCCACTGTAAGGCATACATCAGGCTGCCGACGGGATGCCACAGTGCCAGGTTATCCCGTGCCAGGATTTTTGGCGCAATGGCATATTCGACAAGCAGTGCCAGAAATATCCCACTCACTATAAATAAAGTAGCATCCCGTATAAGCCTGTCAAGGACTATCGTGGTTTTTAGTCTTGAACAAAGAAGCAAAAGCAAGCCACACACAACAGATACCCAAGTTTGAGCCGTGAACAACTTTGCCGCCATAGCGCCAGCTATTGCTGGGCTAGGTAAATGAAAAAACAGCGAAGGCACCACCAAAAACATCAGAGTGGTCAGACTGCCCCACCACAATGATGACAATATTTTGGGGGAATAAGACCAGACGCTTTGCACGGAAACGACCCGGAAACACAGCGGTATCAGAGATAACTAACTGAGACGATTTCATAACGTTTGATACCGCCAGGCGCCTGTACCTCTGCGGTATCACCCTCTTCCTTGCCTATCAGAGCACGTGCAATCGGACTGTTGATATTGACTAGGCCTAACTTGAGATCGGCCTCATCTTCTCCCACAATCTGGTACTTGAC
Source organism: Hylemonella sp. (assembly GCA_040382055.1). GTDB lineage: Bacteria > Pseudomonadota > Gammaproteobacteria > Burkholderiales > Burkholderiaceae_C > JBEIGE01. The sequence goes on from JBEIGE010000017.1 coordinate 71,325, forward strand.
ACGGTCTGCAGTGGCTTCGTCTTCGAGTTCAA
>JBEIGE010000018.1:0-70387 GCA_040382055.1 Hylemonella sp.
CGGCTTTGAGACAGCGCACAGCTTCTGAGAGCATCTCGTTGTAGAGCTGAAAACCCACTTCCAGCAGATTGCCGCTCTGGTTTTCACCCAGAACCTCTCCGGCACCGCGAATCTCCAGGTCGTGCATGGCCAGGTAAAAGCCGCTGCCCAGTTCTTCCATTTGCTGAATTGCATCCAGCCGCTGCTGCGCCTGTTTGGTCAGGCTTTCCAGGTCGGGCACCATCAGGTAAGCGTAGGCCTGGTGGTGGCTGCGGCCCACACGGCCGCGAAGCTGATGCAGTTGCGCCAGGCCAAACTTGTCGGCGCGGCTCATCACAATGGTGTTGGCGGTGGGCACATCAATGCCGGTTTCAATGATGGTGGAGCACAGCAACAGGTTGTAGCGCTGGGCCACAAAGTCACGCATCACCGACTCCAGCTGCCGCTCGGGCATCTGGCCGTGAGCCACGGCAATGCGCGCCTCGGGTAACAGTTCTTCCAGCTTGGCACGCCGGTTCTCGATGGTTTCCACCTCGTTGTGCAGAAAGTAAATTTGCCCGCCGCGTTTGAGCTCGCGCAGCACGGCCTCGCGGATCACCCCATTGCCCTCGGTGCGCACAAAGGTCTTGATGGCCAGGCGACGTTGCGGAGCGGTGGCAATCACACTCAAATCTCTCAGCCCCTCCAGCGCCATGCCCAGAGTTCGCGGAATGGGCGTGGCCGTGAGTGTAAGCACGTCGACTTCTGCACGCATGGCTTTCATCGCTTCTTTGTGGCGCACCCCAAAGCGATGTTCTTCGTCGATGATCAGCAGCCCCAGATTTTTGAAATGGGTGTCCTTGCTGAGCAATTTATGGGTGCCCACCACAATGTCTACCGTGCCGTCGGCGATGCCTTTCATCGCAGCGGTGATTTCTTTGGCTGAGCGGAACCGGCTCATTTCTGCCACTTTCACTGGCCAGCGGCTGAAACGGTCAACCAGGGTCTGGTAGTGCTGTTCAGCTAGCAGGGTGGTGGGTGCCAGCAGCGCCACCTGGCGGCCCCCTGTAACCGCAATGAATGCCGCGCGCAGCGCTACCTCGGTCTTGCCGAAGCCAACATCCCCGCAGATCAGCCTGTCCATGGGGCGGGGTGAAATCATGTCCTGAATCACGGCGTGAATGGCCGCGCGCTGGTCGGCTGTTTCCTCAAAGCCGAAATCATTGGCAAACACCTCGTAGTCATGGGGTGAGTAACGGAACGGGTGGCCTTCGCGGGCGGCGCGGCGGGCGAAGATGTTGAGCAGTTCGGCCGCAGCATCACGGATTTGTTCGGCTGCACGGCGCTTGGCTTTATCCCATTGGCCCGAGCCCAGACGGTGCAGGGGGGCTTCATCGGCACTGACGCCGGTGTAGCGGCTGATTTGCTGCAATTGGCTCACCGGCACATACAGGGTGGCTTTATCCGCATATTCAATATGCAAAAACTCCTGCATTTCCTCGGTGCCGTTGTCCAGCATTTGCCCCACACCCATATTCACCAGACCCCGGTAACGTCCAATGCCATGGGCTGAATGAACCACAGGGTCGCCCAGATTGAGCTCACTGAGGTCTTTGATCAGCGCTTCAACATCGCTCACCTGCTCCTGTTTTTTGCGCCTGCGGGTGGTCGGACCGGCCGAGAACAGCTCGGTCTCTGTCACGAAATCAATGCCGGCTTCCAACCACGAAAAGCCGGTGTTCAGCGCTGAGGTGGCAATGCCAATTTTTTCGCTGCTGGTTTGGAAATCAAGCAGAGAGTCAAACACCGGCGGGCTTAAGTGGCTGGCCCGCAAAAAGTCCAGCAAGCTGGTTTGCCGGCCATCACTTTCAGCCAGCAGCAAAACACGCTGCGATGTGTGACGAATATGGTTTTTCAGCTGGGTCAAGGGATCTTCTGCTGCGCGCATCACCGCCAATGGCGGCAAGGCAGAAAACTCCTCAAATTCAGATGTTCTTGCGCTGGTTGAAGCCTGCGCTGTAGCGTCAACCGGCTCAGTCCTGCCCGGTCTGATGGACAGTTGGGCGTAGTCATTGGCCCGCGCATAAAACTGGTCCATGCCCAGAAACAGAGACTCGGGCGCAAGCGCGGGTCGCTCCGGATCACCCTGGGCCAGGCGAAAACGGTCTTTGGCGCTCTGCCAGAAGCGTTGAATGCTGGGCTCCAGGTCGCCATGCAGAACCAGCGTGGCGTTTTTCCCCAAATAGTCAAAGACGGTGGCGGTCTCGTCAAAGAAAAGTGGCAGGTAGTACTCAATGCCGGCGGTGGCCACGCCATTGCCCATATCTTTGTAAATACGGCTTTTGGTGGGGTCGCCTTCCAGCATTTCGCGCCAGCGTTTTCGAAAGCCTTTGCGCGAGGCTTCGTCCATCGGGAACTCATGGCCGGGCAGCAAGCGCACTTCGGGCACCGGGTACAGGCTGCGCTGGCTGTCGGGGTCAAACGTGCGGATGGAATCAATCTCGTTGTCGAACAGGTCGACCCGGTACGGCACCGCTGAGCCCATGGGGAACAGGTCAATCAGTCCGCCGCGCACGGCGTATTCCCCGGGGCTCACCACCTGGGAGACATGGTTGTAACCCGCCAGACTGAGCTGCGCCTTGAGTTGTGCCTCGTTGAGTTGCTGCTTGACCTTGAACTCAAAGGTACAACCCGCCAGAAAGCTGGGCGGTGCCAGACGGTAAAGCGCTGTTGTAGCGGGCATGACCACCACATCCGCGGCTTCACCCCCCCCGCGCAACTGGTTGCCGTGCCGGTACAAACGCCACAAGGTGGCCAGACGCTCGCTGATCAAATCCTGATGCGGCGAAAACGTGTCATAAGGCAGCGTTTCCCAGTCCGGGAAAAGGGCGCATCGCAAATCCGGAGCAAAAAATGCAATTTCATCAATCAGGCGCTGGGCATCGGTGGCCTCAGCCGTCACGATGGTGGTGATCTGTCCGTTGGTTTTTTCCCGTTGTGCCAGCGTGGCCAACATCAGCGAGTCTGCCGATCCCACCGGACGGGGCAGGGTGTAGCGTTTGCTGGCCAGAAGTTTGGGGAGTTGCATGGGGTGTGGTTATATTGGCCAAATAGAAAACACCCCCCGATAGAGAATCGGGGGGTGTTCATCAAGGCCGCCCAGATTTTAACGCAGGGGAGGCAATTCAGGGCGCCATCGGGGCATGCGCTAGGCATAGTCCTCCACCTAAAATAACGCCACATCATGCTTAAAGCCACGCCCCCAACCCAGCCGCAACAGCCTGCATCTGAGCCCCAGGCCCGTTGTTGGGCCTTAATTCCCTGCGCTGGCAGTGGCTCCAGGGCCGGCACGCCCAGTCCAAAGCAATACCAGATGCTGGCCGGTCAACCCCTGGTCATGCACACCCTGGCGGCCTTTGGCAAGGTTTCAGCAATCGTCTCTACCCTTGTGGTTGTGGCACCAGGAGATACTTTTTTTGACCGGTCTGAAACTCCTCTTTTGATAGCTAAATGTGGAGGTTCTACAAGGGCTTTGAGCGTTTTTAATGGTTTGTCCCAGCTGCTGGACCTGGGTGCTCAACCCTCAGACTGGGTTTTGGTCCACGATGCCGCGCGCTGCCTGATTGAACCCGGCCAGATTCTTGCCTTGATAGAAGCCTGCCGTGAGGATGAAGTGGGTGGGCTGCTGGCCCACAAACTGCCCGACACCCTGACGCAGGAAGCTGCAGGCCGGGTATCTGCCACACTCGATCGCAGCGACAAATGGCTGGCTCAGACGCCCCAGATGTTCCGTATCGGACAGCTGCGCCAGGCCCTTGCGCAGGCCTCAGACCAGGTAACCGACGAAGCCAGTGCCATGGAGCACCTGGGCCTGGCACCCAGACTGGTAAGCGGCAGCGCACAGAACTTCAAGGTGACCTACCCCGAAGACTTTGCCCTGGCTCAAGCGGTGTTGCTAAGCCGGCAGCAACCCCAAGTGGCAGTGCCTGATGTGCGGTGAGTTGAATAACAGAGAAAGATTAAACACATGACGGTCTGTCATTTCAAAATTGGCGAGGGCTGGGACGTGCATGCCCTGGTGGCAGGGCGCAAACTAATCATCGGCGGCGTCGATATCCCTTTCCATTTGGGTCTGCTGGGCCATTCCGATGCCGATGTGCTGCTGCACGCCATCACCGACGCCTTGCTGGGGGCGGCGGGATTAGGCGACATTGGTCGTCACTTTCCCGACACCGACGCCCAATTCAAGGGAGCCAATTCGACAATGTTGCTATCGGAAGTGGCCGCAAAAGTGCGTGAACTCGGCTGGCAGATCGGCAATGTGGATTGCACCGTCATTGCGCAGGCACCCAAGCTGGCCCCCTTTATCAGCGCCATTAGCTTAAGTGTCTCAAGCGTTCTTGGCGTTGGGCTGGATCAGGTCAATGTCAAGGCCAAGACCGCTGAAAAACTCGGCCCGGTTGGCTTGGGCCAAAGCATTGAGGCGCGAGCTGTTGCGCTTCTTTTTCGGTAGCCCAGATAAAAACCATACCAAGCCGTGATGCGCTCGTTGCGTCCCACGAGCAACTCAATCGGGAATCTTACTGCGCAACCCAACCGCCATCCATGTTCCAGGCCACTCCACGCACGTTGTTGGCTGCCGGGGAGCAGAAAAACACCGCCAGTTCGCCCAGTTCATCCGGCGTGGTGAATTGCATGGAGGGTTCTTTATCCCCCAGCAGGATATTTTTGGCTTCTTCGTTTGAAATGCCAAGGCTGGCAGCTTTGGCATCCACCTGTTTTTGCACCATGGGTGTCAGCACCCAGCCGGGGCAAATGGCATTGCAGGTAATGCCGCTGTTGGCGTTTTCGAGCGCTGTGACTTTGGTCAGCCCCACAATGCCGTGCTTGGCTGCCACATAAGCAGACTTTTCCGCTGAGGCCACCAGGCCGTGGACAGACGCGATGTTGATGATGCGACCCCAGTTGTTTTTCTGCATGGCCGGCAAGGCCAGACGGCTGGCGTGAAAGGCGCTGGACAGGTTGATGGCAATGATGGCGTCCCAGCGTTCAGCCGGGAAATTCTCAACGCGCGCCACATGCTGAATACCTGCGTTGTTCACCAGAATATCGACAGTTCCGAACTGCTTGGCGGCCTCATTCATCATGTCGCTGATGTCACCGGGTTTGCTCATATCCGCACCGTGGTAGAGCACATTCACACCCAAAGCGGCAATCTCTGCTTTGGGCCCATCCACATCGCCAAAACCGTTCATCACAATATTGGCACCTTGGCGGGCCAAGGCCTTGGCTATCCCCAAGCCAATTCCACTGGTGGAACCTGTAACAAGCGCAGTTTTTCCTTTGAGCATGGGTTTTCTCCGGCAAACCAAATGAATGGCGGTGGTGATTGAATTAGGATTCTGTCATTATCTCAACAGAAATGACATGACTGAACCTACCCTTCATTACATTGACTGCCCCGACACTCGGGCAGGTCACAAGATGGCTTATTGGCAATGGGGCAATCCACAGGCCGGTCATGTGGTGCTCTGTGTGCATGGCTTGTCCCGCCAGGGGCGTGACTTTGATGTACTGGCACAAGCCTTGTGTGCGGCTAAACCAGGTGATGTTCGGGTTATCTGCCCTGATGTCGCCGGTCGCGGTAAAAGTGACTGGTTAGAAGACCCTATGGGCTACCAAATCCCGGTTTACGCAGTGGACATGCTGGCATTGATCAATTGTCTGGCACCTGCCACGCTGGACTGGGTGGGCACCAGCATGGGCGGCCTGATTGGTATTGGGGTGTGTGGCCAGCAGGGTTTGAGCGCAGACCACAAACTGCCAGGTATGGGGACCCCTGTCCGACGCCTGGTGCTCAACGATGTGGGCCCGGTGATCGAGTGGACGGCTTTACAGCGCATCGGCACTTACCTGGGTATGCCTGTGCGGTTTGAATCGGTGGAGCAGGCTTGCGACATGCTCAGCACAATTTCAGCTACCTTCGGCCCGCACACACCGGCGCAATGGCTTGCGCTGTCTCGACCCATGGTCAAGCCGGCAGACGACGGTAAAGGTTATGTGCTGCACTACGACCCGTCCATTGCGGTTCCTTTTCGTTCCGTCAGGTCCGAGGACGCTGCGGCTTCTGAGGCTACCTTGTGGCATCTCTACGATGCGATCAGGTCGCGCACGCTGCTGACCCGGGGTGCGCAATCGGATCTGCTGTCTTCTACAACAGCGCTGGCCATGACCCAACGCGGGCCGCGCGCCCGACTGGTGGAATTTGACGGTGTTGGTCATGCCCCGACCTTTGTGCCGGATGATCAGGTCAAGGTGGTGACTGATTTCCTGATCTCAGAGCCTTGAAATCTGCATGAAAAGTCAGGCCGAAAGCCCGTCCCCGCTATCTTCACGAGCCGACGTGATCGGCCTGACCGCAGGTTCAACAGACACCACCCACGCCTTGGAGCGTGCCCGCGCGTTTGCCGAACCCCTGCTGGCCGGTGAAACTCTCTACACCGGGGAGAACACCCTGGCCCATGCAGACGCTGTCTGCAATATCCTGAAAACGATAGGCGGTTCTGAAGCCATGCAGGCCGCAAGTTATCTGGTTTACGCCTGTGACCACCTGAACAAGCCTCACGAGGTCATCCTCAAGGCTTTTGGCGAGAATTTTGCCGACCTGGCGCTGGAAACCACCAAGCTGGTGCGCGTACAGCAACAGGCGCGTGTAGCCCAACTGGCAGCGGCACGTTCGGGCACCGCCGTGCCAATGGCGCAAACAGCCGTGGTTCAGACGGAGAACGTGCGCAAAATGCTGCTGGCCTTTTCCCGCGATTTGCGGGTGGTCATGCTGCGCCTGGCCTCACGCCTGCAAACCTTGCGCTACTTTGCCGCCAGCAAGCTCGCTGTGCCACCCGGACTGGCCGCAGAGTCGATCCATGTTTTTGCCCCTTTGGCCAACCGTCTGGGAATCTGGGAAATCAAGTGGGAAATGGAAGATTTGTCCTTCCGGTTTTTGCAGCCCGACACCTACCGCCAGATCGCCAGTCTGTTGGATGAAAAACGTACCGAACGCGAGCTGTATGTGGCGCATTTGCGCGACCAGCTGAGTGACCAATTGCGCGATTTGGGCATCCAAGCGCAGGTGCAGGGTCGGCCCAAACACATCTACAGCATCTTCAAGAAAATGCGCGGGAAGTCTTTGGACTTTGATCAGGTCTATGACATTCGGGCTTTGCGCATTGTTGTTCAATCCGTTCCCGACTGTTATGCCGCGTTGAGCTGGGTGCATAGCCAGTTTGTACCGCTGACCGACGAGTTTGACGACTATATTGCCAAGCCCAAAAGCAACGGCTACCAGTCCCTGCACACCATTGTGCGCAACACCGCTGGGCAAGCCATTGAAATCCAGATTCGCACACAGGCCATGCATGCTCACGCCGAGCATGGCGTAGCCGCCCACTGGGCCTACAAGGAGGCCGGCGCCAAAGGCTATTCAGGGGTGTCTGCCAGCGGCGACTATGACGCCAAGATTGCCGTGCTTCGCCAACTGCTGGCCTGGGAGCGGGATTTATCGGGTCAACCCGGCTCTGACCCTCACGCTTCGAAGGTGCAGGACGCAAGTGCCCAAACGGTGATGGATGATCGCATCTATGTGCTGACCCCGGATGCAGCCATCATCGAGCTTCCCCGGGGCGCAACCACCATTGACTTTGCTTACAGCGTTCACACCAGCCTGGGGCACCGCTGCCGGGGCGCGCGTGTGGACGGTGCCATGGTGCCACTCAATACCCCGCTCAAAAACGGTCAGACGGTAGAGGTGGTGGCCGCCAAAGAGGGGGGGCCCTCGCGTGACTGGCTCAACCCGGAACTGGGCTATTTGGTCAGCCACCGGGCCCGCACCAAGGTGCGCGCCTGGTTCAATGCCCTGGCGATGGACGAAACGGTGGCCAAAGGCCGCGAAGCGGTTGAAAAACTGCTGCAGCGTGAGGGCAGAACCGCCATGAAACTGGTCGATCTGGCCAGCCAACTGGGCTTTAACTCGGCCGAAGCGCTGTTTGAAGTGGTGGGCAAAGACGAATTTTCCTTGCGCAACATCGAAATTCTGCTGCGACCACCCGAACCCGCTCAAGCCGATGATGAGCCCTTGCTCAAGAAAGCCCGTGAGCACGGTCATTTCGGCAAGGGCGGTGTACTGGTCGTGGGGCTGGACTCGTTGATGACGCAGTTGGCCAAATGCTGCAAGCCGGCACCCCCAGACCTGATCAGCGGTTTTGTCACCAAAGGCAAGGGCGTGAGCGTGCATAGGCTTGACTGTCCCAACCTGAGCAATATGGTCAAACGCAGTGGTGACCGTTTGATCGAGGTTCAGTGGGGCAGTGCCAATGGCAAAGAAGCCCCCGTTTATCCGGTGGATGTAACGGTTCAAGCCAATGACCGCCAGGGGCTGTTACGCGATATTTCCGAGGTGTTTACCAAAGAAAAAATGAATGTCATCGAAGTTCAAACCCAATCTGTCAAGGGCACGGCGTGGATGACCTTTACGGTGGAGGTCAGTGAGTCCGGGCGGCTGAACAAGGTGCTGGGCTTGGTGTCGGACTTGCGTGGTGTGGTTTCTGCCCGACGCCGCTAATGTTTGCTGCTTTGCGGCCTGGGCCTAGAAAACCGCGTGATCGCCACGATCAACCCGGGCTTCGCCCTTGACCAGTTTTCCATAAAAATCAAACAGCGTTTCGCTGCCACTGCTGGGGGTGGCTTCGGCGTCGTATTGACCGGTTGTGGTGTTGAACACCAGCATGGACTCCGTGGCGTAGTAGCGGCCGATCCGTGCCAGTTCAGCTTTTTCGGCCAGCTTGGGTACAACTTTTCCCAGGCTAGAAAGCACGCGAATGATCACGTCCAGCAAAGCCACAGGCACTTTTTTGAAGTGTGGGGTGCGACCCAGCAGGGCAAACAGCGCTTCGCCTTGCTGGCGCGGGGTGATGGCCGGGCCGGGGCCGCCAATGGGCAAAATGCGGTTGTGCCGTTCAGGGGTATCCAGACAGCCCGCCAGATAGTCGCCCAGATCCTCATCGCTGATGGGTTTGCAGGCGGTCAGTGTGCCGTCGCCGAAGATCAAAAACGGCTTTCCCTTATTTACCCGTTCAATCTGCCCTGACAAGGACTTGAAAAACGCAGTTGCCCGCACGATGGAATAGGTCAGGCCCGATTCAACCAGCGTCTTCTCGAAAGCCAGCTTGGCATGCTGAAAAGCCAGCAGGGGTTTTTGCACGCAGATGGCTGACAGAAGCACCACGTGGGAAACGCCAGCCTGCTGTGCGGCATGAAGTGCGTTGACATGCGCCTGGTGGTCAATAGCCCAGGCATCTTTGGGCGTTCCGGTGCGTGAAGCCATGCAGGACACCAGGACATCGAAATGTTCGCCACGGAAACCATCCCTTGCCAGTGATTGCGGGTCGGTCACGTGGCCGTGCCGAACGCTAACACTGCCAAACATATTGAAATCGTCCTGCGCCTGGGAAACGCCGCCGGTTTCAGAACGTGGTCTGACAAAACACACCACCTCATGTCCGCACCTGATCAACGCACGAACGGTGGCACGCCCGATGGTGCCGGTGGCACCGAGAACAAACACGCGTTGGGCAGCGGTGTTGGGGCGGGTCAACGCCGTTTCCCACCCATGAGGCTACCCAGAACACCTCGAATGATCTCCCGGCCCACCGCTGAGCCAATGCTGCGAACGGCCGATTTGGCCATGCTTTGGGCCAAGCCATCATGTTTGGCACCACGGGGGCCGGTGGTGCCAAACAGCACATCATTTAACCCGCCCAGCAAGCCACCGGAAGCCGTTGGCTCAGCGTTTGTGCCCGCTTGGCCGCTGCCGATTCCTCCTTTGGCAACTGCCTGGGTACGTCCTTGAATTTTTTCGTAGGCAGATTCGCGGTCTACCGCTGTTTCGTAGACACCGGCCACCAATGAGTTGCTCATCAGGCTCTGGCGTTGGGCTGCAGTAATGGGCCCGATCTGGCTGCCGGGCGGCATGACATACACCCGCTCGGTCTCGCAGGGCCGGCCCTTTTCGTCGAGCATGCTCACCAAGGCCTCGCCCACTGCCAGTTCGGTGATGGCTACTTCGATATTCAGGCCCGCTTTTTGGCGCATGGTTTGGGCCGTGGCTTTGACGGCCTTCTGGTCGCGGGGTGTGAAGGCGCGCAAGGCATGCTGAACCCGGTTGCCCAACTGTGCCAGCACCGAGTCAGGAATATCCAGCGGGTTTTGGGTCACAAAATAAACCCCTACGCCTTTGGAGCGCACCAAGCGCACGACAAGTTCAATTCGCTCCACCAGAACCTTGGGAGCTTCGTTGAACAGCAGGTGTGCCTCGTCGAAGAAAAACACCAGCTTGGGCTTGTCCAGATCCCCCACTTCGGGCAATTGTTCGAACAATTCGGACAGCATCCAAAGCAGAAAAGTGGCGTACAAACGCGGTGAATTCATCAGTTTGTCAGCAGCAAGAATATTGACCAGGCCCAGGCCAGTCGCATCGGTCTGCATGAAGTCGCTGATATTGAGCATGGGTTCGCCAAAGAAGCGGGTACCGCCCTGAGTCTCAATCTGCATCAGGCCACGCTGGATAGCGCCAATGCTGGCCACACTGACATTGCCGTACTGCGTGGTGAAGTCTCTGGCGTTATCGCCCACATACTGCAGCATGGCGCGCAGGTCTTTGAGGTCGAGCAGCAGCAGACTGTTGTCGTCGGCAATTTTGAAAATCAGGTTCAAAACACCTGCCTGGGTGTCGTTGAGATTGAGCATACGGGCCAGCAACAGGGGGCCCAAATCGCTCACGGTGGCGCGAACCGGGTGGCCCTGTTCTCCAAAGACATCCCAAAGCGTCACGGGAATGGCAATGGGCTCGGGCAAAGCAAGGCCCCGGCTGTTGAGTACCGCAGCCATTTTTTCGCCAATTTTTCCGGCCTGGGAGATGCCGGTGAGATCCCCCTTGATGTCGGCCATGAAAACCGGGACCCCAATTTTGGAAAACCCTTCAGCCAGGGTTTGCAGGGTAATGGTTTTACCTGTTCCGGTGGCACCGGTAATCAGACCGTGGCGGTTAGCTTTGTCGGGCAACAGCATGCATTCGGTCTGTTTGTGTTGTGCAACAAGGATAGGGGTGGCCATGGGAGTCTCAAAAAGTACAATCGTGTCGATAGATTAACGAAATTTTAAGGACTATGCGTGGCGGGACACAGTAAATGGGCCAATATTCAGCACCGCAAAGGCCGGCAGGATGAAAAGCGCCAGCGGGTTTGGACCCGTGTTAGCCGGGAAATCATGGTGGCGGCCCGCCTGAGTGGCGGAGACCCGGGCGTCAACCCTCGGTTGCGACTGGCCATGGAAAAGGCCAAAGCTGCCAATATGCCGCTTAAGAACGTCAATTACGCCATAGCCAAAGGCACCGACACCGTCGAAGGCAAGGTGTACGAAGAAATTCGCTACGAGGGCTACGGCATTGGCGGCGCAGCGATTCTGGTTGACACCATGACCGACAATAAGGTTCGCACGGTTGCCGAGGTGCGGCATGCGTTTAGCAAACATGGCGGCAATATGGGAACCGAGGGCTCGGTGGCTTTTCAGTTCAAGCATTGCGGCCAGCTGGTGTTTGCGCCGGGAACCGATGAAAACAAGGTGATGGAAGTTGCGCTCGATTCCGGTGCAGACGATGTGATCGTCGACGAAGAGGGTGCTATTGAAGTGTTGACTACCTACGCTGGTTACGAGGGTGTCAAAAATGCGCTGGTTGCAGCAGGTCTGGAGCCTGAGGTAGCCGAGGTCACCATGCGGCCAGGAAACACCATAGAGCTTGAGGGCGATGAGGCGGTTCGAATGCAAAAATTGATTGATATTCTTGAAGACCTGGACGACGTGCAGGCTGTTCACCACAACGCCAGCCTATGAAGATTCTTGTCATTGGTGGCGGCGGCCGCGAGCACGCGCTGGCCTGGAAACTGGCCCAGTCAGACAAGGTGCAGATGGTTTATGTTGCGCCCGGTAACGGCGGCACCGCTCGCGACAACCGCTTAAAAAACATCAACATCACGGATATCCAGGATTTGCGGGCTTGGGCTACTTCGGAAAACATAGCGCTAACGGTGGTTGGCCCCGAGGCGCCTTTGTCCGCCGGGGTGGTCGATGAGTTTCGCGCGCACGGTTTGCGGGTGTTCGGGCCCACGCGTGCCGCCGCTCAGTTGGAGAGTTCCAAGGCGTTTTCCAAGTCCTTCATGCAACGCCATGGCATTCCTACTGCCGCCTATGACACCTTCACCGACCCCGTATTGGCGCATGCCTATATAGACAAAATGGGCGCACCCATTGTGGTCAAGGCCGATGGCCTTGCCGCGGGTAAAGGCGTGGTGGTGGCCCTTACGGCCGCTCAGGCCCATGAAGCGGTTGATTTCATGTTGCTCGACAATGCTTTGGGCGTGGTGCACAACGCAAGCGAAGATGGCCAGATCAGGCCCCGGGTGGTCATAGAGGAGTTTCTGGCCGGTGAAGAAGCCAGCTTCATTGTGCTGTGCGATGGTAAACATGTGGTGCCGCTGGCCACCAGCCAGGACCACAAGCGCCTGCTCGATGGCGACCTGGGTCCAAACACTGGCGGTATGGGGGCCTATTCACCGGCACCTGTGGTCACACCAACGGTACATGCCCGCGTCATGCGGGAAATCATTTTGCCCACGATCAAAGGCATGGAAAAGGACGGCTTACCGTACACCGGTTTTTTATACGCGGGTCTGATGATTGACGCCCAAGGGCACCCCAAAACGCTGGAGTTCAACTGCCGCATGGGCGACCCCGAGACCCAGCCTATCATGATGCGGCTTAAAACCGATCTGGTGGACGTGCTGATGGCTGCAACTGAGCCTGCAAGCCAAGGCCAGTTGGAGCAGATCGAGCTGGACTGGGACCGGCGTACGGCTCTGGGTTTTGTGATGGCTGCCCATGGCTACCCCATGCATCCGCGTCAGGGTGATGTCATCAGCGGCCTGCCCAAGGATGCAGCAGATGCAGTGACTTTTCATGCCGGAACTGCCCTGAGAGACGGTCATGTGGTCGTGACGGGTGGGCGGGTGTTGTGCGTGACGGCGCTGGCGGACAGCCCGCGACAGGCCCAACACCGTGCCTACGACTTTGGCCAGGGTATTTCATTTAATGGAATGCAAATGCGCGCGGACATTGGTTATCGTGCTATCAAAAATTAATTTCACCACGTCATGACTGTTCAAGAAAACTCCAAGGTGTTGCCGGTTCGCCGTTACCTGCTGGATCTGCAAGATCGCATCACGTCGGCCATTTCCGACATTGACGGCGGCACTTTTTTGGCCGACGCCTGGGAAAAACCAGCCGGCGAACAATTGCAGGGCAACGGCTTGACCAAGATTTTGGAAGGTGGCCCCATTTTTGAGCGTGCAGGCTGCGGCTTCTCGCACGTTACCGGGCCCAAACTTCCCCCATCGGCCACGCAGCACCGGCCTGAACTTGCTGGCGCTCCGTTTGAGGCCATGGGTGTTTCACTGGTATTTCATCCACGAAACCCCTATGTCCCCACCGTGCACATGAACGTGCGCATGCTTGCCGCCAAAGGAGCTGACAACCAGGAGGTCTGCTGGTTTGGCGGCGGTATGGATCTCACGCCCTATTACGGATTTGAAGAGGACGCGGTGCATTTCCATGCCACCTGCAGCGAAGCACTTTTGCCTTTTGGCGCCGATAAATACCCGCGCTTTAAAACCTGGTGTGACGAGTACTTTTATCTTAAGCACCGGTCTGAGCAGCGCGGCGTTGGCGGCGTGTTTTTTGATGACTTTTCTGAGTTGGGTTTTGAAGGCAGTTTTGCCATGATGCAGGGCGTCGGCAACGCTTTTCTCGAAGCGTATGTGCCGATTGTCAAAAAGCGTATGACGATGGTCAGTACCGAGCGCGAACGAGCTTTTCAGCTTTATCGTCGCGGTCGCTATGTCGAGTTCAATCTGGTCTGGGACAGGGGCACCCACTTTGGCCTGCAGTCTGGCGGTCGATCAGAGTCCATCTTGTTGTCCATGCCGCCGCTTGTCAGCTGGTCTTATCAGCACAAGCCTGAGCCTGGTTCCCCTGAACACAAACTTTACAGCGACTTTCTGGTGCGACGGGACTGGCTTTGATGCCCGGCACGATGGGTATAGCTGTCAAACGTATTGGCGTTTTTGGCGGCGCCTTTGACCCGCCTCACCTGGCGCACCGCGCGTTGACCGAGGTTGCGTTGCACCAGCTCAAGCTGGATGAACTCCGGGTGTTGCCCACAGGCCAAGCCTGGCACAAAGAGCGCCCCCTGACATCGGCCGTCCACCGCCTGGCCATGGTTGAATTGGCCATGGCGGGTTTGCCCGGTGTGGTGGTCGATGACCGGGAAGTCCGCCGTGAGGGTCCGTCCTACACCTTGGACACTTTGCGGGAGCTTCAAACAGAAAATCCGAGCGCTGAGTTTTTTCTGGTCATGGGCAAAGATCAGGCAGATGTTCTCAATACCTGGAGCCAGTGGCGGTCGATTCTTGATATTGCTACAATTTGCGTAGCTGATCGTGATGGATTGACAGGGCTTAAGACCCAGTTTGTTCCACCACCCGATCTTGAAAACCGCTTTTCCAAGCTCCATATGCCTACGATGGACATCAGCGCAACAGGTATACGCTACCGTGTCGCTATTCACCAAGGCATTGCGCCGCTGGTCAGTCCCGATGTTGCAAGTTATATTGAAGCGCATCACCTCTACTCAACCACCTAAATGCCCACCTGATGATGACTGAAACCGCCGCTAAAAAAGACACCCAAAAACTCCAACGTGCCATTGTGGATGGCCTGGAAGACGTGAAGGCGCAAGCGATTGAGGTGTACAACACGGAGCATCTCACCGCCTTGTTTGAACGCGTCATCATTGCCTCAGGCGCGTCAAACCGGCAAACCAAGGCTCTGGCGGCCAGTGTGCGCGATGCTGTCCGTGAGGCCGGCTTCTCCAAACCCCGCATTGAGGGTGAAGAAAACGGGGAGTGGATTATTGTGGACTGTGGCCAGGCCGTGGTGCACATCATGCAGCCCAATATCCGCCAGTATTACCACCTGGAAGACCTGTGGGGCGATAAGCCCGTCAGACTCAAGTTCGGTACCGATAAACCATCGCGTGTAACCACAGGCGAGATTGAAAAATCTTCCGCTAAAGCCACCCAGGCAACGCCCCCCCTGACCAGTCTGAAACGGTCGAATGCGGCTAAAAAGGGTGTTGCGCAGGCCTTTCCATCCAAGGCGCAGATCAAAAAAGACGCTGAAAAATTAGCCGCGTCCAAGGCACCTGCCAAGAAGGCACCGGCCAGGAAATCAGCCGCTACAACATCGTCACCAGCCCCGTCGAAGATGGTCAAGGTTGAACCCAAGAAGACTGTTGCCAAAAAGGCGGTGGCTAAAAAGTCCCCCGTCAGGTCGGTTGCCAAGCCAGCTGGCAAAAAGCCTGTGGCCCGCAAGGCCAAGTAGTCAACCATGAGGCTGCTGATCGTGGCAGTCGGCCAGCGCATCCCTGACTGGGCTCAAACTGCCTGGGACGACTATGCAAAACGCTTTCCGCCAGAACTTCAGGTGTCACTGAAAGCGGTCAAAACCGAAACTCGCGGCTCCAAAACCCTGGAGCAACTGCTTGCTGCCGAGCGTTCCCGAATTGAGGCTTCCATTCCCAAAGGTGCCCATGTAGTGGCGCTGGATGAGCGTGGGACTAGCCTCAAGACAAGCGGTTTGGCCACCAAGCTCAAAGACTGGCAGTTAGCTGCCCAGGACGTGGTACTGGTGATTGGCGGGCCAGATGGGCTGCATCCTGATTTCCGGGCGTCAGCACATGAGCGAATCCGGCTGTCTGATTTGACATTGCCCCATGCCATGGTCAGGGTTTTGCTGATTGAGCAGCTCTACCGTGCCTGGTCTATCAATGCCAACCACCCCTACCACCGGGAATAGAGCTATGGCTGTGCAATTCATCTATTTGGCCTCGCAAAGTCCGCGCCGAAGGCAACTGCTGGAGCAATTGGGGGTGAAATACGAGCTCTTGCTGCCCGATGCACAGGAGGACGCCGAATCCATCGAAGCGCTTATCGGCCAGGAGGCTCCTGCGGCCTACGTCAAACGGGTGACCGATCTGAAGCTTGATGCGGCCTTGCAGCGCATGCACAATCGCGGCTTGCCGCCTGCACCGGTTTTGTGTTCAGACACTACGGTGGCCTTGGGTCGGACCATTTACGGCAAGCCTGCGGATGAGAGTGACGCACAGCGCATCCTTTCAGAACTGTCGGGTCGCACCCACCGGGTGTTGACGGCGCTCTCCTTGGGCACCCAGCAGCAGCGCTTGCAGACGATGAGCACTTCTCGGGTGACATTTGCCCCCCTGACTCAGCCTCAAATCGCGGACTATGTGAGCAGTGGCGAGCCCATGGGCAAGGCCGGTGCTTATGCGGTACAAGGCAGGGCTGCGAGTTTTATTTCCCATATTTCCGGAAGTTATACCGGCATCATGGGGTTGCCCTTGTTTGAAACGGCACAATTGCTTTCATGCATGAAGACATCCTGATTAACTGGTCGCCCCAGGAAACCCGCGTCGCTGTGGTGGAAAACGGTGCTGTTCAGGAGCTGCACGTTGAGCGAACCTGCGAGCGAGGTCTTGTGAGTAATGTGTACCTTGGCAAGGTTGCCCGTGTTTTGCCGGGTATGCAATCCGCCTTTGTTGAGATCGGATTGGAGCGGGCTGCTTTTCTGCATGTGGCTGACGTCTGGCATCCCCCGGCAGACGGTGAAACACTGAGCGCAGCGCGTAGCAGCCAGCCCGCGGTTCCGATTGAACAGCAGGTTTTTGAAGGTCAGTCCTTGATGGTGCAGGTCATCAAGGACCCCATTGGAACCAAGGGTGCGAGGTTGTCAACCCAGATCAGCATTGCCGGGCGTTTGCTGGTGTTCCTGCCCCAAGACGACCATATTGGCGTGTCGCAAAAAATCCCACCCGAGCAGCGTGACACATTGCGTACGCGGCTGCAAAACCTGGCCGGAAGCCAGGGTGGCGGTTTTATTTTGCGCACGAATGGCGAGGACGCGTCCGACGAAGAACTCTCGGACGACATCCGTTACCTGCGCAAGGCTTGGGCGCGCATCAAGGATGCTTCGGTCAGATTACCCGCGCAGAGTTTGCTGCACCAGGATCTCAACCTGCTGCAACGGGTGTTGCGTGATTTGGTGGGGGAGTCTACCCAGACCATTCGCGTGGATTCACGCGAACAGTACGAGGCCCTCAAGGCCTTTGGCTCAGAGTTCATGCCCATGGCGGCCGAGAAATTGCAGCACTACAAAGGCGAGCGCCCGATTTTTGACCTGTATTCCATCGATGATGAGATTGCCAAGGCGCTGGCGCGGCGGGTGGACTTGAAGTCAGGTGGCTACCTGATCGTGGACCAGACAGAAGCCCTGACCACGGTAGATGTGAACACGGGTGGTTTTGTGGGCGCCCGCAATTTTGACGACACTATTTTCAAGACCAACCTTGAGGCGGCCCAGGCCATTGCCCGGCAATTGCGGCTGCGCAATCTGGGGGGCATCATCATCGTGGACTTCATTGACATGGTGCGTGAAGACCATCGCGATGCAGTGCTGGCGGAGTTCAAGAAGCAATTGGCCCTGGACCGGGTAAAAACCATGGCAGGTGGTTTTTCGCAATTGGGTCTGGTGGAAATGACGCGCAAGCGCACGCGCGAGTCGCTGGCGCATATGCTGTGCGAGCCTTGCCCTACCTGTGAAGGCAAGGGCATCGTGAAAACGCCGCGCAGCGTGACTTACGACATCTTTCGCGAGATTCTGCGTGAGGCCAGGCAGTTCAACCCGCGCGAGTTCCGCGTGGTGGCGTCTCCCAAGGTTATCGAGCTGCTGCTGGATGAAGAAAGCCAGTACCTCGTGGGGCTGAGTGAATTTATCGGCAAGCCGGTGTCATTGCAAAGCGAGACTGCCATGGGGCAGGAGCAGTACGACATTGTTTTGCTTTGAACCACAGTCTTCCCGCCATGCGTATAGCCATCATCAACCGGGTATTTTCCCGATCTGCCGGTGGCGCCGAAAGCTACTCGGTCTCTATTGCGCAGGCCTTGGCCTCAAAGCATGAGATCCATGTCTTTGCACAAGAGACGAATAAGCCGGTGGATGGCGTGGCCTATTACCCGGTTTTCTGTCTGAGCAAGAAACCGCGCTGGGTGAACCAACTGCTGTTTGCCATCGCCACCTGGTGGCTTACCCGCAAGGGTTTTGATGTGGTGCATTCACACGAAAACACCTGGCATGGCCAAATACAGACAGTCCACGTGCGACCTTTGCGCTACAACCTGTTGCATGGCCGTCGCGGCCTGCGGCTTGCGTTGCGTTGGCTCAAGGTGTGCATGAGCCCCCGCTTGATTACCTACGTCTGGCTAGAGGCTGAACGGTTCAAGCGCAGGCCGGGCCGGGCCATCGTGGCCACCTCCAAGACGCTCAGGCACGAGTGCGAGCAGGCCTACCCGGCCAGTCTTAAACGGCTGTCGGTGATCACGCCTGGCACCTATCTGCAGCAGGACACCATGACACGCGCATCTGCACGCCAACAACTGAAACTACCCACCGATGTGCCGCTACTTCTGTTCGTAGCCAATGACTACAAGCGCAAGGGATTAGATGCTTTGCTGCAGGCGCTGGCCAAGCTGGCACCCGACGTCCACTTGGCCGTGGCGGGCAATCCGGCACCCATTGCGCACTACCGAGACCAGGCCGAAAAACTGGGCGTGGCCGCCCGCGTGCTTTTCCTGGGGTCGCTGGACGGGTTGAGCCCGGCCTACTGCGCTGCCGATTGTCTGGCCCATCCCACCTTGGAGGACAGCTTTGCCATGGTGGTGCTTGAAGCCATGGCGCACGGCTTACCGGTGGTGGTGAGTGGCCCGGCACACTGTGGCATTTCGCGCGAGCTGCAAGACGGTCAAGAGGCCCTGCTGCTGCAAGACCCGCGTGACGCCCAGGCTCTGGCCGACTTGCTGCGATCTGTGCTTGACCAGCCTGAACTGGCTGGCCAGTTGCGACTAAATGGCCTGGCGTTTGCAAAGGAGCACTCTTGGGAGAGCGCCGCCCAACAATACGATGCCCTTTACCGGCAGGCCACCGCCTGACCCTGATGACAGCACCAACAACGCAACGCTGGCTCATCCTTGCCCATGCCTTCAATATGGATGGCAGGGCCGCCAGCCAGACCATCACCGACAAACTCCCGCACTTGCGCCGCGCCGGCATCGAGGTGGTGGTGCTCAGTGGCGTGTCTGGCACCCGCGACAAGCTGGTCGAGCACCACCAGCTTTGGCCCGCCGGCCCTGCGGGACTGCGTTTTGAGTTACGCCATGTGCTGCGTCGGCGCTTCCACAACCGCATCGTTTACCGTAGCCTGATGACCCTGGCCTCGCTGGTGCTGCTGCCCGGCCTGGTCATAGAAAAGCTGCTACGCCCGGTGGAAAGCTCATGGTCCTGGTGGCTGAGCGCCTACCTCACGGGCAGGGTGCTGGCCCGCAAGCAGCGGTTTGATCTGATTTACTCCACAGGTGGCGCCTTTGCTGCGCACCTGGCCGGCCGCGCGCTCAAGCGTGCCACCGGCACACCCTGGTTGGCCGAGGTGCACGACCCTTTCATTACACCTGGCATCACGCCGCACACGGCGCAGCAACAGATGCAGGCGAGGGTGGAAGGCCTGATCTGCCGCGAAGCTGACCTGGCCATCTGGTTCACCGAACAGGCTCTGGCCAGCGCGCTTGCACGACATCCTGAACTGGGCGAGCGCGGCAAGATGCTGCTGCCGGGCATTGATCCGCCGTTCGAGGCATTGCCACCCTACCAACCGGGTTCTAAATTCATCGTCGGTCATTTTGGTTCGCTCTCGGCCACACGCAACCTGCTGCCCTTTATTGAAGCATTGGAATTGCTGCAAGTGCGCCGCCCTGATCTGGTTGCTGCCACCGAGCTGCATGTCACGGGGGGGCCGCTGGACGCTGTTTCGGCGGCGAAGCTAGCGCAGTCACCCGTGCGTACCTGCGTGCGCCATCTGGGCCGTATCGAAGCCGATCCCGTCACCGGCAAAAGTGGCCGCGAACAGATCCTGTGCCGCATGCGCGGAGTGGACGTGCTGCTGCTGCTGCACGGCGAGGAACCGATTTGCGAGGAATACATCCCCTCCAAGCTCTATGAATACCTTTGGATGCAGCGGCCCATCCTGGCCACAGTGCAACGCAATGCGCAGATGACCGCCCTGTTGCGTGGCCAGGGGCATGTGGCTGTCCAGACGGGTGGGACAGGGCAGGATGCGGCAAGCGCCAGCCGAGAACTGGCGGATGCTCTGGAACAACTGTATGAACGCTGGCGCAACACCGGGTTGCCTGACAGCGGACTCAGCAGCCCTTACACCACGCAGGCCGCTGCAGAGGAACTGCTAAGGTGGGTTGGCGGATTGCGCACCCAGGCAACTCTTACAATCAAATGATCACTTAATGATCGAATCAAAGAATCTATGACGACTCAGGCGAAAGTCGCGCTCATCACAGGCATTACAGGGCAAGATGGTTCCTATCTTGCAGAGTTTTTGCTGGATAAGGGCTATATCGTGCACGGCATCAAGCGTCGGGCCAGCCTTTTCAACACAGGCCGGGTGGATCACCTGTACCAGGATCCGCACATCGACCATCGCAATTTCGTGCTGCATTACGGTGACTTGACCGACACCAGCAATCTGGTGCGCATTGTGCAACAGGTTCAGCCCGACGAGGTCTACAACCTGGGTGCCCAAAGCCATGTGGCTGTGAGCTTCGAGAGCCCGGAATACACCGCTGATGTGGATGCCATCGGCACCCTGCGCCTGCTGGAAGCCATCCGTATCCTGGGCTTGGAGAAAAAGACCCGCTTCTACCAGGCCAGCACCAGCGAGCTCTATGGCCTGGTGCAGGAAATTCCCCAAAAAGAGACCACGCCCTTTTACCCACGCAGTCCTTATGGCGTGGCCAAGCTCTACGCCTACTGGATCACGGTGAACTACCGTGAGGCCTATGGCGTGTACGCCTGTAACGGCATCCTTTTTAACCACGAGAGCCCGCGCCGCGGCGAAACCTTCGTTACCCGCAAGATTACCCGGGGTCTGGCCAATATCGCCCTGGGCCTGGACCAATGCCTCTACATGGGAAACATGGACGCCCTGCGCGACTGGGGCCACGCCAAGGACTATGTGCGCATGCAGTGGATGATGCTGCAGCAAGATACGCCCAAGGATTACGTCATTGCCACTGGCGTGCAGTACAGCGTGCGTCAATTCATCGAAAAATCGGCAGCCCAGCTTGGCCTGAGCCTTCGCTTTGAGGGGCAGGGTGTTGATGAGAAGGCGGTGGTTGCCGCCATTGAGGGAGATAAGGCCCCGGCGCTCAAGGTGGGTGATGTCATCGTCCGGGTGGACCCGCACTACTTCCGCCCGGCTGAAGTAGAGACGCTTCTGGGCGACCCCAGCCTGGCCAAGCAGGATCTTGGCTGGATCCCGGAGATCACGCTGGACGAAATGGTGCAGGAAATGGTGGCCCATGACCTGGAGCAGGCCCGCCAGCATGCCTTGTTACAGCATCACGGCTATACCGTGCAGGTCAGCAAGGAAAAATGAGAACTCTCTCGCACCCACGCAAATTCTATGACCCGGAGTATGTGTTGTCGATAAAGGTAAAAAATAAATGAAGATTGCCATTGCCGGTGCTGGTTACGTCGGCCTTTCAAATGCCGTTCTGCTGTCGCAGAACCAGGATGTGGTCGTCTTGGATGTCGTTAAGGAAAAGGTTGCGATGATCAACCGGCGCGAGTCGCCCGTCGTTGACAAAGATATCGAAGATTACTTGCGGACCAAACCCTTGAAGTTGCGCGCCACGCTCGACAAGCAGGATGCCTATGCGGGGGCTGACTACATCATCATTGCCACGCCTACTGACTACGACCCCGACGCGGACTATTTCAACACCAGGTCTATCGAGACCGTGATCCGGGATGTGATGGCCATCAATCCTAAAGCTTTGATGGTTATCAAATCCACTATACCGGTGGGCTATACATTCAGGACGCGCGCAACCATGGGATGCGAGAATCTGATCTTCTCTCCAGAATTCTTGCGGGAAGGTCGGGCGCTGTACGACAATCTCTATCCATCGCGCATCGTCGTCGGTGAACGGTCTGAGCGGGCGCGTGTCTTTGCCTGCCTGCTGCAAGAAGCAGCGATCAGGAAAGACGTCACTGTCGTGTTCGCAGATAGCACCGAGGCCGAGGCAATCAAGCTATTTGCTAACACCTACCTGGCCATGCGAGTTGCGTATTTCAACGAACTCGACACCTATGCAGCCGTCCATGGTCTTGACACAAAGCAAATCATCGATGGAGTGTGTATGGATCCGCGCATCGGCAACTACTACAACAACCCGAGCTTTGGTTACGGCGGATACTGCCTTCCCAAGGACACCAAGCAGCTGCTGGCCAACTACCATGACGTACCTCAGACTCTCATTGGTGCCATTGTTAAGGCCAACAGCACACGCAAGGACTTCATTGCGCGGGACATCCTGTCGCGTTCGCCGCGCACCGTAGGTATCTACCGACTCGTCATGAAGGCCGGTTCAGACAATTTCCGCTCCAGCAGCGTACAGGGCATCATGAAGCGAATCAAGGCCAAGGGTATCGAGGTAATCGTCCACGAACCGGCGTTGACTGAACCTGAGTTCTACCGCTCTCGGGTCGTTAACGACTTGGAAGCGTTCAAGCGAGAATCGGACTTGATTATCACTAACCGACACACAGATCAGCTGCTGGACGTCGCCGCCAAAGTCTACACACGCGACCTGTTTGGTCAAGATTGATGAATTTAATGAGAAACTACAACGATCGCAAACGTGTCCTCGTCACCGGCGGCGCCGGCTTTCTGGGCTCGCACTTGATTGACCGTCTGATCGCCCGTGGCGACGAAGTCGTATGCGCGGACAACCTTTTTACCGGGACTAAGCGCAATATTGAGCATCTGCTCGCTCATTCCCGCTTCGAGTTTGTCCGGCACGACGTGACCTTCCCCCTCTACATCGAGGTGGACCACATCTACAATCTGGCTTGTCCGGCAAGCCCCGTCCACTACCAGCACGACCCAGTACAGACCACCAAGACCAGCGTTCACGGTGCCATCAACATGCTGGGTCTAGCCAAGCGGCTTAAATCACGAATTTTCCAGGCCAGTACCAGTGAGGTGTATGGCGATCCAAGTGTGC
Organism: Hylemonella sp.; assembly: GCA_040382055.1. Lineage (GTDB taxonomy): Bacteria > Pseudomonadota > Gammaproteobacteria > Burkholderiales > Burkholderiaceae_C > JBEIGE01. The sequence goes on from JBEIGE010000018.1 coordinate 23,331, forward strand.
ATCCCCAGACCGAGGTCTATTGGGGGAATGTGAACCCTATCGGCATCCGCAGCTGCTATGACGAGGGCAAGCGCTGCGCGGAGACGCTTTTCTTCGACTATTACCGCCAGTACGGCGTGGACGTCCGCGTGGCGCGCATATTCAACACCTACGGGCCGCGCATGCATCCAAACGATGGGCGAGTAGTAAGTAACTTTATTGTGCAGGCATTGCGCGGCGAAGACATCACCATATACGGGCAAGGCCAGCAGACTCGCAGCTTTTGCTATGTGGACGACCTGATCGAGGGATTTATCCGTTTCATGGACTTACCACCCGGCGAAAATGGTGCTCCAGGCTTCCCCGGCCCCATCAACCTTGGAAATCCTGGCGAGTTTACGATTCGTCAACTGGCGGAAATGGTGATCGAGCTCACGGGTGCAAGATCCAAGCTGGTGTTTTGTCCGCTGCCGTCCGACGATCCTATGCAGCGGCAACCCGACATTTCTCGGGCTAAGGAATATCTTGATAACTGGTCGCCCAAGGTTCAGTTGGATGAAGGGCTGCAAAAGACCATAGCGTACTTCGACGGGTTGCTTTCAAGTGATATCGATATTTAAGGTGGTTGATGAACGGTGAAAGTACTGGTCGCGAAGCGGTCGACTTCGTGCTTAAAGAGTATGAAAGTCGTGGCCGGCAGATTACGACGGTTTTTAGTGTCTGCGAAATAAGAGATATCGATGTCTGGTCGGTGGCTTCGAAGCACGTCAGAAGATTTATCGATGCGCAGAACTATGTCGTCATTGTTCCTGATCGTGAAGTGGGACAGTTCAGACTGCGAACGGATAGCTCGTTTCAAGTGTTGCCGGAATCGGCGTGCGTTGGAAGATACGAAGAGAAAATTCGGCAAATAGCAGCTGCGGGAGCGAGCAAGCGCTTTGGATGGTATTTGCAGCAGATCATCAAAATTTCATATCTAGAAACAGCGGGGGAAGATGAAGTATTCCTGATTTGGGACGCAGACACTATTCCTCTCAAGCCGTTGAAATTTGTTGATGATGATGGTGCTCTACGTTTTTACCACGGCGACGAATTTCATCGCCCCTATTTTCTATCAATCTCAAGGCTTTTAGGTATGGAGAAGAAAGTCAACTACTCGTTCATCGCACAATGCTTTCCGATAAGGGGTAGCTGGGCAAAGGAATTCTTTGCTTACATAGAAACCCGGCATCGGAGCACATGGATAGATGCACTGATCAATTCGGTGGATTTCCAGGAAGCATGTGGTTTTAGCGAATATGAAACGATCGGCACGTATCTTTCATACGTGCACTCTGCGGAAATTCGCTTGGCAGCGGGCTCCTGGGAAAGATACGGAAGATCGCTCACTGGGGACGTTCGCTATCTTGATTGGTGGCCTTTCAAACGGCAACTTAAACGCAAAGACTTTGTTTCCTATGAGCGATGGGATAAGCCGTTTGAGGCATTTCCTGGATTGATACGTCGCATATTGCGACTGCTTCTGATCGGGAGAGGTAGTTCCTAGCAAACAAAGCCGTTTCCTAGAAGCTTTTGATCAGCATGATTAATACCCCTGAGTTAGGTCACTCCTTGCCCGTGGTTCATATCCACATGGGGCCAAATCTCCCAGCCTATTTTTGGGACACAGTGCGTCAGACTCGCCGCTTTCATGCCGGGAAGATTATTTGTGTTCTTCCTTTAAACGAGGTCAACCCAGATATCATCGAAGAACTTCTGTTGACGGTCATCTCGAACGTGTCGTTTGACGATGTTGAAATGATACGCTTAGTCAATGAGGTCAGCTGGTTGAACGAGCGCTACGGGGGCGGTGGGTTTTGGCATTACACGATGCTGCGTCTGTTTGTGCTAGAAGCACTGATGCAGCGACTTTCTATATCTTCGTGTTTGCACATCGAGAATGATGTCATCATCTACGCCGCTCCAGACTATTTGGGCAACATGCTTGGTGCCATCTACGGTGGGCGCTGTGCAGTGACTCCCCTTGGCCCAGCGGCTGGGTGCACTGCCGCGGTGATGTATGTCGGCACACGTTCTGCTCTTACCGATGTCTGCATTGAAATGCTGCGCCTCCTGCGTTTGGGTGAAGAGCAAGTGCTCCATACTTTGGGAGCCGATATGGTGAACGAAATGGTTCTCCTGGGGGTGATCCGCCAACTGCGGCCAGACTTGCTGGATGTGCTTCCTTCCGCGCCTTGTTCGCCATCGCACTTGCCCAGCGTCAAAAGAGTCTTCAAGCCATGGGCCCGGCCCTTTCTGCGATTAGCAGATCTGATTTCTCCTAAATTGCTGAGCCAAGTTCCTGTCGAGGATCTAACCAGAAATTTTTCGAAAATCGGCTATTTGTTCGATCCGGCGTCATGGGGTCAATACGTTGGTGGTACACCCCACAACGATGGACCTGGTTTCTGTGCCTCGCATCATTGGATCGGAAATGACCTGAGTCATGGGCGATATGCCGTGTCGTGGACCGTGGATGACGCGGGTCGCAGGGTACCCTTTGTAACGTGCCCGGAAAATTCTGGTTCCAAGTGGCCGCTCTTTAACCTTCATATGCACAGCAAAAAGATATCTGATCACGTCTGAAAGATAGTCAACATGGAATTCACCCAAGCGAATTTGACCCATACTTTTATGTCCGAGTATCTGCATGGCGATCGATTTGTCAGCCTGGCTGACTGGGCATTTAACAACGATACCGCTATGGAAAATTGCCACTTCGGTGGTCGAGATGGGGTTGTTTTCTGTTGCACTCATTATGTGGAGAGAATATTCGAGGTCATTAGAAGTCAGCCTCATCAGTTTGTCTTGATTACCCATAATTCGGATTGGAATGTGACGGAAAATTTGTACGCTAAGAAGCCGGCGAACGTTGTGCATTGGTTTGCACAAAATGTACTGGTCGACAAATCCGATTTGTCACCCATTCCTATAGGGCTTGAGCGTCAAGGGCTGGTAAAAGAACGTGATGTGGCTGGGACCATGGAGACACAGATGCTTGCTGGGCGTCCCGAAAGACAGCAATGGTGTTACCTCAATATCAGTCCCAGTACCAATGACGCAGAGCGTCTGTTTGTCCTGCGGTCACTCCGCTGGAGATTTCATTTCGTGACTTCACGGACTAGGCGTGTTTCATACACAACATACGTTTCAGAGATGGCTTCACATCGTTTTGTGGTATCTCCCCCTGGAAATGGGGTGGACTGCCACAGGACATGGGAAAGTCTTTATCTGGGTTCGGTTCCAATTGTCAAGAACTCGGTTTGCACGCGAGCTTTTTCGGCGGTCGGTCTGATGGTTGTGCCGGACATTTCCGCGATTACAAGACTTGAGTTGCGCAAGTACTTTGAGGAAACGATGCGGGTTGGAGATCTCCGCTTGTTGTTCTTTTCATATTGGAAGAGTTTTATTTCCTCTGTTATCGCTAAGACGCTACCCAGGCGTGGTGCTTAGCAATGCGGCTTTCCAAAGTCATTGTACGAATTGAAGGTGGACTAGGGAACCAGTTGTTCCAGTATGCGACGGCGCGCTCCCTTGCAGACCGCTTGGGGCGTGACCTTGTTCTTGATTTGCGTGGTCTTCAAGATAATGGTGACCGCGGGTATATGCTGGATCGCTATGCAATACGCGGCACGGTAGCGACCCTCAACGATTTGCAGGATTTACCATTTTGGCAGACAAGTCGCGTGGGCCGCATACGCTCACGTTTGTCGCAACGAATCCCGTGGCTGATCTCGTTCCCAGTATTCTGGCCTGAAAGCTTTGCTTACGATGAGAGGTTTGAGCGGATTTCTCATCCGGTCTACCTCGTGGGCTATTGGCAGAGCGAAAAGTATTTCGCATGGAACCGCGGTCCTATACTCGGCGATTTGTCGCTGGTGCGTAGGCTTGAGGAATCACCCATATTGAATACGATTCGAAATACCACAAGTGTGGCTTTGCATATCCGGCGTGGTGACTATGTAACGAATCCCCAGGCGGCAAAATTTCACGGGGTATGTGATCTAACCTACTACCACGCTGCCGTCGATGACCTTGTCAGGCGTTTCCCGGAGCTTCACGTCTTTGCCTTTTCCGATGATCCAGGATGGGTTAAGGAAAATTTGAATTTGAGTACGCCCTTACACGTCATGGATGTCTGCTCGGTCGACGATGCACATATTGACCTCGAATTGATGAAAAATTGTCGTCATCACGTGATCGCAAACAGCTCATTCAGTTGGTGGGGCGCCTGGCTTAGCACTTCGCCAGATCAGGTCGTTTATGCTCCTCGTAAATGGTTCGCTGATGCCGGTACGGATACCTCCGATGTCATTCCCTCATGCTGGATACAGCTTGACTGAACGTCTCCCAGAAGCAATGAATAAGAACACACCTCTAATCTCCGTGATTGTGCCGATTCACAATGGAGCCAACTTGGTTGAGGAGACTTTAAAGTCGATATTCAATCAGACACTTGCTGATTTTGAAGTGATCTTGGTCGACGACGCGTCGACGGACAGTTTGCATCAGGTGCTGGCGCGCTATCGTGACGAGCGGCTGCGCGTCGTACATCTTAAAAGCAATGTTGGAGTTGCTAACGCCCGTAACGAGGGTGTTGTCACTGCATCCGGACAGTACATTGCATTTTGTGATGCAGATGACATCTGTCACCCATTACGTTTTGAGCGACAGATCGCATATCTTCAACAGAGCCCGCAACTAGGCCTGTGCGGTACGGCTTTCACATGCTTCTCCGGGAAGCAAGATCTGGAAACGATCCATCATCCCGTTGCCGACGAAGAGATCAAGGTGGCCTTGATGACGGGGAATTGCTTTGGTATGTCAACGGTCATGGGAAAGGCAAATTTATTTAAGTCTCATTCATTTGATCAAGCCATGAGTCCATCTGAGGACTATGACTTGTGGACTCGATTGGCCAGCGCGGGTGTGAGGATGTCAAACCTCAGTGAAAGCCTTTTACGCTACCGGGTTCATCCCTCTCAAGCCAGTCAGCAGAAAAGTTCCCAGCTGGACAGGTTGTCTAGAAAGATACGAGCTATCTACTGCGCTCGCCTTTTGGCAAACAATGTGCTTGTGGAAAAGATGGAGTTGGAGAAAGTGCAGGAGCAAGACCTCGACTTGGCGGCGGAGGCGATTGGCAACTACTGCTTACTACACCCTAGCGAGTCACCCCGCCAGTTCCGCTTCATGCTGGCATGGCTTTACCAAAAACTGCCCTTCCACGGTATTCGGTCCTGGTGGCACTGGAAGGCGGTACAGGCTCGGCTAAGCTTGAAGCTGGATCCAAGCTATCAATTGAACATTGCGTTGTTGGCATGGGCTCCATTTCCGCTCAACCGCCCACAAATCGAGGTTTTGTTGAAACTCAAGCGGTAGTTGTTTGGGCGAGCTGGAATGACATGATGGATGGCCATGTTTCTATGACTATTAAGCGAGTTCACTTTGTCGGGGGATCCGGATTCAAGGTCCCTTGGGAACGTCAGATCCCTGGCGGCGGTAATATCTGGGGGCAGACCGAGTATCTGGAATACCTGAATCCGGGCGATGAGCCTGATTGGCTGGTTGTCTACGAGGCATGGCCTTTAGGTCCATTTTCAACAAGGGTGCCACGGGAGCGACGTGTCTTGGTATGTGCGGAGCCAGCGAGCTTCCATCGCTACCAGTCTAAGTTTCTGGGTCAGTTCGGGCATGTGATCACGACTCAACGCAGGACAGGTCATCCTGGCGTTATTTATAGCCATCCAGCTATTAGCTGGTTTGTTGGTGTGCGGTTTGGGGCGCCGGGTGAAGCGAATGAATATCCTTTAAAGTTCGAGGATTTCGTAGCGGGGAATCCACCCAAGACCAAACTGTGTTCGATTGTCTGTTCCAACAAGGCAGTATCGATAGGGCATCGGCGCAGGCTGGCCTTCGTCGATCGTCTTAAGAAAGAGTTTGGCAACGAGATCGACGTTTATGGTCGTGGTTTTCGCGAAATAGGCGATAAAGATGAGGCGCTTTCCAATTACCGATTCCACATCGCGATTGAAAACTCCGTCCATCGCGACTACTGGACCGAGAAGCTAGCGGACCCATTACTGCGGGGGTGCTTTCCGATCTATGCGGGCTGTCCGAATCTCACGGACTATTTTCCGAAGAAGAGTTTTCTTCCGATTGATATTGCTAAGCCAGAGGCCGCTATTCAGTCGATAAGATCAATCTTGGCTAGCCAAATTGATATGGAGCATGCATCAACCCTCGCCGAGGCCAAGCAACGAGTCTTATGGATCTATAACGCCCCATCTGTCTTAGATCGTATTCTTGACAATCTTGAGCCACACGTTTCTGCTAGACGCGCCCTCAGCAACGATGTGAGATTGCTATCCGATAACGAATGGAAGCAACTTAGACTACGGCGACGATTTACCAACTATTTGCGAAGAATATTTGGTGGCACTGTGCGTCCATAAATCTAAAGTACTCGGGGATATGAGTATCTCAAATCATTGCCTATCAGCGTAAGCCTAGAGATTCAGATTGAAAGGCAATAAAAGTTGATGTCTGGTGGTAGTTGTCCGAAAAGATCTTTTATGCGCTTGCAGAGCTTTCGCAATATGGCTTGGGCTTTCCCCAATGCTTTCGAGATACGAAAGGGGATATTCTGAAGAAATTTCTTGAGCCACAGTGAGGCAAAGTGTCTCTCAATCAGATTCTGCCCAAACGTCGCCTTAGGCGACGTCCGGTGAGGGAAAGCCAGTTGCCTCCTTCGCGTGGCCAGTCCATGTCACGTTCCCAGGCCGACTGGCAGATCACGCCGCAATAGAGTCGGGCCAGTTCTTCCGGACCGATGCCGGCTTGGCGGTCATGGTCAAACTGCCAAGCGTAGTGGTACACCTTGAACAGTGCTTGGCAGGGTAGCAGCGGCACGGCCTGGTAGGCCAGCAAGGCTTCCCCGTACCAGCGCGATTCGATGGGCGCCTGCGCAACGGCGTCCGCAAAGCTCATGCCATTGGGCTGCAGATAACGGGTGTCCAAGCTTTCCCAGACGGCGCGGTGCCACACCAGCGGAAAGGGACCGAAGCTATAGCGGCGGCCCGTGCGCCCGAAGCGTTGCTGCACTTGGTCAGCCTCCATATTGAAAGCGTCAACGACACGCTCGCGCTTGCGGCGCAGCGCGTCTTCCATCAGGTCGTGCGCCTCGTCCAGCATGGTGTAGGGGCTGCCGTCAGGCGTCATGAAGTCGGCCTGACCGAAACGGCGAATGAAGACTGCATCGGAGTCCAGGCAGACATAGGCCTGTGATAGGCCCAGCCTCCAAAATTCGGATTTGACCACTTGCTGTGACACGCTGCCAGGCATGCTGCGCACCTGTTCGACGTCGATGCGCGGCGACGCTCGCAAAATATCTTCGTCAGCGAGCAGCTCGACACCCGGGCTACCCAAATGTTCGCGAAACAGCGGCAGCTCCGCTTGCGGCACGGAGACGTAGAAAGGCAGATGCTCGGAGTTGAACCGCAGTATTGATTTCGCCAACCGTACCAAGCGGCGCAGATCGGTGCTATAGCTTTTGCAGAAAAGCGCCAGGGGTTTCATGCGCGTCGGTCTTCGTACCGGGTGGCAATCTTCATGAAGAACTGCAGCGGGTTGGTAGCGCGCGCCACCATGATGCGGCGCAGGGTGTAGAGGTCGTCCCCAGCTTGGACGCGGCCGCGGTGCGTGGTGGTGGCGGTGAAATAGCCCGCTTCGCGCGCCATCTGCTGGTGGTCCGGGCTGTACCAGCCATAGGGATAGCAGAAGTGCCGCACTACGCAGCCCACGGTTTGTTCTAGTTCCTGTTTCGAGCCGGTAATCTGTGCCCGTGCTTCTTCTGCTGGAAGTTCGGTCAACTTCGCATGGGTGCGCGTGTGCGAGCCGATGTCCATGCCAGCGTCGCGCCAAGCACGCCAGTCGTCAAGAGTCATGAGGGGTTTCTCTGCCACTTTGCCGTGGTCCCAGCTGTTGGAGCCGCCTATCATGCTGCTCACGCCATAGCATGTGGCAGTAAAACAGTTCTTGAGTAATTGGGGCAAGGCATGTTGCAAATTGTTCTGGTAGCCGTCGTCAAAGGTAATACCCACTACCTTGCCTTGCTTCTCGCCTTTCAGGTAAGGTTCAAGTTCTGTCATGGACAGGCCCTTGTATCCCATCAGGCGAAGCATTTGCATCTGCCAGGCAAAGGATGAGGGTGCCACGATCAGGCCACGCAGTGACGTACCCCGGGGCGGCGGCTCGTCGATCTGGTGGTACATGAGGACAGGAATATTCACGATTGCATCCGGGTCAGGTTGGCGTAGTAACCGCCCAGGGCAACCAGTTCGGCATGAGTGCCAGTCTCGACGATGCGACCCTGGTCCAGCACCAGGATTTGGTCTGCATGCTCGATAGTGCTCAGGCGGTGTGCAATCACCAACGTGGTGCGGTTCTTCATCAGGGTGGCCAGGGCCGCCTGAACCTGGCGTTCACTCTCGGTGTCTAGCGCTGAAGTGGCCTCGTCCAAAATCAGGATTGGCGCATTCTTCAATAGTGCCCGTGCGATGGCGATGCGCTGACGCTGGCCACCAGAAAGCTTGGCTCCGTCTTCACCGATCGTGGTGTCCAGCCCTTGGGGCAACTGCTGAATGAACTCCCAGGCGTTGGCAGCCTTGGCCGCGGAAATCACATCGTCAAGGGTGGACGCCTCGCGGGAGCCGAAGGCGATGTTGGCTTCCACCGTGTCGTTGAAGAGAACGATGTCCTGACTGACCAAGGCGATGTTATGGCGCAGGCTGGCCAGGGAAAATTCATTGATGTCCACACCGTCGATTCTTATCTGCCCACTTGTTGGGCGGTAGAAGCGGGGAATCAGCGCGCTAATCGTGGTCTTTCCGCCTCCCGAGGCTCCTACAAGTGCTATTGTCTGACTAGCACGTGCATTGAAGCTGATGCTGTTGAGTGCTTGAGGTCGATCGGTACCTGGGTATTGAAATGACACGCTGTCAAACTCGATGTCCCCGCGGGGGCGGGTCATTTCTCGACTCCCGGAATCCTCCTCAACAACCATATCCAAAAATGAAAAAACATTTTCGCAAGAGACCAGTCCACGCTGCAGAGTAGGACTGATGGTGGTCAACTGCTTGACTGGTGAAATAAGCATAAGCAGTGCCGTGATGAAAGAAACAAACCCACCGGCGGAGACGCCAGCTTGCCCGGTCGTCTGGCTCAGTGCAAGAAAGATGATAGCAGCGACAGCGAGAGAGGCCGCCATGTGTGTGATGGGCGTGAGGCCTGAAGCTGGTACGGCCTCACGCATCTGTGCACGCCGAAACCGTTCGGTGTCGAGGTGAAAGCGTTCAATCTGTCGCCTCTGCCCCCCGTAGATCTTGATAACTTTATTCGCCGATGCAGACTCTTCGATACAGTGGAATAGCTGGCGCCCCGATTCCACGGTGCTGCGACTCGCTGTACGCATGCGTTGACCAAAGCCCCTAACGATCAAGGCTACCAAGGGCGCAACGAGCAAGGTCAGCAGCGTCAATTTCCAGTCTAAGTAGATCAGATATGCGAACAAGGCGACGGCAGTAAGCGATTCGCGTACGGCAGTTACCAAGACTGTTGTTACTGCCCCAGCCAAATTCCCTGGATCAGAAATGATGCGGGAAATCAACTTCCCCGGAGACATTTCATGAAAATCTTGTGTTGGCAACTTAAGCATTTTCGCGAACATTTCACGCTGCACTTCTGTTATGACTTGGGCTGAAATCCATGTCATGAGGTAACTGGTGCAGAAAGACAGGATGCCGCGTACCACAAACAGCAGCACAATGCCGACAGGAATTGCCCACACTAAACGTGCGTCCCTTGTCTTGAAACCGTTGTCTAGCAGATATTTCATGATGGCCGGAAATACCGGTTCGGTGGCAGCAATGCAGATCATTGCCAACACGGCGAGGCTAAGGGCCTTCCAGTAGGGCTTGACATAGCCCAGCAGCCTGAAATAAAGCGCCCGGTTGCTAGGTGCGGCGATACGGGTCTGCGTCACTGATTACTATCCAACTTGACTGTTGGCTCGACCGGAGACTTCCACGTCTCCCCCTTCTGCATCTCCATCGCCTTCACATACCGGTAGAAGGTGCCCTCGAAATTGCCCAGGGCAATCACAAAGCCGGGCCAGCCGTCCAGAAAGCCTCGCTTGAAAACATAGTGTTTCACAAATGACCAGACACCGTGCGCCAGGGCCGAGCCCACGGAGATACGCTTGTGCACGATCTTTTCGGCACCGAGGCTGGAGTAGCGGTTGGCCTTGTGCATGACCTCGGCCATGTTCTTGAAGGGGAATTGCCAGATGGCGTTGGTCAGGTGGCCAATAGGCTTGGCTGAGTTCAAGATATATCCCTCGTGCACGGGCTTGTCATCGTAATGCATGCATCCTTTGCGAAACAGCTGGGGCTGACGGTAGTTGGGATACCAGCCGGAATGCCTGATCCATTTGCCCATGAAGAAGTTGCGCCTTGGAACCCAATAAGCGTCCTGTGAATCAGCGGCGTTGACGATGTGTTTAATTTCATTTGCCACCTCTGGTGTGCAACGCTCGTCAGCATCCACACTGAAAATCCAATCGTGGCTACAAGCTTCGATGGCCTGGTTGCGCAAGTTGCCAAAACCCTTGAATTCAACTTGTACTACCCGGGCACCCATCTGGGCAGCAATATCTTGGGTGCCATCGGTGCTGTGAGAGTCCACCAGTACAACCTCATCGGCCCAACGCACACTCTCAAGTGTGGCCTTGACCTTTTCGGCTTCGTTGTAAGCGATGATGTATGCGGAAATCTTGGGCATTTAGGGTGTTAGCATCCGCCGGCTAAAAAACAGGGCTCATGGGGACAATTGTCAGCACTTGAACCGCTTATATTTAGGGATGGTCCAACTTGCTCGGTAGTCTAGTTCAAAATGAACACCCATCCGTCGATTTCTGTGGTTATCACCACCTACAACCGCTGTGATGCCTTGTTGGCGGTTTTGGTGGGTCTTCAATGCCAAAACGATGCACAGTTTGATGTGGTTGTGGCAGACGACGGCTCCAATGAGCAGCATGTCAAAGCAATCCTCAGCTCACCCACCGCGAAATTGCTTAAAGTAACCCATGTTTGGCATCCGGATGTGGGCTTTACGGCAGCCCGAATCAGAAATCGTGGCGTGGCGGCATCTCAGGGTGAGTACATTGTGTTTCTGGACGGCGATTGCGTTCCCGAAAATGACTTTATCGCTCAGCATCGTCGCCTGGCGCAAACCGGTTATTTTGTCAATGGTAGTCGTGTCATGCTGTCGCCTGATTTGACGAGACGGATCACTCATGATCAGGAGCAAATTTCAGCCCGGAGTGGGATGTTTTGGTTTTCTCAATACCTCAAAGGTCAAGCCAGCAAGCTGACTGGCCTGCTCAGGTTGCCTGACTTGTCATTTCGTCGTCAACAGGCCTTTGCATGGAAGGGCATTCGCAGTTGCAATATGGGTGTTTGGCGTTCTGATTTTGAGCGAGTAGATGGCTTTGATGAGTCTTTTATCGGTTGGGGCCATGAAGATGCTGACTTTGTTTTGCGTTTGCATAACAGCGGGCTCTTTCGTAAAAATGGCTTTTGCGCTACCGAAGTGTTTCACCTCTGGCATGCCGAAGCCTCTCGCAAAGAAGAATCCGAAAATGCGAAGCGGGTGAAGGCGCGTGAAAAATCAAACGTGACTTTGCCAACATTGGGTTATTCACGGCAAAGACTCAACGATGATGGTGTGATCACAAGATTGGGATAATGCAGTCATGAAGCGATTTTTATCAGTCCTGTTTTTTCTGGTTCTTGGCTTGCCTGCCCAGGCTCAATTCAGAGTTGAGGTCTCTGGCGTGGGAATGACGCAACTGCCTATTGCCGTACTGTCTTTCCGCGGCGATGAGCTCGCACCTCAAAAAATTGGGGCGATTGTTTTGGCCGACCTAGAGCGCAGTGGTCAATTCCGTCAAGTTTCTGGGGTTACCGGCAATCTGGATGAGACCTCACGACCGGATATTTCTTTCTGGCGTCAAAAAGGTGCTGATTCCATGGTGAGTGGCAGCGTCACGCGTTTGGCTGATGGACGGTTTGATGTTCGCTTCAGGCTTTGGGATGTTGTTCGCGGTCAGGATCTGGGTGGGCAGAGTTTTGCTGTAAGCCAAGCGGACTTGCGCCTGGCAGCGCATCGTGTCGCTGATTTTGTGTATGAAAAACTCACCGGCGACAAGGGTGTTTTTTCTACCCGAATTGCTTACGTTACGCGTTCTGCACAGCGCTACAACCTGTGGGTGGCCGATGCAGATGGTGAAAACGCCCAGGCAGCGCTGTCCAGCCCCGAGCCCATCATTTCCCCGGCATGGTCACCCAACGGATCTCAGCTGGCTTATGTGTCATTTGAATCCCGCAAGCCAGTGGTTTATTCGCATGATGTCGTCAGCGGCAAGCGTCGTTTAGTTGCAAATTTCCGTGGCTCAAACAGCGCACCGGCATGGTCACCGGATGGCCGGACTCTGGTGGTTACGCTTAGCCGGGATGGCGGCTCTCAGTTGTATGCCATAGACGCGGTTGCAGGCGGTGAGCCACGCCGCTTGGCGCAGTCTGCAAGCATTGACACGGAACCGGTTTATTCACCAGATGGCAAAAGTATTTACTTTGTCAGTGACCGCGGGGGCTCGCCCCAGATTTATCGTATGCCTTCAAATGGCGGCAATGCAGACCGCGTAACGTTTAACGGAACGTACAACATTTCACCGGCAATCAGCCCGGACGGCCGTTTTCTGGCTTACGTATCGCGAATCAACGGGGCTTTCAAATTGCACGTGATGGAGCTGGCCAACGCCAGCGTCACTGCGATCACCGATACTAGTGCTGATGAAAGTCCCAGTTTTGCACCCAACGGGCGCTTGATTGTTTACGCGACCAAACAACAGGATCGGGAGGCTTTGATGACAACCACAGTTGATGGCAAGATCAAAGCACGTCTTTCAGGCCAAGTGGGTGATATACGGGAGCCCGATTGGGGTCCCGTGCAAAAGTGACAATATTAATTACAGGAGTTAGATCATGATGTTGATGAAAAGTTGGCTACTGGCTGTTGGTGTCTCTGTTTTCCTATCTGGCTGTGGTTCAACTGTTAAGTTAGACGACGTCCCTGTTGAAGACCGCAGCGGCTCAACTGTCAATCCTGGTTCCGTTGCAGCCGTAACTAGATCTGACAGTGGCGCGGTGGCCAGGAGTTCAGTGGCTCCAGTTGACCTCAATGCATCTCAACAAAATGCCATGTCCTCAATGTCCAGGGTGGTGTACTTTGACTACGACAGTTTTGTCATCAAGCCTGAGTTTCAAGCCGTGATTGAAGCCCAAGCAAGATTTATCAAGGCCGATAAATCCAGAAAAATTGCTATTGAGGGACATACCGATGAGCGCGGTGGACGTGAATACAACCTTGCACTTGGTCAAAAGCGCGCCGAGGCTGTGCGACGCGCCTTGATCTTGCTTGGCGTTGCAGACGCACAAATGGAGGCGGTGAGCTTCGGCAAAGAGAAGCTTGCTGCCACGGGAAGCGACGAAGCCTCGATGGCCAAGAACCGACGTGCTGAGATCAGCTACCGATAACAATTTTCCTAACCAATCCGACCTGACCACTCAATATGCAAGCCTCTGGGGCTATGAAGACTTTTTCTCAAGCTGCTGCGGCAGCGCTCATGTTTTTTCTGGCCCTGTCGAGCCATGCGGGATTGTTCGACGATGAAGAGGCTCGTCGCGCTATTCTTGACTTGCGGCAGCGCTTAGAAGCTGGCCGGGTTGAAACTGAGAAGCGCATTGCGGATGAAACCCGCAGGGCGACCGAGGATACGTCTCAAGTGCGCAGAAGTTTGCTTGAGCTTCAAAATCAAATTGAATTGTTGCGGGCTGAACTTGCCAAACAGCAGGGTCAAAATGAACAACTGGCCAGGGAAATCTCGGAGTTGCAGCGCCGTCAAAAAGACACTGTGCAAGGATTTGAAGAACGGGTCCGCAAGTTGGAGCCCTTGAAGGTCAGCGTTGATGGCCGCGAGTTCATGGCGGAGCCTGCCGAGAAACGTGATTTTGACCTTGCTCTTGGCGTGTTCCGTAAAGGCGAATTTGCAAATGCCCAAACCATGTTTGCCGACTTCATCAGGCGTTACGGCCAAGGCGGGTATGGGCCTTCAGCCTTGTTCTGGCTAGGTAATGCCCAATACGCAACGCGTGACTACAAAGAGGCAGTTTTGAACTTCCGTGGCATGCTTGCACAGTCTCCAGACCACAGCAGAGCACCTGAGGCCGTTTTATCGATCGCCAATTGCCAAGTCGAACTCAAAGATACGAAAGCTGCGCGCAAAACACTTGAAGACCTGATAAAAGCCTATCCGCAATCCGAAGCAGCATCTGCTGCCAAAGAGCGTTTGTCCAGGCTGAAGTAAGCTTCATTTGAGGGCGACGCCTAGTGACCTGCAGGGCCTCTTTTTATCAAAGTAATCGCCGAAATCGCTCATCAATTCGTTTATGGAACTTTCTGAATTTTCTGCACTGACCACGAAGGTTCTAGTGCTTTCCTTTCTGTTATCGCTTGCGTTTGGTGCTATCACCCAACGCACCCATTTTTGTACCATGGGTGCGGTCAGTGATATTGTCAACATGGATGACTGGACCCGCATGCGCCAATGGGGCCTTGCCGTCGGTGTGGCAATGGCCGGTTTTGGTGTACTGGTCTACACCGGCATGATTGACCCCGCAAAAACCATTCATGCCAGTAATCGCTGGATCTGGCTGTCAGCCGCTTGTGGTGGTGCGCTTTTCGGTTTTGGCATGGTGCTTGCGTCTGGCTGCGGCAGCAAAACGCTAGTTCGGGTAGGCTCTGGCAGTTTGAAGTCACTGGTCGTCATGTTGGTCATGGGCCTGGCCGCATTTGCCACACTCAAGGGTATTACAGCAGTACTTCGCGTCTCCACCGTCGACAAGGTAAGTGTTGATTTCTCCACAGTGGCCAGTCTGTCTTTTATGATGGCCCAAGTCATTGGGATTGAGGTCAAGCAGGCTGCATTGGTGTGTGGCCTTGGCTTGGGTGCAGGGCTGGTTGCATGGGCGCTGGTTGGAAAAGAATTTTGCCGGTTTGACAATCTGTTGTCTGGCTTGGGTATTGGCAGCATCATTGTGGCCATGTGGTGGCTCAGTGGTCATGCGGGGTTTGTCGAAGAGCATCCCGTCACGCTCGATGCCGTTTATGTGGCTACAAACTCCGGCAGGGCCGAGGCCTTGAGTTTTGTTGCTCCGGTGGCCTATTTGCTGGACTGGCTGATTCTTTTCAGTGATAAGAGCAAGGTACTGACAATTGGCATTGTTTCTGTTGTGGGTGTGATTCTCGGGTCAACTCTCTCTTCCCTGCTGAGCCGGACTTTCCGTTGGGAAGGCTTTGGCAGTACCGAAGACGTTGCCAACCACCTGGTCGGTGCTGTGCTAATGGGCGTTGGTGGTGTTACCGCCATGGGTTGCACTGTTGGGCAGGGTCTGACTGGTTTGTCTGCCCTGGGCCTTAGTAGTTTTATCGCATTCTTCGCCATTCTGGCCGGTGCGTACTTGGCATTCAAATACCAGATTTGGCGGCTTGAGCGCATGACCTGAAGCATGGATTCTGAACGCCGGTTTGGAGGTATTGATCGCCTGTTTGGTGTAGCTGGCGCCCAAAAAATCCGGGCTTCTCATGTTGCCATTGTTGGTGTTGGTGGTGTGGGTTCCTGGGCAGTGGAAGCTCTTGCGCGCTCAGGGGTTGGCCGGCTGACGCTGATTGACCTCGATCACGTTTCTGAATCAAATATCAATCGTCAGATCCAGGCGCTCGAGACAACATTGGGTCAAGCCAAAGTGCTGGCAATGAGGGATCGTATCGCTCTGATTAATCCGTTGTGTGCAGTGAGCTGCATTGAGGAGTTTGTAGACTCGCACAACTGGCCGGCTCTGTTGCCACCTGATGTCACCGCCATCATTGATGCTTGTGATCAGGTCAAAGCCAAAGTGACGCTGGCAGCTTGGGCCATGAAAAGCAAGGTGATTTTTATATCTGCGGGTGCAGCAGGTGGAAAGCGCCAGGCGCATCAAGTTGGAATAGAAGACTTGTCAAAGGTTACGCACGATCCTTTATTGGCCAAGCTTCGCAACAAGCTCAGGCACGATCATGCAGCAGCCAGGGAGGGTAAAAAAATAGGGGTAACCTGTGTCTTTAGCCGTGAGCCTGTCAGCGATCCGGATGCCTCTTGTAGGGTCGAAGGAGATGGTTCGCTCAACTGCAACGGCTACGGATCGCTGGTGTCAGTAACTGCCACATTCGGACAGTGTGCAACAGGTTGGGTGTTGAACCAAATTTCAGACGCCAGATCAGGAATCCAAAAAAACAACGATATAATTTGAGGCTTGGGATTTTTTAAGGTTATCTTTTAACTTCCTTGATGGGACGTTAGCTCAGTTGGTAGAGCAGCGGACTTTTAATCCGTTTGTCGTGGGTTCGACCCCCGCACGTCCCACCAGATTAAGCCATATGGCAATTGGAAACCCCGCTATTTAAACGATAGCGGGGTTTTTTATATTAAGCGACAGCCCTTGTTCCCCAAGGTCGTATCCAGAGACAGTTCACATTGTTCGCCCGCACAGGAGATGAATGCATGAGCCAGCAAATTGCCGGACACCTGATTGTTCAATGTCTGATCGAGCAGGGCGTCACACATGCCTTTGGTGTTCCAGGGGAAAGCTACCTCGCGGTACTTGATGGTTTTCATGCTTATCGCGATCAAATTCGGTTCGTGACTAACCGACAAGAGGGTGGGGCGGCTTATATGGCTGAAGCGGTTGGCAAACTCACCGGCCGACCTGGTGTCTGCTTTGTCACGCGCGCTCCTGGTGCCACCAATGCATCCATAGGCGTGCACACCGCATTTCAAGATTCCACACCCATGGTGCTGTTTGTTGGCGATGTGGCCAGCGATACGCGTGACCGCGAGGCTTTTCAAGAGCTCGATTACTGTGCCTTTTTCGGCCCAAGCACCAAGGGTATGGCCAAACGCGTCGAGCGTATTGACGATCCCCGCCGGATTCCCGAGTACATTTCCCGCGCCTTTGCCATGGCCATGAACGGCCGTCCAGGTCCTGTCGTGCTGGTGTTGCCAGAAGATATGTTGACGCAAGAAGTTGATGTCTCACCCTTGCCACGGGTTGAGGCGATTGAGGCTTGGAGTGACCCCGGATCCCTGCGCAACCTTCGTGAGATGCTCCTTAATTCAGAGCGTCCACTGGTTATTGCAGGCGGTGGGGGTTGGACACCGCAGGCCGCGCAGGCCCTGCAGCGCTTCGCTGAAAACTGGAAACTGCCGGTAGCCAATGCCTTCAGATTTCAGGACACATTTGATAACCATCACCCGCTTTACGCAGGCGATGTGGGCATTGCCATCAACCCCAGGCTGGCAGTCAGAATCAAAGACAGTGACCTGATCATTGCCATTGGCCCACGCATGGGTGAGATGACCACCGGTGGCTACACCCTGCTGCAGCCACCCCGCTCCAAGCAAAAACTCGTGCATATTCATGCCAGTGCTGAAGAGCTTAATCGCGTGTACCAGGCAGACTTGGCCATTAACGCCACCATGAATGCAGCAGCCAGGTCCCTTGAGGTGCTTTCTGCACCGAACCGTGTGTCCTGGGAAGCCTGGTCTCAGGGGTGTCATGCTGACTACCTGATTAATCTGGAGCCGCAAGCGCTGCCCGGCAACACGGATATGCCTGCGGTGGTGGCTTGTCTGCAAAAGCAATTACCGCCGGAAGCCGTGCTGACCAACGGTGCCGGAAACTTTGCCAGTTGGATCCATCGTTTTTTCAAGCACCATGGCCTTGCCAAGGGTTTTAAAACCCAGCTTGCGCCCACCAACGGTGCCATGGGCTATGGTGTTCCCGCCGGAATTGCTGCCGCTATCACCACAGGTCGTACTGTCTTCACCATCGCTGGCGATGGTGATTTTTTAATGAACGGGCAGGAACTTGCTACGGCAACGCAGTTTGGTGCCAAGACCATCATCGTTCTTCTCAATAACGGCATGTACGGCACGATCCGAATGCATCAGGAGCGGGACTTCCCGCGTAACATCAGTGGCTCGCAGTTACAAAATCCGGATTTTGCGGCTTTGGCGCGTGCCTATGGCTATGCCGGAGTAAGAATTAGCTGCACCGAAGAGTTTGAGCCTGAGTTCTTGGCAGCCATGGCGCGCACAAATGGCACCCTGATCGAGATCATCTTAGACCCCGAGGTCATCACGACCCGAACCACATTGGCAGGTATCACTGATCAAGCCTTGGCCTCAAAGGCAAGTTCGCATTG
Organism: Hylemonella sp.; assembly: GCA_040382055.1. Lineage (GTDB taxonomy): Bacteria > Pseudomonadota > Gammaproteobacteria > Burkholderiales > Burkholderiaceae_C > JBEIGE01. The sequence goes on from JBEIGE010000018.1 coordinate 41,766, forward strand.
ATTTATGTTCATGGAGACTAACTGCGCACAGTTTCTCCATTATTTGAATTACTAAATAAAAGGGCCGGCATTAGCCGGCCCTTTTACATAGGCGATAGACCGCACACCAGTCGCGCTTATTTGAGGTGCTTGCCAATCAGGCCAGCCATCTCAAACATCGACACTTGTGCTTTGTTGAAAACCTCTTTCAACTTGCTATCGGCGTTGATCATGCGCTTGTTCACGGAGTCCTGGAGCTTGTGTTTCTTGATGTATTTCCACAGTTGGCTCACAACTTCTGTGCGCGCCAGGGGTGAAGACCCCACCACCGCAGCCAAAGCAGCGCTGGGGGTTAAGGCTTTCATGAACGCGGCATTTGGAGTGCGTTTTTTGGCCGGGGCTTTTTTAGCCGCAGCCTTTTTCACCGGTGCTGTTTTTGCAGCTACTTTTTTAGCTGGAGCGACTTTCTTCGCAGCGGCCTTTTTGGCTGGTGCTGCTTTTTTAGTTGCTACTACTTTCTTTGCCGGAGCTGCCTTCTTGGCGGGAGCCTTTTTTGCCGGTGCTTTCTTTGCAGTTGCCATGATTGATTGTCCTTCTAGAAGTTGATTAATCACCAGTGAAGATCTGCTTCTTCCCCAGTGATGCGGATGCTACTGGAGAAAATAGTGATTTCAAAGAGAAAAGCGGTTTATTTCACTCTTGAATGTTGTTTTTTTCATTTTTGAGGCCCTGTTGTTTTTCTCGTCCAGACGCACTTCAACCGCGGTCATGCCTGTCTGTTGTGAATGACAGCTTTTTCTGTCCGTTCTAAAGGTCCATTGTTGGTCTTTATATTCAGAAGTTTCGCCCCTTCGATTTATCTTATGCATAGACAACTTCATAAAAAATTGTTTCGCATTAAGAAAAATCAACTTTTGGTTTCTCATTGATTGATATCGGATTAAGAATTTATATTTTGTAATACGGAATAACACATCTAAGTTGTTGAATTTGTTAGACTAAAAATAACTCTTATATAAGACATAAGACAAAGGTTTACTCTTATATAAGACTATGATTCATACATCGGTTGACGGGATTCCACACATCTGTCGCCCGACCTTTCTCAACCAATTTAAGGAGTTAAACATGCCAAACATCATCGAACAGCTCAGCCGCGAACAGCAGATCGCTGCTTTGGAGAACGACTGGGCCACCAATCCGCGCTGGAAAGGCATCAAGCGCGGCTACAGCGCTGCGGATGTAGTGCGTCTGCGTGGATCATTCCCGATTGAATACACCCTGGCCCGTCGGGGTTCGGAAAAGCTTTGGGACTTGTTGCATACAGAGCCTTACGTGAATACTCTGGGTGCACTTACCGGAGGTCAAGCCATGCAGCAGGTCAAGGCCGGCGTGAAAGCCATCTACCTGTCGGGCTGGCAGGTGGCTGCTGACAACAACACCTATTCCAGCATGTACCCCGATCAGTCGCTCTACCCGGTGGACTCGGTGCCCAAGGTTGTTGAGACCATTAACAACACCTTTCGTCGTGCCGATGAAATTCAGCATTCCAAAGGTATCGATGCAGGCGATGAGGGTTACATCGATTACTTTGCCCCCATCGTGGCTGATGCAGAAGCAGGCTTTGGTGGCGTGCTGAATGCTTTTGAACTCATGAAGTCCATGATCAAAGCGGGCGCTGGCGCTGTGCACTGGGAAGATCAATTGGCTTCTGTGAAGAAGTGCGGCCATATGGGCGGCAAAGTACTGTTGCCTACACGAGAGGCTTGCCAGAAACTGATAGCCGCTCGTATGGCGGCGGATGTTTGCGGCGTGCCTACGCTCGTCATCGCCCGAACCGACGCAGAAGCCGCGGACTTGCTGACCTCTGATTACGACGAAATCGACAAGCCTTTCCTGACGGGCGAGCGTACTTCTGAGGGTTTCTACAAAACCCGAAAGGGAATGGACCAAGCGGTGGCACGCGCCAACGCTTATGCCCATTACGCTGACCTTGTGTGGTGCGAAACTGGTACGCCCGACCTGGACTTTGCGAAGAAATTCGCTGAAGCTGTTCACAAGGTTCACCCCGGCAAGATGCTGGCCTACAACTGCTCGCCTTCATTCAATTGGAAGAAAAATCTGGATGACGCAACAATAGCTAAGTTCCAGCGCGAACTCGGTGCGATGGGCTACAAATACCAGTTCATCACGCTCGCGGGTATTCACTCCATGTGGTACAACATGTACGATCTGAGCCAAGACTACGTCAAGCGTGGCATGACGGCCTACATCGAGAAGGTGCAAGAACCCGAATTCGCAGCCCGGGACCGGGGCTACACCTTTGTTTCGCATCAACAGGAAGTTGGCACCGGCTACTTCGATGAAGTCACTACCGCCATTCAGGGCGGCAAGTCCAGCGTGACAGCGCTGACGGGCTCGACCGAAGAAGAGCAGTTCCACTAATCAGTCTGCTTTGCTCTCTGGTGAAAGCCGGGTTCCTGACATGGGGTCCGGCTTTTTTATTGCATTTCCTGATGAGGTGTGAATGCCTCCGCTATCTATACTTGGAGTCACTGCCGTAGCTCTTTGAACACTTCATCCTTCCACAATATGAATGCAAGTCCCCGTTTCTTTCTGATTCGATTGATGATTGTTTCAATGGCTATTCTGATTGGCGGTTGCGCCCAGCAGCCCATGGCTTCTTCAGAAACTGCGCCAGTTGCAGCGGTGTGTCCAGCTGGGGTTCCTGACTTGGCTCGCTGCATGCGAGGTCAAGATTCTGCTGGTTCTCACTACCTTATTGTTATGCCTGCTAAGTGGAGCGGAATTCTGGTTGTTCATGCTCACGGAGGTCCCGTTTTGGGCGAGCCGAAGGCGTCTCGATCAGATGAAGATATCAAACGCTGGGCCATCACGGTTCGCGAAGGTCACGCCTGGGCTGGCTCGGTGTTTCGCCAGGGCGGCTTTGCAGTGACGACTTCTGCTGAAGACACCGAACGGGTCCGTCAAATCTTTATTGAACATGTTGCAAAACCTAAACTTACCTTGCTGCATGGACAATCCTGGGGCGCCATGGTTGCAACTCGGGCCGCTGAGCTTTATCCAAAGTCCTGGGATGGCATGCTCTTGACCAGCGGAGTGGTCGCAGGTCCTGCGACCTACGACTTCCGGCTTGACCTGAGGGTCATTTACCAGCACCTTTGCAACAACCACCCCAGATCGAGCGAGCCAGCCTACCCGCTTAACATTGGGCTGCCGAACGGCTCCATGATGACCAGCGCAGACTTAAATGCACGGGTTGAAGAATGTCTCGGACTTGGTAAGCCTGCGGCCCAACGTACAACGGATCAACTGCTCAAAATTCGCACAATTGTTGACGTCGTTCGCATCCCGGAAAATTCGATCCTTGGCCATCTCAACTGGGGAACCTTCACCTTGCGCGATGTTGTGCAAAAGTCAGGAGGCTCTAGTCCTTTTGGAAATGAAGGTGTGCGTTACATCGGGTCAGCAGATGACATGACCTTGAACTCAAATGTCTTGCGCTATCGTGCTGATAAGACGGCAGCGGCTCAATTTGCTCAAGATGTTGACCATTCTGGCAAGTTTTCGATGCCAGTGCTGAGTGCACATGGTATTGGCGACGCCACTGTTTTTGTGGAGAGTATGGACACTCTGCGCAGGAGAATGGACTCAGCTGGCAATGGTGCGCGTTTGGTGCAGGCCTTTGTCAATTCAACTGAGCACAGTTATTGGTCTGATGCTTCTTATCCACCACTGTTTGAAGCACTGATCAGCTGGGTTGAGCGTGGCGAGAAACCAACCCCTACCAGTATTTCTGCGCGTTGTAGGCAACTCAGCCCAAATACACTTTCCGAATGTCGATTCAATCCGGACTTTGTCCCCAGAGCGCTGGCTTCCAGAATCCCGGCACGGTAGTGAGTTCAGACCTTAAATCTCTGCGGTTAAAATTTATCAATCGGAATTTAGAAGAGCTAGAAAGGCAACCCGGTTATGACACCGCGAACCACATCGGCAAAACCCCGAAGCGCATAAGCCGTGTGTCCGCCGGCTTTATGACCAAGCCTTTACCCATTTACAGTTAAGCGCGGACCCTTCCGCGCTTTTTCTTTTACCGAAGTAAACCCCATGATTCAAATCACACTTCCTGACGGTTCACAACGTGAGTTTCCAGGCCCAGTCACGGTTGCTGATGTCGCTGCTTCTATCGGCGCGGGTCTGGCCAAGGCGGCGTTGGCAGGCAAAGTACGTGCGGCAACCGAAACTGCTGATCAGGCCAAGGTGGTTGACACGAGTTATCTGATCAAGGCCGACAGTGTGCTGTCCATCATCACGGCTAAGGATGCTGATGGTTTGGAAGTTATTCGCCATTCCACTGCCCACTTGTTGGCTTACGCAGTCAAGGCGCTTTTCCCGGAGGCGCAAGTCACGATCGGCCCGGTGATCGACCACGGTTTTTTTTATGACTTCTCTTACAAGCGACCCTTTACACCAGAGGATCTGCTGACTATTGAAAAGAAGATGTCTGAACTTGCGCTCAAGGATGAGCCCGTTACCAGGCGAGTATTGCCCCGGGATGAAGCCGTGGCGTATTTCAAATCACTGGGCGAGCATTACAAGGCCGAGATCATTGCCAGCATTCCAGCCGGTGAGGATGTTTCCCTTTACCGTGAAGGTGATTTTGAAGATTTATGCCGGGGTCCCCACGTCCCCTCAACCGGAAAGCTCAAGCATTTCAAGCTGATGAAAGTAGCCGGTGCTTATTGGCGCGGTGACCACCGAAATGAAATGTTGCAGCGAATCTACGGTACTGCTTGGGCAAGCAAAGACGATTTGCAGCAGCATCTGACCATGCTCGAAGAAGCCGAGAAACGTGACCACCGCAAGCTCGGACGGGAACTGGATCTCTTCCACATCGACGATCACGCGCCAGGTCTGGTGTTTTGGCACCCCAAGGGTTGGACGGTCTGGCAGGGTGTTGAGCAGTACATGCGGCACGTATATCGCGACAACGGCTACCAGGAGGTCAAAGGCCCCCAGGTAATCGACAAGACCTTGTGGGAGAAAACCGGACATTGGGACAAGTATCGGGACAATATGTTCATCACCGAGAGCGAAAAGCGGGACTATGCGCTCAAGCCCATGAACTGCCCAGGCCACATTCTCATTTTCAAGCAGGGCATCAAAAGTTACCGTGATCTGCCGTTGCGCTACGGCGAATTCGGTCAGTGTCATCGCAACGAACCCTCAGGTGGCCTGCACGGCATCATGCGCGTTCGCGGTTTCACGCAAGACGACGGACATATTTTCTGTACCGAAGACCAGATTCTTCAAGAGTGCGTTAACTTTACTGCCCTGCTGCAAAAGGTTTACACGGAATTTGGTTTTAAAGACATCATTTACAAGATTGCCACTCGACCCGCGCAGCGAATCGGCTCAGATGCCATCTGGGATAAAGCCGAAGATGCGCTCAAGCAAAGTTTGCTGGCTTCAGGGTGCGCTTTTGAAATCTCACCTGGAGAGGGCGCTTTTTACGGACCCAAGATTGAATACACCTTGAAAGACGCAATCGGTCGCCACTGGCAGTGCGGCACCATTCAGGTCGATTTCTCCATGCCTGAGCGTCTGGATGCCGAGTTTGTGGGAGAAGACGGTGCCCGCCATCGCCCGGTCATGCTTCATCGAGCCATCGTAGGTAGTCTGGAGCGATTCATTGGAATCTTGATCGAAGAACACGCTGGAGCCTTACCGACCTGGCTGGCACCTGTTCAGGTTGCTGTGCTGAATATTACCGACGCACAGGCCGATTATTGTCGTGAAATTGCGGAAAAATTGAGGAAATCTCTGCCAAATCAAGAGCTTAGGGTGATCACTGATCTGCGAAACGAGAAAATCACGCGTAAAATACGCGAGCATTCAATGCAAAAGCTTCCCTACATCCTGGTCCTTGGGGATAAGGAAAAGGAAGCCGGTGCCGTTGCAGTGCGCGCCCGGGGAAACCTTGACCTCGGTGTGATGTCTCTCGATGCTTTTGTGCAAAAAATCGCAGCAGACATTACTCACAAGTCTGTCAGTTAGGCTTTTAATGAAGCTTTACGCAGCTTGTCCGCGTGCACGCTGCGGTCTTAGCTACTTAATTTGTAGCGTATTTTGTGAAGGATTTAACCATCGCTACTGAAATTCGAGATCGTCGCCAACGCGAAGAACGTAAACATCGCCTGAACCGGGAAATCATGGCCCCGGAAGTTCGACTCTCCGGTCCCGACAACGAGCCCCTTGGAGTGGTGAGTTTGATGGAAGCCTTGCGACAAGCAGGCGAACTGGATGTGGATCTGGTTGAAATTGCTGCTACGGCGAATCCGCCGGTCTGTCGGTTGATGGATTACGGCAAATTCAAGTACCAGGAGCAAAAGAAGGCGGCGGACGCGAAGTCCAAACAAAAGGTTATCGAGGTCAAGGAAATCAAATTCCGACCCGGTACCGACGACGGGGATTACAACATCAAGTTACGCAATATCAAGCGTTTTCTGGATGACGGTGACAAGTGCAAGATCACCTTGCGCTTCAGGGGTCGTGAGATCACGCACCAAGAGATTGGTTTGGCATTGCTTAATCGCATGCGGGACGATCTGGCGGATTTGATTATTGTTGAGCAGTTTCCCAAGCTCGAAGGCCGGCAAATGGTCATGATGATCGCGCCAGGCAAGAAGAAAAGCGGTGGTGGTGGCAGTGTTGCTGCCAAACCTGCTGCTGAGACTGCATAATTTTTTCAGTAAGTTTTTGACTTATTGAAAATGAAAGGTGTGAGCTAACACTGTCCACGCAAGTGGAAAGTAGGTAACTCGCATCACAAGTGGCTCGGGGCCAACAAGGCTGGAATAGGTTTTCCAGACGCCTCACGAGCACAACGTAGAAGGAGCATGAAGATGCCCAAAATGAAGACCAAGAGCGCAGCGAAAAAACGCTTTCGCGTTCGTCCCGGTGGAACCGTTAAGCGCGGTCAAGCTTTCAAACGTCACATCTTGACCAAGAAAACCACCAAAAATAAACGCCATTTGCGCGGACCAACCGGTGTTCATGAGACCAATATGGGTCACATGGCACAGATGTTGCCCGGCATGGGTATTTAATTAACGACGAACAAGGAGTAATCACATGCCTCGCGTCAAACGTGGTGTAACGGCTCGCGCCCGCCACAAAAAAGTTCTTGCCCTTGCAAAAGGTTTCCGTGGTCGTCGCGGTAATGTCTTCCGTATTGCTAAAGAAGCGGTAATGAAGGCTGGGCAATATGCCTACCGTGACCGCCGTACCAAAAAACGTGTTTTCCGCCAGTTGTGGATTGCCCGTATCAACGCTGCTGCGCGTCAATGCGGGCTGACATACAGCCAGTTTGCTAACGGCCTGAAGAAAGCCAATATTGAGATCGACCGCAAGGTCTTGTCCGATATTGCCATTCACGATATGGCCGCTTTTGCCGGAATCGTGGAGCAAGTCAAGGCCAAGCTTGCTGCTTGACTTTCATGTCCGATTGTTACTGATTTAATAGCTATCGAACCACTGAACAAAAGGGCTGGAGCTAGTCATTAGCTTTAGCCCTTTTTAATTCCCTGGAATTTACGGATACGAACATGAACGAGTTGGATGGTCTGCTAGACCGGGCGAAAGCTTCTTTTTCGCAAGCCAGGACCCCGGCTGAACTGGAGAACGCCAAGGCACTTTTCCTGGGTAAGTCAGGCAGCATTACCGAGCTCATGAAGGGCATGTCGACTTTGAGTGTTGACGAGAAAAAGTTGCGTGGTGCGGCTATCAACCAGGTCAAGCAAGCCATCGAGGCTGAGCTCAACGTTTGCAGGCAGGCGTTGCAGGACCAAGAGTTACACAGGCAACTCCAGTCTGAAGCCCTCGACGTGACCTTGCCGGGGCGACAGCGAGGGCAGGGAGGTTTACACCCTGTGTCTTTAACGCTGGAGCGGATTGAGGCTATCTTTGGTTCCATGGGATTCGAAGTGGCCCAGGGCCCCGAAATTGAGACTGACTGGTTCAACTTCACAGCATTGAATACGCCTGAAGATCATCCTGCGCGTTCCATGCATGACACCTTCTATGTTGAAGGCGGTTCTGACAACGCCCCCAATCTTTTGCGCACGCACACCAGCCCCATGCAAATTCGACATGCGGTTCAGCATGTCAAAAGGCATGCAGAACAAATCAATGCCGGTAAGGGAATGCCTGAGATTCGTGTCATAGCGCCGGGCCGCACTTACCGGGTCGATAGTGATGCCACCCATTCGCCCATGTTTCACCAGTGCGAAGGTTTGTGGGTGGGTGAGAACGTCAGTTTCAAGGATCTCAAATTTGTTTTTACTGATTTTTGTCGTACCTTCTTCGAGAGTGATGATCTGGTGCTGCGTTTCCGACCCAGCTTTTTCCCGTTTACCGAACCCAGTGCTGAAATAGATATTCAGTTTTCAAGCGGTCCTTTAGCTGGGCGCTGGCTCGAGGTGGCCGGGTCGGGCCAAGTACACCCGAATGTGATTCGCAATATGGGGCTTAACCCCGAAACATACATTGGCTTTGCCTTTGGCATGGGGCCCGATCGGTTGACCATGCTGCGCTACGGCATTAACGACTTGCGCTTGTTCTTTGATGGCGATATTCGGTTTTTGTCGCAATTTCAATGACCCCCATTAACCTTGAGCAACGCTTAGTGCACCTCACAGAAGAGCGACATGAAATTTCCTGAATCCTGGTTGCGCGAGTTCTGCAACCCCCCTCTAACCACCCAACAGCTGGCCGACACACTGACCATGGCCGGGCTGGAGGTTGAGGAGCTGCAGCCGGTTGCGCCGCCGTTCAGCCATGTGGTGGTGGGCGAGATCAAAGCGGTGATGCAGCATCCCAATGCAGATCGCTTGCGTATTTGTCAGGTGGACGTAGGCCAACCCGCTTTGCTCAACATCGTTTGTGGCGCACCTAACGCCCGCGTGGGCATCAAAGTGCCATGCGCACTCGTGGGCGCTGAATTGCCACCCGGAGACGATGGCAAGCCCTTTGTGATCAAGCTTGGCAAGATTCGCGGTACAGAAAGCCAAGGCATGCTGTGTTCCGCCCAAGAACTGAAAATTTCACAGGATCAGGGCGGCTTGCTGGAGCTGGCTGACACAGCCCAGGTGGGTCAGAATATTCGCGAACATCTGCAACTTGATGACACGCTTTTCACACTCAAACTCACACCCAATCTGGCGCATTGCCTGAGTATTTACGGCGTAGCCCGTGAAGTTGCTGCACTCACGGGTTCACCCCTCAAAAGTCTGTATTTCCCCGCTTCTGCGGTTGGCACGCAAGAGACCTTGGCTGTCAAGGTCAGTGCTCCCGATCTGTGTGGTCGTTTTTCAGGTCGCATTGTGCGGCACCTCAATACAAAGGCCACTACGCCAGCGTGGATGGTGGATAGGCTCGCCCGATGCGGTCAGCGCAGCGTTACCGCACTAGTGGATATCTCCAACTATGTGATGTTCGAACTGGGGCGGCCTTCACATATTTTTGATCTCGAAAAAATTCACGGTAGCTTGGACGTCCGCTGGGCTAAGCCCGGGGAAGAACTCAAGTTGTTGAATGGCGCTACTGTCAGCTTGGACGACAAGGTTGGTGTGATTGCCGATGAAAGCCAGGTTGAGTCACTTGCCGGAATCATGGGCGGAGACGCTACTGCCGTCTCAGACAGCACCTGTCATATCTATTTGGAGGCAGCATTTTGGTGGCCCAAAGCCATTGCCGGCCGTTCGCGCAGATTCAATTTTTCCACCGATGCGGGCCACCGCTTTGAGCGGGGTGTTGACCCCGGCCAGACCGTCGAGCACATTGAACGCATCACCCAGCTAATTCTTGATATTTGTGGAACGCCCCAGACGGTTTGTGGTCCCGTTGATGACCTTAAAGCCAATATGCCTGAGTCAAAACCCGTGACTTTGCGCATTGCCAAAGCATCCTGTGTGTTGGGCATGCCCGTCACGCTGGCGCAATGTGCAGATGCCTTGGGTCGCTTAGGCTTGCCTCTGACTTGCACTGCTGCAGGGCTTGACACATCAGGTCAGCAAAACGGTCAGCATTTTGATCAGGGCGCGATCACCGTCATGCCCCCTTCCTGGCGGTTTGACCTGCAAATTGAAGAGGATCTGATTGAGGAAGTCGCGCGAATGGTCGGTTATGAACACCTGCCTCATACGCCTCCCCTGGGGCCGATCACGGCCAAGATCAAGGCAGAGTCTGAACGCAGTCCGTTTATGGTCAGGCGTACCTTGGCTGCATTGGGCTACCAGGAAACGATTAATTTCAGTTTTTGCGAAGCCCGCTGGGAGCATGAGCTTGCCGGCAACCCAGATCCGATTCAACTTTTGAACCCCATTGCAAGCCAAATGAGTGTCATGCGCTCGTCTTTGCTGGGTTCTTTGCTACAAGTTTTGAAGTTCAACCTGGATCGTAAAGCCACTCGGGTAAGGGTATTCGAGCTCGGGAGGGTATTTTTACGTGACGCATCAGTGCAAAACACAGACACCACTGTGCAGGGCTTTGACCAGCCCATGCGCGTGGCGGCCATGGCATGCGGCAGTTTGGACGAACTGCAATGGGGGCGCAAAGAACAACCCGTTGATTTCTTTGATGTCAAAGGAGATGTTGAGGCTTTGCTGGCACCGCTGGTGGCTGAATTTGAACCTGCTGAGCACCCAGCCATGCACCCTGGCCGATGCGCTCGTGTAATGATTGATGGAAGCCCAGTGGGATTTATTGGGGAACTGCATCCCAAATGGCGGCAGTCCTACGGGCTAACCCAGAACCCTGTGATGTTTGAGTTGGAACTCGATGCTGTTCTGATTCGTCAAGTGGCAGTGTTCAGCCCGGTGGCCAAGTTCCAGCCCGTTGAAAGGGACATATCAATCATTGTTGCAGAATCGGTTAGCCACGCTGACGTGATGCACGCCATTTTGGCCGCCCCCACCCAAGGCATGGTCAAAAATGCGGTTTTATTTGATGTTTTTCGTTCTATATCTAGCGTTGCCGATGTAAACACGGTAGCGTTGCGTCCAGACGAGAAAAGCCTGACGGTCCGCCTCACCCTCAATAGCGACGTGGCCACGCTGACCGAGATCCAAATCGAGCCTGCCATTGCAGCGGTGTTGACGCAACTCCAAAGTGATGTAGGTGCGCGTCAGCGCACCTGACTCAATATTCCCAAGGTTTAGACGCATGGAAATTTCTCTAGACAGCATTGAAACCCCCGCTTTGACGAAAGCCCAACTTGCCGAACTGCTTTTTGAGCAAATTGGCATGAACAAGCGTGAATCCAAGGACATGATTGACGCGTTTTTTGACCTGATAGCAGGCCGTCTGGTAGATGGTCAGGACGTCAAAATATCCGGTTTTGGTAATTTTCAGATCCGTACCAAGGCTCCCAGGCCGGGACGAAACCCGAGAACGGGGGAAGCTATTCCTATAAAGGCTCGCAGAGTTGTGACTTTCCATGCCAGCCATAAATTGAAAGAGCAAATTCAGGGGCAAGGTGGATTAGGCTAGCCTTGGGCAACCTCGCTTTGGCGTTGATGCCATGCGTGCAAAGAACCTTTGCATCAAAACTAAACCTAGAGTAACCTTGGCACTTTCACTTCTATCACATTGATTTCAATGGAGAAAACTCTCCCCCCCATCCCGGCAAAACGCTATTTCACGATCGGTGAAGTCGGCGATTTGTGTGGTGTCAAGCCGCATGTGCTGCGCTATTGGGAGCAGGAGTTCGTTCAGCTACGACCCATGAAACGTCGCGGTAACCGCCGCTATTACCAGCACCAAGAAGTACTGATGATTCGCCGGATACGTGATCTGCTTTACGACCAAGGATTCACCATCACGGGTGCTCGCAACAAAATGCAGGAGTTGTTGCAAGCAGAACGAGACCTGAGGCGCAATGGCGAAGTCCCCCCGGAGGGTGCAGAGGCTTCGGAGATGGCGGATTCAAAGTTGGAAGATTTTGAAGATATCTTGCCGATAGATGGAGAGTCGGTGAATTCAGAAACCCTGCATCAAGTTCGCCGCGAGCTATTTGAGATTAGGGATCTGTTGACTGCTGCATAGTCGGGTTGATCTCCATTCCTGACACCCATTTTTGCCCCGAACACACCCTATAATCTCTACCTTCGGTGTGTGGCGCAGCCTGGTAGCGCACTTGCATGGGGTGCAAGGGGTCGAAGGTTCGAATCCTTTCACACCGACCATTAGGCAGTACAAAGACCTTTAAGGAGCGATTCTTAAAGGTCTTTTTCATTGGTAAAGTCCACCAAATGGCATCGCCAGCGTACGTTTAACAGGGGCAAGTTCAAGATGACTGATTTATTTGAGAATCCAATGGGGCTGTGCGGCTTTGAGTTCGTAGAGTTCGCCTCGCCTGAGGGTGGCATGATCGAGCCATTATTTGAAAAAATGGGCTTTTCTCTTGTTGCCCACCACCGATCTAAAGATGTGGTGCTCTACCGTCAAGGTGACATCAATTTCATTGTCAACCGTGAGCCACATAGTTTGGCTTGGTACTTTGCTGCAGAGCATGGCCCTTGTGCTTGCGCTCTGGCATTCCGTGTCAAAGACTCACACAAGGCTTATGCCCGTGCATTGGAGATGGGGGCCCAACCCATTGAAGTTCCTACAGGCCCCATGGAGCTACGTCTTCCAGCGATCAAAGGCATTGGTGGAGCACCTCTGTATTTGATTGACCGGTTTGAAGAGGGTAAGAGTATTTACGACATCGACTTCAAGTTTATAGACGGTGTAGACCGTCACCCCAAGGGCCATGGATTTAAGAAGATCGATCACCTGACGCATAACGTCTACAAAGGTCGCATGGCTTTTTGGGGTGGTTTTTACGAGAGAATTTTCAATTTTCGGGAGATCCGTTACTTTGACATCAAGGGCGAATACACCGGCCTAACCAGTCGCGCCATGACTGCACCAGACGGCTTGATTCGAATTCCGCTCAATGAAGAGTCTGGCCAAACGGGTGGGCAAATCGAAGAATATCTGATGCAATTCAACGGGGAAGGTATTCAGCATATCGCTTTGAGTTGCGTTGATCTTGTGGCAAGCGTAGATGCGCTTCAATTGGCTGGAATTCCACTCATGACAGCGCCCAACGATATTTATTACGAGATGCTGAACGACCGCATGCCCGGACATGGTGAACCCGTGCATGAACTTCAGACGCGAGGAATTTTGTTGGATGGCTCTACGGCCAACGGCGAAAGACGTTTGTTGCTACAAATTTTTTCACAAACTTTAATCGGTCCTGTTTTCTTTGAGTTCATTCAAAGAAAAAATGATGAAGGATTCGGCGAGGGTAATTTCAAAGCATTGTTTGACTCTTTGGAGCGTGATCAAATTCGCCGGGGCGTTGTAAAAGAGTCCTAAATAAACCTGTTGTTGACGTCATGGTCTGAGAGACCTAAGTGATTGGTCAAGGCTGTATGTAAGCGGTTTTCACACTAGTAAAAAACTCGACGGCATATCTGCCTTGTTCGCGCGTACCAAAGCTGGAGGCTTTTCTGCCTCCAAATGGAACATGGGGATCTACGCCTTCTGTTGGTGCGTTGACCATAACCATTCCCGCTTGAAGATTCTGTTTGAAATAGGTGGCAGGTCTCCTGGATCCTAGTTCTTGAGAAAAACATTGCCAATGTCTCTCACCAGATTCACATTTCGTCAATTCGAAGCTTTCGCTACTGTCGCTGAAACGCGTGGATTTGGGAGCGCTGGCCAGCGCATGGGGCTTTCTTCTTCTGCGGTCAGTCAATTGGTTGCAGAACTCGAATCCACACTTGGATTTCGACTCTTTGATCGGCATACTCGCAGAGTAGAGCTCTCAAGTGCTGGAAGAGAGTTTCTGGGAGCTGTTCAATCTGTGCTTCGACATGTTCAGCAAACTGACTCAGCAGCATCAGATATCCGCAATAGAGCCTCGGGAATAGTGCGTGTTGCAGCTCCGATGGTGTTGGCTAGTTCGGTTTTACCTAGAGCCATTGCTGAGTTCACCAGGGACCGCCCCAAGGTCGTCATTCGAATAAGGGATACGCCTGTCGATGGCTTGGTGGACCGTGTTGTGACCGGGGACGTTGACTTATCAGTGGGGCCTGACCGAGCAGATACAACTTATGTCACATCAACGGCTGCCTTTGATAGCCCCTGGGTTTTATGGTGCTCGCCCAAGCATCCTTTGGCTAAAAAAAGGGTACTGACCTGGTCTGATCTTCATGCAGTCGCTTTGGTCGCGGCAGGGCGGGATCACGAACAAAGCGTTGCACAAATGCATTTAAGCGCCCCGGAAGGGAGTCGTATTCGCCCCGTTGAAGTCGTTGACAACATCACAACCGCTCTAGGGCTCGCGGCGCAAGGCCTTGCTGCAACGCTGGCGCCTGAATACGTGGGAATCGTGGCTAGCTCGCTAGGCCTTGTTTCCCGGCGTGTGGTTAAGCCTGAAACCATCCGCAAAGTTTGTGTCTATAAATCAAACACTAGAGCTGTGAATCCTGCTGCAGAGGCATTTGCCGAATTTTTGGTTGAATGGCTAAGAAAGTGGAGTTTGCAGACTCGCTGAAGTCACCTGCATTTTTCCATCCTCATCACATCTGAGTTCCGATTCAAAGAAGGCTTTCTCCTTGTCAGGGAAAACCTTGGTTTTCTTGGGATATGCTGTCACTAGAATGAGTCGAAACAAGATAATTTCTCTGGAGACCCATGAAAAACAAGACTGCCAGTGCTAACCCCGATGCCCCACGTGTCATAAAAAAGTACCCCAACCGGCGCTTGTATGACACGAACACTTCGACCTACATTACCCTGGCCGAAGTGCGTCAACTTGTGATGGCAAGCGACCCATTCATGGTGCAGGATGCAAAAACAGGTGAAGATCTCACGCGCAGCATTCTGTTACAAATTATTCTTGAAGAAGAAGCGGGTGGGAGCCCCATGTTTACCTCGTCGGTTTTATCCAACATCATTCGTTTTTATGGGCATGCGATGCAGGGCTTTATGGGGGGCTATCTGGAAAAGAATATCCAGACGCTTCAGGATGTACAGACCCAGCTTACTCAGCAATCCAAGGGCCTCACCCCCGAGATGTGGTCTCAGTTCATGACCTTGCAGCCGCCAGTGCTTCAGGACATTCTCAACAAGAACCTTGAGCAGTCGAAAGCGCTTTTTTCTCAAATGCAGGAACAAATGCAAAAGCAAACCGAACAAATGCTGGAGTCTTTTGGGCTCAAGCGCTAGTTCTTCTGGGCTGAGTCGCCCGGATTTCATGCGAAATCAGGGGACAATAGGGTGATGAGTGAAGTCCTGAACCCTAGCCCAAGTACATTTCCTGGCGCAGCGCCAAAAGTTGGTTTTGTAAGTCTTGGTTGCCCTAAAGCCCTGACGGATTCAGAACTGATCCTGACTCAGCTTAGCGCTGAGGGATATCAAACCTCAAAAACCTTTGCTGGCGCAGACCTTGTCATTGTTAATACCTGTGGTTTTATCGATGATGCAGTCAGGGAAAGTCTCGATACGATAGGCGAGGCACTTGCCGAGAATGGCCGGGTCATCGTGACGGGTTGCCTGGGCTCCAGGGAGGGTGAGGCCGGTGGCAATCTGGTCAAGCAGATGCACCCAAGTGTTCTGGCGGTCACCGGTCCGCATGCCACGCAGGAAGTCATGGATGCAGTGCATGCCAATCTTCCCAAGCCCCATGATCCGTTTATCGATCTGGTTCCCAATGCGTTTGGCTCTGCGGGTATCAAATTAACGCCACGACACTATGCTTACCTGAAAATCAGCGAAGGCTGTAACCACCGTTGCACCTTTTGCATCATTCCCTCCATGCGCGGGGATCTGGTGTCCCGGCCTGTAGGAGATGTTCTTAAAGAGGCCAGGGCATTGTTTGAGGGGGGAGTTAAAGAACTGCTTGTGATCAGCCAGGACACCTCTGCTTATGGCGTCGATGTGAAGTACCGAACAGGTTTCTGGGACGGTAAACCCATCAAGACACGTATGTTCGAACTGGTTCAGGCCTTGGCTGAAATGGCCGGGCCCTTTGGCGCTTGGGTACGCTTGCATTATGTGTATCCCTACCCATCTGTTGATGAAATCATTCCCTTGATGGCCACTGGCAAGGTGTTGCCTTATCTGGATGTCCCGCTGCAGCACAGTCATCCTGATGTTCTCAGGCGCATGAAGCGCCCGGCCAGCGGCGAGAAGAATCTTGAGCGCATTCAAAGCTGGCGTGAGGTTTGCCCTGAAATTGTAGTTCGCAGCACCTTCATTGCAGGTTTTCCTGGCGAGACCGAAACCGAGTTTCAGCATTTGCTCGACTTCGTTCGGGAGGCCGAGATAGACCGCGCGGGTTGCTTTGCCTACAGCCCGGTTAAAGGGGCTTTGGCAAACGACATTCCAGGAATGCTGCCAAAAGAAGTTCGTGAAGAGCGTCGAGCGCTGTTTATGGCCGTTGCCGAGGAGGTGTCCATCGCTAAGCTGCGCAAGCGCACGGGCGCTTCCATGCAGGTCTTGGTCGATTCAGCACCCGGCATGGGCAAAAAGGGTGGAGTGGGTCGCACGTATGCTGATGCACCGGAAATTGATGGCGTGGTGCATCTGTTGCCACCCCAGAAAATCAGTAAAACCCTCAAAGTAGGTGAATTTACGCGGGCATTGGTGGTTGGCACTCAGGGACACGACCTGATTGCACAACCTGTTTGAATGGATAACGGACTTGCAAATAAAAAAGCCGCTGATGACTCAACGGCTTTACAGAAAATTTGGGGATTTATCAGAATTGGTGCCCAGGAAGGGACTCGAACCCCCACGAAGTTACTCGCTAGTACCTGAAACTAGTGCGTCTACCAATTCCGCCACCTGGGCTTTCAGGAAAGAGAGAATTGTATCAAACATTTAGAGAAAACCAGCGTGACGCTGGACGAGATTGAGGGTTCCATCCAGGGTCACCGGGATGGTCATGGGTTTGTTATCCGTGACGACGGACAAGCTGATATCTATTTGCCCCCCAATGAAATGCGGGCGGTCTTGCACAAAGACCGCGTCAAGGCACGGATAGTCCGCAGTGATCGCAAGGGCCGGCCTGAGGGACGAGTGGTTGAAATCACTGAGCGGCCCGCACAGCCCATCATCGGACGATTGCTCCACGAAAGTGGCGTGTGGCTCGTCGCTCCGGAAGACAAACGCTACGGGCAAGACATACTCATACCCAAGGGTGCAATAGGGTCAGCCAAGCCCGGCCAAGTGGTCGTGGTTGAACTGGTTGAGCCGCCCGCTTTATTCGGCCAACCGGTTGGCCGTGTAAAAGAAGTTCTTGGCGAGATGGATGACCCGGGAATGGAAATTGAGATTGCGGTGCGCAAATACAGCGTCCCCCACGAGTTCTCCGAGGCCTGCATCGCACTCTCAAGGACCCTGCCAGACAAGGTTCTGGTTCCTGACAAACGCAACCGCATTGACTTGACCGACGTGCCCCTGGTCACGATTGATGGTGAAGATGCGCGCGACTTTGATGACGCCGTCTATTGCGAACCCTCGGTATCAGGACGCGGCAAGTCGGCGGTGAAAGGTTGGCGATTGTTGGTCGCTATTGCTGATGTGAGTCATTATGTGGAAACCGGCTCTGCGATAGATATTGATGCCTATGAGCGGGCAACCAGTGTTTATTTCCCGCGCCGAGTCATTCCGATGTTGCCCGAGAAGCTTTCCAACGGTCTGTGTTCTCTCAACCCGGAGGTAGAGCGGCTTTGCATGGTTTGCGACATGTTTGTGAGCGAACAGGGTGAGGTCAGTGCCTATCAGTTTTATCCGGCTGTCATGTGGAGCCATGCGCGCTTTACCTACACAGAAGTAGCTGCCATCTTGGCCAATACACATGGACCTGAGGCCGCCAAACGAAAACAACGCGTTCCTGACCTGCTGCATTTGCATGAGGTTTACCGGGCTTTGTTGTCTGCACGGGCCAAGCGCGGTGCTGTGGATTTTGAAACCACCGAGACGCAAATCATTTGTGATGAAAATGGACGGATCGAAAAAATCGTGCCCCGCACAAGGACAGAGGCCCACCGCCTGATTGAGGAGGCTATGCTCGCTGCCAATGTTTGCAGTGCCGACTTTATTGGGCAAAGCAAACATGCAGGACTGTTCCGGGTGCATGAAGGCCCGACCCCCGAGAAAAAGGAGACTTTGCGCAGTTACCTCAAGGCTAGCGGTGTATCTCTGACGATCAGTGACGATCCTTCCCCGGGTGAGTTCCAGGCCATCGCACTGGCAACCAAGGACCGCCCCGATGCCCAGCAGATTCACTCAATGCTGCTGCGTTCGATGCAACAGGCGATCTACACACCGATTAACAGCGGTCACTTCGGTTTGGCTTTTGACGCCTATACGCACTTCACCAGCCCCATTCGTCGCTACCCGGACTTGTTGGTGCACCGCGTTATCAAGGCTATTCTCGCTAAGACCCGCTATCACCTGCCGGTTTTACCTACGCCGGGCGAAGCACATGCCAAGTTGTCTCGTCGTCTGGAGAAAAACCAGGCTGCACGCGCAAAAGATACGGGACAAAAGCCCAAAAAAGCCAGTGCCGAAGATTTGGCCTGGCAAGCAGCCGGCTTGCATTGCAGTGCCAATGAGCGGCGTGCTGACGAGGCCAGTCGTGACGTAGAGGCATGGCTCAAATGCAAGTACATGAAGGAGCATCTCGGCGAGGAGTACGGCGGCATGGTCTCTGCAGCTACCAGTTTTGGCATTTTTGTCACACTGGATGAGATGTATGTTGAGGGGCTTGTACACATCACCGAACTTGGTGGTGAATACTTCCGATTTGATGAAACACGCCAGGAACTTCGTGGCGAGCGCACAGGCATTCGCTACGCGATTGGTTCGCGTGTGAGGGTTCAGGTGAGCAGGGTTGACCTGGATGGGCGTCGAATTGATTTTCGGCTGGTGAGGGATGGAGAAATCGCATTGATCCGAAGTCACAAAGACAAGGGTATGTTTGCAGATGAAGACATGCAAGACGGTCTGGAGAAATCAGCGCCCAATAGTTTTGCCAAACGCAATGGCCGCAGAGGGACTTCAGAGTCTGTCCGTGCCCCCAAGTCGCCGATTCATGTGCTCAAAGATGTGGTTAAAAAAACCGTCAGGAAGGCCACCAACAAGAGCCGCGTTATCAAACCAAAACGTAGAACGTGAATTTATCCCGCGTCAGGTGAAAAGTGGCGTTGAGACTAACGCCCCTCGTTGAATCATCCCGGGTGGAATTGCCCTGTTATTGGCTGAGCCAACAATCTAATCTATTCGGATTCCTGCTTCTTTGACGACGCTTGCGTAGCGTCGAACATCGTTTGTCAGTGTGCGCTGAAAATCAGCCCTAGAACGAGGAACCGCCATTTGTCCGAGCCCTGATAACTTGGCTTTGATCTCGTCTTGGGCGAGTGCTCGATTGAGGCTTGAATTGAGGCGGTCAAGAATAGCGCCGGGCGTACCTGCCGGAACCAGAATGCCGAGATTGCTGGATATATCGACATCGGGTATGCCAGAGGCCAAGAGTCCAGGTATGCCTGTAAGCATGGGCGAGGGATTTGCGCTCAGAACAGACAATGCGCGTAAACGCCCCCCTGTGATATGCGGGACTGCACCCGTATCAGCTACCGTGAACTGCACATCATTGGCCAATAATGCTGTTAAAGCTGGCCCCACGCCCTTGTAGGGGATGTGTAAAAACTTTACACCCGCTGACCGCCCCATAAGTTCAGTGCTGAGGTGGGGAGCTGCTCCGTTACCGCTTGAAGAATAAGCCACAGTGCCTTGTTGAGCTCTTGCCGCTTGAATGAGGTCCTGCACCGTGCGGTAAGGCGAGGTGCTGTTAACAACCAAAATGAAAGGCGACTCAGTCACAAACCCAACTGCCTCAAATGACTTGATGGGGTCGTATTGCAAGCTGGTGTAGAGGGCGGCAGCCGAGGCGTGGCTGATGGTTCCAGTGATATACAAAGTGTGACCGTCAGCGGGGGAGTTTGCAACTTGTGCTGCGGCAATCGTTGTTCCGGCACCAGGGCGGTTGTCGACAATGACCGGTTGACCTAAATCGCTCGCAAGGCGTTCAGCTATTGTCCGGGCAGCAACATCCGTTGACCCGCCAGGTGGAAACGGAACAACCAAGCGAATGGATCGACTCGGGAATGTTGACTGGGCAAAGACTGGAATTGAGGCTGTGGTAACAAAACCAGCGGCGGTGACCAACAATAAACGGCGGTTTGAGTTCATGACAAGTTGCTCCTGTTAGAGGATCTGTTCAGATTGACTTCTCACGACCTCCATGCCGGCCGCAGATATCAGCCTGGAAAGTGTGAGAATTTCTTCAGGACGAGGACGTGGCATTGGCGCTCTCATGGCAGGTGAATCGATCAAGCCGCGCAGCCAAGTCGCGACTTTGTATCGTACATGCAACCGGCCTGGTTCAGCATAGACGTATTCATGGAGTCTGGCCATTCCACCGTTCCAAATTTTCCTCGCGGCTTGAAGATCAAGTCGGTTGAAGGCTTCTATGTGTTCCAGCATTGGCTCCATGGCGTAGTTAAATGAGCCGCTGATGGCACCGTCGAATTGCCAACCTGATGCGAGGTAGTCGTGAAAAAGGTGAGCGCTTGAAGGCATCACTGCAACCTTGGGGAGATGTTCACGCAAAGCACGTCCGATGACGCGAGCACCTTGTGGTGAATAGGTCATTTTCCAGCCTATCATGTTAGGCACCGCACGACAAACCGCGAGAGTGGACTCCAGCGGTAATCCCAGTCCCCACTGAGGTGTGGAGTTGGAAATTGGATGTGCAAACATTGGAAGATCAACCGCTGCTTGCTGCAACAAAATCTGATCAATCCAAACCTCCGGATATCTCGCAGCGTCCCATGCAACCGAGACATCCATAGAGCCAGCGGGTGGGATAACGAATAATCCATCCACGCCAAATTCACTGGCGTCTTGAGCGGCTTGAACTGCATCTTTGGTTGTCCATCCAAAGGTGCCCGCCAATACGGGTAAACGGCCACCAGCCTCTTCCATCACAATTTCTAAAATGCGACGCTTCTCTGCACGGCTAAGGTAAGCAACCTCACCCGCTTCCGGGTTGGCGATCAGTCCTCCCACCTGAGAAAAACGATGTTCTGCAAAGTACCTAACCAGTTTACGCAAGCCGGGCTCATCAATTTCATCATCTTTGAGTGGTAGCACCAAGGCGGTATAAAGTCTGTGAGACAGTGTCTTCTGTTCGATGTCAGTTAGTTTCATAAATCAGCCCGTTTTGGTGGTGAGTTTTCAGTAACAGAAATTGCCGTGAAATGCATGGTGCGAATTCCATTGATCCGAGAGGCACAAATCTTAGTCGCTTCGTGCTTTATTCGGTTAGTGGTGCCCAAGCGTCGCTAGTTAATGTTTCTTACCTCGCTGTAGCCTGGCGCACTGCGTGTTCCCAGCGCTGCATCTTTTCATGGGCTTGGGCTGGGCTGATGCGCGGCTCAAAGCGGCGCTCGGCTTTCCAGAGTTCGCCCAAGGCTGCCGTGCTGGGGTACAGGCCGCAAGACAGACCAGCCAGATAGGCGGCTCCCAGGGCAGTGGTTTCTGTTACTACCGGTCGCACCACGGTTATACCCAGTAAATCGGCCTGGAATTGCATCAGCAAGTCGTTGATGCAGGCTCCGCCGTCCACGCGCAGCTCGGTCACCGCTGCTGCTCCTTCCTGTTGCGCGTCGCGCGCCATGGCTTGCAAAAGGGCCGCGCTTTGAAAAGCGATGCTCTCCAGCGCCGCACGCGCAATGTGAGCTGTTGTGCTGCCGCGTGTCAGGCCGGTGATGGTGC
This sequence comes from Hylemonella sp., assembly GCA_040382055.1. Classification (GTDB taxonomy): domain Bacteria; phylum Pseudomonadota; class Gammaproteobacteria; order Burkholderiales; family Burkholderiaceae_C; genus JBEIGE01. The sequence goes on from JBEIGE010000018.1 coordinate 63,669, forward strand.
CGCGCGCCTCGGGGTTCCAGTAGGGTGCGCCCAGGCCAGTAAAGGCAGGCACCAGCATGACGCCAAGGCTGTCGGGCACAGTCTGCGCCAGTGCTTGCACTTCAGCGCTGCTGCGGATGGCACCCAGGCCGTCACGCAGCCATTGCACGACAGCACCGCCAGCAAATACGCTGCCTTCGATTGCAAACTCGGGCTTGGCGCTGACTTGCGCAGCGCTGGTGGTGATCAGGCCGTTTGTGGATGTCTGAAAGTTCTCTCCGGTGTGCATCAGCATGAAGCAGCCGGTGCCATAGGTATTTTTGGCCATGCCCGCGCTAAAGCAGGCTTGGCCAAAAAGCGCGCTTTGCTGGTCACCGGCTACCCCGCCTATGGTCACGGCATGGCCAAGCAGCGTTGGTACCACCTCGCCAAAATGAGCAGCCGAAGGCAGCACACGCGGCATCATCGCGGGGGCTATGTCCATGGCCTGCAGAAGTTCGGTGTCCCAAGTGTTGGTGTGCACGTTAAACAGCATGGTGCGTGAAGCGTTGCTCACGTCGGTTGCGTGCACCTGCCCGCCCGTGAGCTGCCAGATAAGCCAACTGTCTACGGTGCCAAAAGCCAGCTCGCCATTGGCCGCCTGTGCGCGTGCGCCGGGTACGTGGTCCAAAATCCACTGCAACTTGGTGCCAGAAAAATACGCATCTACCAGCAGACCGGTTTTTTGCCGGATGGTGGGTGCCAGGCCTCGCTCGCGAAGGGCCACGCAGGTCGGTTCGGCGCGTCGGTCTTGCCAGACGATGGCTTTATGGATCGGCTGGCCTGTAGCGCGGTTCCAGACCACAGTGGTTTCCCGCTGGTTGGTAATGCCCACGGCGCGCACCTGTTTCGCGCTGATTCCAGCCTTAAGCAGTGCCTCCCGGGCGGTGGCTAGCTGGGTGCGCCAGATGTCCAGCGGGTCGTGTTCCACCCAGCCGGGCTGCGGGTAGATCTGGGTGATCTCTTGTTGGGCCATGGCAACAACGACCCCATCGGCGTCAAAAACGATGCTTCGGGAGCTTGTGGTGCCCTGATCAAGGGCTAGCAGGTAGGTCATGGATGGATGAAGTGCAGAGTTATAGAGTAGCGACGGCTGGCCTTATGCAAGTTCAAACCGAACCTGGGCTTGCGCCATGAGTTCCATAAACGGGTCAGGCGGTACGGCGTCAGAAAAGAGGCGGTCAACTTGCGATAGCTGTGCCACCTCGACCATGGCCGGGCGGTTGAACTTGCTGCTGTCAGCGGCCACCCACACCTCTCGGGCGTGGGAAATAATGGTTTGCGAGACTTTGACTTCGCGGTAGTCAAAGTCTCGCAGCGAACCGTCTGATTCAATGGCCGATATGCCAATGAGCGCAATGTCGACCTTGAACTGACGGATAAAGTCCACCGCCGCTTCGCCCACAATGCCCTGGTCGCGCCCGCGCACCACACCGCCAACCACGATCACTTCGCAGTTCGGGTTGGCGCTCAGAATCGCGGCAACGTTCAAGTTGTTGGTGATCACGCGCAGGCCGGTATGCTGCATCAGGGCTCGGGCGATAGCTTCGGTGGTGGTGCCAATGTTCAGTATGAGCGAGCAGCCATGGGGCAGGGCGGCGGCCACGGCGCGTGCAATACGAGCTTTGCCCTCGACGTGCATCACCTCGCGCTGCGGATAGGCCATGTTCTCCACCGTAGAGCCCGGTACGCGCACACCGCCATGAAAGCGCGTCAGCAGTCCTTCGTCGGCCAGGCGCTGCACGTCACGACGCACCGTTTGTAGCGTCACACCCAACTGGTCCGCCAGTTCTTCAACGGTCACCGATCCAGTGGCTCGCACGACCTTAAGAAGTTTGATTTGGCGAGGATTGGGGTTCATGGTGAATTGTTACTCAATGCTCAAAACGCTTCCCTCGACTCTAATTCGAACTAAAAGGAATAATTTCAGGGTAAACACCTAGCTTAAACGAATGATAGCGAACAATAATTCTCATAAGCGAATAAGTAGTGCGCCAAATGGGTGCAACAAGCAAAAGGTTTGAGATGGCGTTACGGCTTGAAGGTGTGAGCAAAAAAGTGGGTGCGCAGCAGTGGCTCTATGACCTGGATCTGGATGTTTGTCCAAGCGCCGTCACGGTGCTGCTGGGTGCGACCCAGGCGGGCAAAACCAGCCTGATGCGTGTCATGGCCGGCCTGGACTTACCCACCAGCGGCCGTGTGCTGGTAGAGGGAGTCAACGTGGTGGGTGTACCTGTGCGCGAACGCAATGTGGCCATGGTTTACCAGCAGTTCATCAATTACCCATCCATGACGGTGTTTGACAACATAGCCTCGCCGCTCAAGTTGCGTGGTCATACAAACGTAGCTCAGCGCGTCACTGCCTTGGCAGAAAAACTCCACATCGAGATGTTTCTCGACCGCTACCCCTCGGAACTCTCGGGTGGTCAGCAGCAGCGTGTGGCACTGGCCCGCGCATTGGTCAAAGGCGCACCGCTCATGTTCCTCGACGAGCCGCTTGTCAATCTGGACTACAAACTGCGAGAAGAACTGCGCGACGAGCTGACCGCCCTATTTGCCACAGGAGACTCCACCGTGATTTACGCCACGACCGAACCTGGCGAGGCACTTTTGCTGGGCGGGTATACCGCTGTAATGGACGCGGGAGAACTGCTGCAGTACGGACCTTCCTCGGAGGTGTTTTACGCACCGTGCTCGATTCGGGTGGCCAGAGCTTTCAGCGACCCGCCCATGAACCTGCTGCGTGCGCAACGAACGTCAAGCGGCGTGCAACTCGATCACGGTCCGCACCTTGACTTGATGCTTCCTGGCGATGTCCAAAGTCCCGGCACCCTGACCATCGGGATGCGTGCCAGCGTCTTACGCACCCTGGCCCAGCCAGGCGATGTGGCCTTGCCCGGAAAAGTGGAGTTGGCGGAAATTTCTGGTAGCGACACTTTTGTGCATTTTCAGACTGCATTAGGCGAACTGGTAGCACAACTCACAGGCGTTCACCATTTTGATCTAGGTGCTTCAACGACCTTTTATTTCAACCCCTCACAGGTCTATGCATTTGACGCTCAGGGCCTGTTGCTGCAAGCGCCGATGCGTGCCAAAGGCTGTTGATATGGCGCGCATCGAACTCGACTTGGCCCACGCATATCGGCCCCGCCCCAAGCAGGACAGCGACTACGCCTTGCTACCCCTTCAAATGACGTTTGAAGACGGCGGCGCCTACGCGCTATTGGGGCCGTCTGGATGTGGCAAAACCACCTTACTCAACATCATGTCCGGGCTGGTGATGCCTTCACAAGGTGGCGTTAAGTTTGACGGGAAAGACGTCACTCAGTACAGCCCACAACAGCGCAATATTGCTCAGGTATTCCAATTTCCGGTGATTTACGACACCATGACGGTAGCTGAGAACCTGGCCTTTCCTTTGCGCAATCGCAAGATGCCGGCTGCAAAGATCAAGGAGCGTGTGGGTGTGATTGCTGAAATGCTGGACATGAGTGGTCAGCTCAACCAGCGCGCCTCCAACCTGACAGCAGATGCCAAGCAAAAAATCTCGCTGGGCCGTGGCCTCGTGCGCCCCGACGTGTCAGCGGTGCTGTTTGATGAGCCGCTCACAGTGATCGACCCTCATCTCAAATGGCAACTTCGCCGAAAACTCAAGCAGATAAAACAGGAGCTCAATCTCACTCTGATCTATGTGACGCATGACCAGGTCGAAGCCCTGACTTTTGCGGAACAGGTGGTGGTGATGACGCGTGGGCGCGCGGTGCAAGTGGGCAGCGCGGCTGACCTGTTCGAGCGCCCTAGCCACACCTTTGTGGGCCACTTCATAGGCTCGCCGGGTATGAACTTTTTGGCCGGACGAAGCAATGGGACAGCCTTTGAGATGGCTGGTGCCAGCCTGCCCCTGCTTGCAGGCGTCGAACTGCCTAGCGGCGACTACAAGCTTGGCGTTCGACCAGAATACGTGAGGCTAGTCAGTGCACAAGCACCAGGCGCGTTACCCATGGAGGTGCGCCAGGTGCAAGAGGTGGGCACCCATGTCATTCTGAGTGCAGCGCACAACGGCGTTCTGGTCAAAGCGCGCCTTCCGCCCCATACCACGCAACTCAAACTGGGCGACACGGCGTGGCTGCAGGTGATGGGGTCCCATCCCTGCTTCTATAAAAACGAAGAGATCGTGGCGTGAGGGACAAACAATGAGCACGATAACCAAACCCGTCAACCAGAGAGCCTGGTTCCTGATCTTGCCGATGCTGCTTTGCGTGGCTTTTTCAGCCATTTTGCCCTTGATGGTGGTAGTGAACTATTCAGTGCAAGACATTATTTCGCCCGAGCGACGGGTGTTTGTGGGTACAGAATGGTTTACAGCCATCATGCGCGATGAAGAACTACACGGTGCATTGCTGCGTCAGATCATCTATTCGTTCTCGGTGCTGGCCGTGGAGTTGCCGCTGGGCATTTTGCTGGCGCTGTCCATGCCTACCAAGGGCTGGAAGTCCTCAGCGGCCTTGGTGATTGTGTCGCTATCCCTGCTGATACCCTGGAACGTGGTGGGCACTATATGGCAAATTTTCGGGCGCACCGATATAGGCTTGATGGGGGCCGCGCTGCAAGGCGTGGGGATTGAATACAGCTACACCGGCAACGCGATGCATGCCTGGCTCACGGTGCTGCTCATGGACGTGTGGCACTGGACACCACTGGTTGCCTTGCTCGGCTACGCCGGACTACGTTCTATTCCAGACGCCTATTACCAGGCCGCCAGCATTGACGGCGCGAGCAAACTCGATGTGTTCTGGTACGTGCAGCTACCCAAAATGCGCGGCGTGCTGATGATTGCTGTGCTGCTGCGCTTGATGGACAGCTTCATGATTTACACCGAGCCGTTTGTACTCACCGGTGGCGGGCCGGGCAATTCCACCACCTTTTTGTCGCAGTTCTTGACGCAAAAAGCCGTGGGCCAGTTCGATCTGGGTCCAGCTGCTGCGTTCTCGCTGATTTACTTTTTGATCATTTTGCTCATGTGTTTTGTCCTTTACAACTGGATGCAACGTGTGGGCACCCAGACCAAGGAGGCCGGTCATGAATAGACCCAGGTTCCAGAAGCGTTCGTTGTTCATGTTGGCTTATGTGGTGTTCGCCTTGTTGCCCATCTACTGGATGGTCAATATGTCTTTCAAGACCAACAACGAGATCGTGGCCGGGTTCAGTCTGTTTCCCGTCCACTTCACCTGGGACAACTACAAGCAGATACTTACCGACCCCGCCTGGTATTCCGGCTACATCAACAGCCTGATTTATGTGGTGATCAATACCGTGATTTCGCTGATCGTGGCGTTGCCTGCTGCCTATGCGTTTTCCCGTTACAGCTTTCTGGGCGACAAGCATGTGTTCTTCTGGCTACTCACCAACCGCATGACACCGCCAGCCGTTTTTTTACTGCCTTTCTTTCAGTTGTATACATCGGTTGGACTGATGGACACGCACATAGCAGTGGCGCTTGTGCACTTGCTGTTCAACGTACCGCTGGCGGTCTGGATTCTGGAAGGTTTCATGAGCAGCATTCCACGCGAGATTGATGAGACTGCCTATATCGATGGCTACACCTTCCCGCACTTCTTTGTTCGCATTTTCATTCCGCTTATCAAGGCAGGTGTAGGGGTAGCAGCGTTTTTCTGCTTCATGTTCAGCTGGGTCGAACTGCTGCTGGCGCGTACCCTGACCAGCGTGAACGCCAAGCCGATCACCGCCATCATGACGCGCACGGTGTCTGCCTCAGGCATGGACTGGGCAACACTGGCCGCTGCTGGCGTGTTGACCATCCTGCCTGGTGCTGTCGTGATCTGGTTTGTTCGCAACTACATTGCAAAAGGCTTTGCAATGGGGCGGGTTTAGAGGAGCTGACAATGTTTGAATGGATGGCCTGGACGCTGCCGGTTGCGATTTTCTTTAGCTGCATAGTGATCATGCTTATTGTCATGACGGTGTGGGAAATTAAATCGCCCACGGTGGTGCGCAAGGGCTTTTTGCCTATGGCGACTACGCGCGGCGACCGACTATTTATTGGCCTGCTCAGCGCTGCCTACGTGAACCTTGCCTTTCTCGGTGTCAGCGGTCACCTCATGGCGTGGATGGCACTGGAGTCCGAGCCTTCGATTTGGTTTGGTTTTGTATTTTCAATGGCCGTCGTGGGGCTCGTGATGCGAAAAGGATAGGCAGAAGTTTCAAAAGGATCGACTCAATTTCCCCTGGAGCCGAATTTGCCTTTAAGTAGAGGGGGACTTTCAACCAATGAGGAGACAAATCATGAAGATGCGGTATTCAATGGTGGCAATCGCCGTAGCCTGCGCGCTGGGTAACAGCGCATGGGCAGACGAAGCGGCGGCCAAAAGATGGATTGACAGTGAGTTTCAACCTTCAACCCTTAGCAAGGAAAAGCAAGTCGATGAAATGAAATGGTTCATTGAAGCGGCCAAAAAGTTAAAAGCCAAGGGTGTGAAAGAAATTTCGGTGGTGTCCGAAACCATTACAACGCACGAGTACGAGTCCAAAGTACTGGCCAAAGCTTTTGAAGAAATCACCGGGATCAAGGTTAAACATGACCTGATCCAAGAGGGTGACGTGGTTGAAAAACTGCAAACTTCCATGCAGTCCGGCAAGTCCATTTATGACGGTTGGATATCCGACTCCGACTTGATCGGAAC
>JBEIGE010000019.1:0-58203 GCA_040382055.1 Hylemonella sp.
CGATTACAGTCAAGCTGATCAACCCGATTGCCATGGAAGAAGGTCTGCGCTTTGCCATCCGTGAAGGTGGTAAGACCGTGGGCGCCGGTGTGGTTGCCAAAATTATTGCTTAGTTTTCTGTAGGGGTATAGCTCAATTGGCAGAGCGTCGGTCTCCAAAACCGAAGGTTGTAGGTTCGATTCCTACTGCCCCTGCCAATTGATGGATTGGCAAAAAGGTAAAAAGCCCGCTTTAATTTTGCGGGCTTATGTGTCTGGTTAAGGAAAAAATGGCAACGTCACAAGTTCAAACTGTTGGATCTGGAGCTGAAAAGGCGAAGCTGGTGATTTCCGGGATTCTGGTTATCGCCTCACTTGCTGCTTTTTATTTGCTGGCGAAGCAGGGCCAGCTAGCGCAATGGGGTTCGCTGTTGTTGGGGTTGCTGGCATCTGTTGTTGTCTTTTTGAGTTCTGAGTCTGGTCGTGAATTGGTGGCTTTTGGCCGCGACTCGTGGCGTGAGGTCAGAAAAGTTGTTTGGCCTGCCCGCAAAGAGGCAATCCAAATGACGGCCTATGTTTTTGGTTTTGTGGTGGTGATGGCGCTTTTTCTCTGGCTGACCGACAAGACGCTGGAATGGCTGTTTTATGACCTGATTCTGGGATGGAAAAAATAATGACAGATATTGTTGAATCCCCGGCATCCGTTCTTGCGACTGCCCCGACCAACCCTGATTTACGGTGGTATGTTGTTCACGCCTATTCCGGCATGGAGAAGGCGGTTGAGCGCAATATCGTGGAGCGGATCACCCGCGCTGGCATGCAGGACAAATTCGGCCGGATTCTTGTTCCCATGGAAGAAGTTGTGGAAATCAAGAATGGCCAGAAAAAGACAACCGAGCGCAAGTTCTTTCCAGGTTATGTTTTGGTAGAGATGGTCATGGATGACGATACCTGGCACTTGGTCAAGCACACCAACAAGGTAACCGGTTTCGTTGGTGGCGCTAAAAACCGCCCAGCGCCAATTTCCGAGGCTGAGGTCTTGAAAATTGTCAACCAGATGCAAGAGGGTGCGGAGAAGCCGCGACACAAAGTTGAGTTTGTGGTTGGCGAATATGTCCGTGTCAAGGACGGTCCGTTTACCGATTTCAATGGATCGGTTGAAGATGTGAACTACGAGAAAAACAAGGTGCGCGTGGCAGTGACCATTTTTGGCCGCTCCACCCCGGTTGAATTGGAGTTCTCGCAAGTAGAAAAAACCTGAGTTACCTGAGTATTCAGAACTGGATGAATGGTTTCATTTGTGCTTACCGACTCGGCACAGATTTAAATATTGAGTCGTCAACCCCGGGGAGTCTGATCAAAATGTTCAGACGTTTGCACCCGTAAGGAGAAATCATGGCGAAAAAAATCGTCGGTTTTATCAAACTGCAAGTTCCGGCGGGCAAGGCAAATCCTTCTCCGCCCATCGGCCCAGCTTTGGGCCAGCGCGGTCTCAACATCATGGAGTTCTGTAAGGCTTTTAATGCGCAGACACAAGGTGTAGAGCCAGGTCTGCCATTGCCAGTGGTGATCACAGCATTTGCAGATAAAAGTTTTACCTTCATCATCAAAACCCCGCCAGCGACGGTTTTGATTAAAAAGGCCATCAAACTGGACAAGGGTTCAGCGCGTCCCCATACCGACAAGGTTGGCAAGATTACCCGGGCTCAGCTTGAGGAAATTGCAAAAACAAAAATGAAGGATATGACTGCAGCCGATTTGGATGCAGCTGTCCGTACCATCGCCGGCACAGCCCGTTCGATGGGTGTGAACGTGGAGGGTGTTTAAATGACTCAGCTCACCAAAAAACAAAAATCCTTCCAGGGTAAGGTTGACAGCAACAAGCTATACGCATTGGTTGATGCATTGACACTTGTCAAAGAGTGTGCAACTGCCAAATTTGACGAGTCGATTGATGTTGCAGTTCAGTTGGGTATTGATGCGAAGAAATCAGACCAGGTTGTTCGTGGTGCTGTTGTACTACCCAACGGAACCGGTAAGACCAAACGTGTGGCCGTGTTCGCTCAGGGTGCCAAGGCGGAAGAAGCCAAGGCTGCTGGTGCTGATATCGTTGGAATGGATGATTTGGCTGCTATGGTCAAGGCAGGTGACATGCCCTTCGATGTCGTCATTGCTGCGCCGGACGCTATGCGAGTTGTCGGTACATTAGGGCAAATTCTGGGGCCACGAGGTCTGATGCCAAACCCAAAAGTGGGTACCGTTACGCCCGATGTGGCTACAGCTGTCAAAAATGCTAAGGCTGGACAGGTGCAGTTCCGTGTTGACAAGGCTGGCATTGTGCACGGCACCATTGGTCGCCGCTCGTTCGATACCGATAAGCTCAAAGGTAATCTGGCTGCATTGGTGGATGCCTTGAACAAAGCCAAGCCGGCTTCAAGCAAGGGTGTGTATTTGCGGAAAGTTGCTGTTTCCAGCACGATGGGTGTGGGCGTTCGCGTGGACACCCAGACGATTGCGTCGTAATGAAGAGATCTGGATGCCTGAAAGGGCGTCCCGTGTGGTGGGCTGGATGCACTGAAAAGTGTGTCCAGGCCATCCAAGACCGTTGGTGTGCAGTTAACTGTGCTTAATTTCCAACGCAGATGGCGATCCCACTGCAAAAGGAATTTTTCCTCGAACAGTTGGTCGCTGCAGTGTAAGACGTCAAGGGCTCAGGCCGGCGACGTAATTTAAAGGAGTAGACCTTGAGTCTTAATCGCAGTGAGAAAGAAGCGGTCATCAGTGATGTGACCAGCCTCGCCGCAAAAGCTCAAACGCTTGTGATGGCGGAATACCGCGGCATCACGGTTGCTGACATGACCAAATTGCGCTCTGCTGCGCGCAGCAATGGCGTGAGCCTGAGTGTGTTGAAAAACACGCTGGCCCGCCGTGCCGTAGCAGGCAGTGCTTTTGAGGTTGTGTCCAGCCAGATGACCGGTCCGTTGATCTATGGCTTCTCCACCGATGCTGTAGCCGCTGCGAAAGTAGTGGCTGACTTTGCGAAAACCAATGACAAATTGGTGATTCGCTGTGGTGCATTCGGTGGCAAAGCACTGGACGTGAATGGCGTGAAGCAACTGGCCAACATCCCATCCCGGGAAGTGCTGTTGGCCCAGCTTTGTGGCTTGTTGATGTCGCCTATGTCCCGAGCCGCTGTGGTTCTGGGCGCTTTGGCGGCAAAAAAAGAAGAGGCCGTGGCTGCTTAAAGCCTGTGCAACTTGCAAATCAATTGTTTGAAAAATTCAGAGGATAAAAAATGGCATTCGACAAAGACACATTTTTGACTGCGCTTGACAGCATGACAGTCATGGAACTCAACGACCTGGTGAAAGCCATCGAAGAGAAATTCGGCGTTAGCGCTGCTGCTATGGCTGCACCCGCTGCCGGCGGCGGTGCTGCCGCACCTGTTGCTGAAGAGAAAACAGAGTTCAACGTCATGTTGATGGAAACCGGAGCCAACAAGGTTTCCGTGATCAAAGCCGTGCGCGAAATCACTGGCCTTGGCCTTAAAGAGGCCAAAGACCTGGTCGATGCCGCGCCTAAAGCGGTCAAAGAAGGAATGGCCAAGGCAGACGCTGAAGCTGCCAAGAAAAAGCTGGAAGAGGCTGGCGCGAAAGTCGAGCTCAAGTAATACGAAGTGGGCCGGCCTGCGGGCTGGCCTGTGTGCTGCAGAGCACACTTCAAAGCTTGAATCGAATTTCGGTTTTGAAGTGTTTTCTGTCCCGACTGCAGAAAGCGCCTTGGTTCGGGTTGCGTGCAATGCGTAACCGTCCGCCAATGATTGGTAGCGGCCAATCACCAAGAAATGAAACACAGTCGCCTAGGACCCCCAGGATTCCTTAGTCTTTGCCCGGAGATCTCATGGCTTACACATACACTGAACGCAAGCGCATTCGTAAAAGTTTTGGTACGCGCGACAGCGTGCTTGAAATTCCCTATTTGTTGCAGATGCAAAAGGATGCCTACACGGCGTTCCTGCAAGCCGACGCAGCACCCAAGAAGCGAACCATCGAGGGCCTTCAGGCCGCATTCGATGCCGCCTTCCCGATCGTTTCGCACAATGGCTTTGTCGAGATGAAGTTTCTCGAATACAACCTTGCCAAACCGGGGTTTGATGTCCGTGAATGCCAGACGCGAGGCCTGACATTCGCTTCTGCTGTTCGGGCAAAAGTCCAGTTGATTATTTATGATCGCGAATCCTCCACCCCACAAAACAAGGTGGTCAAGGAAGTCAAAGAGCAAGAAGTCTACATGGGTGAAGTGCCTCTGATGACCAACAAAGGCTCTTTCATCATCAATGGCACCGAGCGTGTAATTGTTTCGCAGTTGCACCGCTCACCGGGCGTATTTTTCGAGCATGACAAGGGCAAGACCCACAGTTCGGGCAAGCTGTTGTTCTCGGCGCGCATTATTCCCTACCGTGGTTCATGGCTCGATTTTGAATTTGATCCGAAAGACCTGCTGTACTTCCGTGTTGACCGCAGACGCAAGATGCCGGTGACGATTCTTCTGAAGGCGATCGGACTCAACTCGGAGTCCATACTTGCCAATTTCTTCGTCAATGACAATTTCCGCTTGATGGACAGCGGCGCACAAATGGAGTTTGTGGCTGAACGTTTACGCGGCGAAGTGGCCCGCTTTGACCTGACTGACAAGAGCGGCAAAGTGGTGGTTGCGAAAGACAAACGCGTCACGGTGCGCCACACCCGTGAACTTGAACAATCCGGAACGACGCACATCAGCGTGCCTGAAGACTTTCTGCTGGGTCGCGTAGTCGCCCGTGATGTGGTCGATCTGGAAACCGGTGAAATCATTGCCAAAGCCAACGAGGAACTGACCGAGGCTTTACTGAAAAAGATACGTTTGTCAGGCGTTCAGGACCTGCAGTGCATCTACACCAATGAGCTGGACCAGGGTGCGTACATTTCTCAAACTTTGCGTACGGATGAGACCGTCGATGAGTTTGCAGCGCGTGTTGCCATCTACCGCATGATGCGCCCTGGCGAGCCGCCAACCGAAGATGCGGTGCAGGCCTTGTTCCAGCGGCTGTTTTACAACCCGGACACCTATGACCTGTCCCGTGTTGGACGCATGAAGTTCAATGCCAAGATGGGTCGTCCCGAGTCAACCGGCCCCATGGTCCTGACGAACGAAGACATCCTGTCAGTCGTCAAGATCCTGGTGGATTTGCGCAACGGTCGTGGCGAAGTGGACGATATCGATCACTTGGGCAATCGCCGTGTGCGTTGCGTAGGTGAACTTGCAGAAAACCAATACCGCACCGGTTTGGCACGTATTGAAAAAGCCGTTAAAGAGCGATTGGGACAGGCAGAGCAAGAGCCTTTGATGCCGCATGACCTGATCAATTCGAAGCCAATTTCTGCCGCCCTGAAAGAATTCTTCGGCGCCTCTCAGCTGTCTCAGTTCATGGATCAAACCAATCCATTGGCAGAGATCACCCACAAGCGCCGTGTTTCGGCCCTTGGCCCAGGCGGATTGACCCGCGAGCGTGCCGGTTTTGAGGTGCGGGATGTGCACGTGACCCATTACGGCCGTGTCTGCCCAATTGAAACACCGGAAGGCCCGAATATCGGACTGATTAATTCGCTGGCCCTGTACGCGAGACTGAACGAGTATGGTTTTATTGAGACACCATACCGCCGCGTGGTTGATGGCAAGGTAACGATGGACATCGATTACCTCTCAGCGATTGAAGAAGGCAAGTACGTCATTGCCCAAGCCAACGCCATCCTGGACAAGGAAGGCAAGTTGACCGGCGAGCTGGTTTCCGCTCGCGAAAAAGGCGAGTCGATTCTGGTGGGTGCTGAACGCGTTCAATACATGGACGTATCTCCAGCCCAGATTGTCTCTGTGGCAGCTTCACTGGTTCCTTTCCTTGAGCATGACGATGCCAACCGTGCCCTGATGGGTGCCAATATGTCACGCCAGGCGGTACCCGTTCTGCGGCCTGAAAAACCCGTGGTGGGTACAGGTATCGAGCGCGTTGCCGCTATTGACTCGGGTACGGTTGTTACTGCCAACCGCGGTGGTGTGGTCGACTACGTCGATGCAACGCGGGTTGTGATCCGTGTCAACGATGCCGAAGCCCAGGCTGGCGAAGTTGGTGTGGACATTTACAACCTGATCAAGTACCAGCGGTCGAATCAGAACACCAACATTCACCAGAGACCGATTGTCAAAAAAGGCGACAAACTAGCCAAGGGCGATGTCATTGCTGATGGTGCCTCAACCGATGTGGGTGAAATTGCGATCGGCCAGAACATGCTGATTGCGTTTATGCCCTGGAACGGCTACAACTTTGAAGACTCCATCCTTATTAGCGAGCGTGTTGTCGCTGAAGACCGCTATACCTCGATCCATATCGAAGAGCTTGTGGTCATGGCGCGTGACACCAAGCTCGGGGCTGAAGAGATCACCCGTGATATTCCGAACCTGAGCGAGCAGCAGCTCAATCGTCTGGATGAGTCGGGCATCATTTACGTGGGGGCAGAAGTCCAGCCGGGTGATACCCTGGTAGGCAAAGTCACTCCCAAGGGCGAGACAACGCTCACGCCTGAAGAAAAATTGCTACGTGCAATTTTTGGTGAGAAGGCCAGTGATGTCAAAGACACCTCGCTTCGTGTAGACCAGGGCTCGCAAGGAACCGTGATTGATGTCCAGGTCTTCACCCGCGAGGGAATTGTTCGGGATAAGCGTGCTCAGCAGATCATTGACGACGAGCTCAAGCGTTTCCGTCTGGATTTGAACGACCAGTTGCGGATTGTCGAAGCAGACGCATTTGACCGGATTGAAAAACTACTTACAGGCAAGGCCGTGAATGGCGGTCCAAACAAGCTTGCCAAAGGTTCCAAAATTGACAAAGCTTACCTCGCTTCAGTTGAGAAATTCCATTGGTTTGATATTCGCCCGGCAGATGAAGAGGTGGCCGCCCAACTCGAGAGCATTAAAAACTCACTCGAGCAAACACGCCACAGCTTTAACCTGGCTTTTGAAGAAAAGCGCAAGAAACTTACGCAAGGTGATGAGTTGCCTGCTGGCGTACTCAAAATGGTCAAGGTTTACCTTGCTGTCAAACGTCGGTTGCAACCCGGTGACAAGATGGCGGGTCGCCATGGCAATAAAGGGGTGGTTTCCAAGATCGTTCCGGTCGAGGACATGCCCTACATGGCAGACGGCACGCCAGCAGACGTGGTTCTCAATCCGCTTGGAGTTCCCTCGCGCATGAACGTCGGCCAGGTTCTGGAGGTTCATCTTGGGTGGGCAGCCAAAGGCCTGGGCCAGCGGATCGGCGATATGTTGCAGGCTGAGGCCAAGGCAACTGAGGTGCGGGCTTTTATGGAAAAGATCTACAACGGCTCAGGCCGGAAAGAAGATTTCTCCAAACTAAGCGATGCCCAGATCATTGAAATGGCCAGCAATCTGACTCAGGGTGTGCCATTTGCCACCCCAGTGTTTGACGGAGCGTCTGAGGATGAAATCCGCGGCATGCTGCAATTGGCTTACCCCGATGACATCGCCAAAGCCAAGGGCCTGACAGCAACAAGAACGCAAGCACAGTTGTTTGATGGCAGGACCGGCGACGCTTTTGAGCGCACCACTACGGTGGGCTACATGCACTTCCTGAAACTTCACCACCTGGTGGACGACAAGATGCACGCGCGCTCAACAGGCCCCTACTCCTTGGTGACTCAGCAGCCCCTGGGCGGCAAGGCTCAATTTGGTGGACAGCGCTTTGGTGAGATGGAGGTCTGGGCGCTGGAGGCTTATGGGGCAGCCTACACGCTGCAGGAAATGCTGACAGTCAAGTCAGATGACGTACAGGGACGAACCAAGGTGTATGAAAACATCGTCAAGGGTGAACACTCCATTGAAGCGGGCATGCCCGAGTCGTTCAATGTGCTGGTCAAGGAAATTCGTTCCTTGGGCATCGACATTGAACTTGAGCGCTCCTAAGGCCAACTGTTTAAGAAGGAAATATTTATATGAAATCTTTACTCGAGCTGTTTAAGCAGTTCACGCCCGACGAGCATTTTGATGCCATCAAAATTGGCATGGCGTCCCCTGAAAAAATCCGTTCCTGGTCATTTGGTGAGGTCAAAAAGCCGGAAACCATCAACTACCGTACGTTCAAGCCTGAACGTGATGGCCTGTTTTGTGCCAAGATTTTCGGACCCATCAAGGACTACGAATGTCTGTGTGGCAAGTACAAGCGTCTGAAGCATCGCGGCGTTATTTGTGAGAAGTGTGGCGTTGAAGTCACCCAGACCAAAGTACGCCGCGAGCGTATGGGCCACATCGATCTGGCGGCACCTTGTGCGCACATCTGGTTCTTGAAGTCCTTGCCCAGCCGCTTGGGTCTGGTGCTGGACATGACACTGCGTGACATCGAGCGTGTCCTGTACTTTGAGGCCTATGTCGTTACCGACCCTGGCATGACTCCGCTGAAGAAATTCAGCATCATGTCCGAAGATGATTTTGATGCGAAGTTCAAAGAATTCGGTGATGAGTTCACTGCCAAGATGGGTGCTGAAGGCATCAAGGATTTGCTGCAAAGCATCGACATTGACGACACTATTGAAAAGCTGCGCAACGATCTCACAGGTTCTGAGCTCAAGATCAAGAAAAACTCCAAGCGATTGAAAGTTCTCGAAGCGTTCAAGAAGTCCGGTATCAAGCCTGAGTGGATGGTGCTTGATGTGCTGCCGGTGTTGCCGCCGGATCTGCGCCCTCTGGTGCCCCTGGACGGCGGCCGCTTTGCAACCTCCGACCTCAATGACCTGTATCGCCGCGTGATCAACCGCAATAGCCGTTTGCGTCGTTTGCTCGAACTCAAAGCGCCCGAGATCATTGCCCGCAACGAGAAGCGCATGTTGCAGGAAGCCGTCGACAGCTTGCTGGACAACGGTCGCCGCGGCAAGGCCATGACGGGTGCAAACAAGCGCGCGCTCAAGTCTTTGGCCGACATGATCAAGGGCAAGTCCGGACGTTTCCGCCAGAACTTGCTGGGCAAGCGCGTGGACTACTCTGGTCGATCTGTGATTACCGTGGGCCCAACCCTCAAGCTGCACCAGTGCGGCTTGCCCAAATTGATGGCGCTTGAGCTCTTCAAGCCCTTCATTTTTGCCAAGCTTGAGACCATGGGCATTGCAACCACCATCAAGGCGGCCAAGAAGGAAGTTGAATCCGGTACCCCGGTGGTGTGGGACATTCTGGAAGAGGTCATCAAAGAGCACCCGGTCATGCTCAACCGTGCGCCAACGCTGCACCGTTTGGGTATACAGGCGTTTGAACCTATCCTGATTGAAGGCAAAGCGATTCAATTGCACCCGCTCGTCTGTGCTGCCTTTAATGCCGACTTTGACGGAGACCAGATGGCTGTTCACGTGCCCTTGTCGGTTGAAGCGCAAATGGAAGCCCGTGTGTTGATGCTGGCTTCCAACAATGTGCTTTTCCCGGCCAACGGCGAGCCGTCGATTGTTCCCTCTCAAGACGTTGTGCTGGGCTTGTACTACACCACCCGGGAGCGAATCAATGCCAAGGGCGAAGGACTGATTTTTGCCGACACGTCCGAAGTCCAGCGCGCTCTGGATGCAGGCGAGGTCGACCTGACTGCAAAGATCAACGTCCGCTTGACCGAGTACACCAAGGACAAGGAAACAGGTGAATTTACTGCTTCAACTTCGCTGGTAGAAACCACTGCCGGGCGTGCTTTGCTCAGTGAAATTCTGCCTAAGGGCCTGCCCTTTTCGAATATTAACAAGGCATTGAAAAAGAAAGAAATTTCCAAGCTCATCAATGTATCTTTCCGTAAATGCGGACTCAAAGAGACGGTGGTGTTTGCAGATAAGTTGCTGCAAAACGGCTTCCGCCTGGCAACCAAGTCTGGCATTTCCATCTGTATCGATGACATGCTTGTGCCGGTTGAAAAACCAGCCATTATTGAAAGTGCTGAAAAAGAAGTTAAGGACATCGAGCAACAGTACGTTTCGGGCTTGGTAACTTCCGGCGAGCGTTACAACAAAGTTGTTGATATCTGGGGCAAGGCTGGCGACAGAATTTCCAAAGTGATGATGGATCAGCTGCGTTCGCAGAAAACCATTGATCGCCATGGAAAAACTGTTGACCAGGAGTCCTTCAACTCCATTTACATGATGGCCGACTCCGGTGCGCGCGGTTCTGCTGCGCAGATCCGTCAGCTCGCTGGTATGCGTGGCCTGATGGCCAAGCCTGATGGTTCAATTATTGAAACCCCTATCACGGCTAACTTCCGTGAAGGTCTCAATGTATTGCAGTACTTCATTTCGACGCACGGTGCACGTAAAGGTCTGGCTGATACCGCGCTTAAAACCGCTAACTCAGGCTACCTGACACGTCGTCTGGTTGACGTGACACAGGATCTGGTGGTGACCGAGCTCGACTGCGGAACCTCAGAGGGCTCTTTGATGCGCGCCATCGTTGAAGGCGGCGAAGTCATTGAGTCGCTGCGTGACCGCATATTGGGGCGCACCTTGGCAGAAGACGTGATTCATCCTGAAAGTCAGGCCGTCATTGCCAGTGCCGGGGACATGTTGGACGAAGACGCACTCGACGAACTCGAAGCCGTGGGCATTGACGAAGTCAAGGTTCGAACCGCCTTGACATGTGCTACCCGCTTCGGCTTGTGTGCCAAGTGCTATGGACGTGATCTGGGCCGTGGTGGTCTGGTCAATCTGGGTGAGGCTGTCGGCGTGATTGCCGCACAGTCCATCGGAGAACCTGGCACCCAGCTCACCATGCGTACCTTCCACATTGGTGGTGCGGCTTCACGGGCTGCCATCGCCTCCAGTGTTGAGGCCAAGTCCAACGGCACTATCGGCTTTAACGCAACCATGCGTTATGTGACCAACAGTAAAAAGGAGCTGGTTGTCATTGCCCGCTCAGGCGAAATCGTCATTCACGATGAGCATGGGCGTGAGCGCGAGCGTCACAAAGTACCCTATGGTGCCATTTTGACCGTCAAGGCTGACCAGGTTGTCAAGGCAGGTGCCATACTGGCTAACTGGGATCCACTGACTCGACCCATCATTACCGAATTTGCCGGAAAGGCACATTTTGAGAATGTTGAGGAAGGGTTAACCGTTGCCAAACAAGTGGACGAGGTCACGGGCCTCTCTACGCTGGTGGTGATCGATCCCAAGCGCCGCGGCTCAACCAAGGTGGTGCGCCCACAGGTCAAACTGATTGATGCGTCCGGCAATGAGGTCAAGATCCCGGGTACCGACCACTCTGTGACTATCGGTTTCCAGGTTGGCTCTCTGGTTCAGGTGCGCGACGGTCAGGATGTGGGCCCTGGCGAAGTGCTTGCCCGTATTCCTGTAGAAGGCCAGAAAACGCGTGATATTACCGGTGGTTTACCGCGCGTTGCCGAGCTCTTCGAAGCACGCTCACCCAAAGACAAGGGTGTGCTGGCTGAAATGACCGGTACTGTGTCCTTTGGTAAGGAGACTAAAGGCAAGATCCGTATGCAAATCACGGATCCTGAAGGAAAAGTCTGGGAAGACCTCGTTCCGAAAGAGAAGAACATCCTGGTTCACGAAGGTCAAGTGGTGAACAAAGGCGAGAGCGTGGTGGACGGCCCGGCCGATCCACAGGACATCTTGCGCCTACTTGGCTCCGAGGAGCTGGCACGCTACATCGTGGACGAAGTACAAGACGTGTATCGTTTGCAAGGCGTGAAAATCAATGACAAGCACATTGAAGTCATCGTGCGCCAGATGCTGCGCCGGGTGGTGGTTGAGAACACCGGGGACTCCAGTTACATTGCTGGCGAACAGGTTGAGCGCTCCGAAATGCTCAACACCAACGATGCTCTGCGTGCTCAAGGCAAGATTCCGGTCAGTTTCACCAATCTCTTGCTGGGTATCACCAAGGCGTCTTTGTCTACAGACAGTTTCATCAGTGCGGCTTCCTTCCAGGAAACCACCCGGGTGTTGACAGAAGCTGCCATCATGGGCAAGCGTGACGAGTTGCGCGGCTTGAAGGAAAACGTCATTGTTGGTCGCCTGATTCCTGCAGGTACCGGCATGGCCTATCACGAAGCACGCAAGATTCGTGAAAACATGGACGATGCCGAGCGGCGTGCGATTGCTGATGCGGAGGCCGCAGAACTTGCGGGCGATGCGCAAGCTGACGTCAATGCCGACGTGGCCAGCGAGTAATCCTCACTTCCCGCTGATCAGCGCCCCAAACCTGCTTGACGGGTTTGGGGCGTTTTTTATCTGATCCGGATGACTCCCAACGAAAAAATTCCTCTTTGGTCCCAACTCCAGGTTACGGCACAGACTCTTGGTGAAGTCCGTAAGGGGGTGTCTGCCACTGCGGCACTTGAAGACGTCGAGCCGGTATTGAGGCCAGGCGTACAAGCGCTACTTTTTGCGGTGCTCAGGTCACTGGGGCGGGCTGACGCATTGTGTAAGGTGTTGGCTTCGCGGCGCCCACCCGCACCAATTGATGCACTGCTTTGTACGGCGCTGGCATTGGCCTGGAACAAAGCCGAAGCGCCTTATGAGCCATTCACCCTCGTCAACCAAGCCGTAGAAGCAGCCAAAAGAAGCTCTAAACTCAGGCCGCAAGCCGGCTTTATCAATGGCTGTCTTCGGCGATTCCTGCGTGAGCAGGATGCTCTGGTTCTGCTGACCGCCAAATTACCCGAAGCGCTGTGGAATCATCCGCTCTGGTGGATTGAGCGGCTGCAAAAAGACCACCCCGACTGTTGGCAAGAAATCCTGACTGCCAACAACCGGCAGCCCCCGATGACGCTGCGTGTCAACGCCAGGCATTGCAATCAGGATCAATACCTGCAAACCCTGGAAAAAAACGGTGTTCGGGGCTCGGCGGCGGGTCACTTCGGTGTTGTTTTAGACAAGCCGCTGGCCGTTCAGGCGGTTCCCGGTTTTCTGGCGGGTGATGTTTCCGTGCAGGACGGTGCTGCACAGATGGCTGCCCCTTTGTTACTTTCCGGTTTGTCGGGCAGACCTGGGCTGCGGGTGCTGGATGCATGTGCAGCGCCGGGTGGGAAAACAGCCCATTTGCTGGAAATATCCGGTGCCAGCGTGACTGCGCTAGAGATTGATGCCCAGCGTTGCCAGCGCATTGAAACAACCTTAAGTCGTCTTGGCTTGCGCGCCAGCGTGATTCATGCCGACGCCAGCATGCCCGCAAGCTGGTGGGATGGTGATTTATTCGACGCCATTTTGCTCGATGCGCCATGTACGGCTTCGGGCATCGTTCGGCGTCATCCGGATGTACGCTGGCTACGCAGGCAAAGCGACGTGGGTCAGTTGGTCGCTATTCAGTCCAGACTTCTCAAGGCCCTTTGGCCACTGGTCAGGCCCAAAGGCCGATTGCTGTACTGCACCTGTTCGGTTTTTAAAGCCGAAGGTGAAGCGCAGATTCAAACGTTTCTTGCAAACAACACCGAAGCACGTTTGCTCCCTTCCCCGGGACATTTAATGCCCTATTTTTGCGAGGAAAACCACACTGTCCAGCACAATAGCCATGGTGACAATGACGGTTTTTACTACGCTCTTCTGGAAAAAGACCTGGCCTGAACTGGCCATGCTCATCTTTGCATGGGCAATTGTTCTAATGCCATCACTGGTCCGAGCTGAAATCCCCGTTGTTGAAGTGACTCAGTTTCGGGTTGAGCGCTCGGCAGACGCCATTGAGCTGTCTGCATCCCTCAAATTTGATTTGCCGTCCACCGTCGAAGACGCCTTGCTCAGGGGCATGCCGGTTTTTTTCATTGCTGAAGCTGATGTTTTTCAGGATCGCTGGTACTGGACAGACAAGAAAGTGCTGAGCGTCCAACGGCACATGCGCCTGGTTTACCAGCCCCTGACACGGCGCTGGAGACTCGGCTTCTCATCAGGTTTGATTGCGTCGAACGGTCCCGGGCTTACCTTGAATCAGGTTTTTGACAGCCTGGACGATGCCCTGGCTGCGGTGCGGCGCATCTCTGCCTGGCAGATTGGATGGGTGTCTGACCTGGATGCAAGCGCACGACATCGCGTTGAATTCCGTTTCCGGTTGGACGTCTCCCAGTTACCGAGACCCCTGCAAATTGGTGTACTGGGTCAAGATGACTGGACCATTTCCATTCAGGTTAACCACCGCTTGCAAGCCGGAAGCCTGAAGTGAGCTCAGACACCCCGGACTTGCAAGCCAGCGCCGGACCCGGTTATCGCAACCCGCACCCCATGCGCTGGGCAGTGGGTGCCGGCCTTGCCGTCATGGTGGCTATGGGCCTGGTATTGCTCTTCCTTCTCACGCAAGCCACCAACAACCGTGAAATGTACGAGCGTAATTACGCCCGCCTTTTTGCGCTCAATGTGGTGGTGGCCTTGTTGCTCATGGTGGGTATCGGCTGGATAGCGCTTCGGCTGGTCGGCCGTATGCGCCGCGGACGCTTCGGTAGCCGTTTGCTGCTCAAGCTTGCAGCGGTTTTTGCTCTGGCTGGTTTTGCACCTGGCATGTTGATTTATGTGGTGTCCTACCAGTTTGTGTCGCGTTCTATTGAAAGTTGGTTTGATGTAAAGGTTGAGGGGGCACTCGAGGCCGGACTCAATTTGGGGCGGGCCACCTTGGACGCGCTGTCCTCAGACCTGGCAAACAAATCTCTCATAGCCGCCCAGCAGCTTCAAGAAACCTCAGACTCCAGCGCGGGGCTGGCGTTAGAGCGTGCGCGCGAACAAACAGGGGGGCAAGACGCCTTGTTATGGCGTGCGAACGGACAACTTATTGCCAGTGTTGGTGAGTCCCGCTTTCAGTTGATCCCTGAGCGGCCCAGTGCCCAACAGTTCAGGACAGCCCGCAGTCAGCGTGTGGTGACCTGGATCGAAGGCCTGGATGAAGTCTCAACCGTGAACAGCCCACTAGCCAAAGTCAAGGCGTTGGCCTTGGTCTCCAATTCCAGACTGGGCGATTTTTCGGATGCCCGGTTTTTAATGGTCAGCCTGGTGCTCCCCCCAAGCCTGGTGGCCAACGCACTCGCTGTGACAGAAGTGAACCGCGAGTACCAGGAACGTGCACTTGCCCGAGAAGGACTCAAGCGCATGTACATCGGCACTCTCACACTCAGCCTTTTCCTGGCCGTTTTCGGTGCGGTGTTGCTGGCGGTTTTGCTGGGAAACCAAATCACCCGTCCCTTGCTCCTCTTGGCCGAGGGTGTGCGTCAGGTGGCTGCGGGCGACCTGACCCCGAAAGCCGCCTTGCAGAGCAAGGATGAGTTGGGCGGCTTGACACGCTCATTTGCCGTCATGACCCAGCAGTTGGCCGATGCGCGTCAGGCCGTCGAAGGCAGCATGCAGCAAGTCAATGCGGCACGCGCCAACCTGCAGACCATTTTGGACAATATCACCGCAGGCGTTATGGTTTTGAATGCCCAGGGACAGATTCAGTCTGCCAACCCCGGTGCAACGCGCATTCTGCGCGTACCATTGGCCGCCTGCGTGGGGCAGTCCCTGCAGGACATCCCCGGCCTGGAGGATTTTGGCCGGGCTATACAGCTGCATTTCGATGCGTTTCTGGGTGAGCGTACCGAGCATGGCGATCACTGGCAGCAGTCATTTCAATTGGGCGCTGCACAAACCGGATTGGCCGGAAAAATCGGTGATAACGCTATTACTTTGGTAGCTAGAGGCGCAGATCTACCGGGGAGCTTTAGGCTCTTGGTGTTTGATGACATTTCAGAAATTGTTTCGGCCCAGCGTGCACAAGCTTGGGGCGAAGTTGCGCGCCGGTTGGCCCATGAAATCAAAAACCCATTGACACCCATTCAACTCTCAGCAGAGCGCTTGGAGATGAAACTCTTTGGCAAAGTGGCATTGCCCGAGCAACTCATCCTGACAAAGTCTGTGAAAACCATCGTTGACCAGGTTGATGCCATGAAACGACTGGTCAACGAGTTCCGTGATTTCGGGCGGCTGCCGGCTGCGGAACTCAAACCCATAGATCTCAATGCCCTGGTTACCGAGGTTTTGCAGCTGTACAGCGCAGAAACCAGTCCGGTCTTGATCCGAGCTGAGTTGGAGCCGGATCTTCCCACAGTCCTCGGGGATACACAGCAGTTACGCCAGGTGTTGCACAACTTGCTGCAAAACGCCCAGGATGCAACCGAGTCTGCCCAACGTGCCGGTCCCGAACATGCGGTAATTGTGAGAACGCAGTGGCAGGAAACCCGCCAGCGTGTCCGGCTTAGTGTGCTCGATCATGGCGCTGGTTTTTCAGACACTATCCTCAAGCGTGCTTTTGAGCCCTATGTCACCACCAAGACCAAAGGAACTGGCCTGGGACTGGCTGTTGTGAAAAAAATAGCGGATGAACATGGGGCGCGTGTAGATATCAGCAACCGCATCGTCAGCGAAGTGGTGCAAGGTGCCCAAGTGTCGTTATCATTCACCATGGCCAAAGAAAACGTGGCTTAAATCGCTTCAGGTAGAAACACAAAAGCAATCATGGCAAATATTTTGGTGGTCGATGACGAGCTCGGTATTCGCGACCTGCTATGGGAAATCTTGAACGATGAGGGGCACTCTGTCGAGGTTGCTGAAAATGCCGCGCAAGCTCGGGCTGCCCGTGGCCGTGAACGGCCTGACCTGGTGCTGCTCGATATCTGGATGCCCGACACAGATGGCGTTACCTTGCTCAAAGAGTGGTCATCGTCGGGCTTACTCAATATGCCGGTGATTATGATGAGCGGCCACGCCACCATCGACACCGCGGTTGAGGCCACACGAATTGGTGCCCTGGCATTCCTTGAAAAACCCATTACCCTGCAAAAGCTTCTCAAAGCAGTTGACCAGGGCTTGTCCAAAGGCCATTTACGCAAAACTGCGTTACCCATGTCGACCCAAGCCTTGGTTGTTGAAACAAAAAACGTCCTCACTACCGGTCAAACTGCGGTCACACCTGTCACCGTGGAAGTTGGCTTGCAAGCCCAGCAAAGCTTCACGCTAGACAAGCCGCTGCGCGAAGCACGCGATGAGTTCGAGAAGGCGTATTTTGAGTATCACCTGGCCAGAGAAAACGGTTCAATGACGCGTGTGGCAGACAAAACCGGTTTGGAACGAACCCATCTGTACCGCAAACTCAAACAACTTGGTGTTGACCTCACCCGGGGTAAGCGCGGCGCCTCCTGAGTCCCGGCGAGCAGCTTGACCACTGCTATAATCGAGCCCATGGCCCGGTAGCTCAGTCGGTAGAGCAGAGGACTGAAAATCCTTGTGTCGGTGGTTCGATTCCGCCCCAGGCCACCAGTATCAAAGCCCCCTTGGTTTTTGCAAGTGGGGCTTTTTTCATGGCTGAATGGAGCATAGCGGGGTGGTCCAGTTAGGCTGAGTTCGGTGCTTGGTTCGGTTTATGGGGGCAGGTCATGAGCCGGAAATACTAACTTCTGAGCGGTAAGGAATCCGGGTCAGGGTCACGGCTGAGCCGCAGTATGCCCAGTCAGCTGCAGACGAAATGTGCTGCAGCTGATTTGGTTATCCCTGTTATCCTTTTTGGGGATAATGTGATCAAGAGTTGACCAGTCATGTGGTCGATCGTATTAAATGCCCCCGAGTTACTCGATGGCAGCCTGCAAGTATCAATTCTGAAATGTTATCTGTCAGCTGATACATTCAAGTTACTCGAGAGCATGACCTTCAGATTGCTACGAGACGCGATGCAGAAAATTGCAAGACATTGACCCTTAACTAAGCAAATAGCCTTGACAAACAGTGCAAAGGCAATAAATCGGAGATTCAACATGAACATCAAGAACTGGGCAAAGATCAT
This sequence comes from Hylemonella sp., assembly GCA_040382055.1. Taxonomy (GTDB): domain Bacteria; phylum Pseudomonadota; class Gammaproteobacteria; order Burkholderiales; family Burkholderiaceae_C; genus JBEIGE01. Next base: position 17,853 of record JBEIGE010000019.1, read on the forward strand.
TGTGTCAGTCATTGCCACGTTTACAGTGGTCGCCGCTACAGCACAGAACTACCCCGACCGTCCGCTAACCATAATTGTGCCGTTCACCCCGGGTGGCGTGTCCGACATCACTGCCAGGCCGCTTGCCGCGGCGATGACAACAAACCTCGGCCAGCCAATCGTCATCGAAAACAAGGGAGGCGCGGGGGGGGCAATCGGCATGGCTGCTGCAGCCAAAGCTAAATCCGATGGCTACACGCTAATGATGGCGTTGCCAAGCATGATCACGATCCCAATTTCTGATCGTATCAGCGGTCGCATATCTAGCTTCCAAATCAACCAATTCAAGCCTATTGCAAGAATTACCGCAGACCCCACTGTACTGGCTGTGCGTGCCGAGAGTCCTTGGAGAACGTTAGCTGAGTTTGTGCGCGACGTTCGAGCTAAGCCAGGGACTATTTCTTACAGTACGTCAGGTCTATTCGGTACAACACATGTGGCAATGGAGATCCTTGCGCATGCCGCCAATCTCAAAATGGTGCATATCCCTTATTCAGGCGGTGGGCAACAGATCACCGCACTCATTGCTGGCCATGTTGATGCCACCATGCAAACGCCTGGTGCCATTGCCGGACATATCGCAGCGGGCAAGCTGCGCGTACTGGCTTCGATGAGCCGCGAACGTGTGCCTTCGCTACCCGAAGTGCCGACAGCCAGTGAGCTGGGTTTTAATGGTGAGTTCTATCTGTGGACTGGCCTTTTCGTCCCGGTTGGCACGCCTGACCCAATGGTCAACCGCTTGCGCGCTTCGGTGAAGGACGCGGCTAATCACAACATTTTTAAGACAGCAATGGCCTCGTTGAACACACCCATTCAGTACCTGGACTCCGACGACTTTGCGCGCTTTATCGTTGAGGACACAAAGCGTATGGACACTGTTCTGACCAGCATTGGCGAGATCAAATAGCATAATCTGCAACATCTTTTCCTTTTCATAAAACACATTCAATGAGACTCATCAACCTTTTTGTAAATGGATTGACACGCATTGGCGTTATGGATGGCGAGTACGTCGTCGACGTATTGGCAGTCGATGAAGCCAATCCTTTTCTTGGCGCTGCTGACATCGCCGCACTCAGCAGCACGATCACCGTCATCGCAGAATGGAACCGCCTGCGCCCGATGTTCGAAAAAGGACTGGAGCTTAGCCGCACTGGTCTCGGCCGCATACCTGCCAGCAGTGCGCACTTGCTAGCCCCGATGGTGCCGACCACCATCCTCTGTTCGGGTAGCAACTACCTAAGCCACAATCAGGAAAAGGCAAATGCCGACACTAGCGGTAAGGAGCCTGAGTTTTTCGTCAAGACAGGTGATTGCGTCGTCGGCCCTGACCAGGCAATCGTGCTGGACCCGATACTGACAAAGAAGCTTGATGGAGAGGTTGAACTGGCTGTGGTCATTGGTAAGCCCGGCCGGCATATTGCCGTAAAGGACGCTCTTGACCACGTGTTCGGCTACACCATCGTCAACGACGTAACGGCCCGGGACCGTCAAGTTCGTCGACGTCCAGACGGTTCCTATTGGTATGAACTCGGGCGCGGAAAGCTTTTCGACACCAGCGCGCCACTTGGCCCATGTATCACCACGCGCGACGAGATCCCTGACCCGCAGGCGGTGATGGTCCGTTCTTGGGTGAACGGCGAACTGCGTCAGATCAGCAGCACCTCGCAAATGATTTGGAGCGTGGCCGAGCTGGTCCACTTCTTCTCGGTCAATATGACACTGCGCCCGGGTATGGTGATCATTACCGGCACACCTAGCGGCACGGCTTGGTCTAGCGACGAGGAACTTGGCGGAAAATGGGTCGGTACCGATGGCATGGTGAAGGCCAAAGGTTATCTGCAAGCAGGCGATACGGTCGTGTGCGAGATAGAAGGCGTAGGCCGCCTTTCAAACCCAATAAAGCTGGGATGAGCTGGACAATGGTGGTTTAAAAACGAACGCCGGTCAATGCTATTGAACCAATTAGGATTTACCCCCGAAAAGTAAAAACTCGTCGGCCCTTTGGCTTTTTATTCCGACAAGCTTTTGATCTAACCTTCCGATTTTCCTACTGACCGGCGCCCGCCCATACCGTAAGGGAATGCCCGTCTCCCAGGCGCCTCAGACAAGCTCAGAGGAGGAGTGTTTTGATGCATGCGGCGTCGTGGTCCTGCAGCACACGCCGGTGATGGCTTGTGTGTTAACGGTCGCCGCGACGCGCAGCCTCATAGAGGGGTTGCACCGTTGGCAACAGCGACTGGATTTGTGCAACCCGGCTGGCTTCAACCGGGTGCGAACTGAGAAACTCAGGCGGTCGCCCACCTTGTCTGGCGCTGATCATTTTTTGCCATAACGTCACACCCGTACGCGGATCGTATCCGGCACGTGCCGAAAGCTCAAGGCCTATGCGATCTGCCTCGCTTTCATCATCTCGACTGAAACGGGTTGCGATCAAAGCCCCATAGCCGGCATTCGCAAGGCTGGCGGTACCTTCACCTAAACCCAATAGGGCAGTACCCAGTCCAATCGCGGTTTGTGCGGCCATGGCCTGTGACACCTGTTCGCGGGAATGCTCACGCAGCGCATGCGCGATTTCATGGCCCATGACGACCGCAATTTCGTCATCGCTCAGTTTCAGCTGATTGATCAATCCGGAATAAAACATGATCTTGCCGCCTGGCATGCAAAACGCATTGAGTTCGTTGCTGGTGATCAGGTTGATTTCCCACTGCCAAGCGGGTGCGTCGGCCCTGAATACGCGTGTCAACGGCTGTATCCTTGCCGCAATGGCCCGAACCCGGCCTAATATGACTCTATCTTGGTTGAGGGCTCCTTTGGCAGTTGCCTCCGTTTTCAGCTTGGCATAGCTTTGTGCCGCGACCTGGTCTAGTTCTGCGGAAGAAACCAGCAGCAACTGCTTGCGGTCTGCACCCACCGATCCAGCGGTGGTGGTGGTTTCACACCCGACCAGAACAACCAGAGCAGTCAGGCAAAGTGCAAATAAATAGGAGTGGTTTGCTTTCATACGGTCTCATTGTTCTATTTGCACGGGTTGGACTCTGTGCGGCACCATACAGTGAACTCAAGCTGCAACTGAAATTGCATCTCTATCGCTATAGCTGGGCAATGTTGGTCAACAAACAGATCTGACCCTGACCCGGTTTGTTGCATTTAGGTTGTAATGGCTTTCCGTGCAGATCCGACTAACGGCATAGACACACAACCTTGAATTGGAGATTGGGCTTGAGCTTACTAAGTAACATCAGGAGACTGTTGGGCTCAACAGCGTCCACGCAGCAAGACCCGCACCAGGAAGACCTTTTAACCTCCTTGCTGGTCATGGCCTGGATGGTCGAGGCAAGGGATCCGTATACCGGAGGCCACCTCTGGCGGGTTTCTCAATTTTCCCGGTTGCTGGCCACCCACGCCGGCCTGCCTGACGCAGATGTGTCACGCATCACGGTGGGGGCCTTCTTGCATGATCTGGGCAAAATCAGCGTTCCTGACCATATTCTTGGCAAAAAGGACCGGCTCACAGATGAGGAATATGCCGTCATCAGGACGCACCCTGATGTGGGGTGGCGCATCGTGTCTCATCAACCGCTTGCAAAGTTAGCCGAGCAGGCCATTCGCGCGCACCATGAAACGCCCGATGGCCGGGGCTATCCCAGAGGCCTTGCTGGCAAGGATATCTCAGTGGATGCCAGAATTGTTGGCATCTGCGATGCATTCGACGCCATGACCAGCACCCGTCCATACCGCAAGGGAATGCCCGTCTCCCAGGCGCTGGGCATCATTGAGAAGAACCTGGGTACCCAGTTTGATCGTGAAATGGGCTAGCGATTCGTAGCCTTGGGGCCTGCCGGCGAGTTGAACCACATCGTCGGTCACAGTGATTCAGGGATTCCCTTGCAGGCGTGCTTGATGTGCGGTCCGATCATGGCTGTTGCGCGTTCGCACACACCAGGAACGAATCTGTACTGCCCCTCTTGCACAGGCGAGTACGAAACACGCAGCGTCAGCGGCAAATTTCAGTTGACGGCTACGGGTCGAAAAGGGTCGCCAGCGGATCTGGAGCCCAAGGTTGACCACGATGTCATAGACGAAGTGGTCAGGAGCACCGCACGATCGCTGCCCGCTTATTGACGCGCGGGATGCCGGCAGGGAATAAGTCGGCTTGAAATTTCCCGTTAATCAGCAATTGCCTGGGCAACAAGACTCTTCATCAATTTTCTGTAGTACGCGCGCATTGGGCTTGGTGCCTGCGTCATGTAAACCGCACAAATTTGCTCTTTGGGTTCTGCCCAAAAATACGTCCCGGCGTAACCAGCCCAGGTGAATTCACCTGCCGTTCCATGTGTTCCGGCAATGCCATCACCTTCGCGCACTAAAAATCCGAGTCCGAATGTATAACCGGCAGAGCCCAATAACAAGTTACCAGGATTGACGGCCCTGCTGATTGAGCTACCCAGGTGATCCGATGTCATCAGATTGACTGTGGTCCTGGAAAGAATCCTGGCACCTTCCAATTGGCCGCCATTGAGCATTGCCTGGCAATAGCGCAAGTAATCGCCAGCGGTTCCAACACCGCCTGCACCGCCGGAATCATTTCCTGGAACTTTACTCACATCCACCAACTTGTTGGTTGCGCCGGTTGCAGGATCTTTGGGGAAGGGCTCTGCGAGTCGCGCGCTCTTTTCCGAAGGGACATGAAAGGCAGTGTCAGTCATTTTCAAGGGCTTAAAAATCCTTTGATTCATAAAGTCATTCAGACGTTGCCCGCTAACGGCTTCTACAACGCGACCTTGCACATCGACTGAAAGACTGTATTCCCAGGCAGTGCCGGGCTGCTGGGCGAGTGGCGCTTTTCCGATGCCATCGGCCATATCAGGCCCTTTGAGCTCACGCGAGTCATAGTCCAGGTCCGGTTTAAAAACACCTGCCTTGATGTACGCCTCCCGGACCAATGTGTTCTTGGTCAATTCCCCATAAGCAATTCCAGAGGTATGGCGAAGCAGATCTTGAATGGTGGGCTCTCGGTTTGCGGGCACCAATTTGAAGGTGACGCCGTTGAATACGGGGTCAAAGGTCGGTGTGCTCACCATTGGATTTTTGAAAGAAGGTAAAAATTTACTCACCGGGTCGGTGAGTTGCACTTTTCCATCTTCGACCAACATCATCAAGGCGGTAGAAACCAGGGGCTTGGTCATTGAATACAAACGAAAGATCGAGTCTGTCTGCATAGGTGCCCCGGCAGCGTTATTGAGACCGCCAAAGCTCTGGGCGAAAACCAGCTTGCCTTTTCGGGCCACCAGTACAACAGCTCCGGGTAGCTTCTTGTCGGCAATCTCTTGTTTGAAAGTAGCCGTTATTTTTTCCAGGCGCTCACTTGACATGCCGACAGATTCAGGGGTCGCTTTAGGCAGGGGCTGCGCAACCGCTGCGCCAATCCAAGCGCCAGTAACGAATGTGAAGAGGAACTTTCTCTGAATCCGCATGATTGATGTCTCCTGTTGTTGGAAATTTATAAAAAAAGTCTAGCGAGTTTGTGGTTGATCCGCAAGAGAGGATTCCACGAGGTACTGGTAAATACCCTTGCTTGGGGCAATCGTTTGCGTTAGGCTTTTTGAAATTTTTAAATTCAAGCAAGAAGGGAATGCGCCATTACCCGCGCACTCGTCAACCCCCGCGGTAATGTGGCTCACAATGACCAATAGAATAAAATATTGATAAATTAAACTGAGTGGCAGTCAGCGGTTTTTTCATTTTTCCAACGGCACCTTTTCAGATGGAAAAATCAATACGATGCAACAAGTTGTTTACTGTTACTCCCCTGCCGCTGGTTGGGACCGTGGCCTTGATGCTTCGTTGGACTCGCCATCCACGCTGTTGATCCTGTTTGGCGCGTCCAACTCAGATGCCATCGCGCTAGGTATTTCTGACCTTCAGGGCGCTTTCCCTCAATCCCAATGGATTGGCTGCTCCACAGCCGGGGAGATCTATGGCGGCTCTTTGATCGACGGCGCCCTGGTCGTTGCGGTGCTGCATTTCTCCCGGACTACTTTGCGATTGGCCAGCAAGGAAATCCATTCCCCTGAGGCCTCCTTGGAAGCTGGCATCCAGCTGGCAAAGGCTCTCGATGCGCCAGACCTCAAAGCCGTTTTTCTATTGACAGACGGGCTCTCCGTCAACGGTTCGGAGTTGTCAAATGGGCTGGCCAACTACCTGAGCAAGGAGGTCGTCGTTACCGGTGGCCTTGCCGCAGACGGCGATAAATTCCGCCGGACCTGGGTCATCGTAGACAAAGTTTGTACCGCCAACCACGCTGTCGCGGTAGGGCTGTACGGTGAGCATGTAGAAGTGTCCTTTGGCTCGCGGGGCGGCTGGGACATCTTCGGCCCGGAACGCGAGGTGACGCGATCGCAAGGCAATATCCTCTACGAGCTGGACGGACAACCGGCGCTCTCTCTTTACAAGAAGTACCTGGGTGAGCGCGCATCCCAGTTGCCCGCATCTGGCTTGTTATTTCCATTGGCTATCCGCAATCCGCTGGAAGAAGACGGATTGACGGTACGCACGATTCTCGCCGTCTCAGAGGCGGACAATTCGATCCGCTTTGCAGGTGATATCCCGCAAGGTACATCGGTGTACTTGATGCGAGCCAACTTTGAGCGCCTGATCGAGGGCTCACGGATTGCTGCCGAAAGTATTCTCGCCAGAGGAACGCAGAATGAACAGGTGGTCAGTCTTGCCATCAGCTGCGTCGGGCGGCGTCTGGTGCTCTCGCACCGCACCGAAGAAGAAATTGAAGCGGTGACGGAGGGTTTGCCCCCCAACTCCCTGCTGATCGGTTTTTATTCGTATGGCGAAATTTCACCCCTGTCCAGCGGACGCTGCGATTTACACAACCAGACCATGACGCTCACCTCGTTTTGGGAACGTAGCGTACAGGTTTAGATGGCTGATGACCTTCACCGCGTACTGGCGCGGCAACTGCGCAAGGTCCAGGCCCAAACCCAAACGGCGCCTGACCTTGATACCTGGAGCCGCTTCCTTCGTATCGTCCATCAGACCTATGCCGACTCAGACCAGGACCGCTACACCCTCGAACGCTCACTGATTCTGATCTCGGAAGAAATGCAGGACTTGTACCAGCGCCAGAAGTCCTCCTACGAAAACAGACTACAGACACTGTTCCGGTCGATTGACGATCTGGTTTGGCTCAAAAGCAAAGAAGGTGCTTACCTGAGTTGTAACCATATGGTCGAGCGCTTGTTTGGAGCCCCCGAAGCGCACATCATCGGAAAGCGGGACGCTGACTTTCTGGATGCCGAGATCGTCGAAAAGCTGGCACAGGATGACCTCAGGGCCATGACTTCCGGGAAGCAGGTGCGCAGTGAGCAATGGCTTCACTTTGCTGATGATGGAAGGCGTGCCTGCCTGGAGATTGTTCATACACCCATGTACAGCGAATCACAATCGCTGATTGGCGTGATTGGGATTGCACGCGAGATCACCGAGCGCAAGGAAGCGCTGGCGGAAATCAACCGGTTGGCATTTTATGATCCGCTCACGCGCCTGCCCAATCGCCGGCTCCTGATGGACCGGCTGGGACAGGCCATTGCTTCAGCGGCAAGAAGCGGCCTCTATGGCGCCCTTTTCTTCATCGACCTGGACAACTTCAAGGAAGTCAACGACACACTGGGCCACCTCGCCGGAGATGTGCTGCTTGTAGAGGTGGCCAGGCGCTTGGGTTACAGCGTCCGGGAAATCGACACGGTTTCTCGCCAGGGCGGCGATGAGTTCATTGTGGCCATTGAAGGGCTTGCCCAAACTGCCATGGAGGCTTCTGTCCTTGCGGCCCAGGTGGGCAAGAAGCTTCGGGCCGAGCTGGCCGCGCCGGTACTTTTGAATGACCGGATGCACGTTTGCAAGGCAAGTATCGGGGTCTGCCTGTTTGATGGCGGTGACTCAATTGAACAACTTTTCAAGCATGCCGACCTGGCGCTTTACCAGGCTAAAGATTCCGGCCGGGATCAGCTGTTATTTTTTGATCCAGCCATGCAGAAGGCGCTCGAGGAAAGCAGGCTGCTGGAGGCAGACCTGCGCAGTGCCGTGGAAAAGCAAGAACTGCAGTTGTATTACCAACTCCAGCTGGACGCTGCGGGAAACCCTACCGGGGTGGAAGGCCTCTTGCGCTGGAGGCATCCCCAAAGGGGCATCGTCATGCCGGGTGACTTCATTCCGATGGCAGAAGAGACGGGGCTCATTTTGCCCATCGGCCAATGGGTTCTGGAAACCGCGTGTGCGCAAATCAGGCAGTGGGAATCTACACCGTGGGCGCGTCATTTGCAGATTTCCGTGAATGTCAGCGCTAAACAGTTTCAACAAATCGACTTTCCGCAGAGGGTGCTAAGTGCACTGGCATCAAGCAAAGCCAATCCTGCGCTGCTGATGTTGGAGCTGACCGAGAGTATGTTGGTTGAAGACATTGAAACAACCATCCAGAAAATGCAGTCACTCAAAGAGGCTGGGGTGCAATTTTCGATTGACGACTTTGGAACCGGCTACTCATCGCTGTCCTATCTCACCCAATTACCGCTAGATCAGATCAAAATCGACAAATCGTTTGTGCGTAATATTCCTGGCTCGCGAAATGACGAAGTGATTGCACGCGCCATTGTTGCAATGGGAACAGGGCTTGGCATGCTGGTCACCGCCGAAGGTATTGAAACGCAAGACCAGCACCGGTTTTTTGAGCAACTGGGTTGTGGTGGGTTTCAGGGCTACCTTTACAGCCGGCCGTTGTCCATCGATGCGTTGGAAGCCTTCCTTGCGGACAATTGAACATATGCATCCAGTGCAGCTTGTAAAGCAAGTCGCAAAATCTGGCGCATGAGCGTCATCTAGGCTGTCCTGCTACAAATTTCGCCAGCTCGTTGAGCACCGTTTGTACCGCTTGGTTCGCCGCAGCCACGCCGCCTTGGGGCGATTCGCTGGCAGAGACGGCCTCGCCGCGCAATTCCCGCCATGCCAAGACCCGGCGCGTCTTGTCATCCAGTAAAAATGCACGCAGCGTGAACTGGACTCGGCTGGGCTTGGTCTGGAAATTGTGTTGTAGCCGGATTATTTCTGTCTCCAGCCGCAGATCCACGGAAGCGGCTGCCGGCGTTACCATCACAGCGCCAAAGACGCCTGTGCGATCCATCGCCGAGGCCAGCAAGGGCCCCAACATGCGTGCCGGCGTGTCCACCCATTCGCTGTGCGCAAAGTATTCCAGCTGGTTGTCATTGCGCACATAAATGATGCGCTGGCTGTCAAAACCTGCGGCGGCGCGTGGTGGTGTGATGGTCAGTGTGGGTAAGGTGCGCGCATCTCCGCGAGGCCCAAGCACAGGTTCACTGGATCCAATATTCAGCGAGTAAAAGGAAGGAGATTCGGTGGTGCTGGGTTTAAGCAAGCTGCAAGCGCCGAGAGACAAAGCGCACACCATCAAGAGCATAAGCGCAGCCCAAGACTGGATCGAGTATTTAAAAATCAGTTTCATCGCGCTGCGCCTGCTTCCCCCGGGCCTTCGGGCACCGGTGTGCGTCCAAAAATCAGACCCCGCGGGTCGCGCCGGGTCTGCTCGGTCAGTTGCCGCAATGATCCGGCAAGCGTGCTCAGCTCGCCTAGCAGCCGCTCCAACTCGGGCAGGGTCTCCGCGCTGAAGTGTTTCACGTCGGCGGCAATCACATCCGCAGTCTTGCCTGCGCTCACGCTGGTTCTGGCAAGCTCGGTGCCCATGTTGTCGATCGAATCGGCGGCCCGGCTTGCACGGTCGGCCAGGTCGGTTAGCCTGGGGCTGGCATTGGCAGTGTTTTTCAATGTGGTGGCGCCGTCCGTCAAGCCCCTGTCAATGCTGTCCTTGCGTGCGGCCAAGGTACCCGTCACCACGGCGATATTGGCCAGCGTGCTGCTAAATGCGGCCTGGTTCTCAGCGCTCAGGATGGCGTTGATGCTGGTCGATGTACTGTCGAGTTTTGCCAGGACGCTGGTCAACACATTTTCCAGTCTCGCTGCCAGTGAGGGTTTGGTTTGGATCTGGGGGTATTTGTTGCCATTTTTTGCCACCAAGGTCGGTGAGGCCGCGCTGCCTGCGCTCAACTCCACGTAGACAATACCTGTCAAACCCTGGGTTTTAAGTACTGCAATGGTGTCTTCTTTGATCGGTGTGCCACGCTCAATCGCAAACAAGAGGCTGACTCGCTGCGGATGGGTTTTGTCCAAGGTAATGGTCTGCACCTTGCCTACATCCACGCCGTTGTATTTGACTGGCGCGTCCAGATTCAGCCCAGCCACCGACTCGTCTTCTACCGCCAGAAAGATGTCGTATTTTTTCTGCCATGCGCCGCCCGAGGCCAACCACAACAGGATAGCCACCATGACAGCGCCTAGCCCCAGAACAAAAGCCCCAATCAGCACATAATTCACTTTGGTTTCGATGATGGCGCTCCGGGACTGGCCGTTGTTTGCCCACTTCCCCTTGTCTCGGACTGCACTTCGGCAGAACGTCCACGAGGGCCTTCAAAAAAAACGCGTACAGCAGGCTTGTCGCATTTCGCCAGATCCGTCATGGCGCCCACAACCTGCACTTTTCCATCGGCCAGTACCGCCACGCGGTCAGCCACCTGCCACAAGGTGTCCAGATCGTGGGTGACCATCACCACGGTCAGACCCATCGCTTTGCGCAGCGAGCGCACCAACTCGTCTATGCCTGTAGCACTTTGCGGGTCCAGTCCGGCCGTGGGCTCGTCCAGAAACAACAGCTCTGGATCCATCACCAGTGCGCGTGCCAAGGCAGCGCGTTTCAACATGCCGCCGCTCAACTCCGATGGCATTTGAGCTGCCACGGTTTCATCAAGTCCAACGGCTTTGAGTTTTGACAACGCGATGCTGTTGACCTCGACATCATCCATCTTGCGGTGTTCCCGCAAAGGCAGGCCAATGTTTTCGAGCACGCTCAGCGAGCCAAAAAGCCCCCCATGCTGGAACAGTACGCCAAAGCGCAGGCGCAGTGCCAAGGCTGCATCGTCATCAATTCCGCCTAGCGCTACACCCAGCACGTGCACCTTGCCTTTACTGGGTTTTTGCAAAAGAATCATTTCGCGAAGCAGTGTCGATTTGCCCGAGCCACTGCCACCAATCAAGGCAAATACTTCCGCCTTGTGCACAGTTAAGTCAATCCCGTCGTGCACCACATGGCTGCCAAAGCGTGTGACCACGCCCTGCATCTCGATGGCCATGTCGGCGCTCACGCAAGGGACGGCAGGGGGGTACTTTGCAGCTTGTATCTGCATATCAAAGGTCCAGCATGCTAAAGGCCACGGAGAACAACGCGTCCGCCAGAATCACCACAAAGATGGACTGCACCACAGCGCGCGTGGTCTGCCGCCCCACGCTGTCAGCGCTGTCCTTGGTGCGAAAACCCTGAAAGCAACCCACCACGCCAATGATCACAGCGAAAACCGGTGCTTTCCCAATACCCACCATGTAGGAGGTGATACTCACCGCGTGCGCAAAGCGTTCCAAAAATTCATGGAAGCTCACCCCCAGCTGTGCGCGCGCCATCAACATGCCTCCAAGCACGCCCAGGACATCAGCGAAAACGGTCAGTAGCGGCAACGAAATGGCCAACGCAATGAGCTTGGGTAGCACCAGCATTTCCAGCGGCGCAATGCCCAGGGTTCGCATCGCATCTATCTCCTGCGTCACCTGCATCGTGCCGATCTGCGCTGCATAGGCGGAGCCGGAGCGCCCGGCAATGATGATTGCGCTCATCAGCGGCGCAAACTCCCGCAGCATCGACAAGCCCACCAGGTCAGTCACAAAAATATTGGCACCGTACTGGCGTAGTTGGTCTGCGCCTTGGTAGGCCACCACAATGCCCAACAGAAACGACAGCAAGCCGACGATGGGCAGTGCATCCATTCCGGCCGTGCGCATATTGAAGAGAATCGGACGCCATCGGATCCGCCGCGGGTGCGCCAGCCAGCCCAGCATTGCCAGGGTGATCTTTCCGACAAAGCTGAGCAATCCAAGAGCCTGTTCCGACACGGCCTGGGCATCGCGGCCAACACGCTCGAGTCTCGGCACGAGATTCAGGTTCATGGGAACTCCGAAGTAAGTAAGCCATCGTGCTTGGTTCGTGCCGGCTCTTCTGTGCGCTACTACACAGTGTCGGCTAATGCATAGATTTGAGATTCATTGGTGACAAAATCGAGGTATGAGCGCATGTATTTACTACCATCCCTCTGCCTACAGCACAGAGGGTCCCAAATTAATGGGACGCAATGCAGCTGGTGAATCCTTTTTGCGGGGGTTCTTCAGACACCATTCTCAATCAGAGTTATGGCTACACGCACAAAGCGAGGCGCATATCCAGCACTTCACAGATGTCGCGAGACTTGCAGGTCGCCATGAGCCTGTCCGCGCCGTGGACAAGCACAACCTTCGGTCGTTGGAACAGGTCGGCCTTTTGTATTATCCCGGGCCTGATATTGCTGAACTTGCCTGGCAACGCGAGTTGTTTCGCGATACGGCTTGGAGTTTGTGCGGCATTACGCACACCACTGCATCTGCGGGTGCCATGGATGCCATCACGGAAGTCCTGACGGCGCCTGTGCAGCCCTGGGACGCGCTGATCTGCACGAGCACATCCGTCAAGGACCATGTCTCCCGGCTTTTGCAGGCGCAAGCTGAGTATCTGAAATCCCGTCTGGGAATTGGCCGTGTGGTGTTGCCTCAACTGCCGGTCATCCCTCTTGGAATTCATACGGCCGACTTTGAATTTACCGCCGCACAAAAAGGTGCCGCTCGCAGTAGCTTGCAACTTGAGCCCAATACCTTGGTTGTGTTGTTTATGGGCAGGCTATCGTTTCACGCCAAAGCACATCCGTTGGCGATGTATCAGGCATTGCAGCAGGCAACATTGCAGACTGCCGTTGCCACAGGTCAGAAGGTGGTACTCGTTGAGTGTGGTTGGCACGCCAATGAGTTCATTGCCAAGGCCTATGAGCAGGCCTGCGCATTTGCTTGTCCTGATGTCCGTGTGATCAGGCTTGATGGGCGATTGGCTGCGGATCGATTGACGGCCTGGGCCAGCGCCGATATTTTTTGCAGCCTTTCAGATAATTTTCAGGAAACCTTTGGTATTGCGCCCATTGAGGCCATGGCAGCAGGCTTACCGGTGGTTGTCTCTGATTGGGATGGTTATAAAGATACTGTCAGGCACGGTGTGGACGGCTTTCGGATCCCTACGCTGATGCCCACATCGGGCATGGGTGACGACCTGGCTTTGCGACATGCCTTATCGGTCGACACCTACGACGCCTATTGTGGGCATACCAGTTCGCTGGTGTCGGTTGACATTGAAGCGGCCACGCAGGCTTTCAAGCGCCTGATCCATTCTGCTGAACTTAGAAATCAAATGGGAGCAGCCGGCCGTGAGCGCGCCCGGAAAATATACGATTGGCGCACAGTTATTGCCCACTATGAAGAGCTGTGGTCGCAGCAAAAAATACTGCGCGCACAGGCCTCGCAGGCTTCCCAATCGGGGCAAACCCCTAAAGCGAATTTGCGACAACGCTGGCCGGCACGGATGGAGCCTTTTTATGGTTTTGCGAGCTACCCTACCGGCGTTCTAACACCTGCAACACAGCTGGTGCTGGTCGATGATTCTGCCGGGCCATCCTTGTCGCGACTTTCTGACTATATGGCGCTGTCGATGGTCAATTTTGCAAAGCCAGTCATTCCAACTGAATTGGAACTGCAGTCGGTCATCAGCCAATTGGCAAATGGCCCCCAGTCAGCCGCTGAGTGTGTGGCAAAGATCAGCCCCGGGCGAAAGAATTTTGTATTTCGCGCTTTGGTTTGGCTGATTAAATGCGGCATATTGAAAACAGTTCAATGAAGACTTGACGACTTAAGTAACGCGCCTCACTTGAACTAACTACATTTAAACGGGCCACACCTATAGGCCCGACCACACACGGCACGGTAAACGCCTAGCCACTGTGCCTGTCATTTAAAACTGGGCCGCCGCTTTTGCTGCCGCAGATTCTTGCGCCTTTTTGGCAAATTCTGCGCGCAGAGCGCGCAACTTTTCACGGGGATCTTCTCTGGCGGTGGTTTGGTCCAGTGCCATCTCGGCAATGAAGCGGCTCGGTGTGGCCGCTATGGTGTCGCGCCCCTTCTTGCGTTTGCGCGTCCAACTCACGGCCAGGCTGCGCTGCGCGCGCGTGATGCCAACATACATCAGGCGGCGCTCTTCCTCCAGCCGCTGGGCAATGCCTTCGTTGGCGTCTTCATGCGCCCGCTCGGATCCGCCCGGTGTTGCCGCGCCTGTATCACCCAATTTGAATGGCAGCAGCCCTTCGGTCACTCCCACCAGCATCACATGCGGCCACTCCAGACCTTTGGCCGCGTGCAGGGTAGACAGTGTCACCACGTTGGGGTCAGTCTCGCGTTCGTTCAGCGTGGACAGCAGCGAAATGGTTTGAGCCACGTCGAGTAATGATTTCCTTTCGCTGGCGGTGCTTACACCCGCTGCATCATCAATCTGCCCGCCGCAACGCTGGGCCATCCAGTCGCAGAAATCGATCACATTTGTCCACCGGGAGGCAGCCTGTTTTTCGCTGTCTTCCCCGTCATAGATGTGTTTTTCATAGTCGATATCCTTGAGCCAGTCGGTCAGAAAAACCCGCGCATCTTCAGCACCGCTGGTGTGGCCGGCGCGATAGGCCAGGTCGTTCACGTTGCGGCCGAATTCATGCAGACCGGCTACCGCGCGCGCATTCAGTGCGGCCCCCAGGGAGTTGGAAAACAGCGCCTCGAACAGGCTGAGTTTGTATTGGCCGGCAAAGGTACCGAGCTGCTGCAGGGTCTGGTGGCCAATGCCGCGCTTGGGCGTGGTGACCGCCCGCAAAAAGGCCGGGTCATCGTCATTGTTGACCCAAAGCCTGAACCAGCTGCACAAATCCTTGATTTCAGTGCGGTCAAAAAAACTTTGCCCACCCGAGACCGTGTAGGGAATCTGCGCCTTGCGCAAAGCCTTCTCGAACATCTGCGCCTGGTGGTTGGCGCGGTAGAGGACCGCAAAACTTCTGAACTCCATGGCCCCGCCAGCGCTTGCATCGTTGCCTGCGCGCAAGCTCTGGATGCGTGCGACAGCGCGTTCGGCTTCATGCGCTTCATTGTCAGCATCTACCACCCGCACCGGTTCACCTTCGCCCAGATCACTCCACAAATTTTTGGGGAACAACTTGGGATTGGGGCCAATCACGTTGTTGGCAGCGCGCAAGATAGCGCTGGTGGAACGGTAGTTTTGCTCAAGCTTGACCACCTTCAGGGAGGGAAAGTCTATCGGCAAGCGCTTGAGGTTGTCCAGCGTGGCACCACGCCAGCCGTAAATGGACTGATCGTCGTCACCCACGGCGGTAAACCGGGCATCCTGGGGTGGATTGCCACCCACCAGCAGCTTGAGAACCTCGTATTGGGTGGCGTTGGTGTCCTGGTACTCGTCCACAAGAATATGCGCCATTAGCCCTTGCCATTTATGCCGAACATGCTCATGTTTTTGTAGCAATTTGAGCGGTAGGCTAATCAGGTCGTCAAAGTCGACGCTCTGGTAGGCCGTCAGCCGCTCTTCATAACGCTCCATCACGCGGGCGATGATTTTCTCGTTGTCGTCTTTGGCCTGGGCCTGGGCCTGCGCCGAGTTCAGCCCCATGTTTTTCCAGAGGCTGATGGTCCATTGCCACTGGCGTGCGGTGGCTGCATCGACCGAACCACCTGCGTCTTTGAGGATGCTGTTCACATCGTCGCTGTCCAGAATACTGAATTTGCTCTTGAGTCCCAGCGCTTGACCATCTTCACGCAGCATGCGCACGCCCAAGGCGTGAAAGGTACAGATCACCACGTCCTTGGCCGCCTTGCCGATCAAACCTTTGGCGCGTTCGCGCATTTCAGTGGCGGCCTTGTTGGTAAACGTGATGGCCGCAATGCGCCGTGGCTCGTGGCCGCTCTGGATCAGGCGGCCGATTTTGTGCGTGATGACCCGGGTTTTGCCTGACCCTGCACCAGCCAACACCAGGCAGGGCCCATGCATGTAGTTCACCGCCTCCTGCTGGGCCAGATTCAGGCCGTGGTTAGTGGCTTTGGCGCTGGCGGATGTTGTGGGGTGCAGGGGGGAAGTCATGATGCGGGGAGAAAACCAAGCGGCAATGATACAGAGGTGACAATACGCACTGTGTTGCAAATTTTCTCGGTCACTTTCCCGTTTTTTTCGTTGGTTTTGTGCGGTTACCTGGCCGCACGCTGGCGTTTGTTGCCCCTGGACGCAATACCTGGCCTGAATGGTTTTGTGCTTTTCTTTGCATTGCCCTGCATGCTGTATCGCTTTGGTGCCACAACACCGGTAGCGCAACTGCTTGATGCCCATGTTTTCTTCAGCTGGTTGTTGTGCGCGCTGTTGATGGTGGGCTTCACCATTGCGGTGAGCATGAACGCCCGCATCGGCTGGAACGATGCCTCATTTGGAGCACTGGTTGCCACTTTCCCGAATACGGGCTTCATGGGCATTCCGCTGTTGGTGGCGCTGCTGGGTGCGCAGGCGGCTGGCCCGATGATTGTCACCATCATTGTGGATATGGTCATCATCACGTCGTTGTGTATTGCCTTGTCACGACTGGACGGTGCCGACACCCACGGCATGTCCACCGCCTTGAAAAATGCGCTCAAGGGCATGTTGTTCAATCCCATGCCTTGGTCAATATTGTTGGGCGGCCTGGTATCGTTCAGCCAGTTCGAATTACCCGGGCCCATCACCAAAACGGTTTGGTTGCTCGCCGATGCAGCATCACCCGCAGCCCTCTTTACCATCGGTGCTGTGATGGCCCGCTCGGGGATTCTGGCAGAAAGCCATCCGCATGGGCCTTTGCCCATGAGTGACTATCTGCCTGTGGCCATCATCAAGCTGCTGCTGCACCCGCTGCTGGTACTGCTGGTGGGCAGCAGCGCCATTCAGCTGGGGTTTGCGCTGGACCGCGCGGCGCTCAACGTGATGGTGCTGGTTGCCGCCTTGCCCAGCGCCAGCAATGTGTCTCTGCTGGCTGAGCGTTTCGGGGCCGATAACGGGCGCATTGCCCGAATTATTCTGGTCACAACGGCGGCCTCTTTCCTGAGCTTTTCCCTGGCGGTGGACTTGGTGCGATAGACGAAGACGTCTAGTTCAAGAGCCGCGTCAACCAGACCTATCCGGTCTGGCCATTCCCCTTTTTTCCACCACCTCAAACAGCCCCTGTGTCAGCAATGCCAGCACCGCTGCGGGCAGGGCACCGGCCAGCATCATGGCGTTGTCGTTGGTGGCCAGTCCGATGGCGATGCGCTCGCCGTAGCCACCTGCACCGACAAACGCAGCCAGGGTGGCCGTGCCCACACTCATCACTGCCGCCGTTTTAAGGCCGCTCAAAATGACCGGGCGTGCCAGCGGCAGATCAATCAGCAGCAGGCGGTCTTTGGGCGATAAGCCCAGTGCCAGCGCCGCCATGCGCAGTCCTGCAGGTACTTGCTGCAGACCGGTGCAGGTGCTGCGCACGATGGGCAGGAGGGCGTAGAGCAGAAGGGTAATCAAGGCTGGCAGTGTGCCGATCTTGCCCAGTACAGCGATCAGGAAGGCCAGCATGGCCAGGGAAGGCACGGTCTGCAAAATGCCCACGAGTGCCATGATGCTTTGCTGTAAGGCGGGCATAAAAGCTGCCAAAACGCCTAAGGGAATACCGATCAGGCATGCAACCAGCATGGAGACCAACACCAGCAGGATGTGCTGCCGTGTGAGCCGCCAGAAGCTCTCGCCCAACAACTTGTCGGTAAAGCTCTGCCGTAGCTCAGACCCGGGTGAAGCCTGGGTTAAAGACCCAGATACCGGAGTTTGCAAAAACGTCTTTGCCACTTCTGAAAACGATTGGCCTTCCAACTCCACTGCCGCGTTGAGCGCGATCATGCGGGTGTTGTCAATCTGTCCTTCGAGTTGGCGGATCGCTGCCCAGGCTGCGGGAAACCGTTGTGGGACATCTAACCGGTACAACAGCACAGCGTCGTAGCGCGCAAAGTAGTTGGCGGTATCTGTGAGCACGCGCAAACCCAGTTTGCCGACCTTGGCGTCGGTTGAGTAAACGTCAATCACGTCGACCTGCCGGCCTGTGAGTGCCTCGAACGCCAGGCCGTGGTCCAGGCCGGCCGGTTTGTGCGGCAACTGGTAACGTTGCGCCAGGCCCGGCCAGCCATCCAGTCGGCCCAAAAACTCATGTGACAAACCCAGTCGCAAGGCAGGATAGCGCGCCAGATCGGCCAGGCTTTTGATATCAGGCGGCGCATTTCCACTAACCGCCAGTGCATAGCTGTTGTTAAAGCCCAGAGGCACGGCCACACCCAGTCCCAGCCTGGCCAATTCGGCACGTATTGTCTCCAGCGACGTTGGTGTGCTGTGCTTGAGAATTTCCTGATCAATCGTCCCCAGATACTCCGGGTACAGGTCAATCCGGCCGGCCTTGAGTGCTGCCAGCACAATGGCTGTATTCCCCAGCCCCTGCTGGTGCTGCACAGGCCCGTGGGTCACGGCGGTTTGTTTGAGAATTTCGCCCAGCACATAGGATTCGGTAAAACGCTTGGAGCCGATCTGCAACGTTGGCTCGCCCGCCAGTGCACTGAGCGATAAGCTCATGGTCAGGCCAAGCAACACATACCAACACAAAGTCCCAGCCCTTTTCATCCCGGTCCCCGGTAAGTTTTTTAAATTGACAGCGGGTCAACATCTACCGCCCAGCGGATCAAGCCTTTATGCTCTGGCCGCAGGCGTGTGGTGTGCAATACCTGATGCCAGTGTGTCAGAAAGCGTTGCAATGCGGCCCGCGAGGGGCTCTCGATGAGCATCTGGGCGCGCTCCACATTGGCAATGCGTTGGATCGTCATGGGCACGGCCGGGTACAGCGTGACCTGTTCGAACCCGGCCAGGTGAGCGAGTTGGCCAGCGGCTTCGCGTGCGGCCATCAGGAAGGCCTGTGCTGCGGCCTGCGTGCGCGCCTCGGATCGCACCAGCGCCTGCGAGCTGAAGGGCGGCAGACCTGCCTGTTCACGCTCTTTGAGTTGCTGGTCGGCAAAGGCCGGGTAGTCGTGCTGCTTGAGTGCCTCAAATAGCGGGTGCTGGGGGTGAAAGGTCTGAACCCACATTTCGGCCTGGTCACTCAGGTCGGCATCGCGTCCGGAGCGGCCTGCGGCTTGCATCAGCAAACTGAACAGCCGCTCAGGGGCACGAAAATCACTGCTGAACAGCACGTTATCGGGGTTGATGGCCGCCACCAGCGTGATGCGCCTGAAGTCATGGCCTTTGGCAATCATTTGGGTCCCGACCAGCACATCGACCGCGCCTGCGTGCACTTGCGCCAGTTGCAACTCAAGCGATCCCTTAAGGCGCGTGCTGTCGGCGTCAATGCGGGCAATGCGGACTGGCGCGCCTTGCGGATGTTCCGGCGTGGGCGGGCGGCGCACATCTGCCAGCAGTTCGGCCAGCTGTTCTTCCAGTTGCTCGGTGCCGCGCCCCAGCGGGGCAATATCCGGGTTGCCGCAGGCCGGGCAGGCACGGGGCACGCGTTCGGTAAAGCCACAGTGGTGGCAGCGCAGGGTGCGGTCAATCTTGTGAAACACGCGGTAGGCGCTGCAGTTCGGACACTCGCTCTTCCAGTCGCAGTCGGTGCATTGCAACACCGGTGCATAACCGCGCCGGTTCAAGAACAACATGCTCTGTTCGCCGCGCGCAATACGCGCCTGAATGGCGTCCAGCAAAGGGGTGGAGAACACCGCTTTTTGGGGCTGGTTGTTCATGTTGACACGCCGCACCAGTGGCAGCTGGCCCGCGGTGTCGCCACCCACCCGGCTTGGCATCACCAGGCGGGTATAGCGCCCACCCTGATCAGCAGGACGGCTCAGGTGCCAGCTCTCCAGTGATGGCGTGGCTGAACCCAGGATGACTTTGGCGTCGCACAGCCGTGCGCGGTAAACCGCCAGATCCCGTGCCGAGTAGCGTGCACCTTCCTGCTGTTTGTAGCTGGGGTCGTGCTCTTCATCAACCACAATCAGTTTGAGCCCCGGCATGGACGCAAAAACCGCCATTCGGGTGCCCAGCACGATGCGCGCAGCCCCGGCGTGGGCCAACAGCCAGTTTTTCAGCCGTTGGGGGTTGGTCATGCCGCTGTGCAAGGACACCACCGACTGCGGTCCATACCGGGGTGCAAAACGCGAGACAAAGCGTTCTTCCAGCTGCGGGGTCAGATTGATTTCAGGCACCATCACCAGCGCTTGTGCGGCGGGCTGCTGCTCCAGCAGTTGCGCAACGCATTGCATATACACCTCGGTCTTGCCACTTCCGGTCGCACCAAAGAGCAGAAACGGTCCCCTTCCTTGGTGAAAACTGGCGATTACCCTGGCTTGCTCGGGTGTCAAGGCCTCGGGCTGGGTCAGACCGTTACGGCCTTCGCCAACATCAAGCCCGGCGGCTTGGCTAACCACGGGTTCAAGGGGCTTGCGTTTGATTCGTCTGGCCAGTTGCACGCCCGTCAAATCGCGCAGTTGCGGGGGCAAGGCAGCCAGCGCCACCTCGCCAAGTGCACGCTGGTAGTAGCTGGCGGCAAAGCGCACCAGATCGCGCCAATCGGCTCCCAGGGGCTCAATGCCTTGCAGCGCCCCGGTGATCAACCGGATTTTTTCCGGGTTCAAGTCAGCGGTGTCCGGTTCCGGGGCTTCATCCCAGACCACACCCAGCAACTCGCGTTGACCCAGCGGCACCCGCACCAGGCTGCCGGCCGGAAGTGCCAACTCACTTCGGTAGCTGAGTGGCCCGCCTACACTGCTGTGAGCGGGGGTTTGAACCAGAACCTGCAGAATCTGTGTCATTGTCTGGCCTGAGTTACCGGCGTCTTTTCAAGTCA
Organism: Hylemonella sp.; assembly: GCA_040382055.1. Lineage (GTDB taxonomy): Bacteria > Pseudomonadota > Gammaproteobacteria > Burkholderiales > Burkholderiaceae_C > JBEIGE01. The sequence goes on from JBEIGE010000019.1 coordinate 38,894, forward strand.
ACTTCAGAATGAGCGCCTAAGTCATTGATGTTTATGAAGTTTATGTGACAACCCCAGATTCTGTGGATAACTTTGTTGATAGCCTGCCTGCGTCGGGCCTCCAAGCCTTATAAATCAAGGCTTTGCCTACTTTGCCCAGAAAAAAAGCAAAAAAAAATATCCATATAAATCAATAACTTACAGTCGCTATTGCTTTTATAGCGACAGTCCTCTGCTTGTCATCCTGGTTTATACCCAAGGCACGGTTTTTGTGCATAAGTCAACAAGCCTGCCTCAACAGCCCAAGCTTGATCAGCCTTGACTTGCTTGCTATCTTTATTGCCGTAACCGGCGGGAATGAGCATGCACCGCCCGGACCAAAGCGTCTACATGCTCAGGTGGCGTGAACTGGCTGATGCCATGGCCCAGATTGAAAATATGGGTGGGGCCTGTCAGGTTGGGTGCGCCTGTCGGGGCTTTATGGGGTGTGCCGAAGCTTTCAAGCACCTTGACGACCTCGGCTTCGATCTGGGCCGGTTGCGCAAACAGGACATTCGGGTCAATATTGCCTTGTAGCGCCTTACCCGCCCCGCCCACCTCACCACCTACCAGCTTGCGAGCCCGGGCCAGGTTCACAGTCCAGTCCAGCCCCAGCACTTCGCAGTCCAGCGACTTCATGTCACCCAGCCAAAGCCCACCGCCCTTGGTAAACACCAGCCGTGGAATGATGACCCCGTTATGTTCCCGTTTGAGCTGGGCCAGCACGCGCGCCGTGTAAGCCAGGCTGAACTCCTGAAACGCGCCATCGGCCAATACGCCGCCCCAACTGTCAAAAATCATCACGGCCTGGGCTCCGGCTTCAATCTGCGCGTTCAGGTAAGCGGCTACCGAATCGGCATTGACCTGCAGCATCTTGTGCATCAGGTCCGGGCGGCTGTAGAGCATGGTTTTGACCAAGCGGTAGTCGTCCGAGCCAGCACCTTCAACCATATAACAAGCCAGTGTCCAGGGGCTGCCCGAGAAGCCGATCAGCGGCACCCGGCCTCCCAAAGCCTTGCGGATGGAGCTTACCGCGTCAAAAACATAGCGCAGCTTGTCCATGTCCGGCACAGCCAGCTTGGCCACGGCGGCCTCGTCACGCACCGCATGGGCAAATTTGGGGCCTTCGCCCATGGCAAAACTCAAGCCCAAACCCATTGCGTCGGGCACGGTGAGGATGTCGCTGAACAAAATGGCGGCGTCCAGCGGGTAGCGTTCAAGCGGCTGCAGGGTGACTTCGGTAGCGTAATCCACATTGGTCGCCAAGCCCATGAAGCTGCCCGCCTTGGCGCGTGTGGCGCAGTACTCGGGCAAATAGCGGCCAGCCTGACGCATCAGCCAGACGGGCGTGTGGTCTGTCGCCTGGCGCAGGCAGGCGCGCAGGAAGGTGTCATTCTGCAGAGGCGCAAAGGCACTTGTAGCAGTGCTTGAAGGCGCGTTGGAAGAAGCAGGGGTGGTGGCAGTGTTTTGTGTCATGGCGTGAATTGTCACCTCAAATGGCGGGTGTTTTAGCGGGCACAGGCGCTGTGTTTCAACGGGCCCGGCGAACCTCCAGAATTTCGAATTCAATGGCTTCCCGGTAGGTGCGCTCGTCCTGCGTGGCCAGATGCAGCAAAATTTTAGGAGCCTGGTAAGTCACCAGCCGGTTCAGGGCCACGGCTGCCACCACCATGCACAAGCCCGCCCAAGGGTAGCCCGAGAGCGCTGCGGCTGCGCCCAGTCCGGCCATAGGTAGGGTGATGGCAATCAGAAACAGGCGGTGGCGCACGAACTTGCGGGCTTTGTCAGGGTTCACGATCAGTCGGAAATGACCCGCCGGCAGACCGCGACAAAACTCGGCATGGCTCACCTCCACCGTGTCAGGGTGGTCTGCTCCGGCTATCTCGAAGGCGCCCTTGACGCCTGCCTCGGCCTCCTGTGTGCCAGGCTCACGCATATGAACGCAACAGCGCGCGGTGGTCGATCAGCAGACAGCGGTTTTCCACCACCCGCAAGCCTGCTTCGCGGGCTTTGCTGGCGGCCTGGGGGTGGGCAATACCCAGCTGCATCCAGAGGGCCTGCGCGCCAATGGCGATGGCTTCATCCACGATGGGGGGTATGTCATCGCTGTTGCGAAAGCAATCCACCAGGTCAATTTTGACCACTTTGGCCGCTTCAATCAGGTTAGGGTAAACGGTCTCGCCGAGGATCTGAATGCCCTGGGCACTGGCAACCGGGTTGACTGGAATGATCCGCCAGCCCTGGGCCTGCATATAGGCGGCGACTTCATGGCTGTCCCGGTGCGCTTTGGGTGACAAACCAACCACCGCCGCAGTGCGGCAATGTTGCAGGATGTGCAGGACGTCAGGGGGAAGGGGCATGTTTGAAAATCTCGGGTAATGGGCTATTTGGAAGTGGGAGACGTCACCCTTTTCAGGGCCGGTAGGTGATCGGACAGCCATAAGGTTTGTTGGTTTGCACGCGCAGCGGCTTGCCTGCCAGCGCCTCATTGAGCCCCTGGCGTACCCAGTTGGTGGCGGTTTTGAGATCATCGGCCTTAATGGAGGCGATGCTGTCGATTGCCCCGGCATACATCAGTTCGCCTTGCGGGTTGAGAATGAACATGTGCAATGCGCTGCGCGCGCCGATAGCCCGGCCGAGCACGCCTTCATCGTCCACCACCAGGCTCGTGGGAGTGGCTTTTTGCTCAGCCATCCAACGTTGCCATTGTTGCGGTGTCAGGTAGTCGGCACTGCCATCGGCGGTGGAGTTCACGGTGAGCCAAACCACGCCCTTTGCCACGCTCTCCCGCTGCAGCGACTGCATGGCTCCGCTCTCATAGTGTTTACGTACAAAAGGACAACCGGGGTTGCTCCATTCCAAAACCACATGGCGGCCCTTGAAATCATCCAAACGAAGCGCCTTGCCGCTGGTGTCAAAGACGGTCAGCGAAGGCAGCTTTTGACCGATAGCCAAGGCTGCTTGCGATGAACTCTGGAATCCGCCTAGCCCTGCCAGCAGGGCAAACAGCAGAATTAGCCTGTAACTAAGAGAGGGGGTCAGCGTGGACTTGAGCATGGCAGGCTAATTCAGGTCGGTCAGGAGCAATGTGTTTCGAGACGTTTCAGGGCGGCAGAGGTCAGTGTTGCAATCGGTCTCTGGATGTGGCCCTGCGCAGGGTGGATTTTAGAGCCCGGCCAGGGCGGAGCGGACTTCAGCCACGGACAAAATCTCTGACAGTAGTACCGGCGCTGCGCCTTTCTTATAAAAAACATAGACCGGAACCCCGTTGCGACCGAGTTGTGCCAATGCAGCTGTGATGGCCGGGTCCCGCCGGGTCCAGTCGGCGCGCAGCAGTTGAACCCGTCGGGCATCAAAGTCAGCCAGCACCTGGCTGTCAGCCAGGGTGGTTTTTTTGTTGTACTGGCAACTCACGCACCAGGCGGCGGTGAAATCAACAAACACAATCTGCCCCTCTTCCACCAGTGCCTGGACTTGGCCCGCGCTCCAGGGTTGCCAGCGGGCGCTGCGGTCCGGCACCAGCGAGCCAACTTCAGACTTGATGACATTTGGGCCCAAACCCCATGTGGACCAAGCGCCTAGCGCTATCAAAATAAAAGCAATCAAGCGACCGCTAGATCCCGGCAAGGTCAGTGACCACAGTATGCCCGAGAGAGCCAACAGCAATGCCAGCAAGGCAGCAGCGCCGTCGATGCCGCTTTGCTGGCCCAGCACCCAGACCAACCAGACCACGGTGGCAAACATCGGCAGGGCCATGAGCTTGCGAAACGTTTCCATCCAGACGCCGGGCCGGGGCAAGGCATGCGCCAGGGCCGGGACCCAACTGGCCACCAGGTAGGGCAGGGCCAGGCCCAGACCAATAGTGGCAAAAATCAGCAGGGCCTGGGGCGCTGGCAGGTTCACGGCCAAGCCCAGTGAGGCACCCATGAACGGGGCGGTGCACGGAGAAGCCACGGCCACCGCCAAAACGCCAGTTAAAAAAGCGTCTGCCACAGGGTGGCGCAACTGCAGCGAGGCCAGGGACGAAGGTGCGAATTGACCGAACTCAAACACCCCGGCCAGGTTCAGGCCAATTACTGTAAAGAGGGCAGCCAGACCTGCCACCACCCAGGGGTTTTGCAACTGGAAACCCCAGCCCAGACTCTCGCCGGCCAGGCGCAATCCAATCAGCAGCAAACCCAGCGCCATGAAGCTGAGTACCACCCCGGCTGTGTAGGCCAGGCCGCTCAAGCGGTGGCCGCGTGTGTCGTTTTCATGGCGGGTGAAGGCGAGCACCTTGATGGCCAGCACCGGAAAGACACAGGGCATCAAATTGAGAATCAGGCCACCCAGCAATGCGCCCACCAAGGCCCCAAGAAAGCTGATGCCCAAGCCGACGGGGGCTTGTGGGCCTGTCGCTGCAAGCGGGTTTTGCTGAATCACCGGTGTCAGTGCAGCAGGTGTGGTCATGCTCGGCCAGACGCCGGTGACGGGCAGCTCGCTGCGCCAGCCTGTGCTGCCTGCTGTGAGCACCACGTGCATTAGTGACGGGCTGTTGCTGCGCTGCGCAGAGACAGGCACCTCAGCCACCCACAGCGGCCCCTGCCAGGCTTGTTTCCAGGGGGCGGAGGGGTTTATCACCTCGGGCGTTTCAGTGAAAAAGTCCAGGGTTTGGCCCTGCAGCTGGGCTGGCAAATTGGCAACAACCACGCGCAATGACTGACCCTGGATCTGGACTGAACTTCCCTGCGCGCTCAAGGCCTGGGGCTGGGCGCTCCAGGCTGCCGCAAAATCAGCGCCGTTTGAGACCGTGCTGCCTTGGGTCGGAATGCTCAAAGCAAACTCGCCTTCTTGTGGAATGCACTCAGTGCGACACACCAGCCATCGCGCCTTGAGCTTGATGTTCAGCGCGCTGCTGAAAAGAGAAGGTCTGAAATCAGGGGCAATGCTGATGGGCACGCTCAGCAACACCTTGTCCTCGTAGCCATAGTTGATCAGGGTTCCGAGCTTGAGCTTCTTGGGTAGCGGCCAGGCCAGTTCCCCCGCGCTCACGCCTTTGGGTAAATCCCATTCCAGCACGGTGGGCAGGCCCGAGTCGCCGGAATTCTTCCAGTAAGTGTGCCAATGGGGCTGGTGCTCGATCAACAGACCGACCCAAACTGTTTTGTCGCTGCCAACCCCCTCGGGTGCATGCGCCACCAACTCGGCACGCACCTGCTCAGTCTTGACTACAGACTTGGCATTAATTTGGGCATTTGCCTTTGTGGGTAGGGTACTTGTTGCTATAAATAATGTAGCCAAAAGGACGCTGACAAGCCACAAAGGACGGCGATAAAAGTAGGGCATTGCGATGTTTGATCAATCAGGCTGTTGATAATAGCCGTATGCCCTGGAAGGCGGTTTTAAGCCCTGCATCTCCCAATTACATCCATGAACTGAGTTCAGACCGGGGGAAACACACGAAGTATCTGAATTAGGTCACTCAAAGTAATGAGGTCTAGTTGCTGAGTCTTTGTAAAAGTTCTCGCTACCGAAGGCGGAACAACCAGCTGGACTGAATGACTCTTCATCTCGTTCGTCTGACTCTCAGATATTGAGGTTTCAAGAGTAAAGAGGTGCTTGCGTGGTATGCGCTCTGCCTCTGCGAGGATTTGCCTCCAGCGGTCTTTGCAGGTTGATTTGGCAGCTAGCATTTGCAGGGGCGGAGAACCCACACTAAGGTCACGATAAGCCTCAGCACCGGGGAACAAGAAATCTGGCTTGGAATTGCCCTCCGTTTTTGTACCACGCTCATACTGAATTTGGTTTGCCTTGAAGACAGCTTCAAGATGATTTTCCAATGCATGGCCGACGCGGGACTTTCTGCGGTTCTGCACAGAAAGTGAGAAGTTGACAAATTCATCTACTGCGTCAAAACCTTCTTTGAGGCGAACCTCAACAATTGCCTTCTCCAGAGTACGGAACAAGCGCTCTTCCTGTTTCATCCACTCCTCAAGGGCGGCGTCAGGCGTGTCCTCTGCTTCAATATGCGAACCAAGAGACTTGCGGGCAAAGGCTGAGAATACTTTTGTCGGGGGAAATGTCATGCCAAATTCGGCAACAAGTCGCTCAAGCAACGCGTCCGCAGAGTCCTCCAGCTCTATCCCCAGTGCATCAAGGATGCTGCGCGATGCAAGGTCCAACTCCGTCGTGCTTACCTCTTCACCGACGACCCATTGGGTCTTTGCATCTTTGACTTCAAACAGATACCTCAGGCGGCGCTCGTGATCGCTATCCGCTGGGGCAACTGCAATGAGCAAGTCTCCAGTAGTCCTGGCCCCAACCAGACAGAAGTCACCTTCACGTAGTTGCTCTGTAACTATGTTGTCACGGTAATAGAGACGATATTCCGGGCTTCGATTCGGTTGATTAAGTCGGGTGTCGTAGTAGGTAACTTCATCCGAACAAACTTCGGGCTCATCAGTATGTGGATTGAAGTACAGAAACGTGGCTTTAAAGCGGCGCTTCTCGCTACCAGGGTCACCGAGAATCGCAACGAACTTGTTCGAGCCAATCTCATGCTGATGCGACTTTGATGTTGCATCTACAGCGCTGAGGTACTTGCTCGCCGTTCCAGTGAAATAGTTGCTGAGTGAAGTCATGCGAAAGCTATTTGTTGCGATTGATTAGATTGCGTGCAACCCGATTGACTGCGCCATTTGGCAAAGAATAACCTGTCTTGCGCAACTCGCATTCCCACACAGTCAACACGCGCCAGCCTAGCTTGATCAGCGCACTCTTTGTGAGTTTGTCTCTGGTGGCATTTCCTTCCAGTTTCGTCTTCCAGAAGTCCTTGTTGCTGCCAGGCCATTTGAAGTACTTGCAGCCATGCTGATGCCAAAAGCATCCATGTACAAAAACAACAGCAACACGGGAAGGAAACACGAGATCGGGCTTTCCGGGAAGCCCGGCACCGCCCAGCTTGTATCTCAGCCCTTGTGCATGCAATGCTTTACGGAGAAATAGTTCTGGCTTGGTGTTCTTGCCCTTGATACCAGCCATCATTCTGCTGCGGTTAACTGCGTCAACAACATCCACCACAGTAGTTTGCGATCAGGCAGCGAGCAGCTCTTGCTTTGGTGCAACAGCGTCATAAATCATTGGCTGAATGGCGCGGGCAACGGCTTCCATCACCGGGACAACGACTGAATTTCCAAACTGCTTGTAGGCACGTGTGTCAGATACCGGAATCCTGAAACTGTCTGGGAAGCCCATCAAGCGTGCGCATTCGCGAGGTGTAAGTCTTCGCGGGTTTTTCTTCAGCCCTTGGCTAAGAAGAATTTCTGATCCGTCCTTGTAATAGCGGGCAGACAAAGTACGAGTCACGCTATTTGGCGTCACCATGCCAAAGCCGAAGCCATTTCCTGCTGCTTGGTGCTTCTTCTTGTAGTTCTGAAGGTAAGCCCAAAGGTTGTCCGTAAGCGTGTATTTGTCCAAGACCTTGCGTCTGGCGTGATCGTAGTAGTTTGAACCGTCCAACTCGATCTCAGGTTCACTGGTGTTTTTATGAAGAATCTCACCCAAGGTATGGATTCCTTTGGGTGGCAAGTCAAGCATGTCCCAATCAAAAATGACGGGATCGCGGAAGCCTATGATGATGATTCGTTCGCGGTGTTGCGGCACAAAGTGGGCTCCGTCGATTATCTTGAAAAAGACCTGATACCCAAGGTCATCACGCAAGGTTCGATGGATTACATCGAACGTGCGACCTTTGTCATGGGACTGAAGGTTCTTGACGTTTTCAAGCATGAAGGCTCGGGGGCGCTTCTTTGCAATGATGCGTGCCACATCAAAAAACAATGTTCCCTGCGTTTCGTCCGCAAAACCATGAGCGCGGCCGAGAGCATTCTTCTTCGAGACTCCCGCGATTGAGAAGGGCTGGCAAGGAAATCCGCCAAGTAACACATCGTGATCCGGAATGTCGTCTTCGTGAATTTTTGTTATGTCTCCGTTAATGGCATGGCCATCCTGAAAATTTTCTGCATAGGTTTTCTGGGCATATGAATCCCACTCGCTTGTGAAAACGCACTCACCGCCAATCGCTTCAAAGGCCAACCGGATGCCACCGATTCCAGCAAACAAATCGATGAATTTGAAGTCACCGGTTCGCCCCGGCAAGGGGCCGAAATTCAGAAGTCTTTGGATCTCGGCTGCGACATGAGCTGGGGCCATTTGTTCACCACTCTGCCAGCGGCGCAATGTTCTGCTGGTCACATTCAGGTGGCGCGCAATGGCTTCCTGGGTATGAGTCTTTCGGGCAGCTACGATATAGGCAAGGGCTGCAGAGTTGTCGAGTGTGATGATCGGAGAAGTCATTAGGCGGGAATAGTTCCGGACATTTTGTCCGGTTTTTGTCCCTTTGTAAACTAATTCTTTGTGTTTGACCAATACAACCAAGACGTGCTGAGCTGACTGGTATAGAGCGCTGCAATGACGACAGACGAGTGGCACAGCTTGCTGGCAGCGTTGGCTCACCAAGTGCGATGGGTAACGGTGTGTTGATGGTGGTGGCCCAACTTATTAGGTTGGACGCGGGCGATGCTGCATTGAATCAGCACTGATTTGGCCACTCCGGCTGGTGGACGGTCAACAGGCCCAGCTAAAGTGCTTTGCCGCTGACAAGCCACAAAGGACGGCGATAAAAGTAGGGCATTGCGATGTTTGATCAATCAGGCTGTTGATAATAGCCGTATGCCCTTCACAGGTCATTCACAGCGGGTTTTGGCCGGCTTTTGCTCATAGCAGTAATGAACCTGCTTTGGCTTGAAGCAAAACTGAAAATCGCCCCGCGTATCCGGTATTGGCTTGATGGGTTTGAAATAGCCCGGTTTTTCAAACAATATTCGCGCTTAAGCCGCGCCTGATTTTGGGAAGATTGAGTTCATCTAGAGGGACTCACCATGACCATTTCCAACTTGGGCCTCGGACAGACCGGTACGACGACCCCCAACAGCCAGATTGCGACAAAGGCCGCAAAAAAGGCAGACCCCATCTCGGCATCTTTGCAGAAGTACGGGGCCAAAATTCAGGAACAGCTGGACACTACCACCACGAATCTGTCCACCTTGGGCAAGTTCAAAGCCTCGGTGGTGACTGTCCAGAGCTCAGCCAACGGCCTGAATGCTTTAAAAGAGAACGCCAGCAACGAAGACGTGAAAAAGGCACTGAACAGCTTTGTAAGCAGCTACAACGCCATGCTGGCCTCAGCCAGGTCTGCAGCAACTGGCAGCGGGGTAGATAGCATCAGCCCTGGGATGACCCGGGCCATTACCGCTGATTTTTCACGGGTGAATGCGCTGCGCCAGATGGGCTTTACCAAAGCGAGTGATGGCACCCTGAAGCTTGATACGGCGAAGCTGGACCAGGCTTTGAAAGCCTCTCCCACCAACGTGTCGGCCACCTTGAACCAACTCGGCAGGCTGGTGGACAAGGTCGCCACCAAAGAGCTGGCTGGCGATGGAAGTATCCAGGACGCGGTCAACACCATGTCGGCCAAAACAAGCACTTTGCAAGTGCAGCAAAACGCCCTCCTCAAGGCAGCTCAGCAGTACGCCAGCTTTGCCCAGGGGAGCGCCTGAATTTCTGACTGGAAAACCTGCCGGTGTTTGCATCCTTTATGCTGGCCGCCAGCCATTGTTCCAACCAAGACAACCAAGACAACCATGCAAGCACCTCCCCCGATTCACCGCAACGCACTCGTTCTGTTTTCAGGCGGTCAAGACTCCACAACCTGTTTGGCACATGCACTGTCGAAATACGAACGCGTCGAGACTTTGGCCTTTGACTATCGACAGCGCCATCGTGTAGAGCTGCAAGCGCGCATTGAAGTGCTGGCCCAAGTGCGTGCAAACTATCCGCAGTGGGGCCGCAAGTTGGGAGAAGACCATTTACTCGACCTGGGGGTCTTGGGCCAGGTGAGCGAAACATCCCTTACACGTGACATGGCATTCAAGATGGAATCCTCGGGTTTGCCCAATACCTTTGTACCCGGTCGCAACCTGTTGTTCCTCACGCTGGCTGCTGCTCTGGCTTATCGCCGTGATTTGGATGTCATCGTTACCGGTGTGTGCGAAACCGATTTTTCCGGCTATCCCGATTGTCGCGATGACACCATGAAAGCCATGCAAATCGCGTTGTCACTCGGCATGGACCGCCGGTTGTTGATCGAAACGCCGCTGATGTGGATCGACAAAGCGCAAACCTGGCAGTTGGCCTTCGATCTGGGCCAAAAAGCGCACCCCAATGGCGGCAATCAGTTGGTGGACCTTATCGTGGAACACACCCACACCTGCTATATGGGTGACCGCACACAGCGCCACAACTGGGGTTACGGCTGTGGCATCTGCCCCGCGTGCGATTTGCGCGCCAAGGGCTGGGCGCGCTGGACAGGTTCATTCACTTCCAATTGCCAATAAATACCCAAATTGGGTGACATAGATCCCAAAGCTCGCGGACTTATCTGAGTCAGGCCTGATTACTGTGAGCATGCAGGGCAACAGTAAACATGACAAGGTCAACGCAAGTTCTCCAGTTTTTTCCGATTTGTGCTAACCGGTAATCAAGACCAGGTGTTGACCGATGTGCTGTGCACAGCGCTTGAGCAAATGGCTCTGGAGATCGACGTTGCGCTTATATTCAGCCCGGTGAGTGGTCAGCAAGGCTCCTCGTAGAGTGATGTCGACATATTCTTGTGGTGAAGAGCCGGTTTGATGTGACCAACAACGGAGCGAATTGGCAGAGATAGCCAGCTGTGGGGGAATTCGTTGACCTGACGCGCCCGACTGATTTAAGCGTCACTCTGGGCTGCGATAAGCGTTAATGGACTTGGATACGATATTTTTCATAGGCGCTAATCTTTACCGTAATTCGGTGAGCGCGGTCCGAACAAGATGCCGTTGGGTTTTGCAGAAAGCAGCCGTGCTGTGGCTACACCTGCTATTTGGTGACTTTGGTCCGAGGTAGTAGCCAAAACCTGCTTGACAATGGCACCTATCAGCAAACTTGCCAAACCACCTTGTTGCTGGTTTTGCCCTTCTTCGCTAGACGCAGTGGCCGAACCCGTCCACAACAGTTTGCCTGTTTTTAAATCCACCAACTTGGCTTGCGCGGTGACCGTGGATGCGCTGTTGACCACAGTGTAGACCGTGCCGTATTGAGAAATAGTGATGTAGCACGCCGCATCTGCACCAAAAATCTCACGCAATTTGGGGAGTGAGGTGTTATGCATATCAGTGGGTTGCGTAACTCCATTTTGCTTAAATGCTTCTGCTACCAGGGTCACAGGAATAACATAGTAGCCAGCCTCTGCCAAGGGCCGGGTGGCGTAAGACAAGACGCTGTAGGTGGCGTTCACCTCTGGTGAATTGTTTACCGGAGGCAAGACCAAAATGGAGCGCGGGCGGCTCTCTTTGTAGGCGGTGTAGTCAATCGGGGCTTTGGTGGCGCAACCGGTAAGAATTAATAGGCAAAGAGCGGAGACGAGAGATTTGTATTTGTTTGTCAAGTTCATGGCAATACCTTATTTTTTCTTGAAGTTTCGCAGTAGAAAGCCCATAAAGGTTTCTGACTCCGGGTACTGCTTTCGTTCGGTCTGCACATATTGGGCAAACTGATCCAGATTGCCTTGCTGCCCATAGAGTAGGGCCAAATGCGCGTAGTAGCCTGGGGGCACTGCGCCACCGCCTGCCTGGATTTTCTTCAGGTCCTGTTCCATCAGCTGTGTTTGTGCGTCCAAGCTCAGCTTGTCGCCCCGAAAGTACGCAGACACATTGTTTTGGTAGCCCTCCCACCTATAAAGGGTGGGTGTCTGCTGAGTAGCGCACCCGCCAAGCAAGGCAAGTGCTAAGCAAGAAAGCAAAGGCGATGCTGAACAAAGTCTATGTTTGAACATTGAATTTCCTGGAAAGAAAGTAGCCGCGTTCGGGTGGGAGAGTTAGGGCGCGGGACGCCAAGTACCACCGTCGATGCTAGACACCAAGTTATTCACGGCATCGCGAATGGCCAGGTCCAACACCTTGCCGTTGAGCGTGGAGTCGTAACCCGCCGTACCACCAAAACCAATGATTTCACGGTCTGACAAGCTGTATTCGCCAGCACCTTGGACCGAAAAAACCACTTCCGATGTCAGCGTGTTCACAATGTTGAGGTTAACCTTGGCATAGGCAATTTGTGTTTTGCCACGACCCAAGATGCCAAAAAACTGGCGGTCGCCCACGTCTTTGCGGCCAAACTCGGTTACATCGCCCGTGACCACGTAAGAAGCCCCCCTAAGGGTTTGCGCCTTCTTCTGCAAAGCGGCTTCTTGCCTGATCTCATTCATGTTGGTGCGGTCCAGCACGCTGAAACGCTGGCTTTGCTGCAAATGCGTTACCAGAATGGTTTGAGCTTGGCCACCCAAACGGTCTACGTTGTCCGAAAAAACACCGCGCAAAAACGAAGAACGGTTGTCAAACTTACCGACCGAGACCGGTGTGCGTGTCCCGCTGTAAGTCTGAGCAGCAGAATCCACTTTTTGTACGGGCAGAGTCCGGGACCCTTCCTCGACAACACATGCGGTAAGTGCCAACGCAACAACAGTCACGGTTAGTGACGTGGACAACCGGCCAAAAATCTTTTTCATATCTAACGACTCCCTGTGTGAATATCTTAGTCACTTTACCAGACTCGTGTATGAAAATTAGCACTGATAAGTCCTAGTCTGGTTCGCCAAAGTCACGCTCAACTACGGATCATCGAGGGTCGCCAAACCTGTATGCCCATTCATCACCCTACCACCTAAGGATGGGGCATATGTAGAGTTTGGACTTGCCTCCCGCGTGGCGACATGCCATACCGTTCGTCGCCCGTTGACGCGAACCGGCCCTGGATTGCGGCGTTTCGTCGCAATCCGCTCGCGTTGCAGAATGCGTCCCGGCAGACTGCCGCCAGATCAACACCTCATGGAGCGCAGCATGCAACCCGCCTTCACCCCCGTTATCCTGATTCACACTTTTGCTGCCATCGCAGCCCTGGCCCTGGGCATTGTCGTGTTCATGCGGCGCAAGGGCACACCGACGCACCGCTGGATGGGCCGCGCGTGGGTCGGCTTGATGGCACTCACTGCACTGTCGAGCTTCCTTATCAAAACCCATGGCAGCTTCTCCTGGATCCACCTGTTGTCGATCGGGGTCTTGCTGATGCTGGTGCGCGGCGTGGTTGCCGCGATGCGCCGCAACCTGGTGGCGCACCAACGTATCATGCAAGGCGTGTTCCACGGTGGCCTCATCATCGCCGGCGCCTTCACCCTCCTGCCGCATCGCCTGCTGGGCCGCATGGTGTGGAGCAGCGTCGGCCTGATGGCCTGAATCACTGTCAAATGCAAGGAGGAGAATCATCATGCACACCGAAGATTTAGCCACCATCGCGCGCCGCCGCGCATCCGCCAAGTTCGGCTTCCTGATTCACCTCGGGGTGTTCATCGCCGTCAATCTCGGACTGGTCGCCATCAACTACAGCATTAACCCGGGCTTCGCCTGGCACCGCTTCCCGCTGGCCGGCTGGGCACTGGGCCTGGCCATCCACGGCCTTGCGGTTTATTTCATCGGTTCTGGCTTGCGCGAACGCATGGTCGATGCCGAGATCAAAAAGCTTGAGGCACAGCGCAAACCGGGCGCGCAATAGGGCAGCCTTCGTCGATCTGCGCTTTAAAACCCCTTATGTCTACGCTGTCCGCCGCCTATTCCCCGGTGCCGCCGCTGCGCCTACTGGCAGGCACCATGGTGCTCAACACGGTGATTGCCATCGGGCTGACCGTTTTTGGTAGCGCGTCCTTCCCGCACAACCTGGTCTTTAGCCAGTGCATCGGTCTGATGACCTACGGCCTGATCGACATTCCGCGCCGACGCCTGTGGCCGACGGGCGCACCAGCACTGTTGCCGATGATTGGTATCGTTCTCCTCGCTGCGCTCATCGGCTGGCAGGGTGGCAGCCGCCTGGCCGCCTTGATGCTGGGGGTGAACTACCTGCCAGCCAATCATGGGCCGGATGCGGCACTCGGGTTCTTCATCCTCACCGCAGCGGCCGGTTTTGGCGGCACCTTCTACTTCTGGACCCGCGAACGCATCGCTGCCAGTGAGCGGGGCGCTACCAAGGCGCGCCTGAAATTGCTCTCGGCACAGATCGAACCGCACTTCCTGTTCAACACCCTGGCCAACCTGCAGGCGCTCATTGCCATTGACCCGCCGCGCGCTCAGGCCATGCTGGGGCACCTGGACGCCTACCTGCGCGCATCGCTAGCCGCCACCCGCACCGAGGCTGCTACGCTGGGCGACGAGTTCGCGTTGTTGCGCGGCTATCTTGAGATCATCGCCATGCGCATGGGCGAGCGCCTGAGTTTTACGCTGGACCTGCCACAGGAGCTGGCAGCACGCCGCCTGCCGCCTATGCTGCTGCAACCGCTAGTGGAAAACGCGATTGCCCACGGCCTCGAACCCAAGATCGATGGCGGCCGCGTAACGGTGAGCGCAAAAGAAGAAGCCGGCCTGCTGGTGCTCACCGTGGAAGACACCGGCCTGGGCCTGTCGCCGCAGACCGCCACCGCCGGCACCGGCGTGGGCGTCAGCAATGTGCGTGAACGCCTGGCCTCCACCTGGGGATCACTCGCTTCTTTCACGCTTGATGACAAGCCCGGCGGCGGCGTGAGTGCCACGCTGCGCCTGCCGGCATTGCCATGAACGCGCCGCGCGCCATCATCGCCGAGGACGAACCGCTGCTGGCGCAGAGCCTGAAGGCCGCACTCGCAGGCGCCTGGCCTGAACTTGTGGTTTCGGCCATCGCCCCCAACGGTATCGAGGCACTCAAACTGATCGAGCGCGACCAGCCCGATATCGCCTTCCTCGACATCCGCATGCCCGGACTGACCGGACTGGAAGTGGCGGCTGAACTGGCCGACCGGCTCGACGCCGACTCGCGGCTGCCGGCGTTGGTGTTCGTTACAGCCTACGACGAGTTCGCGCTCAAGGCCTTCGACCTGGCCGCCACGGATTACCTGATCAAACCCGTCAACCCGCAGCGCCTGCAACGCACGGTCGAGCGCCTCAAAGTGCAACTGGCAGCACCAGCCACACAGGACTTGACACAACTGGCGGCGCGTCTCGGGTCATTAATCGCGGCAGCGTCCGGCGCAGCCACCGCAAGCCCCCCTGTAGAGCCGCTCACAACCATCCGCGCTGCGGTTGGCAACACGGTGCGCATGGTGCCGGTGGCCGAGGTTCTCTATTTTCAGGCTACCGACAAATACACCTTGGTGGTCACGCTGGATGCCGAACTGCTGATCCGCACGAGCCTCAAGGACCTGTTGCCTCAACTGCCGGCGGCGCAGTTCCGCCAGATACACCGCGGCACCATTGTCAACTTGCAGGCGGTCACAAGCGCTGTGCGCGACGAGGCTGGTCGCATGTCGCTCGCCCTGCGCGGGCGCAAGGAGACACTGGCAGTCAGCCGCGTCTTCTCGGACCTGTTCCGGCAGATGTAACCGTCGCCAGCGGCGTCTGCGTTGACGCGGCAGTCTAGATGTGTGTCGCCGTTACCGTAGTGCTTCGCTGTCTGCTTGGGAGACGAAAACCCAATGCCATGCCATGGTGGTTACCCGGGGCTTATTGAGTGAAGCCGTTCTCATTGCGCTGTGTTTGATGCGGCTGGCCGCACAGGCTGCCAAACAGCGGCATTGGCTTGCAGCCATAGCGCAGACAGGGCGGGCTCGCCCACTTGCGTGGGATGAAAGTCCTTGCGCCAATAGGCCATGAGTGGGCCCGTACAGCGCCATATGCTGCCATGACGCCCCCAGAAGAAGCTCAGGGCGCTGCGCCAAGTGCGTAGTTTGAACAAGCTGCGGTCATGCCACAAGTTGTTGGTGGTTTGCCGCAATGCGTCAACAGTAAAAATGACGCTGCCAAAGGCAAACCAAAACAAACGCCAGCGTTCGTTGCCGCCCAAGGCTTTGTACAAGTCAAAGGCCACCGTTTTGTGCTCGGTTTCTTCAGCGGCATGCCAACGCCACAAGGTTTTCAATGGGAGATAGGCACCTGAAAACCAGTCGCCAGCCACATCCTGACGCTTGAGCGTTTCGTCACCCAGCACAGCGGTGTAATGCTCAAAAGCTGCGGTGATCGCCAACTCGTGAAAGTGTTCACTCGTAGCGCCCATGCGGCGCCGTAGGGCGCGTGCTCTTTCAATGCGTTTAAAGGCGCGTGGCCCCCAATGGTTGTGAAAACCCTGGCGTTCCAGCTCCGCGTTGTAAAGCGTGTGCAGTTGTCGGTGGGTGGATTCCTGCGCAACAAAGTCCCGTACCGTTTGGCGCAAAGCATCAAACTCAGGTGTTGGGGGCAGTTCAGCAGCGCCTTTACGCACAGCCTCAATGAAAAATTGCTCTCCGACCGGAAAACTCATGGACAGTGCATTCATGTAGGCGCTGCGAAACGCATCGCCACCGTTCCAATGACGGTCAAAGCCAGCGGATAAGTCAACCAGCAAGCGTCGTACAGTGAGTTGGGATGCCTCAGGGATCGGTAATGTTTGGGTAGGCATGGTGAAAAAGTTAAAACCCGAAAGAATATGACTACGACTCACAACCAAAGTGTTGTTGACAACTCTCCGGTAAATTAGACGATTTAAAGGGTTACCCGTAATCCAGGTATTTAGGCGCGGTCAGCTTGAAAGCGAGCTTCTATCTGTTGCTTCAGCTCCTGACGCAGGCCCAGCAAGAAGGCCAACTCGGCGGCGACGAAGAGGGGGCCAATCATCAAGCCCATGACGTCATCAACAAAAGCGGGTTTTTTGCCTTCAAAGTAGTGACCAACGAACTGAATCCCCCACCCGATCAGAAACAGTCCCAGACCCCAGCCTAGCCAGACGCTGGTCACGGCGGCAGCAAAGCCCGCAGCCAGTTGCAAACAAAGGCCTAAAAATAGGGTCATGGCCAGGCCTAAGGCCAAGTCCAGACGCAAGTAGTAGAGGCTGGCCGCTATGGCAAAAAACAAGGCAGGACTCAAGATCCAGGGGCCCAAACTGCCCAAAGCCGGGCGGGACAACAAAACAACCACGGCCAGCACAATCATGGGAATGCCCACAAAGTGGGTGGCAATGTTGCGCGGGTTGCGGTGGTAGGCGGCGTATTGGCTCAAGTGATCTAGCAGGGTTTTCATGGTGAAACTCCGTGTACCTAAGGGCTGATGGCAGGCTATGTTCGAGGTGATTATGAGGGCAGAGTGGGGTTGGTGTGTAGGCCGCAGTTGAGGTCTTACACATCCAACTCAGGCCACGACGCTATCTCATCTATGAGCCGACCCTTTTTTAAAGCTTTTTCATTTAAGCGGCAGATGCACGGTTGGTTGAAACAGGCTGTTGATAATAGACGCATGCCCCACACTGCGGTTTCAAGCAAGTCTTCTTCCCACCCGACCTATGGCGCCATTCAGTCAGGGGCGCCAGCCATTGTTCTGTGCACGCTCAATGCGAGGTATATCCATGCCTCTCTGGGTCTTCGCTACCTGCTGGCCAATATGGACCGTCACGGCAGCGCCGGTCTGCGCGCACAAACTGTTCTGCGTGAATACACCATCAACCGCCCGACCGCTGAGGTGGTTCAGGCTTTGCTGGAACTGCTGGGTCCTGTGCAGCCAAATCGTGTGCAAGTGCTCGGGCTGGGCGTCTATATCTGGAACACGGCGCAAACGCTGGAGTTGGTGCGGCATCTTAAGCTGCAGCGCCCGACGCTCAAGATTGTGCTGGGCGGGCCTGAGGTCAGCCATGAGTGGCAAAACCAGGACATTGTTCAAATCTGTGACCACTTGATCACCGGTTGGGGCGATGTGAGCTTTCCCAAACTCTGCCACGCGCTGCTGTTTGGCCCGCAGCCCTTGATAAAGGTCATTGTGGGCGAGCAGCCTGCGCTGGACACGCTTGCCTTGCCCTACCAAGAGTACAGCGACACCGATCTGGCCCAGCGTGTGTTGTATGTGGAGGCCTCACGCGGTTGCCCTTTTAAATGCGAGTTTTGCCTGAGCTCACTGGATAAAACTGCCTGGGCGTTTGAGCAGCAAGGCTTTTTGGATCAGCTAGCGCAGTTGCATGCCCGAGGTGCACGGACCTTCAAGTTTGTGGACCGTACTTTCAACCTCAAGGTGGAAGCCAGCGCGCGCATTTTGCAGTTTTTTCTGGACCGTCTGGCGCAATACCCGCTTGAGGCCTTGTTTGTTCACTTTGAGCTGATTCCTGATCATCTGCCTCAGCGCCTCAAAGACCTGATTGCACAGTTTCCAGCAGGTGTGCTGCAATTTGAGATCGGCATTCAGAGCTTCAACCCCGAGGTGCAACAGCGCATTTCGCGCAAGCAAGACAACGCCCAGACCGAGTCCAACCTGCTCTGGCTCATTTCACACAGCCAGGCGCACTTGCATACCGACCTGATCTTTGGTCTGCCAGGTGAAGACCTGGCAAGTTTTGCGCAAGGCTTTGACCGGCTCTATGCGCTGGGCCCGCATGAAATTCAGTTGGGTTTGCTCAAGCGACTGCGTGGCACACCGATTGCCCGCCACACAGCGGACTATGGCATGGTCTATGACGAACAGGCCCCCTATGCATTGCAGAAAAACAAAGACTTGAGTGCCAGCGAGGTGCAGGGTTTTATGCGGCTCTCCCGCTACTGGGATTTGCTGGCCAACTCAGGCCGTTTTGAGCAAACGCTGCCGCTGTTGATGGGGAATTCGCCGTTTGGGGCTTTCTGGCATTTTTCTGCCTGGTTGTGGGCCACCAGCCAGCAAACCAGCGGCCTGACGCCCGAAGCGTTGGTGGACTATGTGTTTGACTATTTGACCAAGAAGCAAGGTCTTGACGCTCAAATCGTGAAGGTAAAGCTGTTGGCCGACTACCAGGCCAGCGGTGCCAGAGCCCGACCGTGCTGCCTGCAGGACGTTTTAGTCCATTCCAGCTTGAAAGAGGTGGCAAAGGCCGCATCGCTGCAAAGTCGGCAAAAAAGATATGCTTCGACTGCAAAGCCAGCCGGCTTATCGGGGAGATTACCAGTGTCACTCCATCAAAGCTCAGTTTGATGGGTTATGTGGAGTTTCTCTAAATCAATCTTCACTTGATCCAACACCCCATCCCAATCGCTTATCTTCTCTTGTCGATACAGTTTTACTGATGGGTACCAAGGGCTGTCATCCCTATCCAAGAGCCAGCGCCAGTCTGGGTTGAAGGGCAATAACACCCAGGTCGGTTTTCCAAGTGTTGCAGCCAAG
>JBEIGE010000020.1:0-50490 GCA_040382055.1 Hylemonella sp.
CAGCAACTCTGTTGATTTAAACTGAATTCATAATTATGAGCAGTATCGGCTTTCTGTTGGCTGACGCAACTTATTGCAAAATTTACCTGAGCAGGTCCAAAACTTCTTTGAATGCAGGGTGTTCAGCGGTACGTAACCATTCAAAGGCGACCATTTCCGTTGTGACAAGTTCAGCGCCGGCGCTGGCAAGACGGTCAAAAGCGGCATCACGGTTGCGCTCAGTGCGCGAACCACTGGCATCTGTGACCACCCAGACCTCAAAGTCATCTTCCAGCAAATCCAGTGCAGTTTGCAGCAAACAAACATGGGTTTCACAGCCCGATATCACCACCGAGTTGCGCAAATGAGGTGATGTCATGGTCTTTTGCAAGTGCTTGGGTAGGCTGCGAGCATTGCCTTGGAGAGCACGCTGATTCTGCTCAGGCCTCAACCATTCACCCAAGCCCTCTTCGACTGCGCTGAAATGCATCTTGGCCAGGGTTTTGCCATGCGCCTGTGCGATCAGGTCTTCCAATTCAGGCACAGTGGGCCCCAGTCCGGGTGGATTTTCTACTGTGGCCCACACTGGCACCCTGAATAGACGGGCAAGGTGAGCCAAGCGCAGGGCATTAGCCTGCACGGCAGGACCCTCGTGAATAACGGGTAAAAGACGGGTCTGGTAATCGACCAGCACCAATTGAGATTCTTGCGATTCAAGCAGCATTTCGCACCACCACCCTGCCACGCACCTGACCGTTCATCAGGGCTTGGGCCCGCTCGATTGCGCCTTCAAGCGGCACTTCTTCAACCATGCTTTCCAGCTTGGCGACGTCCAGATCCTGCACCAAGCGATCCCAGGCGCGTTGACGCTTGGGGAGAGGTGCCATCACGGAATCCACACCGACTAAAGTCACCCCGCGAAGAATAAACGGCATCACTGTGGTGGGCAAATCCATGGCCTGCGCAAGGCCACAGGCGGCAACTACGCCACCGTATCGGGTTTGTGCCAACGCATTGGCCAAGGTGTGGGAGCCCACCACATCAACCACGGCGGCCCAGCGCTCTTTCTGAAAGGGTTTCCCCGGCGCAGCAAGCGTCGCGCGGTCCACCAGCGCGCTAGCACCCAAGCTTTTCAAATACAGTTCCTGGCTCATCTTCCCCGTAGCAGCCACCACGTTGAAACCAAGTTTTGAAAGCAAGGCGATGGCCACACTTCCCACACCACCGGTCGCCCCGGTTACCAGTACTTCACCATCAGCCGGTTTAACGCCGTGGTCTTCAAGGGCTAACACGCACAGCATCGCGGTATATCCTGCTGTGCCAATGGCCATGGCCTGGCGCGGGGAAAAAGCGCGAGGCAACTTGACCAGCCAGTTACCATTAAGGCGGGCCTTCTGAGCCAGGCATCCCCAATGCGTCTCACCCACACCCCAGCCGTTGTGCACAACAAGGTCCCCTGGCTTCCAGTCGGGATGGCTGGATTCAATCACCGTACCCGCGCCATCAATACCGGCCACCATAGGCCAGGTGCGCACCACCGGACCCTTGTTGGTGATGGCCAGACCGTCCTTGTAATTCAACGTGGAGTAAGCCACTGACACCGTCACGTCGCCAGGTGGCAGCCGACCTTCGTCCATGTTTTGAACCGAGGCATTGAAACCCTCGGTGTTCTCAAGAAGTAGCGCCTTGAACATAAAAACCCTTCCAGACTGGTGAAAATTCAATAAAAATCAATAAGTTATGAAGTTTTTCGAGAAATAACTTTAGCTTGACAGCGTCGCTGTTTAGCAATTATGCTACGCGGCATGCGATCAACCCTGCTTTTTGCAAGTCTGCTTGTCACTGCTGGCGTGCATGCTCATCCGAGCCTGGCAGCAGATGATTTGGAACAGTTTTTGGTCCAAAAAGGAATGCTGTCCCGTATTGAGTTGGTGGGCCAAAATGTTACAAAAAAGGCCTCTGAGATAGTTGTTTCTGCTATGGGAGCCTTGGGAGTGCCCTACCGTCGAGGGGGTAATAACTTTGAAAGCGGCTTTGATTGCAGTGGCTTCGTTCGTGCAATCTATGAGCAGACCGTGGGTTTGATACTGCCGCGACGCGCCGAGCAACAAGCTGCGGTTACACAATCTATTGACCGTGCAGAGCTTCAGCCGGGTGATCTGGTATTTTTCAACACCATGAGGCGAACCTTCAGCCATGTCGGCATTTATGTAGGTGACAGCAAATTCATTCACTCTCCCAAACCCGGCGCTGAAGTGCGCATTGAAGACATGCGGGTGGCTTACTGGAGTAAACGTTTTGATGGCGCAAGGCGCATGCCTGCCGGCGATACCTCGCCCTGAAAGATAGAGCGACATAGCTTTCTAGAATCAAAGCGCTGAAACAGTGCTTTTTCTATCCCGGTTAATGCTCACGCGCAGCGCTAGGCATCCACTGTCAGTCTGGCCAACACACGCACAACACCCTTGTTATCGGCTTGCAGCACCAGGCCCTCACCAGAGGCGGTGGGAGTCTGGACCAGATCAGACAAGACAAACATGTGGGTGACCCAAACCTCAAAACCACCCTTATTGAGCTGTTTGACAGCCGAAACGGACTTGCGCAATTGCTCCAGCGAAGCTTGGTTGGTGGTCTCCGTACCTGCCACGGGTGATGCAAGCGCAGCCCATGACTCCTGCACGCCGAATGCCAGTCTGGCTGTGTCCGCACACCGGCACCAAGGGCTATTGCGAATCCGTGAAGGTTGCAGACTGCGTGCCTTGAACCAAGCCCCAATGCGCAGCGCCTGGGCACGGCCTTGCTCACTGAGATTGCGCTGAGTGGCGCAATCTCCGAGCACAAAACCAGGTGGATCGAAGGTTCCTGGCGCAATGGCGTGACGAAATGCAATGACCACGCCGCCCATGCGCAATGCCGCCTCAACTTCGGCGTGATTTGTACCACTTGGGGCAGCCCAAGCTTTCAAAGTCAGCACAGATGGCGCGAGTAACGACACCAGTCCAGCACCAAGGACCTGGCGCTTTTTGGATGAAAACAGGTCTGAATCCTTATTGGTCATGGTTAATTAGCTATTTAAAATGTAGCAAAAAGTTCCAAACTATCCAATGACTGGCTCGTTGGTTGTGAGCGATGATATTCTGAGAGCCATGACCGAACAAACCCCCTTCCCCACACTTACCAAAACAGTTTTATTCACCGATACACATGGCCGCGCCCGTTTTCGTGACGAGTCTGTTGCGCTTTCAGAGGGTACGCCCCAAACCAGCCTGACTCCGCTGATGACCAGCAGCGGCTACCAGTTGCGCCATAGTCCGGTGGGTTTTCGCAGTACGTTTCATTGCACGTCTGCACCACAGTGGGTGTTCATTCTCCAGGGTCAGATGGAGATTGGCTTGCATGACGGAGAGTCACGTGTATTCACGGCGGGGCAGCATTTTTATTCGGCAGACTTGTTGCCGGAGGGATCAAAGTTTGACCCCGCCATCCATGGCCACTGGAGTCGACAGGTGGGAGACGAGCCGCTGGTGACGCTGTTTGTCAGAGGTTAAAGCCATGAAAACTCACATTGACCATCTTGTGGTGGCGGCCCAGAATCTGGAACAAGGCGTTCAGTGGTGCGAGACAACATTGGGCATTACTCCTGCAGCAGGTGGATCACACGCATTGTTTGGAACCCATAACCGGCTGTTCAAAATTGCCACCCCTGCCAACCCGATGGCCTATCTTGAAATTATTGCCATCGAGCCCGGGGCCAAAGGCCCAGCCAATCCGAACGCCAAACGCTGGTTTGACCTGGACGATGCCACTCTCAAGACGGCCATAGCCATTGAGCCGCAGTTGGTGCATTTTGTTGTCAATACCCAAGACATTGCGGCTGCGCTTAGTGCGCTCAAAGCCCAGGGCATCGACCGTGGCCCAGCCCTGACAGCCAGCCGCCACACACGCAAAGGGGTGCTGCAGTGGCAGATCTCGGTTCGCGAAGACGGTCAGCGCTTGTTCAACGGCACCCTGCCAACCCTGATCCAGTGGGGCAAGTCCGGCGATGCTGAGCCTCTGCGCCTGCACCCGCGCAACAGCCTGCCACGCTCAGGCATAAGCCTGAAAAATATCGCCGTCAGTCACCCGAACGCTGCCAAGTTACAGACCGCCTACTCGGCCATCGGCTTGATGGGCGTTGAAGTATCTGAAGGACTGGCAAACATTGTTGCAACACTGCAAACCCCCAAAGGCCTGGTTCAGCTGCACAGCCGAGGTGTTTAATCTCAGGCCTACAGATCCAGAACCAGCATCGCCGATTTAGCTCGGGAGCAGCACGGCGTGAACTGGTCATTGGCGGCCTGCTCTTGCGCAGTCAGATACTGGTCACGGTGGTCTGCAACACCCTCGATCAGGCCAGTCAGGCAAGTACCGCAAATACCCTGGGCACAAGCGGTAAGAATGGTGATGCCCTCAAACGAAAGCGCTTCCACAACCGTGCAGTCCTGAGCAACCTCAATGACTTGGCCTGTACTGTGAATTTTGACTTTAAAGGCCGTATTGGGAGTCATGCGCTTTGCTCCAGCGCAATCAAACGGTCAAGTATTTTGCGGGACTGCACGCCCCCACTATCTATATTGAGTAATAACAGCTTGCGGTCGGGGTGCTTGAGCAGGTTTTGTTGCTGGCGCTCCAGCATCTCCCGGTCTTCAGAAAAAATCTGTCCCTGACCCTGACGTATCGAATCAGTAAGGGCTTTGTCCTGCGGGTTGAATTTGCGCGCCATCCCCCAGAAGTAGTGGATGGAATGTTCGGTCTCCGGGGTGATGAAATCCACCACCACGCTGTAGGCTTTTTTATCGTTGGGGGCATCGTAACCGCCGTAACCCATGAGGGCTACGCCTACCTCGATCATGACGCTACTGGGTGGCGTGAATCGGCAGATCTGCCACCGGTCCACCAACACATCATCCGGCAGGTTGTTCCCGCGCAAGGCCATTTTCCAAAACGGCGGGGGCTCAATACCAGACATGAACCGGCTGGTGGTGACCTGCTCATCCTCCAGCGAGGTTTGACAAGGTGATTCGTCTATTTCTTTCTGTCCTATGCTGTTGGCATGCACATAGGTCTCATGCGTCAAGTCCATCAGGTTGTCTATCATCAGCCGGTAATCGCAGGCAATGTGATACAGACCTCCGCCAAAGGCCCATTCGGGATTGTCATACCACGCCAGGTGACGGATCTTGGCGGGGTCAGCCAGACTGGGGTCCCCAGTCCAGACCCAGATAAAACCGTAACGCTCCTGCACAGGAAACGAGCGTATGGCCGGAAATCCGCGCACCCGCTGTCCCGGCATGGCAATGGTTTTTCCATCGCACCCCATTTCCAGGCCGTGGTAACCGCAGACCAGCGTGCCGTTGATGACCCGCCCCAAAGAAAGGGGGGCACCGCGGTGAGGACAGAAGTCTTCCAGTGCAGCTACCGTGCCATGAGCTGCACGGTAGAACACGATGTTTTCACCGCAAATCTTTCGGCCCAGTGGCTTTTCTTCAATTTCATCGGGGGTACAGGCAACGTACCAGGCGTTTTTAGGAAACATGAGCGCCAGCTCCTCCTTGTCAGGTCGAATAGGAAGCCATCTTAGTTGCATGCCTGTGGATTGCGCAAGGTGTCGTCATCCAGACCCGTCCAGCATCTCTTGCTGCCGCTACTTTTTCCAATGCTTGGCGCAAATAGCGAAGACGGTAAGGTTGACCCATGATGTAGGGGTGAAGCCCAATACCCATTACCAACGCGGGAGAGCCAGGTTTTTGGGTTTGCAAAAGCATTTCGTCAAGCTGATCCGCAATCATCTGACCGAAATCCTTGGCATCCAACTGCCGCGCAATGATCATCGGGATATCGTTGAGCTCTTGCGGGTAAGGAACTGACCAGAATGACCTGGCACTGCGGGTGCGCATGGGAACAGGCTGGTCATCATGGCACCAATTCAAGGTGTACTCATAGCCGGTCTCGGCCAGCAGATCAGGGGTCGTAAGGCTCTCTGAAATCCAGGGCGACAACCATCCCGAAACGTTTTGGCCACTGTTGAGGAGGATCTGCTGCCTGCAGTCGAGCAAAAGCTGTCGTTCTGCTTCTTCGTCAAGCACACTTTGCCGCTGCGCATTGCTGTAACCATGACCAACCAATTCATCACCGCGAGCCACACACGCAGCGACAAGCTCAGGGCAGTGGTCGTAAAGAGCCGTATTGATGATTGCCGCAGCGGGCAGGCACAAATTGTCAAACAGTTCAAGGCAGCGCCAGGCACCGACGCGGTTGCCATACTCCCGCCAGCTGTAGTTCAATACATCGGGCTGAGGACTGACAGGGCCAATAGCCGCACCCATTCCCTCGCCAAAGGCAAAGTGTTCAATATTGAAGCCCAGGTACACCGCCAGACCGGCACCACCGGGCCAGCGGTATAAGGCACGTTTGTGAATGCCAGAATAGTCAAAACGGCCGTCTGGCGGAAGCGTTCCGCTGAAGTGGCTTGCCATCAGCGTATCACGCCGGAATCAGACCGGCACGAACGAGTAACCATTCGGCACTGTCGTTCCAGACGTCCATCTCGGTGATCAGACCGTCACGAACCACATAGCGGTCAACATATCGATTGCCTTCAAATGGAGTTCCGTCCGGCCACTCGCCATACAAGGTTCCCAAGCTGTAAACCACCGTATCAGCGGGGTCGGTTATAACTCCCGTAATACTGCCAACGATCTCTGTACGCTCGATACGCTTTTTCACCCATTTATATCGCGAGGCATTAAAAGCGGTGCATTCGGTCGGGTCTTTCATGGCGCGCCCACCGGTGAAGCGGATGCGCATGGAAGGCGACACAAATCTTCGCGCCGTCACAGGGTCTGGGATCATGATGATGCGAAGAAATTCGTCAACAATTTCACCCGCCGTGACGGGACTGGCGGTTTTGGCTGGAGAAGTAGTCATGCTGAATTATCAGCTAATGACCTCAACATTTGCATTGCGGGCTACGGTGCGCCAAGAATCAATTTGTGACCTGATGAGCTTGTTAAAGTCTTCCCCATAAACATTGGGCGTACGCGGCAAGGTTTGTAGCTCTTCAAAGCGTGCGGCCAAGTCAGGGCGAGCCAATATGTCAGGAATCAAGGCGGTGAGCCTTTGAGCAATCGGTGTCGGCAGCCCTTTTGGCGCAGACAGCCCCAACCACTGAGACCCGGTGAGGTTGGGGTAACCCAGTTCAGCAAAAGTTGGAATATTGGGCAAAGCCGGCAGACGCCTGGGGGTCGAGACAGCCAGCGCACGCAAGGAGCCAGCCTTGAGCTGGGCCACATTGGTGGTGATGGGGTCGAACACGCTATCGATCTGGCCACCCAGAAGATCCTGCATGGCAGGGGCGCTGCCCTGGTAAGGCACATGGTCATGCTGGGGAGCCTTGCCCTCGATTTTGAGGAGCTCACCAAACAAATGATTGGCCGAACCAATTCCTGAGGTGCCGTAACGAACTGGTTTTGTTCTGGCTGTTGACACGTACTGATCCAAAGTCTGGAAAGGCGACTGTGCTCGCACCAGCAGCACCATGGGCGCCTCAACCAGGGCCCCCATGTGCGTGAAGTCGTTGACGGCATCAAAGGGCATGACTTTTCGGGTAGCCGTGGCATAAATATGAACTGCGGCATGGCTGACCAACAGGGTGTAGCCATCGTTGGGCTGCTTGGACACGTAATCGGTGCCAATGAGGCCGCCTGCACCCGCGCGATTTTCAATGAGCACCGTTTGACCAAGGGCTGTGGACAGGTGTGGTGCCATCAAACGGGCTACGGTATCAACCAAACCACCCGGGGGGAACTGGGCTACCAGTTTGATAGGACCACGTGTGGGCCAAGCAGCTCCTTGTGCGCTGACGATAGCGGGCGCAGCAAGAATGGATGCGCCTGCGACTAGTAATTCACGACGTTTCATGATTGTCTCCAGAAAGATACCGCAATGAAGCGATGTAGATTAATTGAACACACAACAGCTGAGTCAGACCCCTATTAGCAAAAAATATGCCAATTTTGAGTTTCCGAAATCGCTTCATTTTGGTGCATGAATGGCCTTATCGGCACCCGGGAATTCAACCGGTAGTGACCTGAACGCGCCATTTTGAGCATTGATGGCACGTAAACATTTGATTAAATCCAGTCAAATTGGGATGATGGCTAAACATTCACAAGGCAGACTTATGGTCACAAAAACCACAGACACCCTGATCCGCAACGGACGGGTCATTACCGCAACAGACGACTATGTGGCCGATGTGCTCATGCGCCACGGTGTCATTCATACCATTGGTAAAGACATTGAGGTGGGTGAAGACTGCCGGTTGGTGGATGCAACCGGCCTGTATGTGTTGCCGGGTGGGGTAGACACCCATGTCCATATGGAAAACGTGATTGGCCCAACCGTAACTTGCGACACATTTGCCAGCGGGACGAAAGCCGCGGCTTTTGGCGGAACCACCACTGTGGTGGACTTTGCGCTGCAAACCGCAACCGACTCTCCCCTGGGCGCAATTGCACGGGCACAGCGAAGCGCAGAAAGGCAAGTGGCTGTGGACTATGGGCTGCATGTGATCATCACCCGCGTAGATGATCAAGTGCTGGCAGATGTTCGATACGCCATGCATCATGAAGGCGTTTCCAGCTTCAAGATGTTCATGGCATACCCCGGCGTCATGATGACGGATGACGCCTCCATCTTTCGCATGCTGCGCCAAGTGGGCGCGGATGGCGGGATGGTGGCCTTGCATGCTGAGAACGGTACCGTCATCGACTTGCTTATCAAGGAAGCATTGGAAGCCGGTCACACGTCGCCGCGCTATCACGCCATGACACGGCCTGCCATCATGGAAGGCGAGGCCACCCACCGGGGGATTCGCCTGGCGGAACTGGCAGAGGCACCCATTTATTTTGTGCATGTCTCCAGTAACGAGGCGCTCAAGCACATCGTTGCCGCTCGCGCAGAGGGCATTCCGGTTTTTGCCGAAACCTGCCCCCACTATTTGCTGTTTGACGATTCGGTTTACAGCAGCGACGACTTCGAGATCGCCAAGTTTGTCATGACACCGCCCTTGCGCAAACCGGATGACCAGAAACACCTATGGCGTGCCCTGCGCTACGACGACCTGCAAGTCATCGCCACAGATCACTGCCCGTTTTGCATGAAAGAAGGTCATTTGGGCTACCGAATCCAAAAAATGCGTGGCATTGACGATTTTTCGCTCATTCCCAACGGAGCCCCGGGTGTTGAAACACGATTGGTAAGTATTTTTGATATTGGCGTGGTCCAAGGAAAACTCTCGCTCAACCGCTTTGTCGAACTCACCTCCACCACGCCCGCCAAGCTCTTTGGTTTATTCCCAAAGAAAGGAACCATTGCGGTTGGAAGCGACGCTGATGTGGTCCTTTTTGACCCTTCTGCCACACAAACCATTCATGCCAAACACCTGCACAGCAATTGCGACTACACGCTCTTGGAAGGCCGGAGTCTGCGCGGTCGGGTTGAAAAAGTATTTCTACGCGGCAACCTGATTGTGGATGGCAAGCAATGGCTTGGTCGCGAAGGCATGGGCCAGTTTGTTTCGCGCGGACAAGTGCGGGGTTTTTAATTGTCGGTTTCCAGGTAAATAGACCGTTCAATCCAACGCTTGTTGTACATCAAGCTCCAAGGATGCCCTTGATGCACATACCCGAGGCGAGCACCATCTCGTGGACGCACAGAATTTAGGATTTTCTTGAATTTGAGGCTTTACGCGTTGCTGAAAACTTTAGATACGCGTTCAGGACAATTTGCCTCAAGACATTTCATTAGGGTCTTCTGCTTGCACGACTGAAACAAAACATACAAAAGATACAATGTTCACCTTGAAGGGATTCATACAGTTGAACAATAGGAGCAATCGCGCCGACTTCTGGCCTCAGCTGATCGTTTGAAACCCACAGTACGGCATGCACACTGATCCCAATAACATCATGGCGAGGGTAAAAGCCGCCCTAGAAGTTAGCCTTATCTGGTTGGGAAAGCTTGTCTTCCCAACCGTGCTTGTATCGCTGTCTGCTTTTGCTCTGATCTGGCAGCTAACTCAATTTGAAACCAACAATGGAACTTCCTTGCCGATCAAGGTATGGGAGCAGGGAAATCTACAAGCCAAACCTGACCATGAATTCGTTTTAGGTGCTGTGTCAGCATCGTTAACAACTATTTCATTTGAGACGCAACTCAGCACCCGCGACTTCTGGTTTATGGTGGATGTTCCGCCAAGCCCCAGTGGTCCACCTCAAGTCATTGAATTCCCGTCACGACACACGTTCAATTTAACGTGTTGGAATCCAACCTCAAAAGAGCAATTAGGCACTGCTGACCGACGTACCACTGAGGGTCAAATAAGGACTAGCAGGGGTGGATTTGCGATTTCATCAGCTGGCTTGCAAGGTCTTGCAAGTGTGCTGTGTCGCGGCACTTTCAGAGGACCTGCGAAGATTTCGGCTAAGGTTTGGGATCCCGACAAACTGGCCTCTGCACAAGTTATCCATGACCAAAGAGGCACGCTATTGGAAGCAGGAATCGGCATTCTTGCGTTGACTATGCTCATTACTGCACTGCTAAATCGCAGTTGGCTCTACTGGACATTTGTGGGGTGGCTCCTGTTGAACATGCGCATGGCTGCTCTTTCAGCCGGCACAGACTTTTATTTCTTCGGTTATTTGCTGGCCCCAGATGAATTAATTAGCGCTAGGCAATGGACTTTGTGCATTTATTTTTCAATGACTGCTGCACTGTTTACCCATTTGTTTGACGAGGAATTGGTCAGGGTTAAAGCAGGGTATCCGTTAACGGCAGCTCAATTGATGGCCGTACTTTTGCCTTTTATTTGCTTTTTTTCTCCGTTCGAAACTATTTTGCAAATTCTGTGGGTAGCCACCTCAATTGGCGCTGTCATATTGATTTACTACCTTTTCAGGATACTCCGCCATGCACGGACACGGGTTGCATGGTGGTACAGCGCTTCTATAGTCGTCACTCTCATTTCGAGCTTTAGTGAGATTCTTGCGGCGTCTTTTGGGACACCGTCATTGAGTTATGGGCTTAACAGCGTAACTTCGGCTATTGCTTCAACTTTACTTGTTTCAGCTGCGGTTGCAGAGCACTTGCGTGCTGATCGGCTTGAAAAATTAGAAGCCCAGCGTATTTTGCGTACCGCCTACGAAGACTCTCCAATAGGTCTATTTACCATCACACCCCTAGGAGAGATCCTAAAAACGAATCCAGTATTTCGAAAAATGCTTCAGGGCAATGCTTCCATTGAAATAAAGCATTTATCGGCTATTTTTGACGAGCGCGTATTGCGTGATATCGCAAGCCTTAAAGGATCAAAGTTACGCGCTATTGAACTCCAGACGCGTGTTCTAGACACCAACAGAGCCGCAGAGAAATGGTATGCCATCAAGGCATCCACGACTGATGGCCTCATGATCGAGGGAACCCTTCAAGACATTACCGAAAGATATGCCGCAAATACCCGGCTTGAATTTCTAGCCAACCATGACTCATTGACGGAATGCTTCAATCTGAGGGGTATCTCGCGCGCGCTGGGTCGCTTGGCTCATCCACCCTCAGCAGTGGCTTATTTCGACCTGAACCACTTCAAGTTAATCAACGATCTTTACGGACATGCAGCCGGAGATATTGTGCTTGTTCAGGTAGCCGAACGAATGCAGACTGTGATTGGAGAGAGCGGCATGTTGTCAAGGGTGGGAGGTGATGCCTTTGTCATAGCTTTCACAGGCTGCACTGTTACGCATGCGACAACACTATGTGAATCCATCGTAAGCGCCATCTCCAGTGAGCCTTACAGGATTGGTACCCAACGCTTCTCCCTCAACGTTTCAGCCGGACTGATCGGTACCGAGCGTTTCGGAGACTCGACACTCAAGGAGATCATTTCTGCAGCAGACAATCTGTGTCGTGTAGCCAAAAAACGGCCAAATCAACGCTTGATGGTGATGCAAGCGGATGATAATTTCTTCCGGTACCACAAAGATGAACTTCAAATTCTTTCATGTTTGGAGCGCGGTGAAGTTCCGCAGGGCCTGTTTTTGGTCATGCAACCAGAAATCTCTTTATCTCACCCATTTGACTCCTTGAACTTTGAAATCCTGCTGCGGATGCGCACTTCAGATGGCAGCATCATTCCGGCTGGCATCATCATCGAAGCTGCGGAAATGTACGGCAAGACGGCCATAATTGACCGCTGGGTAGTTACTACGGCGATTTCCTGGCTGGAGGCACACTTGAGGGAATTGAAAAACACCCGCTTTGTTAGTATCAATTTGTCGGGCGGCTCGCTCAACGACGAGGCCTTTACAGAAGAAATATTTACTTTATTTGCTCAATACCCTGAGGTTCTGTCCTTAGTTTGCATAGAGATCACTGAATCAGTTGCTTTAACGGACGTCAGCAACGTACAAAGATTCATAGATCGGGTACGCATGCTGGGAGCCAAAGTGGCCATTGACGACTTTGGTGCGGGATATTCTTCCTTTGGATACCTAAGAAGCCTGTCTGTTGATGCTTTGAAGCTAGATGGTTCTCTTGTCAAGGACGCAACCCGAAACGCTGCAGGTCTTGCGATCATCCAGGCAATTGGTAGCCTGGTCGAAAACCTGGGAATGAAATCAATTGGTGAATACGCGGAAGACCTCCCTACCATCAAAGCTTTAGTGAATGCCGGTATTGACTATGCCCAAGGGTATGGCATCAGCAAACCAGTCATGCCGGAGCGTATCCTGTCAGCGAAGTCAAGCGCCGACTTCATTGAGGATGCGAATATTTTGGCCTTTATTCTTCAACTACAAAGCAAGGAGAATGACACTATGTCGCTTTTTGACAACTCTCCAGAAGACCTCATGCATTAAACATTCGTGACTCAAGTGCGCGTATTTTCGGTTCACTGTGAGCGGTACTGAGAAAATCGTAACGACTCATGGAGCTAGACCAGCTCAAAGATGCTGCTTGATTTTCCAAATCATCATCCATTTCCGGGCAAGCCCATGCAAAATTTAGATTTGCGGATTTCGAAAGATCAATATCTGGGTGATGAGTCTGGATCACAAATTTAAACAAGGGATGATCACACGCTTTCCAAGATTCCAGGGCTTGCTCTGGTGACAGAGACATGACACGATGCGGTATTCCACCAACATGCGCCATCGTACTGAATTTCCCAGGCTCACCCACATCTGAGAATAGCAAGGCGTCATATATTCGGTCTACTGGTCGGCGACCTACGGCCATCATCCAATCAACGTTCTGTAATCTGCAGTATTGGTAAAGCGCTTTGAAAAGTGCATTTCGAACCAAAGATGAATTGGGACTTCCTTGGACACATAAACGCGTCGTTTCAACCATCCTTACCGTTTGGTATCTTGCGGGCAGCCTGACTGATGCCTGGAGTGGCAGCGGCTTGAACACATTCGAGTGGGTTCTAAGAGAACCAAGCAAACTACCATCGAGCTTGGAACGGGCCGTCATTACCTCACAGCCCAACTCATAGTCGGACTCTTCAGGCTGCCGGAGTTTGGCGCCAAGCTCTGGCAAATGTTTACTGTAGGCATTGGCACGAAGTTCTGCGACGTCCCTCAAATCATGCTGTGATGCTATCCGAACAGTAAAAGGCAGTGTCTCAGTGGCAAGCTTGTCAAGCGATGAAGTATTTGTCGGTTTCACGGTACGCTCCTAGTCTGGGAATAGAACTCCAGTCTAGATATGCATTCGCTTTTCAAACAAGTAAATTAAACCCGAAAACCCCCCTTATTCAGCCCAATGATCGGAGTCACCCTCTATCCTTTTGTCCATTGGCTGCAAACTCAGTTCAGGCTGGCTGTGCCCAAGCTTTGCAGGTAGTTGCGCAAAGCAGGGCGCCAAAGCTCAGGGCTTTGGTAGATAAAGTGGCCATCATCCATCGATGCGGGGAAGAGGAGCAAGGTCGCCTGTCCACCGGCTTGGGTAAATGCTTTGTGGGCTTCGCGGATAGTAGTGGCCGAGTAGCGGCTGTCGTTCTCGGCAAACAACCACAAGCCAGGGACGCGACTGGTTTTGCCAAACTCGGCAAAGCCGTCAATCATGATCTGGTTCATCTGGCTGGCTGGCACATTGACTGGGCTGCGTCTTATCTGCGTTTTAGAAACGGTTGTTGTTTCACGGCTGGTCAGCCCGGATGTTTTTCGCACTGTCTCGGTTTTGGTGAGGGTATATGGGGGGGGGGTATAGGTACCCGCATCGGTACGACCCCCTGAGAAGTTAATCACGCCAACCACGCCCGGCAAATTCATGCCGGCAAGATACATGACCGCATAACCACCCGCAGATTGGCCACCAAGCACGACCCGTCGCATATCGAGCAGCGGCAATCTGGGCAGATACTGCAGTACTGGGGCAATTTCGCTGGCGTGCACCTGGGCCTTGTAGGTTGGGTTAAAGTCATCACGCACCTGCTCAATACTGTAAAGCCCGTCGGAAAATCCTACGCCCATACGCGACGGAAAGGCCACTGCCCACCCAAAATTCAAGAACTCCCGCGCTACCACCATATTCACCATGCGCTGGCGAAACTCTACCCAAGGTGATTCGGGCTCAACATCTCCGTGGTTAAAAACCATCACAGGGAATGGTCCAGTTCCTGTTGGATAGAGCACTGTAAGCTCTCTGAGTTCAGCACCGGGTGAGTTGGGTACAAGATAGCGCATCACCTGCTCACGCCAAGCCAATTGCACTCCGGTGAAGCCGATGATGCCGGGTATCTGGCCCCCATTGAGCCACTGGACAATCAACGCAGCAAACTCGGATTCAAGACCAGTCAAAGCCGTCTGACTGCCCGGCCGACAATTGCTGTTACGTTCCTGCTGGCGGTAGCCCGCAGCCACCATTTGGAAGTTGTTGCGGCGTGCGACAAATGCCGTGTCGGTGTAGGACATACCGTCACACTGGGCGCTTGGAGCTTGAACTATCAGTACGGGGCGCGTCATTGCCTTCCAGTCGTTGGTGCGGTAGCGACGAAAATCGCTGCTGGCAAAGACCAGTCGCTTCACGGCGGGCAGCACAGCGCTGGCTGTGATCAGTTCACCCGCGTCAGGTCCAGAACCCGCCAAGTGAACAGGCAAGCCAGGGAAATCGACGTTAAGCTCGCGTATCGCAGCGCTAATGTCTGCCCTGATGTCTGGCAAGGGTCGCTGGGTCAGTCTTCTCTCGCTCGCATCACTGGGCACATCTGCCACAGCCACAACCACGCCCAGTGCATTCAGGTTCGATGCAGCCGAGATCCAGGGCGATGCAAATAACATGCGCACGCCATTCTGGTCACTCACAATCTGAGGATCAGGGAAAGATGAAAAATACAATACAACGTGTGAAGGGGAATTGCCCACAGGCGCAGCCACAGCCAGCGGCATGGTCACCTGTTTACCGCTGTACTCGGTGCGGGTAGTGATGGTCTGCAGGCGCCAAGCAGGCAAGGACCGCTCAACACGTTGTTCAGGCAGGACTTGCGCATGGGCAGCCTGAATACCGGACGCCAACACACAGCAATAAAAAAAGCCCAAAAGGCAAAAAAGCATCAGCGTTGAGAAAACACTTCTTGGCATGCAATCCGACGGATCACAACACATCTGTCCGGGCTTTGGCAGCCGTGATTCAGGCATTTCGCAGTGACGCAATTTGTCCGGTCTCCCATTGTTTAACCCAAGCCTCCAGCTCCTGCCCGGGCATAGGCCTTGCGATGCCATAGCCTTGAGCAAATTCGCAGCCGAGTTGCCTTAACTTGCGCATCTGCGCGGCAGTTTCCACGCCCTCTGCGATGACTTTCCGGCGAAAGACTTTGGCCAGGCCAAGAATCCCTTTAACGATGGCCATATCATCGCGGTCAGTCAACATGTCGATCACAAAACTACGGTCAATCTTGAGAACATCTGCGGGAAACTGCCTGAGATAAGTCAGGGATGAATAGCCTGTTCCAAAATCGTCCAATGCAAACATGAAACCCATGGCTTGACAGGTGCGAATAACCTCTGAAACCCGTTCGGTATCCCTCAGCGCACTGGTCTCCAAAATCTCAAACATCACCATGCCTGGTTGCAACATCGGGTAGTGCCCCAGCAGCGCACGTAATTGCGTGATGAACCGCTCATCCAATAACTGATCCGCACCCACATTGACACTGATGGTGATTGACAAGCCGAGCGCCTGCCAAGCGACCTGCTGGGCAAAAGCCGTCGAGATCACCCATTCTCCGATGCGTAGGCTCAGAAAGTGATTCTCGATAAATGGCAAAAATTCTCCTGGCAATAACAAACCCCTCTCCGGATTTTGCCAACGGATAAGGGCCTCTGCGCCCCAGACTTGACCTGAAAGTAGGTTTACTTTTGGTTGGAAAAAGAGCACAAACTCGTCCTGCCCCAGTGCAATTTCAAGGCGCTCAAAAGTTTTGTTTTGAACCTGCCGCGCAGAGTCAAGGGTAACGTCAAAATAGTGAATGCGGTTTTTCCCGGTCTGCTTGGCGATATACATGGCCTGGTCTGCATGACGGATTAACTGATCGGCATCGGCAACGTCGCTTGGATAAATCGTGACGCCGATACTTGCTGAAACTCTCAACTCATGACCATCCACATTGACGACATCAGAGGCTGCGCGCAGAAGACGCTCGAGTACCGGCTGGCAGTCGTGTGCATCGTCCAGATCAACCAGCAAGACGACAAACTCGTCCCCGCCCAATCGAGCGATCGAGTCACCTTGTCTTAAAGCGCCACTCAACCTTGACGCAAGAGTCTTCAGCAATTGGTCGCCCACATCATGGCCATACTGGTCGTTGACTGACTTGAATCCGTCAAGATCAAGGAAAGCCACTGCCAGCGACCTGAAGTTGCGCTTGCAGCTGAGCATGGCGCGCTGCAATCGATCAGACAACAGGACGCGGTTGGGCATTTTGGTCAAAACATCAAAATGAGCCATGTAACTGAGTTGATCCATGGCTGACTTGTGCAGGGTTACGTCGTGCAAGGCCCCAACGTATCCGGTTTTAATCCCCACGATAGACAACTCCATCAAATGAGCAGTCTTCATTTGATTGGGAAAGCGCAGAACCGCACAGTCTTTTTGGGGCACATCTGTTGCTTGTGCCAACACCTCTTGATAAAGACCACAGTCTTCAGGCAACATAAACCCGTCGAGCGGTTTTCCAAGAGCTGATATTGCGGGGATTCCGGTCAACGCTTCCCAGGCGCGGTTGACGTATACGATCAAGCCTGCAGAGTCGAGCTCAAACACCACCTCGGCCAACAAATCCAAACGCTGACGCATCCTGTTTTCGCTGTCCACCAAGGCCTCAACCAAGCGGCTGGTTGCTGAAACCTGCAAGTCATTCAGTAACGAATCAGTTGCCATTTATGAAACCTGAAGGATCAATCTACCTGCCAAGGACTTCCGAGACTCAGGCCAGGGCAGCCGTAGTGACTTCAGCGTACAACGGGAAGACGCTGCTACAAAAAAAATCCTGTTCAGTGGTTGTTCGTGCCGACGTGCAGTCTGAAAGGACCGTGACGCTGTAACCACGCTCATAGGCAGCGCGCCCGGTAGAGTCAATGCACAGTGAGGTGACCATGCCAGCCAGCAAGACTTTCTCAATCTGATTGGCTTTAAGGACCGTATCAAGCGCCGTGTTGGAAAAACCATTAAAACCTACCTTCCCCCCAACATAGACGATTCGGTCGCCAAAGGCTTTAACCTCAGGAATGGTCTCTGCGCCTGAGCTGCCCTGAGCAAACGCCCCAGACTCTTTGATCGTATGCAAGATACCCGAAGGACTTGCCAATGCACGGTAGTCTGGCGTTAAAACGATGGGGGTAGATACGATCAAGGCCTGGGTAGGTACTAATTTGGTGATCAGGGCAAGCGTTTGCTTTAGCACCTTGTCAACTAGGCCTGGCTCTTCCACCACACCGCGCAAAATCCCGTTCTGCGCAAAATAATCATTTTGGTAGCCCACCAAAATTAACGCAGTTCTTGCATAGTCCATACATATTCCTTAGGAATAAGAAATTACTCCCCAGGAAATAAGTATCGCACCAATAAATAGCCAGGCACAGGCAGCTTCAGGCCATGACCCTGAAATAGGGTGGGAAAGCCCTGCTTAACGGCGCTTCTTCTCGCGACTGTTCATTTAAAAATTAATTCCTTGTCGTCGACCCCTGTGAGTCAACCTTGAGTGAATTTTCAGAATGAACAGCAATCTATTGGCTTTCAGCCGCGAGAATCGCACTTTGTGCCACATGGCATCGGCACAGCCTTGGTCAACCGTCCAGACACCTCCGGCGCACATCTACCAGCCCCTGGTCAAGGAAGCACCCTTACCCGTACTTAAAGTAGCTATTGCAGGGGGGGGGCCAGTGGGCTTGAGCCTAGCCCTGTTACTTGACCAAATAATGGGCAGGCAAGTAGAGATTCAGGTCTTCGACCATCGTTGGCGTAGCCAGGGCAATGGCGTCGTCTGGAAGACTGAAGCCGAGGGAAACATGCGCCGCCAGCAAGTCGTCACCATCCAGAGCCGACAGTACTCGGCTCTTGGCAATGAAATACAGGATGCGGTGTTCCATCCCGACTGGTGTACTCAAATGTGGCCGCCCGGCGCTGAATGCTTACCGGGTAAAAACCCTCTGAATATTCCGATTGCCAAGCTTGAGGACAAGTTACTTGCTATTGCAGCGAGCAAGCGCTCAATCCAACTGGTGGCGCAGCGGTTTCATCCCGCGCAACTTGGCTTAGCCGAGGCATCTCCGCCACACGTACTGGCTATTTGCGAAGGCGCACGGTCAGAAATTAATGGCACGATGAGTCACTTCAAACACAAGTTTGGGTTACCTGATAAGACCATGTACTCGCACAAAGGACGGCACTTCGAAGACGTGGTGCTGGGTCTGCGCGTGAAATCCGAGCTCAGCGACCCTGCCGCTGTACTGCTCACCGTATCTCAAAACCGTTACTTGCTCAATGCGGTGCGTGGAGAGGGGTTTCTGAACATGCGCCTGACCGAGGGTGAGGCTCGTAGTCTGCGCGGAGTTGAAGCCGGGACCAATATTCCAGCTTCATCCCTAGAACCCGCTCTCTGGGAGCGCATTCAGGAGGGTCTGAGACTCTTTGAAGTCAAGCCAGAGAACTTGAGCGCGATCGTGATGTTTCGCATCAGCATGATTCAGCGGCCACGTTTTAGTGCAGAACTCGTTCACAACAGCGCAGCCAGTCACGGGACTTTCGGTTTTTTGCTGGGTGACTCCGCCAATGCCATTCACTTTTGGCCCGGGCGAGGGCTCAACAGCGGGCTATCCTCGGCCATTTCGCTGGCACATTGCCTGAAAAAACATTGGCAAGGCAGACCGCTGCGAGATGCTGATTTTTTACGCCACGAAGCGGTGATGTCGATGTTGCAGTACCGCCACAAAACACGTGCCTGGCGCCACATGGTCACAACCAATGCCCAAGGCGATCCACTACCTATTAATCAAAAAATCCACCAAGCCCTGAAGATCCGATCATGTGGCAGATACGACAAAGTAGATACGTTAAACGAGATGATGCTGCGTCTGGGTCAAGTACGCCAGCGATTGTCCAAGCGCATAGCTGGCTTGCCAGAAGATGAGTTTTTGCATCAGCATCTGAGCAAGCTTAGCCTGAGTACGCTGCGCGTGATGCTTCACAGCGGTGCTTGGGACACTGCCCAGACGGGTGGAGAAGAAGTGAATGCAAGTGAATTACACGGCTTGTATGGCTGGGCCTGAGGGTAAATTCCGGGTACAGGCCACCGGATAAAGGCATTGGTTGCAACATCCAAATACCAATCAATTAATATCTTCCAAGATTCAGATCAATCAACGCCTATTTGAACATTTCGGTGAAGCTGGTTTGCAACTCTACTTCTACCATTGGAGATAGTTAATGTGTAATGCTTGCGATGAGAAATTCATGCAGTTCATGCGGGCTTATCAGGGCCGACGCGATGTACTCAGACGAATCGGGTCCGGGCTTCTTTTCAGCAGTTTGCCCGGGCTAAGCAGTATCTCTTCCCCTGCGTTGTCTGCGACTGCCACCAGCGGTTCGCCTGAGACTATTTTCTTGTCCAGTAACATTCGCACCATGGATGCCAAGCGGCCTTTGGCTCAGGCCATTGCTGTTCGGGCTGGTCGCATCGTCGCCATAGGTAGCAGATCTAATGTGCTCTCACTCAAGGGCCAATCCACCAAGGTGGTGGATTTCGGAGATCTGACCGTCCTTCCCGGGTTTGTTGACCCGCATATGCATTCGAATTTTTCCGGTTTGCGTCCCTGGCTTGATGTGGGCCCATTCACTACCAAAAACATGGAGGAAGCACGTCGAAAAATTGCCGCTGCGGCCGCCGCTGCCAAACCGGGTCAGTGGGTACAAGGCAAGATGCTAGACCCCTCCATCATGACGGGCAAGCCATTCACCCGCAGCGACCTCGACCTGCTTTCCCAAGAAGTACCCATATTTATTCTCGAATCCAACGGGCACGTAGCCTATGCCAACTCCAAGGCCATCTCACTTGCCAAAGTTTCCAAAGAGTTGCCAGACCCACCGCAATCACGCTTTGTGCGAGATCAGAACGGCGAACTCACCGGCCGTCTTGAAGAGCCAGGTGCCTTTCAACCATTCATTACGGTCATGCCCTCACCGAGCTCCGCTGAACTCGTTGGATTCCTGCGAGCTGATCTCGACGATGCCTCCGCCAAAGGATGTACCGCCCTGCACGACTGCGGCATTGGCGGTCTATTTGCCGAGGGCGACTTGGCGCTGATTGATGCAGTGATGAAAAGCGATCCCGGCGTGCGATATGCAGGCATGCTGGTTTCAACCCATTTCAAGAAGTGGCAAGAGATGGGACTGCGCCCAGGAGTGCGCTCCAATCGTTTTACCTTGAATGGCATCAAAGCCTGGTCAGACGGTTCAAACCAGGGCGGCACAGGCTATATGCGCCAGCCCTACCTTAACTCCAGCAACCGTGGTGCCCTCAACTACACAACCGAAGAAATACAGAATGTGATTCAAGAGGCTCACTCGGCAGGCTGGCAACTCGGAGTGCATGCCAACGGCGATGGCGCCATTGACGTCGTGCTTGATGCTTTTGAACGGGTAACCGGAAAAGCGGGTAACCACAAGCCTCGCCATAGGATCGAGCACTGCAGTATCCTGCACGATGATCAAATTGCACGCATGAAAAAACTGGGTATCTCGCCTTCGTTCCTGATCGGTCACGTACACTTTTGGGGTCGGGCATTTCAGGATCGTTTGCTTGGCCAAGCCCGTGCTAACCGGCTCGACCCTTGCAAGTCCGCTCTGTCGGGTGGGTTGCGAATTTCGCTGCACTCAGACTACAACGTTACGCCTATCGACCCCTTGCGCTGCATCCAAAATGCAGTTGTGCGAGACATGAATGAAGGCGGCGGAATACTTAATGCGGCAGAGAGAATCAGTCCATTTCAAGCGATTCGTGCCATGACTTTGGATGCTGCTTGGCAATGCCACCTTGATCATGTGTGCGGCAGTCTGGCTTACGGCAAAGCCGCCGACATTGTGGTGCTAGAGAAAGATCCAACCAAAGTTGTTCCGACAGATATTCAATCCATCAAGATCCACTCTACTTGGCTCGATGGAGAAAAACGTTTTGGAGCCTGACTGCTCAATCACTGTCACCGATTAAGGTGTAGGCCAAAATTTGACTAATCAGATTTCCTTGCTGGTGCCGCAAACCACTTGTCTTGCGGCACGATTTTCGGCTCTGCCGGATCGGAAAAATACTGTGGCGACATGATCTGCACACCATATTCATTGAAGACGTCCTGTATGTTCGCGTGCAAAGCGCTCAGCAGCAATGCCCTTGGCCGTGGCTCAGACGGAACAGCCTGACAGACTAGCCGGTACTGTGGATACCAGTCGCTCAGGGCAGTTTGAAAGACCTGCGGCTGTGGATCGACCAGAACACCCTCGGTTCTCCGGGCTGCTTCCTCAAGCATGGCATTAACCTGACGCCAAGGTGTGTCGTAGCCAATCGTGACCGTAGTGTCCAGAATAAAGCCATGACCTTTCACAATGCGCGAGTAGTTTTTTGTACTCGCATTGAGTACCATTGAATTGGCCAAGTTCACTTCTTCTCCCATACCGGTGCGGATGCGGGTGGCGAACATGCCTAAATCTGTGACGGTACCTTCGTGCTCACCTATACGTACATATTCACCTTTACGAAAAACGCGCCCATAGGTCAAAATTAAACCACTGGCGGCTTGCCCTACCAGGTTGGATGAGCCGAGTGTAATCATCAGTCCCAACAGGACTGATAGTCCCTTAAAAGCTTCAGTTTGTGCGCCAGGCAAATAGGGGTAAGCCATGGCCAAGCCAAACAGCCAAAGCGCAGCCTTAACGATACGGCGTGTGGGTTCTGCCACCTCGGCATCAAGCCAGCTGACCTGAATATCGCCACTGCGGATACGTTCAAAAAGACTGTCCATGACACGTCCGCTCACGCTGACGATGTAAAAAATGACTGCCGCAGTAAAAATACCTGGAATTGCAGAAGCAACCGCACTGCCAAGCTGCAA
This sequence comes from Hylemonella sp., assembly GCA_040382055.1. Classification (GTDB taxonomy): domain Bacteria; phylum Pseudomonadota; class Gammaproteobacteria; order Burkholderiales; family Burkholderiaceae_C; genus JBEIGE01. The sequence continues at coordinate 22,674 of JBEIGE010000020.1, forward strand.
GGTCAGCCCCAACAGAAATCCGCTGAGCAGTTCACCCCATGCACGGGTAAATGGAAAACTCGCGAGAACAAAGCTCAACCATTCATAGAACAACACGAAAAGCAGCAATTGAAAAAACACCTTGAGCGTTTTCTGAACAATCAAAGCCATGCGCTTTGGGTGAAACAGCTTGACTCCTGCAATATGTAGATTTTCTGAGCGACGCTCTATCAAAGCCATTACTCTTTTTGCTACAGCGTTTCGTGCGCGGGACAAACCCCATCCCAGTAAAAGTGCAACGAGTGAGGCTAGGCCAGCCTTAACCAAGGCTTTCAAAATACTTTCTAAATTTCGGCTCTCCTGGCTCTCTGCTATTACAAGTTCAAGAGCAATAGCTGTTCGTTGAGACAAGCTCTCAAGTGACTCGTCCTGAAGCCGCCTTGCATCCTCAGGCGTGATAAAAAACGTGGTAGCGCCGTTGATCTGCAACATGATGCCTGCTGCCTCGACCTTCTGGGTGATCTTATAAGGTCCGGGCGAGTTCAGTTGTTCCTGCAGGCGGAGCTGTGCACGCTTGGCACGGTCCGGAGCTGAAACACCAAACAGACTGCCCCTGAAAGTCACAATGTCGCGATTGAAATACCGGAGAGTGGCTTCGCTGACCGCCGGTTTAGGTTCAGCAAGGTTATTCTCAGGGCTGCCCGCAAAAGCAATAGTCTGATAATGCCACAGCAGAAAGATAAGCAGAAATCGGGCTACCACTGAAAAATGATTCTTCATATGCTTATTCTATGAAAGGTCAGGGACGGACGGCGTGTGTCGGTATGAAGCCGAGATTGTTAATTGCTAACCCGCCAGATTTACACTACAGCATGAAATGTTAGCAATGCTAGGGGCCACACATACACAAGCACAGTCATTTAATGTCTTGCAAGTCAAAAGGCATGATTGAGACTTTAGCCTTTAAGAACCACACATGACTTCTCAAACAGGCCTATCGGAACTGCTCGATTCACTGGACCCATACGCCAGTCTTGTGGAGCGCCACCTCTGGCTCATTCGACTACTGGCTTGGATACGCGGTGATTGCACCGAAGTTGCAAGCTCGCTATCACGAATCAGCTTGTTACTCGATGCCCTTGAACAACGGACCCATACCCGCGAGCTGATGCAAATCTGGTGGCGCACCCTGCTGAAAACGGTAGACGCAACAGCCCTTCTGGCGGACTTCGGCTTCTCGTCACGCGCTGCTTTTTTCAGCGAATTTTCAGAACGCTTGCGTCTGAAGCTACTTCCTGCAACGCCTGAAACCGCTGAGGCTTCAACACTTTTTTTATTGGTGCTATCCGAAGATTTCGATGCCCGTTGGATTGCTGCGCTGGACGAGCATTTGTTGGCTCGTCTGGCAGACCTATTGCAGAATCCGCTATCTCACGACGATCGAGCCAATACACAGTGGTCATCAGTCTCATTGTGGCAAACCAGCCTGATGGAAGCCATCACATTCTGTACAAGCCAGATCCGAGCTGCCGGTTTCTCACCCGAGCTTCGCCTGCGTATGAGTGCGCCAGCAGGCGAAGTCGGGCCGTTCCATGCTTTAGCCACCGACCTTGAAGCTCTTTTCAAGGCCATGATGAGCCAAGGCCAGGCGAGTAACGAATGCCAGACGGCACTCGAGCACTATTTAAAACAGCTTGAGGCCTGCAGGCATGCAGCCTCTACCGTCTACACCCACCTGGATGCAAACGGTATTTCGGTTAACCTGGTATTTCAGTTGCGTCAAATGCGGGGAAGGACGATGCGCGTGCGCGCGCTGCTGGACTGTCTGTTGGCTTCCAATCGGCACACACATACCGCCCAATTGATATCACATCTGGTCATCTTGGGACAAGAACGGCACAGTTTGCGCGCGTTGATCACGGCCAACTCGTCCATGCTTGCATCCAAAGTTGCCGAGCGCAGTTCAGAAACGGGTGAACATTACATTACACGCACGCTGCCTGAGTACCGCACTATGCTGCGCCAAGCGGCTGGCGGCGGTGCAGTGATGTCACTCACCACGCTAATGAAATTTGTCGTGCTATCGATGGGTTTATCAGCTTTCTGGGGTGGATTTTTTGCCGGAATGAATTACGCATTAAGCTTTGTACTGGTGCAACTGCTGCATTGGACGGTAGCTACAAAGCAGCCTGCCATGACGGCCCCTGCCATGGCCGCCAAGCTAAAGCAACTCAACCACCCCGGGGCGGTAGAAAGCTTTGTAGATGAAGTTGCTCACTTGGTAAGGTCCCAGGTAGCTGCCATTGTGGGCAACCTCGCAGTGGTAGCACCATGCGTGGTGCTTATCAGCACGGCGTTATGGTTTGGGGTGGGCAAGCCGATGATTGACGCTTCCACTGCGGAGCATGTGCTGCATGAGCTCACCCTACTCGGCCCAACCGCTATATTCGCTGCTGCCACCGGCGTACTATTGTTCTCATCCAGCATCATCGCAGGTTGGGCGGAAAACTGGTTTGTCTTGCACAAACTTGATTCAGCTTTACGTTACAACGTCAAAATTACCGCTGCCTTGGGTACGCAACGCGCCGACCGTTGGGCGACCTTCATGCGCAACAATATTTCTGGGCTGGCCGCAAATGTGTCATTGGGAATGATGCTGGGTCTGGTGCCGGCTATTGCCTCGTTTTTTGGGCTGGGACTGCAAGTTCGGCACGTCACTCTTTCTACCGGGCAGATTGCTGCTGCTGCAGCCAGTCTGGGAACAGATATCTTTTCCCAAAATGCTTTTTGGTGGTGCCTTGCTGGACTGGTTATTACAGGCCTGCTCAACGTGGGTGTCAGTTTTTATCTTGCGTTCAGGCTGGCCTTGCGTGCCCACGACGTCAGCGGGGTTGACCGCGACCAAATCCGTAAAGCGATTCGTCACCGCGCACGCACTAGACTGCTGAGTTTTTTCTGGCCTGAGGCTTCTTCTCAAGGCGCACAGAAAAATAAAAAAGTGGACTGAATTGTTCAAGTCTTGCCGGCATCTTTCACAGGGCAGGACCCTAACCGCGTAATTCAAGAAAAAGCACAGGTTCTGCCCCCACTGATATTCACGGCTAAAAATAATTGACCGAATTTACCGCTGTTGGCAACCCCCTCCCAGATTGGGGTCAAGCGCCTGCAAGACCTGACGAGACTCATTTTCAATGAAAATGTCCATAGGTGATGCGGTTTGGCTGACCATTTCCTTAATCATGAAAACCTGCTTATGCGGAGCTGGCTTTCGCTGTAAAGAACGTCAGGTTAGCTATGGCATAGGGTGCGGTGTGACTAACTGCTAGCCTCTAACATAGTTAAGGAGCAGATTAACTGTTTTGGCCTCTAACTCATGAAACAACAGGCCGACCTTGAAGCCTTCATTTTCTTGGGAATAAATGCTGTGCATGACAACTGCGACTGTCGATACGGTAGCCGGACGGTTTGGCTGAAAGGGAAGAACAAATGTAACGTTGCAACTGGTACGGGGCGGTGGGTTGAACTGCGCTACGATGCCAAGGCCACTGCAACTGACGTCCATAGCTTGCACATCAATCGGGGATTGGCCAGCAAACTCCAATTGAGGATAACCGGTTAACCTACGGCGACTACTCTTGCGCTTTTCATGGGTACGATATTGTTCAATTTCCATAGATTGTTCGGACAATGCTTGAAGTTGTGTAAAACCCTTGAATCTTACATGAAGCCCATACAGTAGTTTGCCGGCCCTAAGACACCTTGCGGCTTATTCATCAGGCAACTTGCAAGGTTGGCAAAAAACAAACTAAAGGTAGGACTCAGTCTTGCAGGGGCTGACCAATAAGCTCAAGATAAGCGTGCTCAAGCGTTACCGGCTGCACGCTAACCGAGGTAATCCCCTCCCCTTCCATGGCCTGAACCACCTCACTCAAGCTCATTGCCTGCGGCAGCAGGCACAGCAACTGGCCACTGTGTGGGCGTATAGCCCAGCCAAGTGTCTTGGCACGTTGTCTTGTGGCAGCTTCGTCCCGAGTCTGTAAAACCGCCACCGCCTGCGCAGGCACTCGTTCCAATAATTCAGGCACGCTGCCAAATAAGGCTACTCGGCCGTTACGCATCAGAGCGACTCGGTTGCACAGGCGCTCAGCTTCCTGGATCTGGTGAGTGGTCAGCACGATAGTCATTCCTCCGTCACGCAATTCTTCAATCAGGCACCACAACGCCAACCGGGCCTGCACGTCTATTGAAGCGGTTGGTTCGTCCAACACCAGCAACTGAGGGTTGTGCACCAGGGCCACAGCCAGATTCAGGCGCTGTTGCCAGCCGCCCGAAAGGCGCCCTACACGCGTGCCAGCATGCGCGGTCAATTCAAAACGTTGCATCAGTTCATCCACTCTTATGCGGCGCTGGCTAGCTCTAAGACCATACAGACGGGCGAAAAAGTCCAGGTTTTCTGCCGGCAGCAGATCCGGATAAAGCGCGCCCGCCTGGGGACAAAGACCCACGCGCGATGCGGTTCGCGCAGATACCTGCTCGCCACCAATGTGAACTGCCCCGGCATCGGCGTCCAGCAGACCGCACACAATATTCAGTGTGGTTGACTTGCCGCAGCCGTTGGGGCCGAGCAGCCCAACGATTTCTCCTTGTGCAACCTGCAAGTCCAAGCCATCAAGCACCGTCTGGTTGCCAAAGCGCTTGTGCAGACACTCAATGCTCAGTAGGTTCATGCACCCTTCTCTAACCTTAACAAATGCCGGTACGAGGACACACCTAAGCCCAGCGAGACAATGCAGAAAAGCATGAGAAAGGCCAGCTCGTTTCTCAACTCCACCAGTCCCGCACCCTGCGCAGCAACGGCCTTGAGGGCTTCATTCATATACAGGATAGGATTCAAGTGGGCCAGATTCTGCATGGCCGTGGGCATCAATACCAGTGGGAAGAAGGTGCCGCCCAGCACCAGCAAGGGCACACCGAAGGCTGAAAGCGCTACCAATACATCTTCAGACCGGCGCGCAAAACGGGCACCGAAGAAAAAGCCAAGTCCCACATAGGCAAATACCGATAGCGTGATGATCAAGCCACCCAGCGCAATGCTGCCGTTGTAGCGTGCACCAATGGCATAGGCAATGACATACAGCATCACCACTTGCATCACCGCCAATGCCGACTGTGCCAGCACCACACCTAAAAAATAGGCCAGTGGCTGCAAGGGTGAGGCCAGCAGGCGTCGTAGCGTATGCCGTTCCCGCTCGGCAACCAAGATGGCTACAGTACCGCCCAGGCAACTGAAAAAGAGCGCAGCGCCCATAAGAACGCCGGCTGCCATGGCATCCAGGCCTGCGCGCATGCTGTCGTTGTTCGCATAGACCAAACCAAACAACAGCATCATCAGTGCAGGGAACAAGGCCCAGAAAATAAGCCCCCGCCCCTGCCGCCATTGTTCAAGCCATATCCGCTGGGTAACAGCTAGGGTCTGATTCAGTAGCGTGGAAAGCATAGTCGTGTTAGCAAATGCGTGAGAGGCTCAAATTGCCAGCGCATCGTCTTGCTGGCGGCACTTATGATGTCACCCTGATCAAGTTTCACGCGATTTTCAGGGCTCTCAAGATCGGCAACTGGCTGGTGGCAAAGAGATTGGCTTGGTCTGTCAATTCAGCCAGACTCTCTTGTGTTGACTCCAACGACTTCCCTTCTTTAACAATCTTCTGGCCTTGTGCAGAAACGATCTGCCATACAAACTGCGCCCAGTCTGCCGGTTGTTTCTTTCCTTGCGTCAAAGCCAACAAAAACAGTTGCTGGAAACGACCCACAGGAACTCCGCCACCAGTAACAGGGCTAGCAAGGTATCTGCCATCGTTACTGCCTCGAGCCATGGTTATCAAATGAAGGTTAAGTTTGTCGCACCGTTTCTTTGCTTGAGCGATAACGTCTTCGACTTGCACAGCGGCGAGATGACCAGCGCCGGTGAGAATCAGCACCGCTTGCAATAACTTTGCGAAATTGAGGCCCGAATTTTTAAGGGCAAGTTCAATTTGACCCATAGTCTTGGGCTTGTGGTCAGCCAGGAAATCCAATAAGGGTTTGTAAATGGCCTCGCTCATCGTGGCTACTCCCTGTGCTCCCGTCACTTTCAGGGAGATGTCAACTCGGGGAGAAACAAGAACCACCTTTTGCTCCCTCAGCTTTTCCAATTGCTCCAGAGCATTCATACGCCGCGCGCCCTTGACCCAGTAGTCCTTACGAAACTGTTGGTTAACCATAAAGTCGCGTATGGACTCCCGGAACAAGGCATCAGGAATATCCTTCAGAAACGCTTGCTGCTCTGAAGTGAGGTTAATGGCTTCGACATAGTCAAGGTAATTAGCAGAACACGCATAACTCAGCTTGGCCGGCCCCAGCCACTGGGCCATAGTGGCAAAGTGCATCGGCTCCCAGTCGCGATTGAAATACTCATGGGCGAGATAGTTACGACTTTGCCCGCGCAGCTTATTTGTTCGCGCCAAGACTTGGGGGTTGGCAATGGCATAGGCTGGGTTTGTAGCAAGCAGCTTGTCTGCAAAGTCCAGAGCCCCACCAATTCGGTTGGCAATACCCATACCCTCAGACCCCAGCCTGGCAGCATGCTCCGTAAGCAAGTGCCGCATTGGGGCAAAGGTGGCCCAGCCGGGTAAGGTGTTGTAACTGACATAGACCACACCGCCGACTTTGAGTTTGCGGCGTATGAATTCAACAATAACGGCGCGATTCTCGTCGTTGATCCAACTCCAGATGCCATGCAGACCAATAAAGTCAAAGTCTGGCAAATCGGCACGGTTGGTAAAGTCGGCGAAGGCATCGTCACGCAACTGCACCGACGCGCCAGAAACAGCCGCCATCTCTTTGGCAAAGCCAGCCTGTACAGGGTTAAAGTCCGAGCCGTACCAATGGGTGACCGTAGCGGCGGCGTGGATGTTAGCGCTCATGCCCTGGCCAAAGCCCAATTCACAGGCGGTGCCTGATTCTGGGGGAACAAGTCGTGCGTTCAGAAAAGCGAGCTTTATTCGAAGCGGGTTGAGCTCGGTGTAATAACCAAAGGTGTAGCCTATGTCGGCAACGTATCCTGAAGTCCAGTCAGTCATGAAAAAAAAGAGTTGCCCCGAAATTCAAGGAGGCTTGTTGGTTTATGTCAGCCTGCTTGAACAGCCTGACGCTTATATTGCCGAAAAAAATTCCCACAACAAAATGAATATAGCCGATTGGCATAAACAAGAGCTTCCAGCACGGGGGACAGGGTCTGATTGCCAATTTTGTGTGAAGTAAGCTCAGACAGAATGACTGCTATTAGTTGCCCAAAACGGCCTTGAGCCCCGTATAAATTGACATGGCGGTAGCCCCCAAGGCTGCCGCCGAACTACCGATTTCCTGCAATTTATCAACCAGTTCGGAAATCTGCTTTGGATTTAACTTGCCACTGACCATTTGCGACACCAAATACCTTAGCCATCCGTCTACAAGACCTGTTTTCTTTGCAGAACCACGGTTTACGCGTTGGCGGTCTTTACGGGTGTAGAGAATACTCCCGATGAGCATACCCGTCATAAAACTGAAGGATATGCTGGCAGCATATTCAATATATTCACGCCATTCAAAGGCGTTTTGCGGTATCACCGGCGTATGGTCCACCACGGACGTAATCCCGCTCATGCCGATCACCGAGGCGACAGCCAGCATTGCCGCCGCCAAAAACCATGGCATGACAGAGCGCTTTCTCTGCAAGAAGAGGTAGATGCCAAACGGCAATGGAATCGCGATCGAGAGCAGGCGCAGATAAATCAGCTTGGTGTCGAGAATAATCGTAATCAGCGCATGCGAAACCAATAACAGAAACAGGGGCAAAACAATATATAGCCCAAGGGAAAGCAGCAGCGCAACCGGGCCAGGCCGTGGTGAGTGAAGCTCCAGGCGGGCTGCTTCGAGTTGACTATTGAGATCAACGATACGCGCTTCATACTCAACGACACTTGCTTGTTCACTGAGTTTGCCCTCCAGTTCCGATACCCGGGCAATCAAGGATTTGAAAAGATGAACATCCTTAGTGCAGAACTTACAGCATAGTGCTTGGTCATCAATCTCGCTCAGACAATACGGACAGTTCATTTACTTGTTGACAACAATCGTCAGCGTGCTGTTGGTCTCGCGTCCAGCGCTGTCTTTCACGGTAACGCGCAGCTGATGCTCCCCGGGAGGTACGTCGGCCTGAGCAACGTCGATTCCATTGGCTGAAATGGCTGACTGCAGGCGGGGTGTCAAGTCCACAAACGGAGATTTCAGGTACACCACTTTCACCGAAGCGGGATCAATCTTTTCTCCGCCTCGCCCTTCAAAGCCAAACTTTAGGTTAAAAGGCGCCTTCACAGGTGTATCTGCTTCCGGCGAGAGCAGTTTCACACCGGGACCACGGGTAATGCCCCGAGTCACGGTCGTCCCGCTGGAGGGCGGTAATGCGGCTTCAGCGGCTGTAATCAGTGTCAGTTTTTGCGCGCTCGCAGGCAGCACCAAAACAAAAAGGGTGGCAAAGGCAAGCAGGTGACGGATCATTTCAATCTCCAACAAACGAGGCTAGGTACAGGATACGGGCTTAAGCATACTTCATCGCCCTGCATGGTCCCTGTCATCGAGGTCCATCCAGTCTTGGCACAGAGCCTCAGGGTTGTCCATGCTGAATTTAATAAATCCGCAAGCTCTAAAAGCTGCGCTTAAGATAGCGGAATGGTCTTGATGGTCGAAAATTTGGCCTGACCACTGTCAATAAATAACTAATAGAGGCTAGCGTGAATTTCTTGCATTTATTCAACCGCGTCAAAGCAGCCAGCTATCAACGCTGCATTGGCTCATTGCGTCGTAGCGTCCTGGCTACCTCTTTCATCATGGTTAGCGCCTCGGCCCAGGCACCCCTGGATGTGCGCATAGCCCTCATCATTGGCAACTCCGCTTACCCCGGCTCCCCCCTGCTTAACCCAGCCAATGACGCCAGGGAGATGAGCCAGATTCTTCGTCAACTCGGGTTTCAGGTGCTGGAGCTGCGCGATGGCAATAAATCCCAGATGCTGGATTCCATCAGCAAAATGACGCTGGCACTGAAGAACAAGCAAGGCATAGGAATGTTGTATTACGCAGGCCATGGTCTTCAGCTTGACTGGCAAAACTACATGGTTCCTGTAGATGCCGATCTGCTCAAAGCCGATGATGTGCCCAAGCAGACGGTGGGTCTTAATGCAGTGATGGAAGCATTCAAGCTCTCTGGTAGCCGCATGAACATTTTGGTACTCGATGCCTGTCGGGACAACCCTTTCGCTGGCGGCACGTCTTCAGGCAAGGGCTTGGCCCAGCTCGATGCCCCGCCCAGCACGTTTTTAGCCTATGCCACAGCCCCGGGCAATGTGGCCGAGGATGGTGATAGCTCCAGTGGCAATGGGCTCTATACACAATTCTTGTTACAGGAGCTGCAAAAACCTACGGCCAAGATTGAAGATGTCTTCAAACGGGTTCGCTTGCAGGTTCGTCGGCAAAGCCAAGGTCGGCAGATTCCCTGGGAATCAACCTCGCTCGAAGATGATTTCATGTTCAATGATGGTGCCAAGTACACCTTGACCAACGAATATCTGGAGCGGGTCACCCAAGCGGCACTCAAGCGCGAGCGAGACCGGCTTGCTGCTGAAGCCCGGCGGCTGCAACAACAACGAGAAGCGGCTGAGTTAGCGCTCAAGGAGGCCCAAGCGCAACAAAACCAGCAAAAGTTGCAAGAGGCGCAACGTGCGCAAGATCAAGCCCAGGAGCGCGAGCGGCTGATCGCGACCCAACGACAACAAGAGCTGGCAAGGGAACAGGCTGAACTGGCCCGGATCAAGGAAATCGAACGGGTTTCAGCACTGACCCAAAGCAACACCCAAAAGCGTTTAACCAAGGAACAACAGCAAGAGCTTGAGTTTCAGGAGATAAAAGCTGCATGGGCAAAAATCAAGGACAGCAAGATAGCCGATGACTTCTATGGCTTTCTTGAGCGTTTCCCAAATGGGGGCGATTTGACTGAAGCAGCGCAGTACCGGCTCAACCAGCTTGCCAAGCCGATGATTCAGGCATCCCTAGGCAAAGGGCAAAATGCAAGTTTGTCATTTACTGGGGAGCGATTAAGGGTTGGGGATTTCTTTAAATATCAAACCAGCGATCTACTCACAAAAATCCCAGCTGAGCCTTTTGTAAGACAAGTCACTGCGATTGAAGGTGATATCGTCATGGTAAACAACGGTGAAATTCAAGTCTCACGTTTAAGTGCAATCATAAAAAACCCTACCTTCGGAAGTCACGACCCTCCTTTTGCAGCGCTGCCTGTTGAATTCCAGGTCGGGAAAACCTGGGAATCTCGAACTAACCAAACCGCCCCAAATGGACGGGTGCAACAACTTCAGCTAAAGGCGCGTGTCTTAGGAGTGGAGTCCATCACGGTGCCCGCAGGCACCTTTCAGGTCTATGTTGTTGAAATACATAGTGTGATTGGAAATGGTGGAAGTAGTCAGGTCAAAGTATGGATTGATCCGCGATATGGTTTTCCGATCAAACGTGAAGAAATGGCCAAGTTCAATGGCCGTTTGGCCAGGACTGATCGTTGGGAGCTTGCAGAACTCAGAGCGCCTCGGGAGTAAAGCAGTCTCATCTATCAAGCTAATGCATCAAGACTCCAGTCCGAAGTTCAAAACGCTCAAATCAGGTCACCGCCTTGCCTTCTACAAAAGGGGTGGCAGTGCATCTGCCAGAAAATCAAAGACCTGGCGGATACGCGGATTGGTGCGGATCTCCCGGTGCACCGCCAACCACATGGGCAGGGGCGCCACTTTGATTTGTTTGGCCAGAACCCTTACGACATCGGCATCAGTCCGGGCCAGGTAATCTGCCAAAAAGCCGATGCCCAGCCCGTTGCGCACGGCTTGCCATTGCACCATAAAGTCGTCGCTGCGCAGGGCAAAAACGTCCCGGGTGACGGGGTAGCCCATGGCTGCAAAGCCCTGAAGGATGGACGAATCGGTGTCGCTGCCAATCAGGTCATGCTGCAGCAGGTCCATGGGTGAGCGCAACTGAGCCCGGCGAACCAGGTAGTTTTTGTGGGCGTAAGCGCCTAGCCCTACTTCACCTATTTTTTTCGCAACCAGCGAGCCTTGTTGCGGGCGGACCATGCGCAGGGCAATGTCGGCCTCGCGGCGCAACAGGTTGCTCAAGGCGTTGCTGGATACCACTTCGACCTGAATATCGGGCAGGCTAAGTCGCAATCGGGCCAGCACAGGCGGCAGCAGTTGCACCGCCACCGGCACACTGGCCGTGATGCGCACCGTCCCGGTGCTTTGAGTTTTTATACCTTGCAAGGTGCGTGTGAGTTGCAAAGCACCCGCTTCCATGTCACGCGCAGCCTGGGCCACCTGCAAGGCGATGGCGGTCGGCACCAGGCCGCGGCCGGTGCGTTCAAACAGCACCACGCCGAGCTGACTTTCGAGTTCGGTCATGTGCCGCCCCAAGGTCGGCTGGCTGTGATTGAGCGCACGCGCCGCACCCAACAGGCTGCCATGGGAGAGCACCGCCAGGAATGAGCGCAGCAGATTCCAGTCCAGTGTGTTGATCATTTAGGTATTCAATATTGCAAGTCAGCTATAAAAGTATATGCAATTGTGTAAATCGAATTTTATTCTCACAATTCACACCATCAAATTTCAAAAGGAGTGAGAAATGAAAGATGTTGACCAAATCAATGCGCAAGGTTCCACCATGCAGCGTCGTCAATTCATTCGTATCGCTGGTGGGGGCTTTGTCTCCGCCGCTGTGCTGGGCAGCACCACACTGTCGGGTTGCTCCAGTGATCTGCCAAATGCAGCCATAGCTGCTTGGCAAGCCCCCGCATTGGCCGAGCAAGCCGATGTGCGCCGCTGGCTGGTCAGCCATGCGCTTTTGGCACCGCATTCCCACAATTTGCAGTCCTGGCTGGTGGACCTGAAGGTGCCCGGTGAGATTACTTTGTATCTGGATCAGAGCCCCGGACGCTTGCTGCCAGAGACCGACCCCTGGTCACGCCAGATGATGATGAGCCAGGGTACTTTTCTGGAGTTGCTCGATTTGGCCGCCAGGCAAAAAGGCTTGCGCGCCGACATCGAGCTGTTTCCCCAAGGTGAGTTTGAATCCCGCACGGTGGACGCCCGGCCCACGGCCCGCGTCAAGCTCAGCCCGGACGCCTCGGTTCAGAAAGACCCCTTGTTTGAACAAATTTTCAAACGCCGCACCAATCGCGAAGCCTTTTTGCCCAAGGAGCCTGCTGCCGATGACTTGAAGGCCATTATCCAGAGTGTCTCCATGCCAGGTATGCGTCTGGGCTTTGTCGGCAACGCACAAGCACAGCAACTGGCGCAACACCGCGCTATAGCCACAGAAGCCTGGCGGATTGAGTTGACCACGCCACGAACGGTCATGGAATCCATGAAGGTGTTGCGGGTTGGCCCGTCAGAAATTTCCCAGCATCGGGACGGCATTTCCCTCAATGCGCCCATGGTGCGGGTGCTGGCCGCAGTAGGTCTGTTTGACAGAAGCAAGGCCCCTGGGCCCGGTGACAGCGCAACCACTACGCAGATCAAGGACTTCAATGAAAAAATTGCCAGCACCCCAGCATTTTTCTGGATGGTGAGCGAAGGCAATGCCCGCAAAACACAGATCAGCGCCGGGCGCGCCTATGTGCGAGCACAACTCGCCGCCACAGCGCAGGGCTTGTCCATGCAGCCCATCTCGCAGGCTTTGCAGGAATACCCCGAGCAAGCCAAGCCTTATGCAGATATCCATGCGCTGGTGGGTGCAAACCCTGCTAGTGCCACGGTGCAGATGTGGACCAGGCTAGGCTATGCGCCTGCCATCGGGCCTTCACCCAGAAGAGGGCTTGCGGCGCATATTCTGGTTTGAGGTAGTCACACAGGAGGGACACCTTCTTGACACGGTTGCGATTTGCCGTTGAGTGTGCTGTACGTCTTCGCTAGGCGCAAAACGTACAGGGGGCTTTCGCGGTTTCAACGAAGCAGCTTGGGCAGACCAGTCGCCAGGGGTGGCACCAGAGCAATGAGCAAGGTGCCTGCAAAAATGGCCCCCATCGCTGGCAGGACGGATCGGGCGACGTTGGCAATCGACTTTTTGAACATGGCTGAGGCGAAGTAGATATTCATGCCAGCGGGGGGGCAAAGGAACCCCACCTCCATGGCCGCCAGAAAAATAATGCCGAAATGGATAGGGTCTATGCCATAGGCCTTGGCCAGAGGAAGCAGCAGCGGCACCAGCACCACAAGGGCCGCATAGATTTCCATCAATGCCGCAGCGAAGAACAGAAAGACGCACAGCACAATCAAGAACACATAACGGTTAGGAATAACACTTTGAACCCATTCGACGGCACGATCGGGGATGCCGGCGTCAATCATGAAATTGGTGAGCGCCAGCGCCATACCCAGGATCAACATCACGCCACCGATGATCTGGGCACAATCGCTGAAGGTACGCGCAAGGGTTTTAAGACCCAGTTCACGGTGCACCAGGGCTTGTGTGACCAAGGCGTAAGCCGCTGTCAGGGCTGCGCTCTCCATGGGTGTTGCCAGCCCGCTGAGCAGGCTGCCCAAAGCAACAAAGGGTGTGGCCAATTCCCATTTGGCCGCCCAAGCCGAGGCCAAGGCGCCGTGAAAGTCCGGCGGGGCTGCCAGCGGCGCCTGTTTGTCGCGGCGCAAGAAGCCCCCAAGCATCAACAGACACAGCACCATCAGGACAGCCGGGACAAGTCCCGCCAGGAACATGTCGGTGATCGGCACTCTGGCGATCACAGCATACAAAATCAAGGGCACCGAGGGGGCCAGGAGCACGCCCAATGCACTGGCGCTTGTGACCAGACCAATGCCGCGCTGCTCGGGATAACCCGCCTTCATCAACAGTGGCAGCAAGAGCCCACCGAGTGCCAGTATGGTGACGCCACTGCCGCCAGTAAAGGCGGTGAATGTCGAGCAAAGCACCGCCGCGGCGATCACGCTGCCGCGCACGCCACCACCAAACACCGCCACAAAGAGCATGCTTAAGCGTTGGGCCGCACCGCTGCGCGCCAGCAGCAGACCTGCCAAGGTATACAGAGGCAAGGCCGGCAACGACGCATTGACGGTTATCTGGTAGTGGCTGAGCGAGACAGACGCAAGCGGCAGTCCATCACCGGCAAAAAGCAACAGCGACAGCCCCCCCAGAACTGCAAACACGGGCGCACCGGCAATCAGCATGGCTGCAAGCACGACAAAGCCTGGGGCCAGTGCGAAGGCAGTTCCATCCACGTGTGCGCCCAAGACCCAACCCGCCAGCGGCAGGATCACGGCAAGCGGCCAACGCAAGAAGCCATGGGGACTGCATCGCGAGCCCAGCCGAAAGCCCAGCAGCATGAAGCCCAGCGGCATGCTGGCTTGTACCCACCATATCGGAACGCCGTAGGCCAGGGCCTGTGGTGCTGCCATTTCGGTAGCAACAAAGCGCCAACTCGCCAGCGCCAGCAGCCCTGAAAGCAGGCTGCTGGCAGCTTGCATCAGGCCTTTTACCAGGGCTTGTGTGGGTTCGCTGCCTAACTGCCCAAGACTCGAGCCCAGCGAAGTCAAGTGCCCGTAACGCTCGGCCGCTACAGCGCCGAACATGGTCATGATCAGCCCCAGGTGCTGGACCAATACTGAGGCATTCTCAACCCCGGTTCCGGTACTTGCGCGCAGCACAATTTCCAGCACCGGGACCAGCACCATCAGCGCCAGTGCCAGTCCTGACAGCACCTCGTCGAAGCGCCCCCAGCGAGCGAGTTGCATCAACGCTTACCTGCCCGGTAGGCTCGCAGGTGCACAAAGACTTCATCGAAAGTTTCGGCCGGCACCATGGCGCCACGAATACGCGGATAGAGTTGTTCTGCCAGCGTATTCCATTCGCGCATCTGCGCCTCACTGGGGCGATTGACGGTCAGACCGCGCTTTTGCATCGCGGCGACTGCCTCATCGACCTCCTTGCGCGCTTGCGAGCGCATGGCGATACCGGCTTTTTCCCCGGCCTTGCGCAAGGCCTCCTGGGCGGCGGGTGACATGTTGTCCCACGCTTTTTGCGTCACAATCAGCGCCCCGACAATCGGCGCCCAGTTGATATCGAGCATATGTTTGGCCGTGCCGTAGACCTGACTGGCCAGCGCAAAATAGGGTGTCGACGGCAACACGTCAATCATGCCGGTCTGAATGGCGGCCAGCGCATCTCCTGTTTCCAGGGCAATTGGCGTATAGCCCAGGCTCTTCATGATGGCCTGTTGCTCAGGTTCACTGCCCCAGGCGAAAAATTTACGGCTCCTGAAATCGTTGGGGCTGAACGCGGCCTCTTTGCTGAAAAAACGTACCCAACCGGCATCACCCCAGCCGATGACCACGAAACCTTTGTCCTGAAAGCGCTTTTCCATGCCGATGCGCATCTTGTCCCGGACATAGTCGATTTCCTCCCAGTTTCGAAACAGCAAAGGGAGATTTTGCAGAGCAGCAATGCTGGGCTCGATGTCTCGCAAGCCCACCACAGAGATCAGTGCGCCCTGGAGCTGGCCGATGCGCATGCGGCGCACAATTTCGGCCTCACCGCCCTGGCTGCCGTCGGTAAACACCGTGAAGCGCGCGTTAGTTCCTTGGGCCGTGCGCCAAGCCTCCCCCATCTCCAGCAGCGACTGGTGGTAGAGCGAATTTTTAGGTACAACGCTGGCAACCCGAAGCTGTATCGCTTGCGCCAGGGCGCTGACGGGTAACAAGAGGCTTGCCAAAAGGGCCAGGAGAAGGCGGCGGGGAGTTAGCATGGTTAGAACCGATCGTCAATCGTGAGGAGCAGCCACTGCGCGCGTTCGCGCATGACTTCGTTGGCCAGGTTTCGGTGTGTTTGCGCCACTTGCAGCGCCTGCTGCAGCAAGGCTTCAAAGCGTGGACGGTCGCCAGCGGGCAGCGCCAGGGCTTCTGCCTGCGCAACAAAGACCCCAGCACTTCGCCCAGCGCCAGCTTGAACGGATCTGGCAAAGTAGGCGGCGGCCTTTTCGGTGCTACCGCCTGGCCGGGATGCCTCCAGTGTGCCGAGCATGGCGGCGAGTGCACCTTCGTCATGCGAAGGTGCCAATGCATCTGCGGCTTGTGCCAGTCTGAGGACCTGGGGCAGGTCGGCCACCCGTTCAGGCTGGTCCTTGCTCAGCGAAATCGAAGCAGCCCATGCTGCAGCTGTCCAATAGGCCAAACCCACTTGCTCGGTGCGAAGCGGCACGGCACCCTCGCCCGCCAGAGCCACCAACAAACCCGGTTGCTGCAAAGTCAGGGCCCGCAAGCCGTGCTGTTTGGCACGTTCGTAAAGGCGTGCAGCGCGCTGGCGTTGTTTCTGGGCAGCCTTGACATCTTGTGTTTCGAGCTTTTCCGCTTCGAACGCCACGAAAGCATAGGCGTATTGGGTAAAGCCGCTGCTGACCGAAGTGGCCAGGGCCGTGTGCGCTGGTGTGCGCTCGAGCACGGACTCGGACAATTTCAGATAGAAGGCGCTTGCCTCGCGCGCCAGTTGAAGGTCTTCTTCGCTGGACTGGGTCTGATTTGCGAGTGCATCGGCCATTGCCCGCGTGACAAGACTTTGGGTTGAACAGGATGACAACAACACGCAGGAAACAAGTGCAAATACTGACAAAAAGTACATACGCATGGCAATAAGTATGGCATGTCATCAGTCTGAAAAATGCCTGCTTTGCCCACTGTTGTCGAATGCACAAATACGGGTCCTGTCTGCAAGAAATATGCAAAAACCCGGCCCATGTCACGAAAAAGAAATACGGGCGATGTAGGTGAATCAAGTCCCATTGATACGCTGGATTCTGCGCTCGGACCCGTTCATTGCTTTAAGGGATGGACTGGCCCCAGGTAAATAGGTTTGGCCAGCAGTCAAATTGCTATTTTATTTATAGCTATAAACCCATAATGCCATTGGGCTTTTGGTCAATTTCAAGCATATTCACGCGCTGTCGCTCCCGGCCATCACGTGGTTGAGGGCGCTGCTGGTACGCCGCAGACCAGCAGGCCAGGGTCGTTGGCGTTGATGGCCAGGTCGTTTTTGGCGTGGGCTACGTCCATGTCACGTGGCAGCGTCACGCCGTTCTTCACCGCCAGTATTTCGGCCATGATGCTCACCGCAATCTCGGGGGGCGTTTTGCTGCCTATATAGATGCCGATCGGGCCACGTAGACGCACCAAGCCAGCCTCGGTTTGCCCAAAGTGCTCGACCATGCGCTCCCGGCGCGCTTCGTTGTTACGGCGCGAGCCGATGGCTCCGACGTAAAAAGCATCGGTCTGCAAGGCTTCTAGCAAGGCCAGGTCGTCGAGCTTGGGGTCGTGCGTCAGCGCCACCACACAGGTGCGCCGGTCGGCACGAAAAGCCTGCACCACGTCGTCGGGCATGTCTTTCAAGACCGTCACACCGGCAACCGACCAGGAGCGCGCGTATTCCTCACGCGGGTCGCAGACCGTCACGGCAAAACCGCTGAACAGCGCCATGGTGGCCAAGTACTCGGTGAGTTGTCCGGCCCCGATCAGCAGCATGCGAAATTCGGGACCAAAGGTGTTGACCAGGGTCTGAGTGTCAAGCGTCAGATCAGCCGGCACAGCAGTGGGGCTCAGACTGACGGTGCCGTCGGCCAGTTGCAGCGAGCGGCTCGACAGTTGACCGGCAGCGAGTGACTGCACCAGTGCGGCCAGGCTGGCGGCATCGGGGTCAAACTCCAGCAGCAGTTCCAGCGTGCCGCCACAGGGCAGGCCAAAGCGGTGGGCCTCGTCGGCACTGATGCCGTACTTGACAAGGCGCGGCGGGCCGACCGGCAAGTCTTGTTCTCCCACAACCGGAGCGGCTGAGGCATAAGCACGGGTGTAGCGGTAGATCAGGTCGTCTTCAATGCAGCCGCCCGAGACCGAGCCGACCACCGATCCGTCCTGGCACAGGGCCATGATGGAGCCGACCGGCCGGGGCGAGGAGCCCCAGGTGCGCACCACAGTCGCCAGCAGGGCCCGCTGGCCGGCCAGACGCCAATCGCGCAGGGTGCGAAGAACCATCACATCGATATTTTCCATAGCTGCGCCTTAGCCCCTAGTTGACAAATCGCTCAGCGCGACAAGCCGTACACGGCAGCAGCCACAGCCAGGGCCAGCGAAGCCCAAACCCAGACTGGCACCACCCTTGGGGCGGCCGCAGCGGGCGCTGTCACCGGGGACTTTTCGGCATAGGCCTGTGGGTACTGGCGCTGCATTTCGGTTTCAAAGCGCTTGAAGAAATCTTCGGCCATGGATTTGGCGGCACCGTCAATCAGGCGCTGGCCCAGTTGCGCCACCTTGCCGCCCACCGAGGCGTGCACGTTGTAGCTCAGCAAATGACCGTCGGCATTGGGGCTCAGGAGCACCTTGGCGCTGCCCTTGCCAAAACCGGCCGGGCCGCCCTGCCCTTCAAATGAGATGGTGTAACTCTCGGGTGCCTTGATGTCGCTCAGCGCAATCTTGCCGGTGAACTTGGCCGCAACCGGACCGATCTTGACCGCCATACCAATGGCGTACTGGTTCTCCCCCGTGGCCTCGACCCGCTCGCACCCGGGGATGCAGGTCTTGAGTACTTCGGGGTTGTTGAGCGCATCCCAGGCCTGTTGCTGGGTGATGGCGAGTTGACGGCTGCCTTGCATATCCATGGGGTGATCCTGTTCTGATGGGTACTGTGGGTGGTATTTTCGCGCAGAGCGCAGCTCAGCGTTTCATCAAGGCAGCCAGACTGGCCGCCAGGTCATCGAGCCGACTGAGGTTGTGCACTGCCACCATGCCATGGGCCTGCTTGTGCAGCACAGCAGCACCTTGGGCCAATGGTGCATAACCTTCAAAACGCAGCAAGGGGTTGAGCCAGAGCAGGCGGCGGCTGCGCCGGCGCAGCCAGGCCAACTCGTTCGCCAGTTGGCTGGGTTCTCCGGTGTCAAGACCGTCAGTGATCAACAGCACCAGGGTACGCCGCCCTACCAGGCGGCGCGCATGTTGTAGGCGCAACGCCGTCAACGATTCGCCCAACTGGGTTCCGCCGGCAAAATCTTCGATCAATAGGCTGGCCTGGGCCAGCATGGTGTCGGTATCGGCCAAGCGAAAAGCTGGCGTCAGGTCGGTCAGCTGGGTGCCGAAGGCGAACACGTCACGACGCGGGTGGCGGCGGGTGGCCGCATGCAAAAAAGCCAGCAGCAGCCGAGCGTAGCGCTCCATCGAACCCGACACATCCACCAGCACCAGCAGCGGCAGCGGCTGGCGGCAGCGCTGCAGTTTTGGCAATTCCATGGGCTCGCCGCCGGTGCGCACCGCCGAGCGCATCACACCAGCCCAATGCAGCTGTCTGCCCCGGTCACCTGGGCGGGTACGGCGGGAATCAAATTCGGGCAGTGGCAACCGGATGTCGCGCGCCAGGCGCTCTACCAGTCGATACTCTGCGGCCGACAGGGCGTTGAAATCAGCGTGCTTGAGGCGATGCTGGTCGCTGGCCGTCATGGCAGCATCAAAGTCGACTTTCTGGTCCTCCTGTTTGGGCTGAACCTGCTGACCAAAGGCTTTTTGTGGCGTCAGGGCCTCTCGAACCCGCGGGCGGCGCTTGCTGGGCTCGGCCTTGCCTTCGGCGCTTGGCAGCAGTTGTGCCAGCAGTTTGTTGGCCAAGTTGGGGTTGCGAAAAAAGGCCTCGAACAGTTCACGAAACACCTCACGGTCCTGCTCCCGGCTAACCAGCACCGCCTCCATGGCCGCCGACAAGTCGGCCCGATCATCCAGACCGACCGTCAGCGCTGCGTCGGCCGCCAGCGCGATACGAGCGCTGTCTACCCGAACCCCGGCGCGGCGCAAGGTGCGGCCAAAGGCGGCCAGATTGGCAGCCAGCTTGCCGGTACGCGCGTCGCCAAGTTGCATGGGGCTCAGCCCTGAGTGTCAGGCTCGGGCCGCAACAGGTCCTGGGCCATGTCATTGGTCAGTGCCGCCACATCTTCGCGTTGCTTGAACAGGATGCCCGCTGTGTCTGACATCAGCTCGGGGTCCAGCTCCAGGGTGTCGAGCGCAATCAGCGCCTTGGCCCACTCCACGCTCTCAGCTATGCCGGGCGCGCGCTGGAAGGCGCTGGCAAAGGGTTGGCTGCGCAGACGAGTGACCACCTGGGCCACCTGGGCCGACAGCTCCTGCGAGGCCTGAGGCACCTGGGCTCGCACAATTGCCAGCTCGCGCTCGCGCTCAGGGTAATCCAGCCAGTGGTAGAGGCAGCGGCGTTTGACCGCGTCGTTCAATTCACGGGTGCGGTTACTGGTGAGGATGGTCACCGGGTTGACCAGGGCCCGCACCGTACCCAACTCGGGGATGCTGACCTGGTACTCACCCAGGTACTCCAGCAAAAAGGCCTCAAAAGGTTCGTCGGCCCGGTCCACCTCGTCAATCAGCAGCACAGCGCCGGGCGCTGGTGTCTGCAGCGCCTGCAGCAAGGGCCGGCTGATCAGGTAGCGTGGCTGGTAAACCTCACGTTCGACCTGTGCCACATCAGCCTCGCGGCCCTGCGCGGCACGCATGTGCAACAGCTGGGCAGCGTAGTTCCATTCGTAGAGTGCTTCGCGCTGCTCCAGCCCGTCGTAACACTGCAAGCGCAACAGCTCCCGACCCAGTACCGTGGCCAGCGCCTTGGCCAGCTCGGTCTTACCAACGCCAGGCTCGCCCTCAAGCAGCAGCGGTCGCTGCAGCTTGAGGGCCAAAAACACGGCGGTGGCCAGTCGGCGGTCGGCGTAGTAGCCGGACGCCTCAAGCGCGTCCACCAAGGCATCAATCGTTGAGAAATTGGACATGACAAACACCAAAAAAAACCCCGTGTCAGAGAACACGGGGTCTGGTCAAGACTCGCGTGATCAGCCTAGCAGTTGGGCCACTGCGCGCTGGGTCTGCACGCTGATCAAATTGGCACGGTAGGCCGCCGAGGCATGAATGTCGGCATTGAGCTCTGAGGCGTCAATCGCCACACCAGCCGCTGAGGCCACGGTGAAGCTGCTGTTCAGGGCTGCTTCCAGACCGCTGTGGCGGAATACGCCCTGGCCGGCACCAGTCACCGCCACCCGCACGCCAGCATCGGTTTGCGCCACAAAGACGCCGACCAGGGCAAAACGCGAGGCGGGCTGAACAAATTTCATGTAAATCGCGCGTTTGGGGATGGGGAAGTGAATGGCCGTGATGAGCTCGCCCTCGGCCAGCGCGGTGCTGAACATCCCCAGGAAGAAATCGTCAGCAGCAATCTTGCGCGAGGTAGTCTGAACTGTGGCACCGAGACCGAGCACAGCACTGGGGTAGCAGGCGGCCGGGTCGTTGTTGGCGACCGAACCACCCAAGGTACCCATGGCGCGCACCTGCCTGTCGCCGATGTGGGCAGCCAGGTCGGCCAAGCCGGGGATCAGGGCCTTCACGTCGGCGTTGTTGGCAACATCAATGTGACGCGTCATGGCACCGATCACGAGGGCATTGCCCTCCCGGCAGATGCCGCTGAGCTCAGCAATGCCGGATAGGTCAGCCAGTTGGCCCGGCTGCGACAGGCGCAGTTTCATCGAGGCCAGCAGGGTTTGGCCGCCGGCCAGCGCTTTGGCGCCGCTGGCAGCGAGTTGCGTGGCGGCAGCCAGGGTGCTGGGCCGCTCCAGGGTAAATGGGTACATGGTTGTGTCCTCTGTCTTGAACGAATGCGTTATTACTTAGCTGCCTGGATAGCTTCCCAAACCCGGCTGGCGGAGGCTGGCATGTCGAGCTCGGTCACACCGACACTCTTGAGCGCATCCAGCACGGCGTTCATCACCGCCGGTGGTGAACCGATGGCGCCGGCTTCGCCACAGCCCTTGGTGCCCAAGGGGTTGTGCGTGCACGGCGTGCAGATGGTGTCGATCTTGAACTCGGGGAAATCGTCGGCGCGTGGCATGGCGTAATCCATGAACGAGCCGGTCAGCAGCTGGCCGGTGTCACGGTCATAGACGCAGTTCTCAAGCAACGCTTGGCCGATGCCCTGCACCAGACCGCCATGCACCTGGCCTTCGACGATCATCGGGTTGATGATGGTGCCGAAATCATCCACGGCGGTGAACTTGTCAACCCGGGTGGTGCCGGTCGCGGGGTCGATTTCAACCTCGCAGATGTAGGTGCCAGCCGGAAATGTGAAATTGGTCGGGTCGTAAAACGCGGTTTCGTTCAGGCCCGGCTCCAGCTTGTCAAGCGGGTAGTTGTGCGGCACGTAGGCGGTGAGCGCCACCTGGCCAAAGGTGACTTTTTTGTCTGTGCCCTTGATGGTGAACTCGCCGTTGGCGAAGTCGACGTCGGCGTCGCTCGCCTCCATCAGATGGGCCGCAATTTTCTTGGCCTTGGTCTCGATCTTGTCGAGCGCCTTCATGATGGCCGCGCCGCCAACCGAGATCGAGCGTGAGCCGTAAGTACCCATGCCAAACGGCACGCGACCGGTGTCGCCGTGCACCACGTCCACGGCATCCACAGCAATACCCAGCCGGGCCGCCACCACCTGGGCAAAGGTGGTTTCATGACCCTGGCCGTGGCTGTGCGAGCCGGTGAATACGGTCACGCTGCCGGTCGGGTGTACCCGGATCTCACCGCACTCAAACAATCCGGCTCGGGCACCCAGTGCGCCGGCGATGTTGCTGGGCGCAATGCCGCAGGCCTCGATGTAACTGGAGTAGCCAATACCGCGCAGCAGGCCCTTGGCCGCACTGGCTGTCTTGCGCGCCGCGAAACCGGCCACGTCGGCCAGTATTTCGGCCTTGTCCATGCAGCCGCGGTAGTCGCCCACGTCGTACTGCAGGGCCACCGGGGTCTGGTAGGGCCAGCTGTTGATGAAATTGCGCTTGCGGATTTCGTCCTGCGACAGGCCCAGTTCCCAACCGCAGCGCGTCACCAGGCGCTCCAACAGGTAGGTAGCCTCGGGCCGGCCGGCACCACGGTAGGCATCCACCGGCACCGTATTGGTGAACCAGGCATCCACCTCGACATAAATCTGCGGACAGGTGTACTGACCGGCCAGCAGGGTGGCGTACAGAATGGTCGGCACTGCCGTGGAGAAGGTGGACAGGTAAGCGCCCAGGTTGGCATTGGTGTGCACCCGCATGGCCAAGAACTTGCCGTTGGCATCCATCGCCATCTCTGCGTGACTGACGTGGTCGCGGCCATGGGCGTCGGTCAGGAAGGACTCGGAACGCTCGCAGGTCCATTTGATGCTGCGGTTGACCTGCTTGGCGGCCCAGGTCAGGGCCACGTCCTCGGCATACAGGTAAATCTTCGAGCCAAAGCCGCCACCGACGTCGGGCGCGATCACCCGCACCTTGTGCTCGGGCAGGCCCAGCACAAAGGCGGTCATCAGCAGCCGCTCAACGTGCGGGTTCTGGTTGGAGACATGCAGGGTGTACTCTTCAGTGGCCCGGCTGTAGCTGCCAATCGCGGCGCGTGGCTCCATGGCATTGGGTACCAGGCGGTTGTTGACCAGGTCAAGTTTGGTGATGTGAGCTGCAGCAGCAAAGGCGGCATCCACCTGCGCCTTGTCCCCCAAGGTCCACTTGTAGCAGTGGTTGTCGGGGGCTACATCGTGCAACGGTGCCGCTTTGGCGGCGTCGCGAACATCCACCACAGCGCTCAGGGGCTCGTAATCAACATCCACCACTTCAGCCGCGTTTTTCGCCTGCTCAAGCGTCTCGGCAATCACCATTGCGACCTGGTCGCCCACGTGACGGGCGCGCCCCAGCGCCAGCACCGGGTGCGGCGGCTCCTTCATGGGGGAGCCATCGGGGTTGTTGATCAGCCAGCCGCAAGGCAGGCCACCCATCTTGCCTTCTAGATCCTTGCCAGTGAAAATTTTCACCACGCCGGGCATGGCATTGGCACGGGTCAGGTCTATGCCTTTGATCAGCGCATGCGCGTGCGGACTGCGCACAAACACGGCATAGGTCTGGGCAGCAAAGGTGATGTCGTCGGTGTATTGGCCAGCGCCCGTGAGAAAGCGGTAGTCTTCCTTGCGAAGGACAGCCTCGCCAATGTGCGGCAGTTTTGAAAAGTCGGATGCACCCATCACGTTTCTCCTTTATTTGGCAGCCATGGCCGCTTGGCCCTGCTGCACGGATTTGACAATGTTCTGATATCCAGTACAGCGGCAGATATTGCCCTCAAGCAAGGCGCGTATTTCGCCAGCGTCGGCCTTGGGGTGGTGGGTGCACAAATCTACAGCGCTCATGACCATGCCAGTGGTGCAATAGCCGCACTGCAGGCCGTGGCAGGCTTTGAAAGCCGCCTGCATCGGGTGCATGGTGCCATCAGCGGCCGCCAGCCCTTCGATGGTGGTGATTTCTGACCCAGCGGCCTGGGCCGCCAGAACGTTGCACGATTTGATGGCGCGGCCATCCTTGATGACGGTACAGGCGCCACACTGGGCGGTATCACAGCCGACATGGGTACCAGTCAGTTTGAGTTGCTCACGCAACACTTGCACCAGCAAAGTGTGAGGGGGGACGTCAACAGCCGTGGCTTTGCCGTTGACCTTGAATTGAACCTGCATGAATTTGTCTCCGTTGTGCACGTTATTGAAAAACCAACCCCCATTATTTGCTGCAGCAAGCGCTCTGACCCTAGGTAAAACCCTCATTCGGGTCGCCAAAGATCATCAATTTTTGCTGTGGACAGCCATGGTCCCGTGTGAGTGCGCCTTATGTCCTGGCAGCCCGAGAGAATATTGGCTTCAAGTCCGTCAGAGGCAACGGCCAACGCTTGCGTTGCCCTAAGACATGGTTTCTGACACCTCTGCTTTGAACCCGTTCGCGTCAAAGCTTCTTTCCGTGAACTCAGCCATCTTGTCTTTGATGCGTATGACGCTACTGGCTCGGGTGCCATAGTCGGGTGAGTGTATGAAGGCCGCCGATAAGGCGCGTTCTCTATCCAATGGAATACCGGTTTGAGGCAGTTCTGCATCCGGCGCAATCTGCTTGTCTGACAGCAGTTTAAAAAGCTGGTCTAACTGCAAAGAAGCATCTTCATGAACTGCCAGGGTTTGCTCAAAACCGCGCTGCAAACGCTTGAGCTTCGGCCAGGGCGTGTTGAAGTCGGCGTTAGATACGGACGTGATGCCTTTTGGCAGGGCAAAAATTCGCGAATATCGGCTCTCAAAACCCATTAAATCCTGACCATCGAACAGGATCAGGTTAAACGGGTTGTAAAGCCCGGCCTGTGCGCGTAACTCATGAAGATACGCCTTGGCGCCAATCGTGCTGTTCAAGAAAGCGGCGGTTATGTGGCCTCGGGACGTCGCATCGTCTCGGTGGTTCGCCACGTCACGATAATTGGTCAGTGCCGCCAGCCGAATGCGGCCTGTGACCGCGCAAACACCTAAACCCAGCCAGGTTCCACCCGCCTGCAAATCCTGGCCTGCAAGAATGCGTTGGCCTGGCCAGTGACGCAAGCCCCGTGTTGGACGGGAATAAAACTCGTCGCGATTTGCGGCCAAGATTAGAGGGACTGGTGCCCCAGGTTGCCAGCTCAAGGTGATGAGGCACATGACATTTGGTTGATGCTAAGCGTTCATTTTGCCAGCAGTTTTTTGATGCTTGAGGTGTAAAGAGCTACGGCTTGTTCATGAGCATGCCTGCCCACACAGGCCACATCACAAGAGGTGGCTGGTGCGAAGTGCCGTGGTGTCCAAAACGCGAACACCCCCGTACTCAACGCGTATCAGATTGAGCTTTTCCAACAGTTTGAGAGCCTCATTTACCCGCTGACGGGATAAACCGATCAGATCAGCCAGCTCTTGTTGTGTAATGTGCAGCACTTCGCCAACCCCCGGGTACAGCGAGGCGTTGAAAAGCGCTGCGAGACTACGAGCAACGCGCATATCGGGGCTATTCATACGGTCAATTTCGCGCGCAGCAATGAACTGTCCGAGCCGCTCGTTGAGTTGGTTGATCACAAAACGGTTGAATCCGATGGACTGGTTCAAAAGATGCATAAAGGTTTGTACTGGAAGCCCGGCCACCCTGCTGTTACGCAACGCAACAACGTTGTAACGGTAAGGCTCCTGTTTCAAAACGGTGCCTTCACCAAACCAGCCACCAGAGGGCAGCCCGATAAAATTAATCGTCTGTCCGTCGGCGTTTTCGCCGCTCATTTTCAGCAGACCCTCGATCACCCCAAACCAATAGGTGACGGGCTTGCCAACACGGCAGATCCTGTCGCCAGGCAGTGCGTCGGCAACTTTTATCTCAGCAAGCGCAATCTTGAGTTCATCCGGTGTGAGCAAACGCAGCCAAGGAACCCCTTCCAGCTCTTGCTGGGTCGGCGCTCTGCGGCGCTGATAAAGAGGTGATTTAACGGGTGCGCTGGAGCGTGCAACTGTAGTCATCTAGTTCCGGGAAATAAGGGAAAACACCAGCTAGGGCTTACCCTGAATTGTCGTCGAAACGACAACTTAGCGTCAAACTCAAGCCTAAGATCAATCCTTGTAATGAAGACAACATTTACACAGTTACTGATCCAGCATGCCGTCGCCAGGCCTGATGCTCCTGCCATGCGCGAAAAGGAATACGGGATTTGGCAGGCCTTGAGCTGGGGGCAACTGGCCTCCATGGTGGAGGCTCTGGCCTGCGGTCTGCACTTGGCCGGGCTTAAACGGGGTGAACACATGGTGGTCGTGGGTGCCAACCGCCCCCGCCTTTATGCAACCATGCTGGCAGCCCAATCGCTGGGCGCCATACCGATCCCTTTGTATCAGGATGCAGCTGCGGCAGAATGCGTTTTCCCTATTAACAATGCCGATGTTCGCTTTGTTTTTGCTGAAGACCAGGAGCAGGTGGACAAGCTTCTGGATATCCGCTCGCAATGTCCGCAATTGCAGGGGATTTACTTTGATGACCCGCGTGGTCTGCGCAATTACGATCAGCCAAGCCTGTCGTCTCTGGAAAATCTCATTTCGTCTGGGCAAGCGTTTGCCAAAAGTCATCCGGATTTTTTCAAAACCGAAATTGATCTGGCACAACCAGACGATGTGGCAGCCATGTTTTTCACCTCAGGCACCACCGGCAATCCAAAGGGCGTAGTCCACACGCATAACAGTTTGCTTGACCGGGCCCGCGCCGGAGCCGAATTTGACAAGCTGACTGACCATGAGGAGGTTTTAGCCTACCTGCCGCCGGCCTGGATAGGGCAGAATATTTTCAGCTATGCCCAGTGGCTGGCCTGCGGTTACGTCGTGAACTGCCCCGAGTCTGCTGCCACCGTGACGATCGACCTCAAGGAAGTTGGCCCCACTTACTACTTTGCACCGCCAAGGGTGTTTGAGGGCTTGTTAACCAGCGTCATGATTCGCATGGAAGATGCATCGAGCTTCAAGCGCAAGCTGTTTCACTATTTCATGGACGTCGCCAAACGGGTCGGACCGGCGCGCATGGATGGCAAGTCCCTGGGACTGATGGACCAGATCCGCTATGCCTTGGGCAATGTGTTGGTATATGGCCCGCTGCGCAACAACCTGGGCATGAGCCGGGTACGCGTGGCTTACACCGCGGGCGAGGCCATAGGCCCGGATCTTTTCACCTTTTACCGCTCCATTGGCATCAACCTCAAGCAGCTTTATGGTTCGACCGAAACTGCGGTGTTTGTATGCCTGCAGCCTGACCACGAAGCCCGTGCCGATACTGTGGGTGTGCCGGTCAGCGGGGTAGAAATAAGGGTGGCCGAAA
>JBEIGE010000021.1:0-48512 GCA_040382055.1 Hylemonella sp.
AATAAACCAGTCCTGAAAAGAACCGGGCAAAAGCCGTTCCTCGGCCTCAAACACAATCCACAGACGCCATAAATCGAGTAGCGTCAACTTAAACTTAGTTCCCAACCTTCACCCAGTCACAGCACACGAGACAGATTGCATCCTCATGATTTACAAAGCTTCACATCCCCGGAGAAGTCTTAAAACTAGCTTTCTTTAAAAGGGACTCGTACTGCTGCGACATCAAATAATTTTGTACTTGCGCCATGAAATCCATAGTTACTACAACAATGATCAACAGCGAGGTACCACCAAAGTAAAACGGTACGTTGTATTTGAGGATCAGGAACTCGGGCAATAAACAAACAAAGGTGATGTAAATTGCACCAGCAAATGTTAAACGCAAAAGGATTTTGTCGATGTGCCGCGCTGTCTGGTCACCCGGACGGATTCCAGGAATAAATGCACCGCTTTTTTTCAGGTTGTCAGCTGTTTCACGGCTGTTAAAAACAAGTGCCGTGTAAAAGAAACAGAAAAAGATGATGGCTGAAGCATAAAGCATCACATAGATGGGCTGACCAGGTGTCAGACTACTTGCAATGTCTTTAAGCCAAACCATGGACTCGCCAGAACTGAACCAACTCACGACGGTTGCAGGAAGCAAAATAATCGAAGAGGCAAAAATCGGAGGAATGACCCCTGCCATATTCAGCTTCAAAGGCAGGTGTGAGGCTTGACCCCCATAGACCTTATTGCCAACCTGGCGTCGCGCATAGTTAACCAGAATTTTTCGCTGCCCGCGTTCTACAAAAACCACAAAATAGGTCACCAGGGCGATCAAAATAACAATCAACAGTGCAATGATGATACTCATGGCACCAGTTCTAACCAACTCCAGGAGACCACCAATAGCGCCAGGAAGACCGGCAGCAATGCCACCAAAGATCAGGATGGAAATGCCATTGCCCAAACCACGTTCGGTAATTTGCTCACCCAGCCACATGAGAAACATGGTTCCAGCCGTCAATGTACAAACAGCCGTCATGCGGAACCCGAAACCCGGAGAAATAACCAGCCCTGCAGAGCTCTCCAAAGCCATTGCAATACCTAAAGACTGGAAAAGAGCCAAGCCTAAAGTGCCATACCGCGTGTACTGTGTGATTTTTCTACGCCCCGATTCACCTTCTTTTTTCAGCTGTTCAAATGCCGGCAACACATATGTCATCAATTGCATGATGATTGATGCCGAGATGTACGGCATGATTCCCAATGCAAAAACTGTAAATCGGGAGAGCGCTCCACCCGAGAACATATTGAACAAGCTCAGAATGCCGCCTTGTTGGCCTTTGAACAACTCTTGCAATTGGTCCGGGTTTATGCCAGGAACGGGGATATGCGCACCCACGCGGTAAACGACCAAGGCGAGAAGCAAAAACACGAGCCGGCGACGAAGATCACCGAACTTGCCTGTTTTCGCTATTTGAGCCGCACTGGTTGCCACGTGTAAACGCCTTCAGTCCAGCAACTAAGAAATGCTGCCGCCAGCCGCTTCTATGGCAGCTTTGGCACCGGCTGTTGCTCCGATACCATTTAGCTTGACGGCCCTGGTGATTTCGCCGGTCTTGATAACCTTGACCACCTTGGCCAATTCGCCTACCAGGCCAGCCTGCTTTAGGGCGAGAACATCCACATCAGCCAAGCCCAACTGCTCTAGTGCAGTCAAGGTGACCTCTGCGTTGAATTTCAACAACTGTGACTTGAAACCGCGCTTGGGCAAACGACGCTGCAGGGGCATTTGACCGCCCTCAAAGCCTACTTTATGGTAGCCGCCTGCACGGGATTTTTGACCTTTGTGTCCACGACCGGCAGTTTTGCCAAGACCGGATCCGATTCCTCGACCCACACGACGTTTGGCATGCTTGGCGCCATCCGCTGGCTTGATGCTATTGAGTTCCATCATTTACCTCTCAAAGCACTCTAATCAGATAACTGATCTTGTTAATCATTCCACGAACTTCAGGGGTATCCTTCAGCTCGCTGGTACTGCGAATTTTCCTCAGGCCCAATCCACGGACCGTGGCGCGGTGTGATTCCTTGCAACCGATAGGGCTGCGAACCAGTTGCACCTTGACAGTTTGTTCTGTTGACATAGGGGTATTCCGATTTAGACGAAGAGTTCTTCGACTGTCTTGCCACGCTTGGCTGCCACTTCGGCAGGCGTTGTGGCATGAGCCAAGGCATCCAGAGTTGCCCTAACCATGTTGTAAGGGTTAGATGATCCGTGACTCTTGGCTACGATATCGGTAATACCCATGACTTCAAAAACAGCGCGCATAGGGCCGCCCGCGATAATCCCGGTACCCTTGGGGGCCGGAGCCATCATCACAGAAGCTGCACCGTGCTGGCCCATCACTTTGTGATGGATTGAACCATTCTTCAGGGAGACCTTGGTCATGTTGCGACGGGCTTCTTCCATGGCTTTTTGTACAGCAGCAGGCACTTCTTTTGATTTGCCCTTACCCATGCCGACCCTACCGTCACCGTCACCCACCACAGTCAGAGCAGCAAAACCGAGAATTCGGCCGCCTTTGACGACTTTGGTGACGCGGTTAACCGCAATCATTTTTTCGCGCAGGCCGTCTTCAGGGCCTTCGGCCCCTTTACCCTGCATTTTTGCTTGAACTTTTGCCATATTTTTTCCGTTCTAGTTAGAACTGCAAGCCAGCTTCACGTGCCGCATCGGCCAGCGCTTTGACGCGGCCATGGTACGCAAATCCGCTACGGTCGAAAGCGACCTTCTGTACGCCAGCTGCTTTTGCCTTTTCAGCAATACGCTTACCGATGATCTGGGCAGCAGCGGCATTGCCACCCTTACCTGAACCACCCAAAGCTTTGCGAATCTCGGATTCTGAGGTAGACGCACTGGCGAGCACTTTGCCGCCATCGCCTGAAATCACGTTTGCATAAATATGCAAGTTCGTACGAGTTACCGTAAGACGGGCAACACCTTGAATGGCGATACGAATCCGGGTCTGACGGGACCGACGAAGACGCTGCTCTTTCTTGGTCAACATGGTGCGGCTCCTTATTTCTTCTTGGTTTCTTTGATGGCGACTTTTTCATCCGAATAACGGATGCCCTTGCCTTTGTAAGGCTCCGGGGGACGAACCGCACGGATTTCAGCTGCTACCTGACCAACGCGCTGACGATCAGCACCCTTGATCAGGATTTCGGTAGGTGTTGGAGTGGCAACTGTGATGCCGGCAGGCATATCGATATTCACCGGATGCGAATAACCCACGGTCAGATTCAACTTTGCACCTTGGGCTTGTGCCTTGTAACCCACACCGATCAGCGTGAGTTTTTTCTCAAAACCTTTGGCGACACCAACAACCATGTTGTTTACCAATTGGCGCATGGTGCCACTCATGGCATTGGCTTCGCGTGAATCGTTGGCGGGGGCAAAATTCAACTTGCCACCCTCGCTGATCACCTTGACCAGTGCCGACTGAGCCAATGATAATGCACCACCAGATCCCTTGACGCTGATTTGATCTTCTTTGACAGAGACATCCACTCCCGCGGGAATGATTACTGGCATTTTTGCTACTCGTGACATATCAGTTACTCCTCAATGCCGCGGTTAAGCCACATAACAAAGAACCTCGCCACCGACACCGGTAGCGCGCGCTTTGCGATCTGTCATTACACCCTTGGGCGTTGTGACAATTGCCACACCCAAGCCATTTTGAACCTGAGGAATTGCACCAACTCCCTTGTAAACTCGCAAGCCAGGGCGACTGACACGCTCAATGCGCTCTATCACTGGGCGACCGGCATAGTATTTCAGGGCTATTTCAAGCTGGGACTTGCCGTCTTCAGAATTGACTTTGAAACCATCAATATAGCCCTCGTCTGCCAAAACCTGCGCAATGGCAATCTTGACTTTGGACGAAGGTACAGAAACGGAAGTCTTAGCAACCATCTGCGCATTTCGAATGCGTGTCAGCAGGTCAGCAATAGGATCACTCATACTCATATTAATACTCCTATCGCTTACCAGCTGGCTTTTGTGATGCCAGGAATTTCACCGGCGAAAGCCATCTCGCGGATTTTTGCGCGACCCAAGCCGAATTGACGGAACGTCCCGCGGGGACGGCCGGTAATTGAACAACGGTTACGCTGACGTGTTGGATTAGCATTGCGCGGAAGCTTTTGCAAACCAAGACGGGCATCAGCACGTTCTTCGTCGCTGCGCTTGAAATCATTGGCAATTGCCTTGAGTTCCGCATGCTTCTTTGCGAACTTGGCAACCAGTTTGTCGCGCTTGAGTTCGCGCTCGATTAAAGCCATCTTAGCCAAGGTTCACCTCAGTTCTTGAACGGGAAACGGAACCCAGCGAGCAGAGCTTTGCACTCTTCATCGGTCCGGGCCGTGGTAGTGATGCTGATATTGAGACCACGCAAAGCGTCAACCTTGTCGTACTCAATTTCAGGGAAAATAATCTGCTCTTTCACGCCAATGTTGTAATTCCCGCGTCCATCAAAGGCACGACCGGAAATACCCCGGAAGTCACGAACTCGCGGCAGAGCAACCGTAACAAACCGGTCCAGGAACTCGAACATCTGAACGCCGCGCAAAGTCACCATGCAACCGATGGCCTGACCCTCACGAATTTTGAAACCGGCAATCGCCTTTTTGGACTTGGTCACAACTGGCTTTTGTCCGGCAATTTTGGTCAGATCACTGACCGCGTTGTCCATTACTTTTTTGTCAGCAACGGCCTCACTAACACCCATATTCAGAGTGATTTTGCTCAGGCGAGGCACCTGCATCGGCGACTTATAGCCGAATTTAGCCGTCAATTCGGGAACTACTTTTTCACGGTAATGATCTTGAAGACGCGCCATTTTTAAGCCACCTTGATTTCTTCGCCACTGGACTTGTAAACGCGAACGCGCTTTCCGTCAGCTAGCAACTTGATGCCGACACGATCAGCCTTGCCGGTTGCGGCATTGAAGATTGCGATGTTTGACTGATGAATGGGCATAGACTTTTCAACAATGCCGCCCGTCGTACCCTTCATTGAGTTGGGCTTAGTATGCTTTTTGACCATGTTGATGCCGTCAACCATGACATGGGAGTCATCTTTGCGCAGCGATACCTTGCCGCGCTTACCCTTGTCGCGACCGGTCAGCACAATCACATCGTCGCCTTTGCGAATCTTGTTCATAGCAGGTCCTTAGAGAACTTCGGGCGCCAGTGACACGATCTTCATGAACTTCTCGGTACGCAGTTCGCGCGTCACGGGTCCGAAGATACGGGTGCCAATAGGCTCCAACTTGGCATTGAGCAGAACCGCTGCATTGCCGTCAAATTTAACGAGCGAGCCGTCGCTGCGGCGAATGCCCTTGGCAGTACGCACCACCACAGCACTGTAAATTTCGCCTTTTTTCACGCGGCCACGGGGCGCAGCTTCTTTGATGGACACCTTGATGACATCTCCGACGCTGGCGTAGCGGCGCTTGGATCCGCCGAGCACTTTGATGCACAGCACAGATTTAGCACCAGTGTTGTCGGCCACTTCGAGCCTGGATTCAGTTTGGATCATTTCTATATTCCCAACTTGCACCGGCTTTTCGGGAAAAGCCAGTCAGTCTTGGGCCCGTTGTCCACAGCACAAACCACTCATGCTGTCTTCTTTGGGCAGATTTTCACGTTTTTATTACGCGAAGCCCGCAAGTATGCCAGATGTAATCGAGGTCGTCAACCGTATTTATTGCGCCCATGTTTACATCCGCCCAAAACAGTCCAGCAGACAGCGCTGTCTGCACGTTATTCTGTAGGCTCTAATTACGGAGGCAGTACATGCGCGGAAGAATAGCTTTTATTGGTGGCGGCAACATGGCCAGCGCCATCATCGGCGGCCTCATCAAGCACAACATTGCTAACGCCGGGGTTGACGTGGTAGAACCCCATGCAGACGCACGTCTCACTCTAAAAATGAGTCTGGGCATAGACGCCATGGAGATTCCAGGTCCCTTTTTAAGCAATGCCTCACTGGTGGTTTGGGCTGTGAAACCGCAGAATTTCAAGGACGCTGCTGCGAACGTATCTCCTTTTACAGCGGGGGCCTTGCACTTGAGCGTGGCTGCTGGTATTTCCAGCGACAGCATTTCGCGCTGGCTTCACACGCAGCGGGTGGTGCGCAGCATGCCTAATACGCCCGCCCTGATCGGTCAGGGCATGACCGGCGTGTATGCCAGAGCGGGCGTCACCGTCCCTGACCGCGAATGGATAGCGCAAGTGCTTGGAACCATAGGTCAGTACGTGTGGCTTGAGCGCGAAGACCTGTTAGACGCTGTCACAGCACTGTCAGGATCCGGCCCGGCCTATGTGTTTTATTTTCTGGAAGCCATGATCGAATCCGGCGTAGCCATGGGCTTAAGCCCGGCCCAGGCCAGGCAACTGTCCATTGAGACTTTTAGCGGTGCAAGCGCTTTGGCGCGTGAATCCAAAGAATCGATTGTGGATTTGCGCCAGCGAGTCACCTCCAAGGGGGGCACAACCCATGCCGCCATCTCGGCCATGGAGAACGACCAAGTCAATAAGCAGTTTTCACGGGCCCTGATGGCCGCACGGGACCGGGCCTTCACGCTGGGCACCGAGTTTGGCAACAGTTGAACGCAGAATAAACGAATTAACTACTAGCAAAGGAAATTCTGATGAAAAAACTACTAGCCTCCCTACTCAGCTCGGCCGTATTCGCCCTACCCGTTGCCCTGAGCTCAGGACCGATCAACGCACAAACGGCACCGGCAACGGCCCCAGCATCTTCGCCAGCTTTACCAGCCGTTCCTGCCGTAACTGCTCCTGCAACCCAAGCTCAAACAGCGGCTAAGCCATCCACGAAAGCCAAAAGCAAGGCGAAAAAAACGACAAAGGTCAAATCCAAGAAGGCGAAAAAAACCAAGCCGGTGCAATAAAAGAACGCTGCAGCGTTCACATCGCTACGTGCACGCAGTTAACCTCTGCGTATCAGCCGGCTTGCGCATTTCAGGGCTTATTCAGGGTAAAAATGCCTACTACGCCCAAAAAAACGGTAAAGCCGAGCCAATGGTTCAGTCGGAAAGCCTTAAAGCACCCCTCGCGGGAGCGCAGACGGATCAACGCGAAATGCCATATCACCTGAAGCAAGGCCAGTCCATTTGCTATTAAATAAATAGCTGTACCGCTATACGGAGAAAGGGCCAGATGCCAAATCAGAAGATAGACGAGGTAAAACAAGACGACCGCAGGTACGTCCAGGCGACCAAGGGTAATGGCAGACGTTTTCATGCCGATGCGCAAATCGTCATCCCGGTCGACCATGGCGTATTCGGTGTCATAAGCGAGCACCCAAAACAGGTTACCCAGCAGCAAAAGCCAGGCGAGCGGGGGAACCTGTGACTGTACGGCCGCAAACGCCATCGGGATCCCAAAACTAAAGGCAACGCCCAGTACCGCCTGAGGCATGGCAAAAAAGCGTTTGGCGTAGGGATAGACCACAGCAATACCCAGCGCGGCAAACGACCAGGTCACCGCCACGGCGTTGGTCGTCAGCACCAGTGCAAAAGCGCCCAGGGCCAGCGCGGCACCCAGCAGCAAAGCCTGTTTGACTGTCACAGCACCGGTAGTTACAGGCCTCGCCGCCGTACGTTTGACATGGCGGTCGAACTCACGATCGGCGACATCGTTGAGGCAGCAACCGGCGCTGCGCATCAAAATCGTTCCGGCCACAAACACCAGCAACAGGTGCCAGCCAGGGAAACCCTGAGCGGCGATCCACAATGCACTCAGGGACGGCCAGAGCAGCAGCAACCAGCCGGCCGGCCGGTTCCAGCGAATCAGGTCCAGGTAAAGCAAGACTCGGCGGCGCAATTCAGGACAAGCGTTTGACGCCTGGCAATTCGCAGGCATAAATAGCATTGCGCAGTGCAGCAATGCTTTCGTAGCGGGTAAAGCTGCGCCGCCAGGCCAGCACAACCCGGCGGCTGGGCGCATCACCGGAAAATGGAATGTATTTAATGTAAGGGTCGGCCTGGCGTTTGGACTTGGGCTCAAAACAATCTTTAGGAATGCAAAGCCTTGGCATCAACGTCACTCCCATCCCAGAGGCCACCATGTGCTTAATGGTCTCCAGCGAAGAGCCCTCAAAGCTTTTGCTGATGCCCTCCGTATTACTGGAAAACCGCGCAAATTCGGGACAGACCTCCAGCACGTGGTCGCGAAAACAATGGCCTGCACCCAGCAGGAGCATATCTTCCCGCTTCAGTTCCTCACTGCTGACGGTCTTCAGTCTCGCCAGCGGATGACGGGCTGGCACTGCGGCAAAAAATGGTTCATCGTAGAGCGGTGCCAGGGCCAGCCCGGTGTCGGGAAAGGGCTCAGCAAGGATCGCGCAGTCGATCTCGCCGGTACGTAACATCTCCAGCAGCCGGACTGTGAAATTTTCCTGCAATATCAAAGGCATCTGAGGCGTATGCTCGATCATCTGGCGAACCAGGTCTGGCAGCAGATAGGGACCAATGGTGTAAATGACACCCAGCTTGAGGGGTCCGGCCAGTGGGTCTTTGCCGCGCCGGGCAATTTCACGGATTTTGCTGGCCTGCTCCAGCACTGACTGCGCCTGGCGCACGATTTCTTCACCCAGATGGGTCACGGTGACTTCATTGGCGCTGCGTTCAAACAGCTTGAGATCGAGTTCTTCCTCGAGCTTCTTGACAGCAACAGACAGCGTGGGCTGAGACACGTGACAAGCTTCAGCAGCCTTACCAAAGTGTTTTTCTCGTGCCACCGCCACGACGTATTTGAGTTCCGTCAGGGTCATTGGCGACTCATGATTGATCAGAAAAGGGCTTAGGACCCGGCCTGAAGCTCTGCCACAGGAATGAAATCAGACAAACAAAGAGAAAAGCAGACAAAAGGTATTGTTCTGGCATGTTTTGAATAAAGCCCATTTCGTCAGTTAGCAAAACATACAGACAGTAACCCCCAAACAAAGCGACACCACGCATCCACCAACTGCTGACAGACAGGTGCTTGTCTTGGATCATGGCGCACAGCCACGCCCCGGTCAGACCACTGAAAACTCCGATTGCAGCACCCACGACCACATCTGCCGGCCAGTGTGCGCCCACCGCAATGCGCGAGAGTCCGACACCCAGCGCGGGTATGAAAAGCCAGAGGTATTTCAGTCGCGTCCCGGGTTGCAGGGAGAAGTAAATAGCAGCCGCTGCGGCAAAACCGGTGATGGTATGGCCCGAGGGCATGGCTGCAACGAATAGGGGCTCCCCAATCACCTGCACCAAGGCCGGGTCGAGTACCTCCAAAGGACGGGGATGGTCTAGCAAGCCCTTGCCGACGCGCGTAAGCGCGCCTGCAACGGGCGCTGCGCACAGCCAGGCCACAATGACCCGGGGAGCAAGCCAAAGTGAGGGGGCGGTCAGGGCATAAATGCACCACCCTGTGCCCATCAAGGACAGGAAAGCCCACAACTGCGCCGGCACAACGCTCAAATGCCAGTTAAGAAAGTAAAAAAGCTCAGGCTCATACAGAGCCAGCCAGACTGGAGCCGTCACCAGCAGCATGAGCGGCGGGATCAGCCAGTGCCAGCGGGCAATCAATCGGTTACCTGGGGTTAAAAGCATGAGGACATCTGTAAATCCGCGCCTATTGTAGAAGCGACAGGCTTACCTATTGCCTGCGTGGGGAAGGAGCCCCCCCCCAGTTTGAGCACAACAAGAAGCTAAAGCCAGCCACCCGCCGACCGGCGCGCTGAACCGGCAAACTCTCAAGGGACTTGCAGGTTTCAAACTGGCCAGGCCCTACAGGCAGCTCGTAGGCCATCTGAGTCCAGTCCATCACAACGGCACTCGCGCCGACGGGCAGTACACCAAACCAGAACGAAAATTGATCAACGCCCGGTGCCAGTACATGAACAGGCAAGGGTCGGGCATACCAGGCCAGGCGGCTGGCAAGCGTCCAGTTTTGTACCGCCAAGTGCTCGACCTGATGATCCCGGGCCAGCTGGAGTGCCCGTTGTCCAGCCTGTTCCCAACCATGAAAGTCCGTAAAAGGATTTAATTCGTCCGGGGGTTCAGAGCTGCTCTGCCAGGGTGGGCCCGCACTGAGCATGAGCGCAAAAAGCAGCACGCAGACGGCACCTTGGAGTGCAGCGAGCGTAAGCATGATCAGACGTCGCCGGGCAGCCCAGCTTGCGGCCAGGCCTAAGCCAGCCAATGAAGACAAGGCCACCCAGGCAGGTGCCGTCCAGTGAGGTAAGCCTGAACCGCCGCCCGAGAGCAGCATGAGCACGGCAAATGGCAAGACAAAAAATGAAAATACCGTTAAGGCTGCTCCTTTGGCTCCCCT
Organism: Hylemonella sp.; assembly: GCA_040382055.1. GTDB lineage: Bacteria > Pseudomonadota > Gammaproteobacteria > Burkholderiales > Burkholderiaceae_C > JBEIGE01. The sequence goes on from JBEIGE010000021.1 coordinate 10,393, forward strand.
AGATAGGATGGTCGTTTCGTTGCGCAACCGATAGGCGCGCATCAGGCACCATCCGCCCCAGATCAACAGCGGATAAAGCAGCACCTGGGCCAGAATGAAGACCCCCATCTGGGAGAGTTGCCAGTGACTGCCGCCGCCATGGTGCAACTGGTAACGAAATGACAGCCAGTCATGTTGCGCGTTCCAGACAAAGACCGGCAACACCAGCACCGCAGCCAGCACAACCGCAAGCCATGGCCAGGGACTGAGCATGCGTCTCCAACCGTGTGCCCACAATAAACATAACAACACAGGCAAGGCAACAAATACGGCGGTGTATTTGCTCAGACCCGCAAGACCCAGAACAGCACCCAGCAGCAGCCAGGACTGCGGCCGGCGGACTTCGGCGTCGTCGAGCATGCGCAGTGTCTGCAGCGCAGTGGCTGCAGTGAACAACATCAACAAAGTGTCCGGCAAGAGCGCTATGCCCAGAAGATGCGGGATGGGGCACAGGCTAAATGCCAATACAGCCCACAACGCTGCCTGGTCGGACTGCGCCTGCTGTGCCCCCCACAGTCCGGCTATACGACCGGCAATCAGAGCTATCAGCCAAGCGGTGGCCAGCCACAAACCTGCGGGAATCATGCGCAACACGCCATCGGGTGCATTCAAAGTCACCAATGGCCACTGAATCCAGCCAACCAGAGGCGGATGGTCGTAATAACTCAAGGCCGGATTGGCGGCATACAAGGCGTAGTGGGCCTCATCGGCCGTAAGCCCCAGGGCCCAGCCCAGCGCCAAATGGATCATCGTATTGACCAGCAACAACATGACTATCCATTGGCGTGCTTGACTGGACGGGAAAAAGGCTGGAGAGTGGGACAATTCGCTTGAATGCTAGAAATGAAGTCAGGAAGTCTATCCGAGGGCCATGATGACCCGAACCCATGAAGAACAGCGACAAGCCATTCGCTCGACCTGGATCAGTGTATGGGTCAACCTTGTGCTGGCGAGCTTGCAAATTGTCGTTGGCTATCTGGCCCGCTCCCAGGCGCTGATTGCTGACGGTATTCATTCTCTGTCCGACCTGCTGGCCGATGGCGTGGTTCTGCTGGCCTCTCGATATTCGGCCGCTGATGCAGATGAGGAACACCCCTATGGGCACGCCCGCTTCGAGACCGCCGCCTCACTGGCAATCGGACTGATCCTGCTGGCTACCGGTGCCGGTATGGTGTGGTCGGCAGGTGTCAAGCTGCATGCGGGACAAGGGATGGAAGCCGTACATCCGGTGGCACTTGCAATTGCATTAACCACGCTGGCTGCCAAGGAGCTTTTATTCCGGTACATGCGCCGGATTGGCGACGCGCTGAAGTCCTCAATGCTGATTGCCAACGCCTGGCACGCCCGGGCGGACGCCGCCTCATCCCTGGTGGTGGCGCTGGGCATCGGCGCAAATCTGCTGGGTTACCACAGCATGGATTCGCTGGCGGCGGTGATTGTCGGCTTCATGATCGGCAAGGCCGGGTTTTCGTTTTCGGTAGACGCGTTTCACGGCCTGACCGATCACGCGCTCGAAGCCGACGAGATTTCCCGCATCGAACAGACCGTCATTTCGATTGACGGTGTCCTCGATGTGCATGGCCTTCGCACACGGCGCATGGGCGACTGGGCTGTGATTGACATGCATGTGGAAGTGGACTCCCGTATGTCCGTGTCTGAAGGGCACTACATTGCCGAGAAAATCAGCGCTCTTGTTCGCTCTGCCCACAGGGTTGCAGAATGCACCGTGCACATCGACCCGGCACACGCACGAAAGCTCGGGCGGGTCCTTGAGTTACCTACGCGCTCCATGGTGACGGCTCAGGTTCTCCAGGTCTTGCCCGATGCCTTGGGCGTGCGGCTGCACTACCTGGACGAAGGACTGGAAGTAGAAGTCGAGTTACCCCACCCATTGCCTTTGGGTGAACGGGATCAGAAACAGGCAATACTGATTGAAAAGCTTGCTACGCTGGGCAATATCCGGAGCGTTCAGATCACTGCACGCTAATGAAGTAAAGGTAAGGCCATGTGTCAATTGCTGGGCATGAACTGCAACACCCCAACCGACGTGATGTTCAGCTTCACCGGCTTTGCCGAGCGCGGCGGTCGAACCGACGCCCATTCCGACGGCTGGGGCGTGGCATTTTTTGAGGGTAAAGGGCTGCGCCATTTTGTGGACCATCAAGCCGCCTGCGACTCACCGATTGCAGACCTCATCCGCCATTACCCCATCAAAAGTCGCCAGGTGATTGCGCACATCCGCAAGGCAACACAGGGCGAGGTGTCTCTGGAAAACTGCCACCCGTTTGTGCGTGAGTTGTGGGGGCGTTACTGGGTTTTTGCTCACAATGGAAATCTGGACAACTATGCGCCGCGCCTGCATGCTGGCTTTCATCCGGTAGGCAGCACCGACAGCGAAAGGGCGTTTTGCTGGTTGATGCAAGAGTTAGCCAAATCCCATGTCGGGGTTCCCAGCGTTGCGGAACTCACACTAACCCTGCGAGAACTTATTCCTCAGATTGCCAAGCATGGCACCTTCAATTTTCTGCTCAGCAATGGAGAAGCCCTATGGGCACATGCCAGCACGCAACTGTACTATGTGATGCGCCAGCACCCTTTCACCACCGCCACGCTCAGCGATGAGGATGTCAGCATCAACTTTGCAGATCATGCCCGGGCCGGTGACAGGGTGGCTGTTGTGGTGACATCACCACTGACCACCAACGAGGACTGGCAGGCTTTTTCGCAGGAAGAACTCAAGGTGTTTGTAGATGGCGTTGCTCTGCCCTGACCCTGCACCTCGGAGCTTGCTCGAACCGCTTTTTTGACAAGTTGAGTGAACAGCTCAACCTGATAACTAAGTTGATAGTCAGACGATCAAACCTTAAAGCGCCTGCTCGAGCGCGTCCAGAAACATGGCTGCTACGTCGAAGCCGGTCTGGTCGCTGATCTCCTGAAAGCAGGTGGGGCTGGTCACGTTAATTTCGGTCAGGCTATCACCAATCACATCCAGACCCACCAGCAGCAATCCGCGAGCCGCCAGAGTGGGGCCAAGCGCCTCGGCGATTTCCCGGTCTCGCTCAGACAGGGCCTGTGCAACGCCCTTGCCCCCTGCAGCCAAATTGCCACGCACTTCACCGCCTTGGGGTATGCGGGCCAGACAAAAGGGAACCGGCTTGCCACCGATGACCAGGATGCGCTTGTCCCCCTGGGCGATAGCGGGTAAAAATTTTTGCACCATCACGGTCTGAGCACCGTCTTTGTTCAAAGTCTCGATGATGCCACCCAAATTCAAGCCATCTTCTTTGACCCTGAATATTCCCGTACCGCCCATACCGTCTAGCGGCTTCAAGATGATGTCCTGGTACTCTGCATGAAAGTGCCGAATGTCTTGAGCATCCCGCGTGACCAACGTGGGGCCGATGAACTGCGGGAACTCAAGTATGGCCAGCTTCTCAGGGTGGTCACGAAGGGCCCGTGGCTTGTTGAAGACCCGTGCGCCCTCCCGCTCTGCCTGCTCCAACAAATGGGTCGCATAAAAATACTCAGTTTCAAACGGTGGATCCTTGCGCATGATCACTGCATTGAAATCGGCAAGAAAACGCGGCCTCTCTTCAGGCTTGAGCGGGGTTTCATGAAACCAGCGGTCTTCGTGTCCAGTCAGGCTGATCTGACGGACATCTGCACTAACCTGCTGACCCCGCTGCCACTTCAGATGTCGTGGCTCACAGGCGCTGATGGTGTGGCCGCGGCGCTGGGCCTCGCGCATCATGGCAAAGGTTGTGTCTTTGTAAATCCTGAAAGTCTCCAGCGGATCCGAGATGAAAAGAATGTTCATATTTCTATCTTCGAACCCAATTCAACAACCGCGTTGTTGGGCAGTTTGAGGTATTCAGCTGCGCCGCTCGCGTTATGGTGCATTTGCGAGAATAGTTTTTCACGCCAATGCGCCATGCCGCTCCCGATAGTCGGAATCACGATGTCACGCGACAAAAAATAGCTGGTGTTCATGGGGTCAAGTTCACAGCCACGGCCCTTCAGTTGCTGTAAGGCTTTTGGCAAATCAAGATCGTTTTTGAAGCCGTAATGCACGATGGCCTGCCAGCAGTCATGACCCAGAGATTCAATTTCGATGCGCTTGTCTATCCCGATCCAGGGTACCTCGTGACTGCGAACCGTAACGAACAGGTTGTTGTTATGCAGCACCTTGTTGTGCTTGAGGTTGTGCAGCAAGGCATTGGGAACGGTGCCTGGCTCGGAAGTCATGAAAACCGCTGTGCCCTCAACCCTGGCGGGCGGACTGACAAAAACGGCTTCAAGAAAATCCTTGAGGGCAATCGCATCAGCGCGCAAAGAAGCGTTAAGCAGGCTGCGACCATCTTTCCAGGTCATCATCAGGACAAAGATGCCGGCACCAATGAGAAGGGGAAACCAGCCGCCATCAAAAAACTTCATCAGGTTGGAGCTGAAAAACGCCAAGTCGACCAGGAAGAAAAATCCGGTAGCACCCAGGCACAGGGGCAGGGGATATTTCCAGCCATGGTGGATAACGAAAAAGGTCAATATGGTGGTGATCAGCATGTCCAAGGTGACCGCAATGCCATAGGCCGCAGCCAGATTACTGGAAGATCGAAACAACACGACCGCCAAAACTATGGCCACGAACAGGCCCCAATTGACCATGGGTATGTAAATTTGCCCGGTGTCCCGAACACTGGTGTGCTGGATTTGAAGTCGTGGCAGATAGCCAAGCTGAATCACCTGTTTGGTAACGCTAAAGGCACCCGAAATCAGTGCCTGTGATGCAATCACGGTCGCCATGGTGGCCAGTCCTACCATCGGAATCAGAGCCCAGGCCGGCATCATCAGGTAAAACGGGTTTGTAACGGCTTGCGGGTTTTCCAACAGCAAAGCGCCCTGACCGAAGTAGTTCAGCGTTAGCGCCGGCATGACCACCGAGAACCAAGCCACACGAATTGGCTTTTTACCGAAGTGACCCATGTCGGCGTAGAGTGCTTCTCCACCGGTCACGCACAGCACCACTGCACCCAGGATGATGAAGGTGGTGCCCGGATTGTTGACCATAAAGCCCAGGGCGAAATGCGGGCTGAGCGCCCACAAAATAGCCGGGTTGCTGGCAATATGGGTCAAACCCAGAACGGCAATGGCGAAAAACCAGATCAGGGTGATAGGACCAAAAAACTTCCCGATGCCAGCCGTACCGTGCTTTTGGACTACAAACAAACAAAACAGGATGACCAATGTCAGCGGGATGACGGCTGATTTGAAGGCTGGTGAAATCACCTCCAGGCCTTCGACCGCCGACAAGACGGAAATGGCCGGCGTGATCACGCCGTCCCCGTAAAAAAGACAGGTACCGAAGATGCCGACTACCAGCAGAACACTGCGCAACCGCGGATGATCCTTGACCGACTGGGATGCCAGCGCCAGCATGGCCACCAAGCCGCCCTCACCGTTGTTGTCAGCACGCAGCACCAGCACCACGTACTTCAGTGAGACGATAACTGTCAAAGTCCAGAAGAATATGGACATGATGCCGTAGACGTTGTCTGGCGTGAAAGGGACATGGCCAGAGCCAAAAACTTCCTTGACCGCATACAGAACGCTGGTTCCGATGTCACCATAGACAACGCCGATAGCGCCAAGGGTCAGCGCCGTAAGTGACGATTTTTGCGATGACATACCGTACTACGCGTAAATCTCAGCTTCGGGATCTGTCGCCTCAAGCTCGTAACTGGCCGCCAGCATTGCCAGACGACCAATCACGCCATACATATAGAAGCGGTTAGGCGCACTGGCGCCAGGCTTCATACCGGGCTGAGGTAAGTGCGTACTCTCGGCAAATGCCAGAGGCACAAAGCTGGAGCCGGGCGCATTCAGGTTTTCATCGACACCCCGCTCGGCATGCACCCGGTAAAAACCGCCCACCACATAACGGTCCATCATGTAGACCACCGGTTCGGCTACGGCATCATTCATGCGCTCGTTGGTCATTACGCCTTCCTGAATGATCACCTCGCTGACCTCCTGCCCGTCCTTGATGGTGCTCATTTTGTTGCGGGTTTTGCGGTTGAGCACATCCAGATCCTTTACATCACGCACGGTCATGATGCCCATGCCATACGTGCCGTTGTCGGCTTTGACCACAACAAACGGCTTTTCCTTGATGCCATATTCCTTGTACTTGCGGCGAATCTTGCCCAATAGCGCATCTACGTTGCTGGTCAGACAATCCATGCCCAGTCTTTCAGCAAAATTGACCTCGCCACACTTGCTGAACATCGGGTTAATCAGCCAGGGGTCAATGCCAAGCAACTTGCCGAAGCGCTTGCTCACTTCCTCATAGTTCTGAAAGTGCGTGCTCTTGCGGCGTGTCGACCATCCCGCGTGCAACGGAGGCAACAGGTATTGCTCGTTGAGATCTTCCAGAATGCCGGGGACGCCTGCACTGAGGTCGTTATTCAGGAGAATGGTGCAAGGGTCAAAGTCTTTGAGGCCCAGGCGACGCTTGCTTCGGATAACCGGCTCCAGCGTTACCGACTCGCCGTTGGTGAGGTCGATCGTGGTGGCCTTCTTGATCTCGGGATTGATAGAGCCGACGCGCACATTGAGGCCGGCCATGTGAAAAATACGGCATAACTGGGCCACGTTGGAGAGGTAAAAGGTATTGCGGGTGTGGTTTTCAGGAATCACCAGCAGGTTGCGGGCTTCAGGGCAGATCTTCTCGATGGCGGCCATCGCTGCCTGCACGGCCAGCGGCAGCATCTCGGGCGTCAGGTTGTTCCAGCCACCCGGGTAAAGATTGGTGTCTACGGGGGCAAGCTTGAAACCCGCGTTGCGCACATCCACCGAACTGTAAAACGGTGGTGTGTGCTCCATCCACTCCAGGCGGAACCAGCGCTCAATGGCAGGCATGGAGTCGAGCACCCGCTGCTCAAGTTCGTTGATGGGGCCCGTTAGGGCGGTGATGAGATGTGGAACCATACAGGCCCTCGTAAGAAAACGGGTTTAAATGAGGCTGATTAAGGATTAGCGACTGCACCAAGGCTTACAGGCGCACCTCGCCATCGCCCAGAACTATGTACTTGAGGGAAGTCAGCCCTTCAATGCCAACCGGGCCGCGCGCGTGAAACTTGTCGGTGCTGATGCCTATTTCAGCCCCCAGCCCATATTCAAACCCGTCGGCAAAGCGGGTGCTGGTGTTGACCATAACGCTGGCAGAGTCCACCTCGCGCAGAAACGTCTGCGCATGCATGTGGTCACGCGTGAGGATGGCGTCGGTGTGATGGCTGCCGTAATGATTGATGTGCGCTATGGCTTCCTGCAAGCCGGCCACCACTTTGATGCTGATGATTGGTGCCAGATACTCTTCGAACCAATCTGTATCCTGAGCCAGAACCAATTTTGCTACGATATTCGCAGCATCAGAGTTAGCTGATACGGGGGTTTCTGGCGAATTTGCTTGCAGAATCGCCAGAGCTTCGGCATCACAGCGCATCTCTACTCCCTTGGCGGCATAAACGGCCGCAATACGGGGCAAAAAAGCGGGGGCAATGCTGTGAGCAACCAATAAGCTTTCCATGGCATTGCAGGGACTGTATTTGCTGGTCTTGGCGTTGTCTGCCACTTTGACCGCCATGTCCAGATCACAAGGGTCGTCCACGTAGATGTGGCAGTTTCCATCCAGGTGTTTGATGACAGGCACCTTGGCATCCCGGCTGATGCGTTCGATCAGGCTCTTGCCGCCACGGGGAATGATGACGTCAACATACTGGGGCATGGCAATGAGTTGGCCTACGGCCTCACGATCAGTGGTTTGCACCAGCTGCACCGCATCTGCCGGCAGCCCCGCATCAACCAGCGCTTGGCCTACCAGCACAGCAAGCGCCTTGTTCGACTCAATCGCTTCGGAACCGCCCCTCAAAATACATGCGTTGCCGCTTTTAATCGCTAGGCTGGCTGCCTCAATCGTGACGTTGGGCCGGCTTTCAAAAATCATACCGAAAACGCCGATCGGAACGCGCATCTGGCCCACGTGAATGCCACTGGGCTGCTGGTTCATGCGGGTGATTTCGCCAATGATGTCAGGCATGGCGGCCAATTGTTCGCAACCCAGCGCGCAGGTCTCGATGACTTTGGCAGTGAGTTTGAGTCTGTCCACCAGGGGTTCGGCCAAGCCAGCAGCTTTAGCGCGGCTGATATCTTGGGCGTTTTGCACCTCCAGCATGGGCCGGTTGGTGCGCAATAACTCGGCCAAACGCCTGAGCGCTATGTTTTTTGAAGCTGAAGAAGCTTTCGCCATAAGGGCAGAAGCAACTTTTGCTTGCAAACCCAAGGTGTGCACGGCTTCGGCGATGTTCAACGCGTTCATGTGCGGTATTTTCTCACATTGCGGCTATGCCCTAGGGTTTAACTGAGGGTATGCCATAAGAGCCAGGCATTGAATTTGCTTTAGGATATTGCTTATTCATTTCCTGGAGATCCCCATGCTAAAGCGCACCTTTTTGGGCACCGCCCTTGCCACCTTGTTTTCCTTGACGATGGGCAGCGCCCAAGCTCAGGTCACTCCCATCAAATTCCAGCTGGATTGGCGCTTCGAAGGCCCAGCAGCTTTGTTCCTGTCTCCTGCCGCCAAGGGTTACTTCAAGGATGCCAAGCTCGACGTCACCATTGATGCCGGCAACGGTTCGGGCGGAACCGTCACACGTGTGGCCTCAGGAGCGTATGACATGGGTTTTGCCGATTTGGCCGCTCTCATGGAGTTTCACGCCAATAACCCGGACGCACCCAACAAGCCTGTGGCAGTGATGATGGTCTACAACAATACCCCTGCGGCGGTCATGGCTCTCAAAAAGTCGGGGATCAAAACCCCGGCCGACCTGAGCGGTAAAAAACTTGGCGCCCCCGTTTTTGATGCAGGACGACGCGCTTTCCCGATTTTCCAGAAAGCCAACAACGTGACCAACGTAGCCTGGACCGCCATGGATCCGCCTCTGCGCGAAACCATGCTGGTTCGTGGGGATATTGACGCCATCACCGGCTTTTCATTCACCTCGGTACTTAACCTAGAAGCGCGGGGCGTTAAGGCCGAAGATGTGGTTGTCATGGCCTATCCTGACTTCGGAGTGAAGCTGTATGGCAACGTGATCATCGCCTCCCCCAAGCTCATTAAGGAAAATCCTGCTGCCATCAAGGCTTTCCTGTCCGCCTTTGCCAGAGGCGCCAAAGACGTCATGGCCAAGCCTGATGTGGCCATTGAATATGTCAAACAGCGTGACGGCATTATCAACGTTGAACTGGAAACACGACGCCTGAAAATGGCAATTGATGCGGTGATAGCCAGCCCGGACGCCCGCGCAGAAGGTTTTGGCCAGATCAATGGGCCCCGCCTGTCGCTCATGTCCAGCCAGGTGTCAGACGCCTTTAACACCAAGACCCGCGTCAACCCGGACGCCATCTGGAACGGCTCCTTCTTGCCCACTACCAAAGAACTTGACGTACTGCCACCGGTGGCCAAGAAATAATTTTTGCTCGTATCAAATGACCACCTCCTCCCACTTTGTTGATTTTCAGGATGTCTGGCTAGCCTACAACGAAGAGTTGTTGGCGAAGGGTCACTTTGCTGTTGAGGCCATTGACCTGAAAGTGGGCGAGGGTGAGTTCATTGCGATCGTTGGTCCCTCCGGGTGCGGCAAATCCACCTTCATGAAGCTCACTACCGGCCTGAAAATGCCTTCCAGAGGGAAAATCCTGATCGATGGCCAACCGGTTACCGGCCCGCTGAAAATATCGGGCATGGCTTTTCAGGCCTCTTCCCTATTACCTTGGCGAACGACGCTGGACAACGTGCTGCTACCTCTTGAAATTGTCGAGCCCTACCGTAGCAACTTCAAAGCCAAACGCAAAGAGTATGCCGAACGTGCCAGCCACCTGCTGCAAACCGTTGGGCTTGGTGGCTATGAAAACAAGTTCCCCTGGCAGTTGTCAGGTGGCATGCAGCAGCGCGCCAGTATTTGCCGGGCACTGATTCACGAGCCCAAAATGCTTTTGCTGGATGAGCCGTTTGGCGCGCTGGATGCCTTTACCCGGGAAGAATTGTGGTGCATTCTGCGCGACCTTCATGCTGCCCAGAAGTTCAACGTCATTCTGGTCACACACGATCTTCGTGAATCTGTGTTTCTGGCAGACACGGTTTACGTCATGAGCAAGAGTCCAGGCCGTTTTGTGGTCAAGCGCAATATTGACCTGCCCCGCCCGCGCGACCTGGAAGTGACCTACACCAAGGAATTCACCGACATCGTCCATGAGTTGCGCGGCCACATCGGCGCGATGCGCAAAACAACTCCTGCTGAACCGAAAAATGCCGGTGCAGCAATCGTCCAGTAAGCCCGCTTGAGATTCCCATGAACAAAAAACAACTTGAGACGTGGTCCCCCTGGATTTTGCTGGTGGTGGTGATTGCCTTTTGGCAAATCATTTGCTCTGTCTTTGAGGTCTCGGAATTCATCTTCCCCAGCCCCTGGCGTATCTGGACTCAGACGGTCGAATACAAATCGCTCATCGCAGGCCATGCGTGGCGGACCTACTGGGTGACCATGGCTGGTTTTGGCTTGGCTATCGTCGTTGGTGTTTTGCTGGGCTTTGTAGTTGGCAGTTCACGTCTCGCTTACGCAGCAGTCTACCCGCTGATGACAGCATTTAATGCACTGCCTAAAGCAGCCTTTGTGCCGATTCTGGTCGTTTGGTTCGGTATTGGCGTGGGCCCGGCCGTCCTGACCGCGTTTCTGATCAGCTTTTTCCCGATCATGGTCAACATTGCCACCGGTCTGGCAACTCTTGAGCCCGAGCTTGAAGACGTGTTGCGGGTGCTGGGTGCCAAGCGCTGGGATGTACTGGTCAAGGTGGGGCTGCCGCGCTCCATGCCCTATTTTTACGGCTCCCTCAAAGTCGCCATTACTCTTGCCTTTGTCGGCACCACGGTATCCGAGATGACTGCTGCTAATGAGGGCATCGGCTACCTGCTGATTTCTGCCGGTTCTGCCATGCAAATGGGTCTGGCCTTTTCCGGGCTGGTCGTGGTGGGAGCCATGGCCATGGCGATGTATGAGTTGTTCAGCTACATCGAGAAGCACACTACTGCATGGGCTCACCGCGGCTCACAGGGTGAATGACAAGTTGGCCATTGATTGCATCTGCACCCTGACTACCGAGCAGGTGGTTAAACACCTGCTTCGCGCGGATGCTGTCGCAAAGCGGGCCATGTCGATGGGACGCCACCCCTTTGGGGCCCTGATGCTTGCACCGGACGGCGAGACAGTGCTGGCAGAGCAAGGCAATATCGACACCGTGAATCACGCCGAATCTACCCTTGCAAGAACGGTTGCCCTTAGCTATCCGACTGAGTACCTGGCGCAATGTACATTGGTGACCACCTTCGAGCCTTGTGCCATGTGTGCCGGAACCATCTACTGGGCCGGTATCGGTCGAGTGGTTTACGGCGCTGATGAAACTGACCTATTGGCTCTGACCGGGAACCACCCTGAAAATCCCACCCTCAACCTACCCTGCCGCGAGGTGTTTGCTCGGGGGCAAAGGCAGGTAGAGGTTTTGGGGCCAGTGCCCGAAGTTAAAGGCAAACTCATGCAAACGCACCGGGGATTCTGGGAAAACCGGACTTCTGGAGACCAGCCCTAGGTGCGGGGCTAAGTTCGCTTCGGGTTGGCCATACAGGCCTGACACAGCTCGTGTGCCAGGCGGTGCAAGGCCTGCCACCCGTTGGCGGGCCATTCGGCTGAATGCAGGCCTTTCACAATACCATCAACCAACTGTGCGGAATGCAGCAAGTTGCTCAAGGTGAGCTCGGAGAGCCGAGGCAGAACACGCTCGAACAGACGCTCGCGCAGACCCCAAATTCGCTGCTCTTTGAGGGCCATCGGGAGGGGTCGCCCCTGGCGCAAGGCATCCTTGACACGTTTTAAGGCCCGGATGTCTTCACTCAGGGTGTAATGCACCAACACCTCAGCTTCACCCTCGGACTGCAGCCCGTCGAGCATGCGCTGCACACGCTGCATCTGACCGGCCAGCACCGCTTCAGACAGTCTGAACACATCGTAGCGAGCGACATTAAGGACTGCACTTTCCACCTGCTCAAATCCCAAAACCGCCGAATCCGGTATGGCATCAACCGGATACAACAGCGCCAATTTCTGGATTTCCTGATGGGCTGCGAGCAGATTACCTTCTACCCGGTCAGCAAAGAATTGCAAGGTACGTTGTCCTTCATCCCCTTGAGCAACACGTTGGCCCTGGAGTGCAAGGCGCTGGGCAATCCACTGCGGCAATACCGTACGCTCGATCGGATCAAACTGTAGCGTTACCCCCGAATTTTCCAAGGCACCAAACCAGGCGGTGGAACGGGTCAGCTTGTCGAGCCGCGGCAACAAGACAAGCGTCAGTGTGGTGTCGTTGTCTCGCGACTGCTCCGCCATTTGTTGCAAAGCCGCGCTCCCTTCTTTGCCTGGCTTGCCCGAAGGAATTCGAACCTCTACGATCTGCTTGTCTGCAAACAAACTCAGTGATCCTCCGCTGGCCAGCACCTCGCTCCAGTCGAAACGAGCGCCAGCCACTGTATGTGAAGTACGCTCGGTAAAGCCCTGCCGGCGGGCCTCGGATCGGATGGCATCAGCTGCTTCGTTAACCAGGAGTGGCTCGTCTCCATGCAAGGCATACAAGCTCTTCAAACCCTTTTTCAGATGGACGGTGAGCTGTTGAGGAGCGAGTTGCATCTAAATCTCTGTGGACTTTGGCAAATTTCACTCAGGGGGTTCAAAGTTCTTTCACTGCAGCCAGACGGCGCAGGATTTGCTGAACCAAGTCGGTCTGCATATTCCGGTAAAGTTGCGCTTCTTCAGCCTCTTTGGCCAATACCGCCGCCTCGTTAAAGCTGATATCACGTTGCTGCACCAGCTCGGTGGGTTCAATCAGTTCCCGGCCCTTTACTGTGCGCAGCCTGAAGCGCAAAATAATACGCAACTGAAATTCGCGCACCTGACCGGCCGCACTGATTCCAACCACGGTTTTAGTACGCTGCTCCTGCAAAATGTCCAGAATCACATCAGCAGTTTGTTGACGGGCAGCATCGGTAATCAGTTGTACGTTACCCAACGCTGCCAAGTTTCTCCGCAATTCAATGCCGAATAGCGAAGTTTCTGGAACACCAACGTAGAGCGTCTTAAAGGCAAACTGTGGAGGTTGGCGCAGTGCAAAACCGCAGGCGGAAAGATTACAAGTCACCACACTACTGAAAACAACCAGAACCGGGCTGATCGTGACTCGCCCGAAAAGACGGCGTGACAGCGCTGGAGTCGCAGCCGCTTGAGTTGCGTACAAAGGCTCCATGGTCAAATCACAATATTGACCAGCCGCCCGGGCACCACTATCACTCGCTTGGCTGCACCGCCGCCCATCAGTTGTTTTTGCACCAGCTCGTGAGTCAAGGCAATAGCTTCAATCTCAGATTTGCTGGCTGTTGAAGGCACACGGATAGCCCCACGCAATTTGCCATTGATTTGCAAAACCAATTCCAGTTCATCCTGCTGCAAAGCTGTTTCATCGACCTGGGGCCAGGGAGCGTCAAGCAGATCACCCAAAACTCCGGAGTAACCCAACCCCACCCACAAACGTTGCGCGATATGCGGCGTTACAGGATACATACAACGCAACAAAATTCCAAAGCTCTCCACCACGGCCACCTGCAAGTCGGGTTTTCCCGTTGGAGAATCCCCGGGTGACGCTTTGGCAAGCGCCACAGCCGCATCTTCAAGGGTATTGATCATCTTCATCGCACCCGAGACCACCGTGTTGTACTGCATGCGCTGGTAGTCATAGTCAACCTGCTTGAGCAGAGTATGAATTTCCAGGCGGAGTGCCTTGGCTTGGACACCAAACGTGATGTCTTTCAGGTCTTTTGCTCCTTTGATGCTTGCGTTGATAGATCCCCAATCCATCGAAAACAATTTGTAGCCGAAGTTCCAGACACGTCGCAAAAAGCGGTACGAGCCCTCTACCGCAGCGTCATTCCACTCCAGCGTGGCCTCTGGCGGGGCCGTGAATATGATGTAAAGCCGAGCCGTGTCGGCGCCATACTTTTCAATCAGTTCCTGCGGATCTACGCCATTGTTTTTGCTCTTGCTCATGGTACCCACACCCTCGTAGGTAATGAGCGTCCCCGCAGGCCACACACCTTTGCTTTGCTTGAGTTTTGCGCCGGTCACCTTGCCCGACGCATCATGAATATCCTCAACCTCATGCGGCCAAAAATACTCAACGCCGCCCTTCGCCGTTTTGATGGAATAGATGTGATTGAGCACCATGCCCTGGGTCAATAGCTTGGTGAAGGGTTCATCCACCGATACCAGGCCCATGTCACGCATCACTTTGGTCCAAAAACGGGCGTAAAGCAGGTGCAGGATGGCGTGCTCAATCCCGCCAATGTACTGATCCATACCGCTGCCACCTGTAACCTTGTTCTGGTCACGCATCCAGTACGCGGTACCGTCTGCCACCATCGCCTCGCTGTTTTGAGGATCGCAATAGCGCATGAAGTACCAGGAGCTGTCCACAAAGGTATCCATGGTGTCGGTTTCTCGTCGGCCTGACTTGCCGCAAACGGGGCAGACTACACCCGCATGAAAGCCCTCGTGCTTGTGCAAAGGATTGCCAGAACCATCGGGCACGCAGTCCAGTGGCAAGACCACGGGCAGGTCTTTTTCAGGCACAGGCACGGCACCATGTTCATCGCAATGAATGATCGGGATAGGCGTGCCCCAATAACGCTGGCGGCTCACGCCCCAGTCGCGCAGCCGCCAAGTGGTTTTCTTTTCGCCAAGGCCTCTGACGCTCAGGTCAGCCGCAACGGCATCTACGCAAGCCTTGAAAGACAGACCGTTGTACTTGCCGGAATTAATGGCAATACCAGTGCCTTTTTCGGCATACCAGTCCTGCCAAACAGAGTCGTCGAAAACCAAAGCGTTTGGCATCTCGACAACCGGCTTGATCGCCAGTTTGTATTTGAGTGCAAACGCAAAATCCCGCTCATCGTGCGCCGGCACTCCCATGACTGCGCCGTCGCCATAACTCATCAAGACATAGTTGCCGACCCACACTTCTACTTTGTCGCCTGTGAGTGGATGCGTCACAAACAGGCCGGTGGCCAGGCCCTTCTTTTCCTGAGTGGCCAATTCGGCTTCCGTATTGCCGCCCGTCTTGCAAGCCTCGATAAAAGCCGCCAACTCTGGATTGGCCAAGGCGGCGTGCGCGGCAAGCGGATGTTCCGGCGCCACGGCGCAAAATGTGACGCCCATGATGGTATCGGCCCGGGTGGTAAAAACATACATCCGGCCGTCGTCGATGAGCTGTCCATCCGTGCCCTTCATATCGTGGGTAAAGGCAAAGCGCACACCTTCGGACTTGCCGATCCAGTTTTCCTGCATCAGACGCACACGGTCGGGCCAGCCATTGAGCGTGGCTTTTTCATTGCCGATTTGTACGTGGTCAAGCAACTCCTGCGCATAGCCAGTGATCTTGAGGTAGTAGCCTGGGATTTCGCGCTTTTCAACCACAGCGCCAGTTCGCCAGCCCTTGCCGTCGATCACTTGTTCATTAGCCAGCACCGTCTGGTCAATCGGATCCCAATTGACGACCTGTGTCTTGCGGTAGGCGATGCCTTTTTCCAGCATTTTGAGGAACAGCCACTGGTTCCATTTGTAATAGGTCGGATCACAAGTGGCAACTTCCCTGGTCCAGTCTATGGCCAGACCCAAGGCCTGCATCTGACCTTTCATGTAGGCAATGTTCTCGTAGGTCCATTTGGCAGGGGGTACACCGTTCTTGAGCGCCGCATTCTCGGCCGGTAGGCCGAATGCATCCCAACCCATGGGCATCAGGACATTGTGGCCATTCATGCGCAAATAGCGCGTGAGCATGTCATTGATGGTGTAGTTGCGCACGTGCCCCATATGCAGCTTGCCACTGGGGTAAGGCAGCATGGAGCAGGCATAGAACTTCTTTTTCGAAGCATCTTCGCTGACGCGATACGCATGGGACGCCGTCCAACCTTGTTGGGCCGCTTTTTCTATCTCGAGGTGGTTATATTTGTCTTGCATCCCCGGCATTTTAGGGTTTGGCAACAAAGCCGATGCGATTCAAGCCGGCCTTTTGTGCCACACCCATCACCTCAACTACGCGACCATAGGGCACGGATTCATCCGCACTCAGCTGTACCTCGGCCTGCGAAGTTTGCAGGGCAGTCTGTTGCAGACGCTTTTGAAGCTCCTCAAGACTGACCAGAATGTCATCCAGATACACCCTTCCCGCCTTGTCCAGCGCCACTTGAATCGCCTTGGGTGGCTGATCCGGCTGAGCGCCCTCAGTCACAGGCAGGTTGAGTTGAACCGTACTGACCAGTAACGGTGCCGTGAGGATAAAAATCACCACCAAAACCAGTAAGACATCAATTAGCGGCGTCATATTGATGTCGCTCAGAAGCTGAGTACCGGGGTTACGCACAAGGCGACCGAATGTCACAGTCTGTCTGCGCAAGCGCTAGTTGAGGAGGCAGTGAGGTGCGAACTAAGCAGGAGTTCACGCAGATCCAGGGCGAAGCCCTCCAGGTCAGCCTCAATACGCCCGATCAATCGACCCATGATGTTGTAGCCCAAGACGGCAGGAATCGCTACCGCAAGACCTGCGGCCGTCATGATCAAAGCATCTCCGACAGGCCCCGAAATTTTGTCGATGGTGATCTGCCCGGCACCGGACATGCCGATCAGGGCTTCGTAAATTCCCCACACTGTTCCAAGCAGGCCGACAAACGGCGCCGTAGATCCAACGGTTGCCAGCAGAACCTGGCCGAATTGGAGACGGCGCAAGACGTGATGCAAGGCATCCCGCAAAACCCGGGTTAGCTGCTGGGAACGGTCACCTGATGCAGCCAGGGTACCCGAGGGCGATGCACGGGTTGCATTGATCAGCGGGAGAATCAACCTGTCACGGTCAAATGTCTGAACGGACTGCGTTGCAATCTCCAGTGATGCCCCCTGCCAGAAGGCTGCTGTGACGCGCGCCGAGTCAGTTAATGCACGTCTGAGCACCCAGCTTTTCCAGACGATCACCACCCAACTTGCCACTGACATGGCGAGCAACACCAGCGCAACTACCTGGTTGACTGCGTCACCCAGGGTCAAGTGCTGCAGCAATGTCATTTCAGCCCGAGTACATCGAACATGTCAAACAGTCCTGCTTTCTTATTGGCCAAAAACCGGACTGCACGCAGACTGCCTTGGGCATAGGTGGCACGACTGGAAGACTTGTGGGAAATTTCGATGCGCTCACCCGTTCCGGCAAACAGAACTGTGTGATCACCCACAATATCGCCGCCACGGATGGTGGCAAAACCAATGCTGGACGGATCACGCTCACCTGTGACGCCCTCACGCGCATAGACCGCGCAATCTTTCAACTCCCGCCCAAGTGAAGTCGCAATGACCTCGCCCATTTTGAGGGCGGTACCGGAGGGTGCATCCACCTTGTGACGATGGTGGGCCTCTATGATTTCAATGTCATAGCCGGTCGACAAAGCTTTGGCTGCCATCTCTAGCAGTTTGAGCGTTACATTGACACCCACGCTCATGTTGGGGGAAAGCATTATGGGAATAACTTTTGCCGCTTCCGAAATTTCTGATTTCTGAGCTTCATTAAATCCGGTTGTTCCAATCACCAGCCCGACACCCAGCTCTTGACAGGCCTTAAGGTGAGCCATTGTTCCTTCGGGTCTTGTAAAGTCAATCAGAAAGCGTGCGCTTTTCAAACCGGTTCGGATATCCGCACTGATGTCAACCCCGCTGGTCTGACCCAGAAATGCAGCTGCATCAGCTCCCAGGGCCGGGCTGGCTGCAACATCCAGGGCGCCGGCCAGAACACAGTCGTGTGCCTGCAGAACCGCCTCGATAAGCATGTGGCCCATTCGCCCGGAAGCTCCGGCAATGGCTATCGACAGTGGGGGCTGTGGGGTCATGAAAGGAAGTTAGAGAAGATAGAAAGGTGCTAGCGGATGGGAGGCTGTGAAGATAGTCCTGGAGGCTCGAGCGGTGGATAACTGGTAGGCAAAGGTGGCAAGGGTCTTGGTTCCGCTGGCTTGACCGGGATTATGAATTTGTCCAGTGTCTCTGGTGCCGCCTCCAAGAGAGGGGGCTTGCCGGATTTTTTGCGGGCATCTAAAGAGGCAACAAACTCGGCTTCAGTCGGGAGGACATCTGCTTCAAATCGCTCCAAAAGGTCATCTTTGAAAAAAATTGCCACCTTGCGGATCTGTGGCTCAGCATTCTGGCGGCTAAAGGAGAAAACATAATCCCACCGGCTGGCGTGGAACACGCTGACCAGCAGCGGGGTGCCCATGATGTCGCGGACCTGGATGCGGCTCATCCCTGGCGAAAGCAAGGCCATCTGCTCGCGGGTCACCACATTTCCCTGAACAATATCCATCTTGTAAGGGGCAGCCGCTTTGACGATCTGATTGCTGGCCTTGTCAAAGCTGCCGCATGCCGACAGACCGCTTGCAAGCAGAATTGTCAAACAGAGGCAGCGACTTCGGCGATGGTTATGTAACATGCGTTGACACGAGACGATATGATCAATGCATTGTAGCGGCAGGGCTGTCTGAAGCTGGCCGCACGAACCCGAAAACCATCGGAAGAACGCCCCTCATGACCACTATTGACGAACTGAAAAACACCGGTCTTAAAGCCACTCTTCCACGATTGAAGGTTCTGGAAATATTCCAGAAGGGAACTCAGCGACACATGACCGCAGAAGACGTTTTCAGAGTGTTGCTGCTGGACCGATCCGATGTGGGTCTGGCGACAGTCTATCGGGTACTGACTCAGTTTGAGCAGGCGGGCATTTTGAATCGCAGCAATTTTGAGAGCGGTAAGGCGGTTTATGAGCTCAATGAAGGGCAGCACCACGACCATCTAGTGTGTCTGGACTGCGGCGTTGTAGAGGAGTTTTACGACGCCGAGATTGAGAGCAGGCAAAACGAGGTCGCCAAAAAACGGGGGTTCACCATCGCAGAGCATGCCCTGAGCCTTTACGCACACTGTAACAAACTCAATTGTACGAACCGTAGCGTGCGCACGCGTACTCCCTAGCCATTCATTCTGCGCTGCCCATGGCCAAACGGTGGCGCTCGATGAACTCCTCATACGTGTTGATTCCACGCAATTCAAGAATCGTGTTTCGAACAGCCGCCTCTACCAGTACAGCCAGGTTGCGGCCTGCAACCACCTGAATCACGGCCTTACGTACAGGAATACCAATCACATCCTGGGTCAGGGGCTCATGGGGAATGCGGTCAAAGTCGCGCTCCAGGGTTTCGCGGCGCACCAGATGCACGATGAGCTTGAGCTTCATCTTTCTGCGGACGGCTGTCTCGCCGAAAATTGCACGTATGTCGAGCAGTCCAATGCCACGTACTTCCAGCAAATTCTGCAACAGGTCCGGGCAACGGCCCTCAATGGAAGATTCATTGATCCGGTAAAGATCCACCGCATCGTCAGCCACCAAACCATTGCCACGGGACACCAGCTCCAGCCCCAACTCGCTTTTGCCGAGCCCGGATTCACCAGTAATCAGAACCCCCATGCCCAAAATGTCCATCAGAACGCCATGCATCGTGATGCGTTCGGCGAAGTGCCTGGAAAGGTAACTGCGCAGGACATCAATGGTGTAAGCGGAGGTTGAATCTGTGGCAAACAGCGGTATCTCCGACTTTTCACACATTTCCAGCAAGGCCTGCGGCGCTGTTTGTCCATCTGCCAGAACCAATACGGGTGGCTCCAGATCAACAATGCGCGATATCCTGCGCTCACAGTCCTCGGGAGTTGCGCTCGACAGGTAAGCCACCTCCCTGACGCCCAGTATCTGGACACGATAGGGGTGAATATAGTTGAGATAGCCGACGAGATCTGCGCCAGAACTGGCTGCACGCACAGCAACCTCATCAAAACGACGCTCGGAAGCGCCCAGACCTGCCACCCAATTCCACTTCAGGTTATGCCTGAACTCCTGAAACAGGGCATCAGCGCTGACGGCGGTGGGTTTCAAAAAGGCTCCAGAAGACGGGAAGGGTGTGCGTCAAACAGGCAAAGCCGACTTCCATGCCGAAATGGCAGCATGCAACTCACTGGCGTCAGTAGAAGACATGAGTTGGTCGCGAAGGACACTGTCACTCAGCATTTCGGCAATTTCAGACAAAATTTCCAGATGCTTTTGGGTAGCCGCTTCAGGAACCAGCAAAAAGATCAGTAATTTCACCGGTTGCTCATCCGGCGCATCAAATCCGATGGGTTTGCCCAACAAAACCACCGCAGCCATCGGCGCTTTCAGGCCTTTGATCCGACCATGTGGAATCGCCACCTCGTGGCCCAGCCCGGTTGAACCCAAGCGTTCCCGAGCAAACAAGCTGTCACTGACCAAGGCACGATTCAAGCCATGCATGTTCTCAAACAACAAACCGGTTTCTTCAAATGCCCTTTTTTTACTGGAAACATCAATTCCCACAAGGACTTGTGAAACAGGCAGGATGGACGCGAGTCGATTCATGGTGTGTGAGCGCGGATTATGCACATAAAAAAAGCCGCCTGGAAACCCCGGCGGCTTTCGACTCAATTCAGACCGATTACATCAAACGCTTGGCAGGTTCATGTTGGTGGTCTTTGACGCGGTCCTTGTGGCGAACTACCTGACGGTCAAGTTTGTCCATGAGTTCGTCCACCGCAGCGTAAAGATCCTCATGGGCGCTTTCTGCGAACATATCGCCGCCCTTGACGTGAATGTTGCATTCAGCTCGTTGGCGTCGTTCCTTTTCTTTCTGTTTCTCTATGCTAAGTAACACCTTGACGTCGACCACCTGGTCGAAATGGCGGGTAATTCGATCAAGCTTGGTCGTGACATAACTGCGCAGGGCGGGGGTAACTTCGAGGTGGTGACCGCTGATCGTCAAGTTCATGTATAGCCTCCTGTTTCACGGGGTTAAAAGCCAAGTCGACATCGCCTTAGCTGGTTTCACTATGCGCCCGAAATCACTGAAAAGCAATTGATTTTTATTGCTGCTTTGCAGCAATTTCGACTCAAAGTCCGCCAAAACGCTCTGGTTCAATTGCGCATTTGCCCCGGTGCGATAATTCCCATGCCATGCTAAACATCTTCTCCCTCGCCAACGGACGCCTTTTTCAGGAGGAGATCGAGTCTTTGGAGGAGCTCTCCCGGTTCCAACCCATCTGGGTGGATCTGGAGTCACCCACGGTTGAGGAAAAACGCTGGGTCAAGCAGTATTACGGACTCTCCATTCCCGAAGACGCCATGGATGAGGACATTGAGGAGTCCGCCCGCTTTTACGAGGAAGACAACGGCGAGTTGCACATCCGAAGCGACTTTTTGATTGCGGATGAAGATGAACCCCGGACCGTTCGCGTGGCCTTTATCCTCAATCAACACAACTCAGAGCTCAAAAGCCGTGGCGTGCTGTTTTCCATCCATGATGAGGACGTTCCTGTGTTCCGATTGCTTCGCATGCGCGCCCGACGGGCACCGGGTCTGATAGAAGCTGCTCAGGAGGTTCTGCTTAAGCTGTTTGACGCTGATGCCGAGTATTCGGCTGATACGCTGGAAGAAATCTACGACAAGCTGGAAAAAGTCAGCCGTAAGGTGCTCTCAGGAGATGTCACTGACGCTCTGGCTGGCGAAGTACTGGGAGCAATTGCCCGGCAGGAAGACCTTAATGGGCGCATCCGGCGCAATGTGATGGACACGCGACGCGCCGTTCGTTTCATGATGCGCAGCAAAATGCTCAACGACGATCAGTTTGAGGAGGCCCGTCAGATCCTTCGCGACATTGACTCGCTGGACTCACACACCGCTTTTCTGTTTGACAAAATCAACTTTCTGATGGACGCCACAGTCGGCTTCATTAACATCAACCAGAACAAGATCATCAAGATCTTCTCTGTGGCCAGCGTGGCTTTGCTGCCACCCACGCTAATTGCCAGCATCTATGGCATGAATTTCCAGTACATGCCCGAACTCGCCCAGTCATGGGGCTACCCGTATGCCCTGGTCTTGATGTTGGGCAGCGCCTTGGTGCCGATGTGGTACTTCCGCAAGCGCGGCTGGCTGAAGTAAGCGTCAGCCCGCTCAAATACCAGCCGGATATCAGGCGTCCCGCAACTCCCGGCGCAGGATTTTGCCTACCGGTGTCTTGGGCAACTCGGCACGGAACTCAATGACCTTAGGCTGTTTGTAGCCAGTCAGATTTTCACGGCAGTAAGCACGGACCTGCGCCTCTGTCAGCGCCGGATCCTTGCGCACAATCACCAGCTTGACAGCTTCACCGCTTTGCGCATCGGGCATGCCAACGCAGGCACATTCAAGGACTCCAGCCAACTGGCTGACGACATCTTCGAGTTCGGTCGGATACACGTTGAAGCCACTGACCAAGACCATGTCTTTTTTGCGATCGACAATTTTGAAGAACCCGTTTTCATCCATGACGCCAATGTCACCTGTTTTAAAAAACCCGTCAGCGGTCATGACCTTCGCCGTCTCGTCCGGGCGCTGCCAGTAGCCTGCCATCACCTGGGGGCCTTTAATTGCAATTTCCCCATGCTCACCTTGGGGGACCTCGTTGTCGTTATCGTCAAGGATTTTCATCCAGGTTCCAGGCACAGGAACACCGATGGTGCCAGTGAACACATTGGATGTCACAAGGTTGCTGCTCGCCACTGGACTGGTCTCACTCAGCCCGTAACCTTCACAAATGGAGCAGCCAGTTTTCTCCAGCCATAACTTTGCAACGGCGCTTTGAACGGCCATTCCGCCACCGGCAGACACTTTGAGGTGACTCCAGTCCACCGTGTTGAAGTCAGGATGATTGGCAAGCCCATTAAAAAGCGTGTTGACCGCCGGAAACGTATGGAAGACGTTTTTAGACAACTCCTTGAGCACGGCGGGAAAATCCCGCGGATTAGGAATCAAAATCAGTTTGCCACCCTTTCGCATCATGAACATCATGCAAACGGTGAAGGCGAAGATGTGATAGAGCGGCAACGCACAAACGGTGGTGAACTGCTCCCCCTTGGGAATTTTCCCGGAACCGGGCTCAAACCAGGACTCTGACTGCAGAACATTTGCAATCACATTGCGGTGCAACAGCACAGCGCCCTTGGAGACCCCGGTTGTGCCACCGGTGTACTGCAACACAGCGACATCATCCGGCTTGATCGCCGGCTTTTTAAGATCAAAGCGCGCAGCCATCGCCAGAGCGTCGTTAAAGCGGACCGCACCATTCAATTGGAAAGGTGGCACCATTTTTTTGACATTGCGGACGACGTAATTCACGAGAGCCCCCTTGAGCAAGCCAAGCCTGTCGCCCATCGCGCACAGCACCACATGCTTGACGGGGGTGTTGGTCAGACATTTTTGCAGGGTAGCCGCAAAATTTTCGAGAATGATGATGGCGACAGATCCCGAATCCCTGAGTTGATGTTCAAGCTCACGAGCGGTATATAGCGGGTTGACATTGACCAGCACATACCCCGCGCGAAGAACGGCTGCCACGACCACAGGGTACTGGGGCACATTGGGCATCATGACGGCGACTCGGTCGCCAGGACTCAGGCCCAGACTTTGCAAATATGCAGCAAAGACCAGACTGAGGCGGTCAGTCTCGGCGTACGTGATCTCCTTGCCCATGAAGCTATAGGCGACCTGGTGGGCATTCTTGCGAAAACTCTCCTCCATGAGTTCGACCAGAGAGGTGTACTGAGACGTATCAATGTCTGCTGGAACACCTGGTGGATAGCTGTTAAGCCAAATACGTTGCGTCATGCCTGCACCTCTTATCTGTCAGTTGTACAACAAAAAAAGTATGCCCGTGAATTCTCACGGGCACAATGGTGTTTATCCTAGGGACAGGGAAAGTTGTTAAGCTTTGAGGGCACCCAGAACTTCATCGAGCATCTTCTTGGCATCTCCAAAAAGCATTTTGTTGTTTTCCTTATAGAACAAGGGGTTATCTACGCCCGCGTACCCGGAAGCCATGGAGCGCTTCATGACAATGGACGTCTTGGCTTTCCAGACTTCGAGTACGGGCATGCCGGCAATCGGGCTGCCAGGATCATCCTGGGCTGCCGGGTTCACGATGTCGTTGGCACCAATCACAATGGCCACATCGGTTTGGGGGAAATCATCGTTGAGCTCGTCCATCTCCATCACGATGTCATAAGGCACTTTGGCTTCTGCCAGCAACACATTCATGTGCCCCGGCATACGGCCTGCAACCGGATGAATCCCGAAGCGGACGTTCACCCCTTTCTCTCGCAGCACTTTGGTAATCTCGTTGACCGTGTGCTGGGCCTGAGCCACAGCCATGCCGTAACCCGGAACGATGATGATGCTGCGTGCTTCGCGCAGCAACTCGGCAGTCTCGGCGGCGGTAACAGGAACCACCTCTCCAACTGGCTCAGCGGCCTCCCCCTTGACAGCAGGCTTGGCACTGGCCGTACCAAAACCGCCAGCAATGACGCTGATGAAGCTGCGGTTCATCGCTGTGCACATAATGTAAGAAAGAATCGCCCCGCTAGAACCCACTAGCGCACCTGTGACGATCAACAGATCGTTGGAGAGCATAAAACCGGTGGCCGCCGCTGCCCAGCCGGAGTAACTGTTGAGCATGGACACCACCACGGGCATATCCGCCCCGCCGATGGCCATGACCATATGGATACCGAACAGCAAGGCAATAATTGTCAGCACAGTCAAGGGAATCAAACCTTCAGCGACCGTCTTGGCATTCAAAAACTCGTTCCCGAACCAGATTGCCACGAGCAATCCCAGCAAATTCAACCAGTGACGGCCGGGAAGCAGCAGGGGTGAACCACCAATCTTGCCATTGAGCTTGCCAAACGCCACCAGAGAACCCGAAAAGGTGACTACGCCGATCAGGATGCCGACATAGATCTCAACTTGGTGAATTGCTTTTTCGGCACCGGTCAGGACCACAGAATTATCGATATAGCTGGCAAAGCCGACCAGCGCAGCTGCAAGCCCTACAAGACTGTGCATCAAGGCAACCAGCTCCGGCATTTGGGTCATCTGTACGGTGCGGGCAGCATAGACGCCAATGCCACCACCAAGCACCATCGCCGCAATGATCCACGGGATACCTGCCGCCGTCACATTAGGTCCGAAAACTGTTGCCAGAACGGCCAAGCCCATGCCGATCATGCCGTACATATTTCCACGGCGTGAAGTCTCAGGGTTGGACAAGCCCCCCAGACTCAGAATGAAAAGAATCGTTGCGCCAATGTAGGACGCGGTTGCCAGATTGCCAGACATGTCGTGTCTCCCTGATTATTTGCGGAACATGGCCAGCATGCGCTGGGTGACGGCAAAGCCGCCGAACATATTGATCGCGGTCAGCACAATGCCCCCGAAGGCCAGCCAGCGTATCCATTCATTGGGTGGCAGGTTGCCATTAAGCGGTGGTGCAATCTGAACCAGTGCGCCAATCGCAATGATGCTGCTGATCGCATTGGTCACGCTCATCAGCGGCGTGTGCAGCGCGGGGGTGACATTCCAAACCACCATATAGCCCACAAAGCAGCCCAGCACAAACACCGTGAAGTGCGCCAGGAAGGCAGTTGGCGCATGGGCCCCGATAAGCCAGAACAAGGCAGCAGCCACTCCAAACATGATGGCCAACTTGCTACCAGCCATGGGAGCACTGGCTGCGCCATGACCATGACCCTTCTTGGCGGCTGGTGCAGCGGCGACGGGTTTGGCAGCCGCCGGCGCAGCAGCTGCCACTTTAGGCGCCGGTGGCGGCCAGGTGACATTGCCGGCATGAATCACGGTCAGACCGCGAATGGCATCATCTTCCATGTTGACATTGGCCACGCCGTCCTTGGTCTTGCAAAGCTCCTCAGTCAGACGAAACAGGTTCGTGGCGTATAGGGTTGATGCTTGCCGCGCCAAACGAGAGGCCAGGTCGGTGTAGCCTACGATGGTTACACCGTGCTTAACCACCGCTTTGCCCGGCTCAGTCAGTTCACAGTTGCCGCCCTGTTCGGCTGCCATGTCAACAATCACACTACCCGGCTTCATGGACCGCACCATCTCGGCGGTAATGAGCTTAGGAGCGGGCTTGCCCGGAATCAGCGCAGTCGTGATGATGATGTCTACTTCCCTGGCCTGCTTGGCGTACATCTCCCGCTGCGCTTGCTGAAAGCCTTCACTCATCACCTTGGCGTAGCCACCGCCACCCGATCCCTCCTCTTCATATTCAACCTTGACGAATACACCACCCAAGGAAACAACCTGGTCAGCCACCTCTGCACGGGTGTCGTTGGCGCGTACGATGGCTCCCAGGCTGACAGCGGTGCCGATGGCGGCCAGACCGGCCACGCCGGCCCCGGCAATGAACACCTTGGCCGGCGGGACTTTGCCTGCAGCCGTGATCTGCCCGTTAAAGAAGCGACCGAAGGCGTTGGCCGCCTCAATCACAGCACGGTAACCGCTCACGCCAGCCATGGAGGTCAGTGCGTCCATTTTCTGGGCGCGACTCAATGTCCGCGGCAGAGAATCGATGGCCAGCACGGTTGCCTTTCTGGCTGCAAGCTGTTGCATCAGTTCCGGATTTTGTGCCGGCCAGATAAAGCTCACCAACGTGCCACCCTCGCGCATGAGCTTGACCTCATCCGCACTTGGGGCGCGTACTTTGAAAACGATATCTGATGAAGCCCACAATTCTTCGGCTGTCTTGATGATCGTCGCGCCTGAAACTGTGTAGTCTTCATCGCTCACGTTGGCAGCGGCTCCCGCGCCGGATTCAACGGCAACCCTGAAACCCAGCTTGATGAGCTTTTCAACGGCTTCGGGGACGGTAGCTACACGCTTTTCGCCAGGAAAAATTTCCCGCGGGACACCAATCCATTGCGACAATTTTGGTGCAGCGGCATTTGACGCATCTTCCAAGACCGCCTTCGCAGATATTCCAGCTTGCATAACGCAACTCCTCGACTTAAAAATTCGGTTGTGACTGCAATCGATCTTCCTCTGAAAGCGCTGCACCGGTCACAAAGTGGGCTAGCTTAACTGAATTTATCGATGTTTTCGGCCTTTCAGGAACCGTCCCGGGGATAATTCCGGAATGCAAACACGTTGGAAACCCAGTGTCACAGTGGCAGCTGTTATCGAGCGGGACGGGCTTTTTTTGCTCGTTGAAGAAGAAACGCCCGAGGGCCTGCGACTGAACAACCCGGCCGGGCATCTGGATCCGGGCGAATCACCGGCTCAAGGCTGTGCAAGGGAGGCTCTGGAAGAAACAGCTCATCTGTTTGAGCCCACCGCGCTGGTCGGTATTTACCTCAACCGGTTCGCGCGTTCACAAGAAGACATCACCTACTTGCGTTTTGCTTTCTGTGGTGAGTTGGGTGCACTTGTGCCGGGTCGGCCACTCGATACAGGCATTGTTCGCACCCTTTGGATGTCGCCACAGGAGATACGTGCTAGCGCCCACTTACATCGCAGCCCACTTCTGGTGCAGTGCATGGAAGACTATCTGGCCGGCAAACGCTTACCGCTTGACGCTGTTCGAACCGATGCAAGCGTGTCAGGTCTCTGATTTTCTTCGCCAAAGCTCAGGTTGCCAGGGGAAACAGATCTTCCCTCTTGAGCCAACGCCCCAGGTTATCCAGAAAAAGTTGCGCCACCCGCTTTGCATTTCCATCTGAGAAGCCTGCGCTGTGCGGCGTCACGATGACATTGGGCATATCCCACAAGGGGGAATCAGGAGCCAGCGGCTCGTGAGCAAACACATCCAGGTAGGCACCAGCCAAACGTCCGGATTGCAGGGCGCTGATCAACGCGGCTTCGTCAACCACTTCACCGCGAGCCACATTGATCAACTGTGCGCCTGAGGGCATGCAGTCAAAAGCAGCCGCGCTCACCAATCCACGCGTTTGCGCCGAGAGTGGACAAGCCAAAACTAACCAGTCGGTACGTGGCAAGACCGTCATCAGATCCTCATAAGCTATCGTCTCAATGGCCGGCGGTGAGGGCATACAACTGCGCCGCACGGCAATCACCTTCACGCCCAGGGCATTGAGCACCAGGCTGATCTTTTGGCCTATCGGCCCCCAGCCGACGACCACTGCGGTTTGCCCAGACAGGTCTTTGGGCAGACCGGTCTTGATCAGCGGTGCCCAGGTGTGGTTACGCTGCGCTGCCAACAAACGCGGAAACCCCCGGGCCAGTGACAGCAAGCCAGCCAGGGCGGTCTGTGTCACCACCTCGGCATTGGTGCCTGATGAGGTTGTCACAACCACCCCGCGCTGGCGCAGCTCGACATAAATCGGCCGGTCAGCACCTGCTGAATGGATGTGAATCCACTGCAGTTGCCGGCAATGGCTGAGCACGTCGTAACAAGCCTGCAAAGCGGGTGCGAGCTCGTGCTTGGTAGACAAACCGGTGACATCACGGGTAATAAAGGCAAGGTCGATATCCTGGCGTCGATGCAGGACAGCAGATTCCATGCTGACCAACTCAAAAGAGCGCGACCCCATGACACGCCCAATATCTGTTTGCAGGGACTCAATCGCCAACCCGGAAAGAAGAATACGAACGGTCCTCACAGAATCCTCAGGCAGCAAGGAGGACACTACTCTGGCGTTGCACCGGATTCACGCACGATCACCCGCCATTTTTCGAATTCGCGCTGAACAAACTGCCCAAACTGAGCCGAAGTGCCGCCCGCTGGATCTGCACCCTGGGCAATCATCTGTTGCTCCATGGCGGGCACCTCAATGATTTCATTGACCGCCTTGTTAACGGCCTGGATAACGGCATCCGGAGTTCCCTTGGGGGCAAAAAAGCCAAACCAGGAGCCTGCTTCAAACCCAGTAAAGCCTTTTTCGGCCACCGTGGGCACAGTAGGCATTGCCCGAGATCGCTTAAGGCTGCTGACTGCGATGGGCCGCAATTTTTCGGCAGTGATTTGCGTCATCACCGAAGGCAGCGTTGCAAACATGAACTGTATGCGTCCCGCCAGCAAGTCCTTGAGGGCGTCGGCACCTTTGTAAGGGATGTGAACAGCTTCAAAACCAACGCGTTTGGCCAGCATGAAGCTCGACAAGTGCGACGAAGTACCAATGCCGGTGGATCCATAGTTCAACTTGCCCGGGTTGGCCTTGGCATAGGCTACAAACTCTTCCATGCTCTTGACAGGCAGCGACGGATGCACCACCAGCACGTTGGGCACATCCGCAATCTGCACCATGGGGATCAGATCGACTAACGGGTTGTACGGGAGTTTGCTGTAAAGAGTGGGGTTGACAGCTACCGGCCCCACCGAGTTGACAATCAGTGTGTAACCGTCCGGTACGGAACGAACGACCAGTTCGGTTCCCAAATTACCGCCAGCACCGGGCTTGTTGTCAACCACAAACGGTTGTTTGAGCTTTTCAGTCAACTGTTGCGCCACGTTGCGTGCCAGGATATCCGTGGTCCCACCCGCGGTAAAGGCCACCACCACTTTGACGGGCTTGTTGGGATAAGCAGCCGTTTGCGAGTACACGTAAGACCCCAATCCGAGACCCAGAAGGAACAAAGGTAAAGTGAAAATTCTTGAATGTGAGCGCTGCATATTGGCTTGCCTTAGGCTTGAAAAAATCAATCAGGTTTTATAACTCGGGTCAATCCGGTCCAGCTTGCGCAGCAATGCCGGCCACTCCATTAATCCATAGGGGCGGCGGGTGCTTGGCTGATAGTTCTTCCAGGTTTCCTCCAATACTGGCTGCGCTACTTGCACCAAAGGTGTGTTGCAAGCCATGGCGGCCAGCTGGGACTGGCACGATAGCTCAATTCGGTGCATCCAGTTGAACGCCTCGCCGATACTGCGGCCCACTACCAAAGCGCCATGGTTGCGCAGTATCAGGGCCTCACCGGAGCCCAGGTCGCGTACCAGCGACTCCTGCTCCTCAGTGTCAAGCACCACGCCCTGGTAATCGTGATAGCCCACCTTCAAAAACCGCATCGCCGTTTGCGTCAGCGGTAACAAACCACACGCAAGTGCCGACACGGCCATCGACGCCCAGCTGTGCGTGTGGATCACGCAAGCTACTTCCGGACGAGCCTCATGCACCGCGCTGTGAATCACATACCCGGCCTTGTTCACGCCGTAATCCAGATCA
This sequence comes from Hylemonella sp., assembly GCA_040382055.1. Classification (GTDB taxonomy): domain Bacteria; phylum Pseudomonadota; class Gammaproteobacteria; order Burkholderiales; family Burkholderiaceae_C; genus JBEIGE01. Next base: position 40,734 of record JBEIGE010000021.1, read on the forward strand.
CCAAAGTCGGGTTTGGACAAGATATTGCCGTCGTGGTCAATCTTGATCAGGCTGGATGCTGTGATTTCTTCGTACATCATGCCGTAGGCATTGATCAAAAAAGCGCCATCCTGATCCGGAACACGCGCCGAGATGTGATTGGCCATCATGTCTGACATGCCATACATATCAACCAGCCGGTAGCAGGCAGCCAGATCAATGCGGGCCTGCCACTCGGCAACCGAGCAGCGCTCCATCATGGATTCAATTTGAAGCCTTCCTGAATTTGACAATTCAGAGGTCTTGTTGTCTTGTTTTTTCATGTTCGGTAACTTCAGGCCTGCTTTTCCGTGTGACTCAATCATCACCCATCGCGAGTCGGCTGGGCTGCCGCTTTTCGATCGACCATTTCAGCAATGCTGCACCACGAAAAACGCCATGTGCAAATTTGCTGTAGGGCAGTGTCAGAAAAAGCGCCATTACCGCTCCCAGGTGGCTGGCCAGCAATACCGGCAAAGCGGGGGTGCTTCGCGCCAGCCACAAGGCCAGGCCGGTCAGGCTTGTGAGAAAGAGCAGGGCCATGAAGCCAAAATCCATTGGCTTCTGGTCTGCGTCACCATGCATAGGATGACGTTTTAATTTCAGCCAGAACAATCCGGCGGTACCAACCAGCAACCCCAGCCCCCCCGCCACACCCAGCAGCTTGGGCAAACTCGGCAGGTCATACGGGGCTTGCCAGCCAAAAACATAATGGTAAAGCGTTGCAACACTGGTCGCTGCAAAACACAACAGAAAGCCATAGAAAGTGGCGTGATGGAAGTGCCGTCGCGCCTGGGTCCAGGCATCGTCTTCGTTGTGGCAGCCCTCGCCATGCCCACCATCCAGATACTTCAAACTCAGGGCATTGGATGTGGCTTCCCGAGCAGCCTCGCCCGAGATCGGGGCATCTGGATGACCAGCGACCCCAGATACACTTCCCCAAAATCGATGTACCCCGAGGCCCAAGGCGAGCAGGGCAAACAAGAACACCGGTGCAAACAAGGACACCATCAGGTTATGGGGAAAGATGGCATAAAAACCACCCTGATCAACCACCCGGAACAAGCTGCCTTCACTGGCAATGGCCAGCACCAGAAAAAGTGTCAGTCCGAATGCCAGCGCCAGGGCCAGGGCCAGGCCGTTGTGTTTGTAGAGCTCCCCCAATTGCGGCGGCCAAGCGTAATCTGCGTAAGTCTGTACACGAACCTTGGCCATCGCCTGGGGCACATTTACCGCGAACTCATGCGGTGGCGCGTACTGGCAGGCGTGCAGGCAGGCACCACAGTTGTGACACAGGTTGGCGAGAAAATGAACGTCAGCCTTGCCGAACTCAAGCCTTCGCGTCATGGCCGGAAAGACCCCGCAAAATCCCTCACAGTATCTGCAGGCATTGCAAATGTGCATCTGCCGCGCCACCTCCGCTTCAGGGCCTGTTAAAGCCAGGCTTGGTGGGGCGCCGCTGGCCAGTTCACGCGCCTCCCGGGCCAAAGACTCAAACGCATTCATGCTGTGTACCGGATAATTCAGGATTGCTATTTGCTCTACTATTCATAGCTGACTGTGCAGCTTTCGCGCCGGCTATGCGGCCAAAAGCTATGCCAATCGACATGCCAACGCCGGCTGTGTAACCCTTGCCAAGCACATTGCCGGCCATCATTTCGCCCGCCACAAACAGGTTGTCACTTGCCACACCACCAAACCTGACTGCGGAAGTCTCATCGGTCTTCAAGCCCAGATAGGTAAAGGTAATGCCCGGCTTGACGGCATAGCCATAAAACGGCGCTGTGTCGATGGGACGCGCCCAATGTGTTTTGGCGGGCTGCACATCCTGGGTGTGGCAATCGTCCAGGGCGGTATGGTCAAACGTGCCCACACGGCAGGCAGCGTTGTAATCGCTCACAGTTTTCATAAAGGTGGACACATCGAGTTGGAGCTTGGCCGCCAGCTCTTCCAGAGTATTGGCTTTCACGCCCTCAAACACCGGCGGCATGAAGCGCCCGATGGCCTTGGCATCAATGATGGAGTAGGCAATTTGTCCAGGCTGCTGGGCCACCAGGCGTCCCCAAATGGCATAACGCTTGGGCCAGAAATCTTCACCTTCGTCATAAAACCGCCGGGCCTCACGGTTTACCACCACGCCCAGCGACACGCAATCGATACGGGTGCAAATACCGCCGTCGTATAGAGGTGCGCGCGCGTCAATGGCCACCATGTGGGCTTGCGTGGCATCGCCAATGGCATCGGCGCCAGCGTCCAGCAGCTGCTTGAGAAGCACACCGGTATTGAAACGTGTGCCCCGGATTAAAAAATTATCGGCCATCCATTCGCCAGCAGCGTTTTGGCCCCAGGCCTCACGCAGCCATTCGCGGTTGGACTCAAAACCGCCTGCGGCCAGAACGCAGGTTTTGGCCTCGATGCGTTCATGCCTGACCTGCCCATCAGACTGCTTGATCAGGGCATGCGCCGCCACAAAGCGCCCCTTGTTGATCTCTATGCGTTCAACGGGGGCTTCGTAGTGAATTTCAACACCCAGGCGTTGGGCACTGCGGTAGAAAGCATTCACGAGGGCCTTGCCACCACCCATGAAAAAAGCATTGGTTCTTGCGGTATGCAGTGCACCGGATAGAGATGGCTGAAAGCGCACCCCGTGCTTGACCATCCAAGGCCGGCAGCTGCTCGAGGCACGAATCACCAACCGCGCCAGTTTCTCGTCGGTCAGCCCGCCCGTGACTTTGAGCAAGTCTTGCCAGAACTCTTCTTCCGGGTAAGCCTCTTCGAGTACGTCCTGGGGCGCATCGTGCATACAGCGCAGGTTTCGGGTGTGAATCGAGTTACCCCCACGCCACTGTCTGGGCGCAGCTTCGAGCAGTTTCACACGGGCACCCGCCTCGGCAGCCATGAGCGCTGCGCATAAAGCCGCGTTGCCTCCGCCAATCACAAGAACATCAATCATCCCAGCGCCTTTGAATTAATTTATTCTTGCCGGGGTTTAGTTCAGTCCGCTTTGATTCCGGCACGTTTGACGATATCGCTCCAGATTTTTTGTTCGCCCGCAATGAACTTGGCGTACTCGGAAGAAGGACCGCCACCGCCCACCGCGTTGTCGGTTGCAAAACGCTCGGTGACCGCAGAGGATTTGAGCGCCTTCAGCGCCTCTTCCTGCAACCGTTTGACGATCTCGGGCGGTGTTCCAGCAGGCACGTGCACGCCATACCACTGGGAAGTCTCGAAGTTCTTGAAACCCATCTCGGCCACAGTCGGCACATCCGGCAAGGCAGCAATGCGCTGCTGAGTCCCCACCGCAATGGCACGCAGCTTGCCCGCTCGAATGTGAGCGCCCAATGCCGGCATGCCGGCAGATGAAGCCTGGGTTCGACCTGCCAACAAATCGGTCAGCTGTGGACCGGTTCCCCGGTAAGGGATATGGGTAATAAACATACCGGTCACCAGCTTGAGGTATTCCATGGCCAGATGGCCGGCACTGGCGTTGCCAGCAGAACCGTAGTTCAATCGGCCCGGGTTCTTTTTGACATACGCTACGAACTCCTGGAAATTAGTGGCCGGCACATCAGGATGAATCACGAACACATTAGGCACTTTGGCCAGCAGGGTAACCGGCAGGAAATCCTTGTTGACGTCATAGGGCTGGTTGGCCAGCATATAGGGATTAACCGCCAGCGTGCCCACATGGGTGAGGATCATGGTGTAGCCATCCGCAGGCGCTTTGGCCGCTTCGGCCATGGCGATGGTGCCACCGGCACCGGGCTTGTTTTCAACGAACACGGTTTGCCCCATCTGCTTGGTCATCTCGGCAACAACAGAGCGAGCCACCACTTCTGACGTACCGCCCGGCGCAAAAGGCACCAGGAACCGGATAGGCTTGGCAGGCCAGGCGGGTTGCGCCCAAATCGCAGGTACAGCAACAGATGCAGCGGTAATTGCAGCGGTCTGAAGGACTTGCCTGCGTGAAGACAGGGGGGACTTGACCAGTAAGGACTTCATCATGGACTTTCAAATCAAAGTTGAATTCTGAACAGGCTTTGAGTTTAGAGGCAATAGCAGGACTTTCCATTGGCGCAAACCCCAGCCGTAGACTGTACTTTTCTGTGCTTAATTCTGCTGTTTAAGCGCCATCCGCAAATGTGCGTGGAAAATTTTCGCAGGCGGTCGCAGACCAGAACCCCGGCGGATGGCAAGGCCTAGTACCCTGGAGATGGCGTGCTTGCGCAACACCACACCGCAAATCAGGGGGTTTTCTGTCGCAATCGCCATGCGCGGGACAGCGGCCAGACCCAGACCCGCCTGCACCATGCCTAGCAGGGTTGCAATGTGACTGACTTCAAAGCGATAGAGCGGATTGATTCCGGACTTTGCCAAAGCATCATCGATCAGTTGCCTGTTGCCACTGGTGCGGGCGACAGTAATCAGGTGCTGCGTCTCCAGTTGTGACCAATCCACCGATTTGCGTCCTGCCAGCGGGTGCTTGACAGGCATTGCCAGCACGAAAGGGTCTTTGTGTATCGGTTCAAACTCAATGTCTGGAAGCTGACGGCCCATGAATCCGATTCCGAAATCAGACTCCCCCGACAAGACGCTGGCCAACACGTGGTCCGAGGCCTCGTCCATGACACGGATCCGGATCAAAGGGTAACTTTCTGAAAATGAACGCAGAACGCCAGGCAAAAAGTGAATTCCCGCCGAGGGTACGCAAGCCACAGTCACCCGCCCGCTACGGGTGGCGGCAATGTCTGAAATTCCGAGCATGGCCAATTCCAGATCGTCCAGAGCAGCACGGGCACGCTCAAGAAAGACACGTCCAAGATCTGTCAGGGCAACATCGCGGGTGGTTCGGTTGAACAGCCGGGCACCCAGAATGGCTTCCAGCTTGTCAATGCGGCGACTCAGTGCGGGGGAAGATAGTGCGATGGCCTCAGCCGCAGCGCGAAAACTGCCTTGTTCAGCCACAGCCACAAAAGCCTGAAGCTGCTGCAAATCAAAATTGATGCGTGCCATGCATCAATCCTAGCAAAAATTGCACTTCACAACACGGCGAGTCTGTCCGATGATTTGGCTCATTCATGCCCGCACAAGGAAGCCCTGATGACACTTGCCGTGACGCCTCGTCGACCTCAACGCCTGCTTTTCGGACTTGCGTTGGGACTGTTTTTTTCAACCTGCGTGACCTCCATGGCACAAACCTGGCCAGAAAAGTCCATTACCATCGTGGTGCCGACAGCAGCCGGCGGCGCCAACGATGCCATGGCTCGCATTCTGGGTCAGGGCTTGAGCACCAGGCTTGGTAAACCCGTCATTGTGGAGAACAAAGCGGGAGCCAATGGCGCCATTGCCAGCGAGTTTGTCGCACGCGCTGCGCCAGACGGTTATACCTTGATGTTTGGCTATATCGCCACGCACGGCATCAACCCCGCACTGCAAAAGCTCAAATACGATCCGGTACTTGACTTTGAAGCCATCGGCATGGTGGCGGCATCTCCAACCGTACTGGTTGCAAACAACTCGGTTCCGGTCAAGTCAGCAAAAGAACTGGTACAGCTCATTAAAAGCAAACCCGGCACCTTCAGCTATGCGACCGCCGGCAATGGCACTGCGCCGCATATTGCCGGCGAACTGTTCAAACTCTCAGCCGGACTGGATGTGGTGAACATTCCTTACAAAGGCTCTGCCCCCGCGATAGTCGACACCATTGCCGGCAACACCCAATACATGTTTCCCAGCCTGTTCACCGCTTTCCCTCAAGTCAAGGGTGGAAAACTCAAGGCATTGGGCATCGCCGGGGAAAAACGATCAACCGTCATGCCCGACATTCCTACGCTGGCCGAGCAAGGCATTGCCAACGTCAACCTCTCCCAGTGGTACGCGATGTTTGCGCCAGCAAAAACCCCCAAATCCGTCATTGACCGCATCAATCGTGAAATGAATCTCGTCCTGGCCGACAAAAGCGTGGAGAAGAAAATAGAAGATCAAGGAGCAGAAGTTGAGCCAGGCACACCTGAGCAACTCAAAGCACTGGTTCAGCGCGAGGTGACGCACTGGAAAAACGTGGTGAACAGCGCAAAAATTAAAGCAGAATAGCCAGCTTATCCATAGGAGACAACCCATGAAAAAACTTTTATCCGCGCTTGTCGTTGTTGCAATGCTGGCTATGTCTGGCTGCGCCTCACAACAAAGCGGCCTTGCGATTAAAGAGATGGGCTCGTTCCACGTGGGTGGGCGTGAGGTGACTCTTTCTGGACTTCCGATCAAAGAAGTTGTCTTTGCTGTGGGGGGCGTACCCGCCAAAATTGATCCCAACGGGGTCTATCAAGTCGAGCAAATGTATGTGCAATATTTTGTACCTAGCGTTGAAAAAGGCAAATTACCCCTGCTCATGTGGCACGGTGGTGGCCTGAGTGGCGTGACTTACGAGACCAAGCCCGATGGTGGGGAAGGTTGGCTGAATTACTTCATCAAACAAGGCTGGACGGTTTACAACTCGGACGCGGCCGAGCGTGGACGTTCCGGCTGGGCGATGTATCCAGAAGTCACTAAAACAGCGCCTGTCTTTCTCACCAAGGAAAATCCGTTTGAGCGCTTTCGCATTGGCGCAGGCCCTGGCTCCTACAACAAAGACATCTCAAAGATGAAGCCCTTGCCTGGGACTCAATTTCCTTTAGAAGGCTACGCTAACTTCACGAAACAAGGTGTTCCGCGTTGGACCAGTACCGATGAACCAACCATTGCCGCCTACACAGCCTTGGTCGATAAGGTTTGCCCATGCATAGTACTGGCTCACTCTCAAGGAGGACCGTTTGCGTACCAGGTTGCTCAAGCGCGTCCAGACAAAGTCAAAGCCCTCGTGTTGATAGAGCCAGCCGGTATTGGAGACCCAGCCAAAGCTGCTGCTTTGAAAGACACGCCGAATATCAGCATTTACGGTGACTTCATCGAAGGTGACTCCCGCTGGCCAACCATCAGAGCCAACAACATGAAGTTTCATGCGGCCATACGCGATGCGGGCGGAACACCTGAACTTATCAACCTCCCCGCACTTGGCATTAAAGGCAATAGCCACATGCTGATGATGGATAAAAACAGCGACGACATTGCTGCAGTCATTCAAAAATGGCTTGAGGGCAAAGGGTTTACGAAATAAATGATTGATGTTTTCTTAGCCAGCTTATCTTTACCGACCGGCCTCACCTCATGAACCTTCAAGACTGGATAGGCAAAAGCGAAACCGTCCACGACATCGCGACCGCCACGCCCTACGCCGCACTTTCAGCCACACTGGACTGGCCCTCTGCGCCCGGCGCTCAGCGTCCGCCAACCGGCACGGCCTTGCCCCCGCTCTGGCACTGGCTTTATTTTTTACCCATCGCACAACAATCTGAGATTGGTCCGGACGGTCACCCCAAACGCGGCGGTTTCATGCCGCCTGTCCCTTTGCCGCGGCGCATGTGGGCCGGCAGCGATTTTGAATTTCACCAGCCTCTGCTGATTGGCGACGCGCTGTCGAGAACCTCAACCATCGTGGATGTGAAAGAAAAATCGGGCCGTACAGGCCATTTGATTTTTGTGAAGGTGCGCCATGAAGTGCGCCGCAATGCCACCGTTGAAGTGGCGCTCACTGAACATCACAACATCGTTTACCGCGATGCACCCTCCCCCTCCGACGTGCCTCCCCCGCCCCAAAACGCTCCGCAATCAGGGGACTGGGAACGTCACATCGTGGCGGATGATGTGCTGTTGTTTCGCTACTCG
>JBEIGE010000022.1:0-48384 GCA_040382055.1 Hylemonella sp.
CCAGCTTCCGCCACGGTGCACAAAGAGCTGCCACCCTGTTAATGGGTGAATAGTGATCTGACCGGCAAGCGTGCTGTCGTCCGCTGTCTGACCCCATTGACGGGCCAGGTTCCAAGCCGACTGCCAGTCGCTGCGCAGTTGCAACGGGGCCGATTGCCAGCGCTGCCAGTCCCCGCCGCCAGGGCCAGCTGGGTTACTACGCCAAGTCCACGCGACCACATGCACCGCTTGACGCGTCGCTGAGCGGCGCGTCAGCCGCAGCACCTTGCCGTCCCAGTCCCAGCTCGGATTGCCTTGCAATTGAGCCAGCTGGTCAAGGTCGGTCTGCCATTGGGCCAATCCGGATTGCAGGGAGCGAAGGCTGTCGCTGCGCACTTCCAATGCACTTTGCGTGCGCAGCATGCCGTCGATGCCGCGCCAGGCCATCAGCGCCATCAAGGCCATCACACTGATGGCCACCAGAACTTCGATCAAGGTGAAGCCTGTATCAGGTTTTGCCGGGGTCTGCATCAGTTGCGCCCCATCACAGTCGAGAGTTGCAGCACGTATTCGTCCTGCGCCAGGACACGGGCATCGACGCGGCGAAAGTTCGGGTTGGGCGTGGGGTTTACCGATAAAGTCACCTGGAAAACGCGACCCATTGGGGTGCATTCGACCAGCTTGTTGCCGGTGTCGGGCAATTGCCGCTGCAGCCGCAGGCGGATCAATTCGTTCTCGGCGCAAATTTGTCCCAGCATGCTGTTGGTTTGTCGCTCGGCATTCTGACTCAGCGAACCGGTTGCCTTGAGTCCAGCCATCAGCGTGATGGCCACTATGCCCAGCGCCACCAGCACTTCAATCAATGTGAAGCCGTTTTTCCCGATGCTAAAGCGGCGCTGTTGCATGCTCAACGCGGCGCAGGTGCGAGTTTGACTAGCGTGTTTTGTACGGTAAATGGCCGAAGACCATCACTGACCACCCAGACCGTGCTGTTGGGTTGGGCCGTGTGACGCAGTGCCACCGATTGCGGGCCAATCAAGGGTTCGGGTCCGAGCACGATGGCTGCTGCCACGCTCGCGCGGGTGGTTGGGGCCAACCACTGGGTGGGCAAATTACTGCGCGGCAAGCCTTCAAAAACAAAACCCGTGGGCGTAGGTTTCCATAGTGCAGCTACACCGTTGGCCCGCGCATGGGCCCGGGCAGTTTCCAGCAAACTGGCCAGGCGCTGGGCATCACGCTCCAAGGTGCTGTGTGCGTTGTCCCGCAATGACAGACTGACGCCGGCCATGGCAACAGCAATGAGTGCGATCACCACGATCAACTCCAGAAGTGTGAAACCCCTGGCAAAACCCTGGCGCTTGTTCACTGCCAGCTGCCAAGGTCTGCATTGTTGCCCTCCCCGCCAGACCGGCCATCGGCGCCAAAAGACAGCACATCCACCTCACCCTTGATGCCAGGGTTCATGTACTGGTAAGGACGGCCCCATGGGTCATTGGGCAATTTGTCGAGGTAAGGTTTCCAGTTGCCAGGCACCGGTTCAGTGGTCGGCTTGACGGTCAAGGCGTTCAGGCCCTGTTCGGCAGTTGGAAAGCGCTGGTTGTCCAGCTTGTAGAGCTTGAGCGCCTGCATCAGATTGCCCACATCGGTGCGGGCGGCAGTAATACGTGCGTCGTCTGCGCGGCTGAGCACGTTGGGCACGATCAGCGCGGCCAGCACGCCAATGATGGCCAGTACCACCATAAGTTCAATCAGTGTGAAGCCGCGTTGGCGACTGGTGTGGGGTAGGGCTTGGTAGTTCATGCCGTGCATCATAATCTGCGCATGCCGTTTGCCAAGTTGCCCACTGCCCTGCCCAAAAAAAACGGGCCCAAAGCCCTGGCGGCATGCCTGGGCGCTGGGGCGGCAGCCAGTGTGGTTTTTTGGGCTTTGCAGCTGTCAACGCCCTTGGCGCTGCCGGTGGTTGCAGCGCCAGTGGCATTGATCGGCTCGCCGCAAGATGTCAGCGCGGCAGTGGCTCGCGCCTTGGGCGACTCAGCCCTGCCGGTTCAGCAAGTGGCCCAAATTGACAGTCAGTTCAGGCTGTTAGGCGTGATCTCATCGGCTTCAGGGCAAGGCAGTGCACTGATTGCCGCTGATGGGCAATGGCCCAAGGCCTACCGCGTCGGGCAGACCCTGCAGGACGATTGGACGCTTGTTTCTTTGTCGGCCAGGCAGGCCATTTTGAAATCTTCGAGCCGCCAACTGCAGCTGGACTTGCCAGCCGATTCGCTTTCACGTTAGCCGAGGCCTGCAATGCGCTCAGTGCGCCGACAGCGTTTGCAAATTGCAATCGCCGGGCCTTTGCGTAGCCAAGCACGTTCGTACATGCCCGGTCTCAATACGCCTTCATAAAAGCGTCATCAATGCACAGCAGACTATCGGTTTTAACTTTACTGGAACTACCGATATGTCACACGATTTTGACCCGATCCACAACAACTCAGGCAATGAACACTTTCAAGATGTGCTCACACGTGCGCTGGAAAATCCATCACGTCGTTCCATTTTGCGTGGTGGAGTGGGTCTTGCGTCAATGATGGCTTTACCGATGCTGCCAGGCTGTGGTGGAGGCACCACTGCACAAGCGACGACGGGGCTGCCTACGTTGGCAGCCAGCAGCACATTGACTTTTAGTGCTGTTGATAAAAGCATTTTGGATCAAATCATTTTGCCTGCTGGCTACACTGCCAAGGTGTTGCATGCCACAGGCGACACCTTGAATGCCGCCGCGGCCGCCTACACCAATGCAGGAACAGAGACCGGTGACAGTTGGGAGTTCCGTGTGGGTGATCATCACGATGGCATGCAGCTTTTCTACATTGATGCAGGTAACAAAGCCACCTACACCGCGACCAATAAAGCCGTGATTGCGATGAACCACGAGAGCTCGGCCGATGCGCATTTTTTAAGCAGCACTGGCCAGACCTCTGGTGGCGTAACGGGTAAAAAATTCGACCAGTTCGGCTCATGGGACACCTTGGCCCGCCCAGGTGACCAGGTCCTCAAAGAAATCAACTTGCATGGCATTTCAGTTGTCGAAGTTACTTTGGATGGCAGCGGCAAGCCCACGGGCTACAACGCCACCTCTGCTTTGAACCGCCGTATCACGCCACAAACAATGATCAACGTCGCCGGTCCTGCTGCCCATTTGACCGATTTGAAAGCCCTGATGGTCACCCAGTTCGACACCACCGGCGCTACTGTGCGCGGCACCCTGAATAACTGCGGCCATGGCGCAACCCCCTGGGGTACCTACCTGGGTTGCGAAGAAAACTGGGCGTTTTACTTCAACATTCCAACAGGTGGAACGGCTCCTACAGGCAAACTGCTGACCTCACGTCAACGTTACGGTGTAGCCAGTACCGCCATTTCCGGTACTGCGACAGCAGCCGTGAGTCAGGGCTGGTTCACCCCAGCCGATTTGGCTGACACCGGTTCCCGATTCGGCCGCTGGAATATCTCTGCAAGCGGCGCAAGCGCAGCCAATGACTTCCGCAACGAACCCCATACCTTTGGCTATAACGTTGAAGTGGATCCAGCGGATCCAACTGCGGTGCCATCCAAGCGTATGGCCATGGGACGCTTTGCCCACGAAGCATGTGTATGCGCCACACCCGTGGTAGGTAAGCCGCTGTCGTTTTACATGGGCTGCGATAGCCGCAATGAATACATCTACAAATTTGTGACCACTGCCAACTGGAGTGCGAGCGATGTGGGCGGTGGCATGGCCGCAGGCGACAAATACCTCAATGAGGGCAAGTTGTATGTTGCCAAATTCAACAGCGATGGCACGGGTCAGTGGTTGGAGCTCAACATCAGCAATACTTTGATCAGTGGCTACGCCACGTTTGCTTTTGCCAACCAGGCAGAAGTCCTGGTCCATACCCGTCTGGCCGCCGATGCTGTGGGCGCTACCAAAATGGACCGCCCTGAATGGGGTGCTGTCAACCCCGCCAATGGTGAGGTGTATTTTGCACTCACCAACAACAACGCCACTAACAGGACGCCTGCAAAAGTCGATGCAGCCAACCCCCGCGCCTACAACGACCCGGATGGTAAAAAGTCCAGCGGCAACCCGAACGGTCACATCATTCGCTTTAAGGAAACTGGCAACTTGTCGACGGCCACCACCTTCACCTGGGATATCTTCTTGTTTGGAGCCGAAGAGGATTCCGTGGCAGACGTCAATATCTCCAAATTAACGAGCAAAAATAGTTTTTCTTCGCCTGATGGTTTATGGTTCAGCCAGAACACGGGTATTTGCTGGATTCAAACGGACGACGGTGCTTTTACGGACGAAACCAATTGCATGTTGCTGGCAGCTGTACCCGGTTCCGTTGGTGATGGCGGTGAGTTTGTTGTTACAAACCAGCTGACAACGGGCACACCCGCAACGACCACAACGGGTACACAAAAAACCTTTGTTGGCGGTATTTTGGGTGAATCACGTCTGCGTCGTTTTCTGGTTGCCCCAAAAGGCGCCGAGGTAACAGGGCTGACCGAGACTGCCGATGGCAAAACTTTGTTTGTCAACATCCAGCATCCTGGTGAGAACACGGCCAAACTAGGCACCAACCCAACCTATTCGTTTGAAAGCCAGTGGCCGGGCAATGGTGGCGGTTTGACGGCGGCGCACGGACCATCGGGTCGTCCACGCTCGGCCACGCTGATGATCACAAGAACGGACGGTGGCCGGATCGGTTTGTAAACTGAGTCCTTGTTTCCGGGCGATCAGCCGCCTGGAAAGGGCTTCGATAAAAGACCAAGCTTCAGTGCTTGGTCTTTTTTTATGCTCAAGGTCTAGGGCACAAGCACCATTTTTCCCAAGGCATTGCCCTCGTCAAGCATCTCGTGCACTGCGCGTGCTTGCGCTAGCGGATACACCTTGACTGCGGGTGGGCGCAATAGCCCATCAGCCATAAGCCCAATGGCTCGCTCCATCAAAAACCGACGCATCGAAGGATCACTGTCCAGCGTATGAATGGAGTAACAACGCACGCCCAGACTGCGCCCCAGCAGCCGACGCAACGCTGCAAATACATCGTTGGGAACGCCCGCCAGGGCGTTGTAAGACATCAGCGTTCCCAAGGGTGCAAGCAGTTCAAGGTTGGCGCTAAAGCCGGGGCCTGCGACATGGTCAAGCACCATGTCTACACCACGCCCAGCGGTCAAATCCATGACTTCAGATTTAAGATCGTGTTCGCCCCGCACCAGAACCTGGGGTGCACCAGCAGCCACGGCGAAGCTGCGCTTCTCATCTGAACTCGCCACACAAATGGTGTTGATGCCATCCACACGGGCGAGTTGGTGCAAAGCCGTCCCAACGCCCCCAGCGGCTCCGTGCACAAGAATGCTTGCCGGTCTGCGACATCCGCTTTCATACAACAAGGCCCCCGCCAGTTGGTAGTTTGGCAGGGTGACCGCATGTTCGGGCACTATGCAGTCTGGCAAACCGTAAACCGCAGAGGCAGGAACGCATATTGCATCCACATAACAACCCCCTCTTTGTGTCAGTTCACGCGAACTGACCAGCACATGCTGGCCCAGATGTAATCCAAAGGCTGCCAATTCGACACCCTCACCCACCGCATCGATATAGCCGGCCAGCTCGTTGCCGGGTATTGCGGGTAATGGCGGCATCCACTTGTAGTTTCCCTGCCGGATCAAGGCATCGGGCTTGCCTACACCGATGGCCTGCGAACGCACCCGAATCTCACCACGGCCCGGAATCGGTTCTGGCAGTTCTACCAGCTCAAGGACCTCAGGCCCGCCCGTGCGGCGCAGCTGAATCGCTTTCATGCGTGTCGTGAGGGTCTAGCGCTGCCCGTCATGCACTGAAACATTGTCTTTGGTCAGACCACCCAAGCGGGCGTGAATTCGACCGCCTGTACCCATCACAAGCGCGAAAAGGATTTCTTTGGGTCGTGGAGCGTCCTGAATGCCAACCTCCATGCTGTTGAAGTGGCTACGCACATAGCTGGCGTGAATATAGTGCAGGGGAACAATCAGGCGGTAGCCTGTAGCCGCCACTGCTTTGGCCGCCGGCACAATTGCTTTCGGGTTGCCAAGGATCTCTCGCATGGCCCAACCGCCCGCCTCATGCCACACAGCCCCATGCTCCAGCTCTCCCTCGACGCCCACGATGGCAGCCTTGCTGTAAATCTCTACATTGGCTTTGCCCAGTGTGTCTACCAATTCGGTCGCCAGCATCGTGCCAAGGGAGCGCAACTCGGCCATAAATGGCAATAAGTCAGGTTCATACCTTCCGGCGTAAGGGTTTCGAATGACTGCACAGGCGGCGGCAATTCGAAGCGGCGTTTGCGCTTTGGGTCCACCCTCGTGGTAGGTGGTCTCAATCGTCAGACTGCGTTTTCGGATTTCAATGAGGGACATAGCAAAAATTTTCTTGGTATTTATTGTTTGGGGATTTGTGCATCGTTGATCACCTGAGTCCAGCGTTGCAGCTCAGACGCCACCAGGTTTCGCATCTCCTCCGGTGTACTGCCGCGTGCCTCGCCACCCATTTCTTCAAGGCGGGCTTTAACAGCGGGCAATTGCAAAGCCTTCAGGGTTTCGGCATTCAGCCTTTCAATCACGTTGCGCGGTGTGCCAACAGGTGCCATCAGACCGGCCCAGGAGCGCACGTCGTAACCGGCCACACCTTGCTCCGCCAGAGTCGGCACGTCTGGCAAGCCTGGCCAGCGCTGAGGCCCCGTGGTAGCAACTGCGCGAAGTTTGCCTGCCTTGATGTTGGTCAAAACAGCAGTAGGTGGGGCGATGATGAAGGGAATATCACCCGCCAACAGCGCAATGATGGACGCGGAATCACCACGGTAAGGCACGTGAAGCATATCGACCCTGGCCATCTTGCTCAGCAATTCGCCCGCCAGATGGTGGGTAGAGCCGATGCCAGCCGATCCATAGGAGACAGAACGAGGCGCGGTACGGGCGGCCGACAACATATCGGCGGCAGTACGGAACTTGGAGTCGGCCAGTGTCACCAGCAGAAATGGAAAGTAGGTGATGGTGCTCACGAAATCAAAGTCTGCAACGGTCTTGTAAGGCAAGGCGTTATAAAGCGCTCCCGCCACAGCGTGCCCGCCAGTGGCCAGGAGCAGGGTGTAGCCATCAGGTTTGGCTCGCGCCACAGCGCCGGAGGCGATGGTCCCACCCGCACCCGCCTGAGACTCCACGACAACGGCCTGGCCCAGTCCTTTGGAGATTTCGTTGCCAATCAGCCGGGCAATGTTGTCGGCATTTCCGCCCGGGGCAAAACCCTGGAGGATCTTGATGGGTCGCTCTGGCCAAGCCTGGCTGCGAGCCAGGGGACTAAAGGCAGCGCTGATGACTGCTGCGGTGCTTAGAAAAATTCGACGTTGCATGATGTGTCTCCTCAAAATGAATGGGCGGTGAGCGCGAGGACTAGCTCTGGGCGGTGATCGGGTTGATCAGGGTCCCGATGGCTTCAATCTCGACTTCGCACACGTCCCCCGGCTTCATGAAGCGCGGAGGTTTGCGGCTCCAGCCCACACCAGCCGGCGTTCCAGTGACAATCACATCACCGGGGCTCAGGGTAAAGATGGTTGAGGAGTAATTGATCAGCTTTGCGATGCTGAAGATCAAATGCCCGGTGTGACTGGATTGCATCACCTCACCGTTGAGGCGAAGTTCCAGCTTGAGCTGCCGGTTTGGCTCGATTTCATCGGCGGTCACCATCCAGGGACCGAAACCTCCGGTGGACTCGAAGTTCTTGCCAGAGGCAATTTGCTTGGCGTGAAATTGCCAGTCGCGAATGCTGCCATCGTTGTAGCAAGAGTACCCAGCTACGTGCTCAAAGGCCTTGTCTTCTGGAATGTTGCGACCTGGCTTGCCAATGATGACAGCCAATTCAGCCTCCCAATCCAATTGGTCGGACACATCCGGCCGGACGATGGGCTGATTGTGGCCACACTGCGAACGCCAGACCCGTAAAAAAATGGGGGGCTGTTCGGAGAGCTCGCGGTGCAGTCCTGCAGCCAGGACCTCCTGGTGATGGTCCATGTAGTTACGCACCGCACAGATGATTTTTTCCGACCGCGGGATGACTGGCAAAAAAGTAATGTCTGTCAACTTCGCGTCTATCGATTTGCCCTTGACATCTTCGGCAGCCTTGAGGTATCGCTCCGAGGCTATGTAGTCGGTCAACGTCGGGTACTGCGGCAATGCAAGGCCCAGGTCTACCACGCCGTCACCGACGACGGCGCCCCAGGTTTCCCGGCCGTGATGCAGGAATGACAATAGTTTCATGAATGCTCCTTAAAGATGGGTGATTGAAATTGAGTTGGTAATGTTTGGTCAGCGCGTCTGTTGTTGCGATTTGGCTTGAAAGTTGGCTTCCCACTGGGCGATGGGCAAAAACGTAGGGTCAGCGCGGCAAATCGATTCGGTTTCGCGCAAGATGTCCTCGTCTGATCTCGATAGATCCAGCGGGTCGCCATGAGGCTGGGATACATAGAAAGGCGTGTCAAAGTAAATCTCGACCGTGTTTCCCTCCGGGTCAAGGAGGTACACCGACAGTGCGTTGCCGTGGTTGAGCCCACGGATCTGGGTCGCACCCAGCGCTTCTGCGGCCTTCCAGGCGTCCCGCATGTGCTGAATACTGGGCACCGCAAATGAAATCTGCATAACCGTGCTGAAAGTGGCTTCCGGTGGGCGACCCGAAGCCAGGACCAACTGATGATGCTGATCCGGGCTGGCACTCATGAATACCAAGGTGTTTTTGAATGTTCGGCCCACACCACGATCAGTGATCGTGAGACCGAAAACGTCTGTGTAAAACTGAACCATGCGCTCCACATCTGTGACATAAATTCCAAAATGAGAGGGCGTGGGGCGTGAAACGTTGAGCATGGCCGTGTCTTGATAGGGGTTGGAGGGAACTCAGACGGTCTTGAGGCGCAGCAGTGCCGCCTCGACATTTCGTTGTGTGCTGAGGATGTGTTCGGTGAGCAATGCACATGCAGTGTCTGCATCGCGCCGTAAGGTGGCGTTCATCAATTTTCGGTGTTCCTCTGCTTTGCGCCGGCCAATGACCCGGTGCCGGGCTGAGAAGCGCCGGTAGCGTTCGGCCTGATCCCAAAGGCTGGCACTCAAGGCCACCTGACGTGGCGAAGAACAGGCAGCCAGCAGAGCTGCATGAAACTGCTGATGCAGAGCGCTCCATTCGTCGTCAAGCACCAGGGGACCATCCCCAAAACGTGACTCCACCCGTTCAAGTCGATGGTGGGCTGCCACGATGGCGGCCTCCCAATCGTCATGGCCCTGGAGCGTTGCATCGCGCAAAGCAGGTACCTCTATCAGCAAACGCATGCGGGTGATGTCTGCAAGGTCATCGGCTGAAATGGGCGCAACCCTGAAACCACGACGCTCATCGGCCCGAACCAGGCCCTCCTGCGTCAAGCGGTTGAGCGCTTCCCGCAGCGGACTGCTGGATAAGCCATAGTGGCTTTGCAACTCTTCAAGCTTGAGTTTGCGACCGGCTTCAAGCTGGCCAACCAGCATGTCGCGTCGCAATTGTCGGAACGCCTGCTCGGCAAGTGGAATTGTTGAATCGGCAGAGGCCTCTACTTTGTGCATAAACATTATTTTGTGCATAAAAAGTGATTGATGCATCAGGGTTTTCGCTAGGTCTGCGAACAACCGTGTTGTGAAGCTGGTCTGGGCGCTTGTTCATGACCCGGTTCCATGCAAGTAGAAAACACATCGTCTGTCAACGAACAGACTGCGATAAGCGGATGCTTCAATCTCGCGCTTTGACCAGACGGGCACTCCCATGCAACACCTTGTGCGCAACACCATTCGCTGTGTGTTGCTTGCCGTCCTGTGGCCGGTTTTGTGGTTACAGGCGCGGCACGTGTTTCGCGTCACCCCGAAACTGCCCGAGGCCTCTGGACTACGCTTTGGCCAAAGCGGAAGCGGGCCCCATTGTCGAGTCCTGATCGCGGGCGACTCTGGCGCTGCAGGTGTCGGCGTATCCACGCAAGATGAGGCCTTGTGTGGTCAGCTTGTGCAGGGGCTAGCCAATCACTTCACGGTGGAGTGGCAACTGCTGGCAGCCAACGGCTTGGACTCCCCGGGGCTGGTTGCCATGCTGGACCAATTGCCTGCGCTGCCGTTCGATGTCGTAGTGCTTTCCATCGGTGCCAACGACGCTACCGGTCTGTGCACGCCAAAAAAATGGGTGCTGTGGCAGAGCCAATTGGCTTGCCTGATCGACGAGCGTTTCGCTCCGGGCCTACTGGTGCACACCACAGTCCCCCCGATGCACGCCTGCGAGGCCTTGCCACAGCCGCTGCGGTGGTTCATGGGAACCTGGGCCCATGAAATGAACCGGCTGCTGCAAGCCCTGTTTGGCGCGCATCGGCATCGCACCTTGTTGGGCCATCCTGCTTCTACCAACTCAACTGGCATGTCGATGGACGGCATTCATCCCAGTGCGCAGGGCTACCAAGTCTGGGCCGAAGGTTTGACCACGCATATCCTGGCTCATCATGGACAGTGACGCATCAACCTTGGCCCGTCACCTCGAGGTGCTGCAAACCTCGCACACCATGGTCCAGCGGTCAGCTTTCTTTGGCCCCAGACGGTGGATGGCTAGCTCCCAGACGCTATGTTGGCTACCGTACAGACCCTGGCGCCAGCCGTGGCGACCATCGCCCCATGTTTGTCCCACACGCGCCGCATACCCTTCAAGTCCTCGCAGGCTCAATCGAACTCTGCCCCCTGGCACGTGACCCAAGCTGTCCCATGCTGGACGCTCCGCACCCGTTGACCCATTACGCCTTGCAAAACGCGATTCTGGGTAGCGCCAGCTTTTCGATCATCGCTACCGATGCGAACGGCATCATTCAACTCTTCAACACCGGGGCGGAGCGCATGCTCGGCTACGCCGCGGGGGAAGTGGTCAACAGGATCAGCCCCAGTGACATCCACGACCCGCAAGAGGTCAGTGAGCGTGCGCAGGCGCTCAGTGTGGAATTGGCCACCCCCATCAGCGCCGGCTTCGGTGCCCTGGCGTTCAAGGCCTCGCGCGGCATCGAAGACGTGTATGAGTTGACCTACATCTGCAAGGACGGCAGTCGCTTTCCTGCCATCGTGTCTATTACTGCGCTGCGCGATGATTACGATGCCATCATCGGCTACCTGCTGATCGGCGCAGACAACTCACAACGCAAGAAGGCGGCCCAGGAGCTGCAAAAGGCCAAGCTCGCGGCCGAGGAAGCCAACCGTGCCAAGTCGGATTTTTTGTCGTCGATGAGCCATGAACTGCGTACGCCACTGTCGGCCATATTGGGGTTTGCCCAGCTTATTGACTCTGGCCAGCCGCCGCCCACCCCCACCCAGAAGCGCAGCCTGGACCAGATACAGCAAGGCGGTTGGTACCTGCTGGAACTGATCAACGAAATCCTTGACCTCGCGCTCATTGAGTCCGGACGCATGTCCCTGTCACCCGAACCCGTGTCGCTGGCTGCCGTGCTGCTCGAATGCGAAGGCATGATCGTTCCGCAAGCCAGCAAGCGCGCCATCCGCGTGAACTTCCCCGTGCTCTCTGAGGAGTACTTCGTCAAGGCCGACCGTACCCGTGTCAAGCAGATCCTGCTTAACTTGCTGTCTAACGCCATCAAGTACAACCGAGTCGGCGGGGTCGTCACCGTGACGGGCGTCGCGTTGCCTGCGAACCGCATACGGGTCAGCGTTGAAGACACCGGGTACGGTCTGACACCCGCACAAATTGGCGCACTGTTTCAGCCCTTCAACCGCCTCGGGCAGGAGGCGCTCACCGAACAAGGTACCGGCATCGGACTGGTGGTTACCAAAAAACTGGTCGAATTGATGGGCGGCACCATTGGTGTGGAGAGCAGGCCGGAGGTGGGCAGTACATTCTGGTTCGAGTTAAACCTCACAACTGAGCGGCAGATACCGCCAGTCGCGGCAGCACCGGCTGATGCAAAGGCTGGACACGCGAAAAGCGAAATATTGCGCCACCGCCTGCTCTATGTGGAAGACAACCCAGCCAACTTGCTGCTGGTGGAAGAACTGATTGCCCGACGCACCGACATTGAACTGTTCA
This sequence comes from Hylemonella sp., assembly GCA_040382055.1. Lineage (GTDB taxonomy): Bacteria > Pseudomonadota > Gammaproteobacteria > Burkholderiales > Burkholderiaceae_C > JBEIGE01. Next base: position 12,128 of record JBEIGE010000022.1, read on the forward strand.
GCGCCCGCGATGGCGACGCCGGGGTCGCTCTGGCCCGCAGTCTGTTGCCCGATGTGATTCTGATGGACATCAACCTGCCGGGAATCAGCGGCGTCAAGGCCATGAAAATTCTTGCCGAAGACCCGCTGACCCGCCACATTCCCATCATGGCGCTGAGCGCTAACGCCCTGCCACGCGACATGGAGCGCGGACTGGAAGCGGGCTTCTACCGCTACCTGACCAAGCCGATCAAAGTGCAGCCTTTCATGATCGCCCTGGATGAAGCCTTTGCCTTTGCCTCGCTCTCCACCCTTGCCCATGCACCCCGCCACCACAGTACGACCGATGTCAATCCCTTTCACGCCTGAAATCCTTGCCGCATGCATCTTGATCGTTGACGATCAGGTTGCCAATGTCCAGTTGCTGACCGAGCTGCTATTGCAGGAAGGCTACAGCAACGTGAGTTCCACCACACAGCCACTAGAGGTCTGTGCATTGCATCGCAAAACCCCTTTCGATCTGATTCTGCTTGACCTGCAGATGCCGGGCATGGACGGCTTTCAGGTCATGGAGGGTCTCAAGACCAATGTGGCAGATGCCTACCTTCCCGTGATCGTTCTGACAGCGCAGCCCGGGCACAAGCTGCGTGCCCTGCAGGCAGGGGCCAAAGACTTCATCAGCAAGCCCTTTGATCTGGTCGAGGTTAAAACGCGCATCCACAATATGCTGGAAGTGCGGTTGTTACACCGCCATCTGGAGGAAATCAACGCCAGGCTGGAAGCGACCGTACTGGAGCGTACCGCCGAGCTACGGGAAAGTGAGGCGCGCTTTCGCAGCCTGACAGAGTTGGCCTCCGACTGGTACTGGGAGCAGGACGAAGAAGGGCACTTCACGCGGGTATCGGGCCCGGTGCTGGAAATGCTGGGTCTGAGCGTGGAGCCCCTGCATGGGGCGCAAGAAGAACTGCCGCTGGACGGCTGGATTGAAGCTGAGCGCGCAGCCTTGCAGGCCATGGTCGCGCAACGTCAGCCCTTTATTGACTTTGTGTTTCATCGCGTTGGTGCCAATGGGCTGCAGCAGCAGTTTCGCGTGAGCGGCGAGCCCATGTTCAATCAGGCTTTTCGCTACCTGGGCTACCGTGGCATCGGTGTTGAGGTGCGCCATGCAAGCCCCAGCGCCGCCTGAGAATAACCGCTTGCTGGCGGCACTGCCGCGCGAGGTCTTTCGCCGCATTGCGGCCGAGTTGCAGCCAGTGCCCTTGATGCTTGGGGCGATGTTGTATGAACCCAGCTCCAAACTCAAGGCGGCCTATTTCCCCACCAGCGCCATCGTGTCCTTGCATTACGTCACAGAGTCTGGCGCTTCGGTCGAGACGGCTTCCGTGGGGCTTGAAGGCATGGTGGGCGTGACCTTGCTGATGGGCGGCCAGACCACACCCAGCTCAGCGGTGGTCATTGCGTCGGGCCACGCCTACCGGCTGGACGCGCGGGTGTTGATGCACGAGTTTGAGCAAGAGCCAGCCGTACGCAGCCTGCTGTTGCGTTACACGCAGGGCCTGCTGACCCAGATCAGCCAGAACGCCGTCTGCCACCGCCACCACAGCATCGAGAACCAGTTATCACGATGGTTGCTGCGCATCGTAGATCGAGATCCCGCGGGGCAGTTGGTCATGACCCAGGAACTGCTGGCCCACATCCTGGGAGTTCGCCGGGAAAGTGTGACCGAGGTTGCTGGTCGTCTGCAAAGTGCCGGGTGTGTCAGCTACCGCCGGGGTCATATTTCCGTACTTGACCGCGGCGCGTTGGAAAAACGCACGTGCGAGTGTTATGGCATGTTGCGCAAGGAATGGACACGCTTGGTGCCCGAGGTGCCGCAAGCATGTCGAGAACAGCAAATGGCCTGAGCAAAGGCAGCAGAAGCCATTGGGCATTCATCAAGCGCCCATTCGGTAATTGCTTGCCGAAGTCCATGCCATACTTTGCCGCCCTAGCCGCGTGGACCCTGTCGGTTTCGGCTCAGCCGCGCGACGAGGACGCCTGAACTGGGGGTCAATGCGCTTGTGGAGGCGTCTGATGTGGTTTCCAGGACCATGGACCTGGACGACAAGGCGCGAGCCTTGCGCTTCAACTGGACCATCGTGAAGTCAGGTGGCGTGCCTAACATCATTCCTGACGAAGCCTATTTGGAGGCCAATATCCGCTATGCCCTCAAAGCCGACCTGGAGGCCCTGCTCAAGACGCTGGAAGACCGCGTTCTCAACCGCAAGAAGCTCGCCAAGTCGGACATCAAGATCACCGTGGGCGTCGTACCCACCAGCGGTGGCGGAACTGATGCCGCCTACGCCGCGCTCGGCGGCAAGCCGGTGATTGAGAGCTTGGGCTTGCCCGGATTTGGTTACCACAGCAACCAGGCCGAGTACGTGATGATCGACGCCATTCCACGGCGGCTATACCTGGCCAGTCGGATGATCATGGATCTGGGGCAAGGGAAGTAATTCAAAGCGAAACGTTGTTGCCTGAGTTTGTGGTCTAGCCCCGTTATTCAAATCAGCATGAAATTCGAATATTGAATGTTTGAATTTCATGGTTTATATGCTAGCATTTCTTAATGCTGCAACGAAAAACACTTGAAGAATCCGTCCGAACAGCCTTGGGCCGATCGCGCGGGGTGGTTCTGTGCGGGCCGCGCCAATCCGGCAAAAGCAGCCTGGCCCGCAAGTTTCTAAGCCGCGATTCACCCAATTACTTTGACCTTGAGTACCCCCCCCACGCGCTGCAGCTGGAACAGGCGGCATTTGTTCTGGAAAAACTGACCGGTCTGGTCGTGATTGATGAAGTTCAGCTAAGGCCCGGGTTGTTTCCCTTGTTGCGCACCCTGATGGACAGGTCGGATGCCTTCGGTCAGTATCTTTTGTTGGGAAGCGCATCCCCCGAATTGCTGCGTCAGTCGGGGGAGTCTTTGTTGGGCCGGGTGGAAACAGTGGAGGTGGCTGGCTTTGACGTGCAGGAGGTATGTGCAGACGCGGGGGAGTACAGCAGCGATGCCGTGAACCGTTTATGGCTGCGTGGCGGCTACCCTCGTTCTTATCTGGCAGCGTCTGATCAAGACAGCCATGCCTGGCTGGCAGGCGCGGTAGAAAACCATGTGCGAGTGGACATGCCGCAGTTTGGCATCAACATTGCTGCACCCGCCATGCTACGGTTTTGGCGCATGCTGGCACACTACCACGGTCAAATCTGGTCTGCTGCGCCATCGGCACAGTCGATGGGCGTGTCAGAGCCGACCATACGAAGGTACCTCGATACCTTGACCCAGACCCTGATGATTCGCCAGATTCAGCCCTGGCATCAAAATCTGAGCAAGCGCCAAGTTAAGGCGCCCAAGATTTACTTTCGCGACACAGGGCTGTTGCACATGCTGATGGGTATCAAGACCATGGCTGAGCTGGTCTCACACCCGAACAGCGGTGCAAGCTGGGAGGGCTTTGCACTGGAGCAGGTATTGCGTATTGCCAAGCCCGATGAAGCCTTTTTCTGGGCTACCCATCAAGGTGCTGAGCTGGATTTATTGCTGTTGCGTGGCCAGCAGCGAATTGGCGTGGAGTTCAAGCGGGCAGACGCACCCAGAGTTACGCCCAGCATGCGCATTGCCATGCATGACCTTGAACTTGATGCGCTTTATGTCATCTACCCTGGCTTGCACCGTTACCCCATGGGCGAGGGCGTTGAGGCGGTGCCGCTGTGGTCGTTATTGCCTTGAAGTCAGCTTCGTGAACAAGATGCTTCTAGCCAGGTGCCGGTGAATTAAAGCAGCCGGGCCAAATACCGCCCGGTAAAGCTATCCGGATGCGCTGCAATGTCCTCCGGTGTGCCGGTAGCCACCACGGTGCCGCCGCCCGCGCCGCCTTCGGGGCCCATGTCAATCAGCCAGTCGGCGGTTTTGATGACGTCCAGGTTGTGCTCGATCACCACAATCGTGTTGCCCGCATCGCGCAGCTGGTGAAGCACCTTGAGGAGCAGGTCAATGTCGGCAAAGTGCAGGCCGGTGGTGGGTTCGTCCAGGATGTAGAGCGTGCGCCCGGTATCGCGTTTGCTCAGTTCCAGCGCCAGCTTGACGCGTTGTGCCTCGCCGCCTGAGAGAGTGGTGGCGGCTTGCCCCAAGCGGATGTAAGACAAGCCCACATCCAGCAGGGTGTGCAGCTTGCGCGCAATCGTGGGTATGGCCTGCAAGAAGGCATAGGCCGCCTCAACGGTCAGGTCCAGAATCTGGGCAATGTTTTTACCCTTGTAGAGCACTTCCAGTGTTTCGCGGTTGTAGCGCTTGCCGTGGCAGACCTCGCAGGGCACATACACATCGGGCAAAAAGTGCATCTCCACCTTGACCATGCCATCGCCCTGGCAGGCTTCACAGCGGCCACCTGCCACGTTAAAACTGAAGCGTCCCGGGCCGTAGCCGCGCTCACGTGCCATGGGCACCTCGGCCATGAGTTCACGGATCGGCGTGAACAGGCCGGTGTAGGTGGCCGGGTTGGAGCGCGGTGTGCGTCCGATGGGCGACTGATCCACATTGATGACTTTGTCGAAGTGCTCAATGCCCTCAATCGCTTCGCAGGGGGCGGGTTCGTCATGCGCGCGGTACAACTGGCGCGCCACAGCGGCGTAAAGCGTGTCGTTGACCAGGGTGGATTTGCCCGAGCCCGACACCCCTGTCACGCAAGTGAAAAGCCCCACCGGAAACGCCACGCTCACGTTTTTGAGGTTGTGGCCGGTGGCACCCAGCACGCGCAGTGCCTGCAGATCGCCCTGTGTGGCCTGGTGCACCGCCTGGCGGTCGGCCCAGGCCCGCGCAGCCTTGCTGGGTGTTCCTTTAAAAGTTGCGGGTGTGTTGGCGGCCACAGTGGGCAGCCAGGGCATGCGTCGTTGCGGTACCGCAATTTTCAGGGTTTGCGCCAGGTACTTGCCGGTGAGCGATTCCGGGTTGGCCTTGACTTCGTCAAACGTGCCCTGTGCGACGACCCGTCCACCGTGAACACCCGCGCCCACACCCATGTCAATCACATGGTCGGCCGCGCGCATCATGTCTTCGTCGTGTTCCACCACCAGCACGCTGTTGCCGATGTCGCGCAGGTGCTTGAGGGTGTCAATCAGGCGGTCGTTGTCGCGCTGATGCAGGCCGATGCTGGGCTCATCAAGCACGTACATCACGCCGGTCAGGCCCGAGCCGATCTGGCTGGCCAGGCGTATGCGTTGGGATTCCCCGCCACTGAGTGTTTCAGCGCTGCGGTCCAGACTAAGGTAGTTCAGGCCGACATCGTTGAGAAACTTCAGCCGCAGGCGAATTTCACGAACTACTTTGTCGGCAATGTCGGCCTTGCTGCCGCGCAGCGTTAGCGCGTTGAAGTAGCCCAGGCACTCACGCAGCGTGAGGTGACTGACCTCAAAAATCGCCCGAGCGTCGACGCTGTCGCCAAGTCGCACGTGGCGTGCCTCGCGGCGCAGCCGGGTACCTGCGCAATCCGGACAGGGCTGAGTGCTGCGCAACCGGCCCAATTCTTCACGCACCAAAGTGGATTCGGTCTCGTGGTAACGCCGCTGCATGTTCGGGATGACGCCCTCAAACGGGTGTTTTTTGCTGACTTTGCGGCTTTTATGGCCACCAGGCTCACCAGCTGCGCTGGCGCTGGCTGACTCCATCATGTAGGAGAACTTGATCTCTTCCTCGCCTGAACCGAACAGCACGGCATGCTGAATCTCAGGTGTGAGCGATTCAAACGACTGCTCGATGTCAAACTTGTAGTGCCGCGCCAGGCTTTCAAGCAGCGTGAAGTAATAGGCGTTGCGCCGGTCCCAGCCTTTGATGGCACCGCTGGCCAGGCTCAGGCCGGGAAACGCCACCACCCGGGATGGGTCAAACACCTCACGGTGGCCGATCCCGTCGCAACTCGGGCAGGCGCCCATCGGCGAGTTGAACGAAAACAGACGCGGCTCAAGCTCACTGATGGAGTAGCTGCACACCGGGCAGGAAAACTTGGCGTTGAACAGTTGCTCTGCAGGTCTTTTATCATCTTTGGCCTTGTCGGTATTGAATAGTTTGCTATCAATTTCATTGGCGCTATCCATTTCAGCCACGATGGCACGGCCATCGGCCAGTCGCAGCGCGGCCTCAAAACTCTCAGCCAGCCGCTGTTTGAGGTCCTCTCGCACCTTGATGCGGTCTATCACCACATCAATGTCGTGTTTTTCGGTTTTCTTCAGTTTGGGTAACTCGTCAAAGCTATAGGTCACGCCGTTGATGCGAAAGCGCACATAACCCTGGGCTTGCATGTCGGCAAAGACCTCAAGAAACTCGCCTTTTTTCTCCCTCGCCAGCGGTGCCAGAATCATCAGGCGGGTGTCCTCGGGCATGGCCAACACGGCATCTACCATCTGGCTCACGGTCTGCGCCTGAAGCGGCAAGCCGTGCTCGGGGCAAAACGGTGTGCCTGCACGGGCAAATAGCAGCCGCAGGTAGTCGTGAATCTCGGTGACAGTACCTACCGTGGAGCGCGGGTTGTGGCTGGTGGCCTTTTGCTCAATACTGATGGCCGGGGACAGGCCTTCAATCACGTCCACATCGGGCTTGTCCATCAGCTGCAAAAACTGCCGGGCATAGGTGGACAGACTCTCCACATAGCGGCGCTGGCCTTCGGCGTAGAGCGTGTCGAAAGCCAGACTGGATTTACCCGAGCCACTCAGGCCAGTGATCACCACCAACTTGTTGCGCGGAATGTCCAAGTCGATGTTTTTGAGGTTGTGTGCGCGCGCACCGCGAATGCTGATGGTTTGCTGCTGCAAGGCCAGGCGCAGTTCGTTAGTACTATCCGGGGGGGAGGGAGAAGTCAAAATGGAGGGGTTCTGCAAAACCCACCATGATAGTGAAGTCCGGGCGGCTTGCCCATAAGCTGGTTAACGGGCGTCTGGTGCTCGGGCCCAGCTTGCTTGACCGCATGAATGTTTTTGCGCGGGTTTTCAGTCCATGTCGCGATGGTCATGGTTTGCCCTTATTCCCGGCTCCGGTTGTTTCTGGGTAAGATCAAATTGCCTTTCGTTTAATATAGGCATCTTTTTTCAACCCCCAAGGGAGTATTTTTAATGTTCAAGTCTGTTTTTACCGCGCTGCTCGCGAGCCTTTTTTTGCTGGGTTGCGCCAATCAGCGGTTTAATATTGCCGGCGACGTGTCCTCCACGGCGCCAAAAATGGAAGATAGCCAGGCTTTTTTTGTTGATGGCATAGGCCAAAAAACGACGGTCGATGCTGCGCAAACTTGTGGCGGTGCTGCCAAAGTGGTAGGGGTTGCTGTTGAGCAAACCGGGTTGGATGTGTTGCTGCGTGTGGTGACTTTGGGCATTTACACACCGCTTACCGCCCGTGTGTATTGCAAGTAATCTCCTTGTAACCTCATCTCATTTAACCTCATCTCAGAAAGACATTTATGTTCAAAACTCTATTGACCGCAGTCGTCTGCACCGCCATGCTGGCAGGCTGTGCAAACCAGCGCTTCAACGTCGCTGGCGACGTGGCAAGCACGGTTCCTAAAACCGAAGACAGCCAGACTTTTTGGCTTAGCGGTATTGGACAGGAAGAGACCGTTGATGCCGCCCGGCTCTGTGGCGGCGCACCTAAGGTGGTAGGCGTGGCCGTTGAAAGGACTGGCATAGACGTGCTGCTGGGATTGGTGACCCTTGGCATTTACACACCACGAACTGCCCGCGTGTATTGCAAATAAAAGTTACACGCGTGCACCGAAACGCCCTCTCTCAGAGGGCGTTTTTTATGGCCCCTGCTCGGCTTGGCCCCTCAAACGCTCAAAGGGCCAAAGCGATGAATTGTTATTGGCACCTCAAGCGACCCAACAGGCTTCATAATTCATTCAAATTCAGGAGAAATACCATGGCATCCGTCAACAAAGTCATCCTCGTCGGCAATTGTGGCCGCGACCCCGAAATCCGTTACCTGCCTTCAGGCCAGGCCGTAGCCAACATCAGCGTGGCCACCAGCACCCGGCGCAAGGACAAGAACACCGGTGAAAACATCGAAACCACCGAATGGCACCGTGTGACGTTTTATGACCGGCTGGCTGAGATAGCCGGGGAATACGTCAAAAAAGGCCAGCCTATCTACGTTGAAGGCCGATTGAAGTACGGCAAGTACACCGACCAGGCGGGTGTGGAAAAAAATACGGTGGACATCATCGCCACCGAAATGCAATTGCTGGGCAAACGCGAAGGCATGGGTGCTCCACATGAGGGCGACGAACAACCTCAGCGCCGCGCGCCGGCTGCACGGCCTGCCCCGCCCGCCCCAAGCACTCGCCCTGCAGCTGCCAAATCCGGCAGCGGGTTTGATGACATGGACGACGACATTCCGTTCTAGATAAAAGCGCTTTGCCGCTTTCAACGGCAGTCTCCACCATGATACTTTTCTCGTGTTGGCGAAGTTTTCTTCTGATCTCCTTCATGGTGTTGTACTCGCATGGGGGTTTGGCGCAAATCCACAGTGCCCAGTCTTTGCGCAACGCAGCCAGTATTGCGCAGGATTTGAAATACCCTGACAAGCTCAGCGAATTTAGTTTTTCCAGTATGCCGTCCATGGCAATGTACAAGCCGTCTGGAAATGGTCCATTTCCTGCTTTGGTTTTGCAGCACCAATGCGGCGGCCTGCGCAACGCCACAGGCAGTTGGCAAAATCAGTCCATGCTGGAGTGGGCCAAGACCGCTGTGCAGCGCGGTTATGTGGCCTTGATCGTTGACAGCTTGGGGCCCAGAGGTGTCGATACCGTGTGCTTGGGTCCCAAAGCGGGTATCAATTTTGCGCGCGGTGCGAGAGATGCTTTGCTGGCTGCCGCTCACCTGAAAAAGTTTGATTTTGTAGACAAGGAACGGATTGCCCACGCTGGTTATTCTTGGGGGGCAATGGTGTCCATGGTCTTGAGTGGCAAAACCTGGGGGGAGGCGCTGGGCGATGGAACCCGTTTTGCAGCTGCAGTATCGTTTTACCCCGGGTGCTTTTCTATCCGACCTCAGTCTGGTCCTGCTTATGAATTGATCAATCCAGACATCGATAAGCCTTTGCTGGTGTTGATGGGTGCTTTGGATGTCGAAACGCCTCCTTCCGAGTGTGTGCCAAAACTTGAAGCTGTCAAATCAGCGGGCGGACCGGTGCAGTGGCATGTCTATCCCGAGGCGACGCATTGCTGGGATTGCAAGAACTTGCACAACTACAGCAAGTCAGATTGGCGCGGAAACCGGGTGACCTACATCTACAGCAGCCAAATAACGCAGGACTCTGAACAAAGAATGTTTGAGTTTCTGGAAGCTGCAATGAAAACGAAGAAATCAGCTCCCTGACCAATGTCGGATTCGCGTCGCTGCTAATTTAATAGGGACTAGGCAAGCAGAAAAAAGCCGGCAGTAAGCCGGCTTGATTGGGATGAGCAAAGGGTTATTTTTTGTCGCCGCCAGGTATCTTGCCCTCGACGCCCTTGACGTAGAACATCACGCCGCCCAGGAACTTGTCATCGGCGACTTCGTCTTTCTTAAGCACTTCCTTGCCATCCTGGCCAACAATCGGGCCTTTCCAGATTGAGAAAGTACCGGCTTTCAGGCCGGAGCGGATCTCGTCAATTTTCTTCTTGGTGTCTTCAGGCACATCCGCTGCCACGCTGACCATGTCAATCGCGCCTTCTTTCACGCCCCACCAGCTGGCACTGTTACCAGACCACTTGCCTTCCAGTGCGTCTTTGGTGGCCTTGATGTAGTAGGGGCCCCAGTTGATGATGGCTGAGCCCAGGTGCGCCTTGGGACCGTAGGCGGTCATGTCAGAGTCCCATCCAAAAGCGCGCTTGCCCTTGGCTTCGGCTGTTTGCAGCACCGCCGATGAGTCGGTGTTTTGCATCAATACATCTGCGCCGCCGTTGATCAGCGAGGTGGCAGCATCCGTTTCTTTGGGTGGATTGAACCACTCGCCCACCCACACCACCTTGGTCTTGACCTTGGGGTTGACCGACTGCGCGCCCATGGTGAAGCTGTTGATGTTGCGGATAACTTCAGGAATCGGGATCGAGCCGACCACGCCCAGGGTGTTGGTCTTGGTCATGGCGCCGGCAATCACACCGGCCATGTAGGCGCCTTCGTAGGTGCGGCTGTCGTAGGTACGCAGGTTTTCGGCCTGCTTGTAGCCGGTAGCATGTTCAAACTTCACATCCTTGGCGTCCGGCGCGATTTTGAGCATCGGCTCCATATAGCCAAAGGTGGTGCCAAAAATCAGCTTGTTGCCCTGACCCACGAGGTCGCGAAAGACGCGTTCAGCATCGGCGCTCTCAGGTACTTTTTCCACAAAACTGGTGACGACCTTGTCACCAAATTCTTTTTCTACGGCTTTGCGGCCATTGTCATGGGCAAAGGTCCAGCCGCCATCACCCACGGGTCCGACATAGGCAAAGGCGATTTTCAGGGGCTCAGCCTTTGGGGCGGGCGCAGCGGCAGGCGCAGCAGCCACGGGCTCTTCTTTCTTGCCGCAGCCGATCAGTGCGGCGGCGGTTACCGCAGACAGTGCAGCCAGTTTAAAAAGATGTCGTTTGTTCAGGTCGGTCATGAAGGTCCTTCAAGTTAGGGTTAAAAATCAAACAAGGAAATCAAAAAACAATTATCAGCCGGGATAGAAAGGTTTGCCAATGGATGCCGGCATATTCACACGGATCCATGCCGGATTGCGCGAGATGAGTGCCAGCACCACGATGGTGGCCAGGTAGGGCAGCATGGTGAGGAACTGACTGGCCACTTCCACGCCTATGCCTTGCAGATGAAACTGCAGCATGGTCACGCCGCCGAACAGATATGCACCAAGCAAGACGCGTGCCGGACGCCAGGTTGCAAAAGTGGTCAGCGCCAGCGCAATCCAGCCCTTGCCGGCCACCATACCCTCAACCCACAACGGGGTGTACACAACGGCCAGATAGGCGCCAGCCAGTCCGCACAGGGCGCCGCCGGCCATCACCGCCAGCAGGCGGATGCGCCGTACCGGGTAACCCAGGGCATGGGCTGATTCAGGGGATTCGCCCACCGCACGCAAAATCAGCCCGCTGCGGGTGCGGTCCAGAAACCAGATCAGCCACAGCGCGCCAGCTACCGTGATGTACACCAGCGGATGCTGCTGGAACAGCGCTGGTCCGATCAGGGGAATGTCGCAAAGGTAGGGCACCGCAAACTGCATGCGCTCGGGCAGCTTGGCCTGTACATAACCGATGCCCACAAATGCTGAAAACCCGGCTCCGAACAGGCTCAGGGCCAGCCCGGTCGCGTACTGGTTGGTGCCCAGCCAGATCACCAGCACCCCGAATACGGCAGCCAGCAGCGCGCCCGCGCCGATGCCGGCGGCAAAGCCCAACCAGTCGCTGCCGGTGTGCACCACGGTGGCAAAGCCGGCAATGGCAGCGCACAGCATCAGGCCTTCGGCTCCCAGGTTGACAACACCGGCCTTTTCGTTGATCAGCAAGCCCAATGCGGCAATGGCCAGTACGGTGCCGGCGTTGAGCGTGGCGGCAATGAGCAGTGCGTAAGAATCCATTAGCGGCCTGCCTTGCGTTGGATGCGGTAGTTGATGAGGGTGTCACAGGCCAGCAGGCAAAACAGCAGCAGGCCCTGGAACACGCCGGTGATCGATTTGGGCAGTCCCAGGCGAGACTGCGCCAGCTCGCCGCCAATGTAGAACATGCTCATGAGAATGGCAGAAAAAATCATGCCCACCGGATGCAGCCGCCCCACAAAGGCCACGATGATGGCGGCAAAGCCATAACCGGCGGGCACATAGGGCGTGAGCTGACCAATGGGGCCGGCCACTTCAAGGGCGCCAGCCAGTCCGGCTGCGCCGCCCGAGAGCAGCAGGGCTACCCACAGCGCCTTGCGCGAAGAAAAGCCGGCGTAGCGGGCAGCGGCAGGTGCCAGCCCGCCCACTTGCAAGGCAAAACCGGCCTTGAGCCGGAATAAAAACACCCACAGCGCGCCTGCACCCACCAAGGCCAGGAGCAGGCCGACATTGACGCGTGAACCATCCATCAAACGTGGAATACGTGTCACCGCCGCAAAGGTCTGGGACTGCGGAAAGTTATAGCCCTGGGGGTCTTTCCAGGGGCCGTGCACCATGAAGTTGAGAATCTGGATGGCCACATACACCAGCATCAGGCTGACCAGAATCTCGCTGGCATTGAAGCGGTCGCGCAGCAACGCAGTCAGACCGCCCCACAGCATGCCCCCGATCACGCCGGCCAGCAGCAGCGCCGGGATGATCCAGGCTCCGGTGGTTTTGTCGGCCAGCAGGGCCACGCCACCGGCGAATACGGCCCCCATTACAAACTGCCCCTCAGCGCCAATGTTCCAGACATTGGAGCGAAAGCACACGGCCAGGCCCAGCGCAATGAGCAGCAACGGCGTGGCCTTGACCATCAGCTCGCCCAGGGCGTAAGCGGATTTCACCGGCTCCCAGAAAAACATTTGCAGCCCGCGCACCGGGTCCTTGCCCAAAGCCATGAACAACAGCACACCCAGCAGCACGGTGATGGTCAGCGCCAGCAGCGGCGATGCAATGCCCCACACGGCCGAGGGTTGAGGGCGCGGCTCAAGCCTGAGCATGCGATGCCTCCAAAGACGCAAGCTGCTGCGCGTCGGTGTGCCACAGGCCGCTCATCCATTCGCCAATTTGCTCAATGCTGGCTTGCGCAGTGGGCACGTCGGGTGAGAGCCGTCCTTTGGCCAGCACATGCAGGCGGTCGCAGATCTGAAACAGTTCTTCCAGCTCCTCGCTCACCACCAGCACCGCACAGCCCGCGTTGCGCAGTGCCAGGATTTCGCCGCGAATTTGCGCAGCAGCTCCCACGTCCACGCCCCAGGTGGGTTGAGAGACGATGAGCACTCGCGGGCGGGCATCAATTTCGCGCCCCACGATGAACTTTTGCAGATTGCCACCCGAAAGACTGCGCGCAGCCGCTTTGGGGCCAGAGGCTTTGACCTTGAAGCGCTCAATGATGGCCTGGGCCTGGGCCTGTAGCGCCTTGCCGCGAATCCATCCTCCACGGCCTACGGCCTCTTTGCGGGTCAGCAGCAGGTTGCGCGCCAAGTCCAGCGTGGGTACGGCACCGCGTCCCAGCCGTTCTTCGGGGACAAAGTGCAGGCCCAGCGCCCGCCGGCGGGCCGGGTTCAGGTGCCCGGCGCTTTGGCCCGCCAGTACGATGGCACTGGCCGGCGCGCGCGTGTCTTCGCCTGACAGGGCAAACAGCAGTTCGCGCTGACCATTGCCCGAGACGCCAGCGATGCCGACCACTTCGCCGGCACGCACTTGCAGGTTAATGTCGGCCAGGTCCATGCCAAAGGGTTCGCTGCGGGGCAGGCTCAAAGCCCGGGCTTGCAGCAGCACGCGGCCAAGTTGAGGTGCGCTGTATTGCAAGGTGGGAGGCTCCGCGCCAATCATCAGGCGGCTCAAAGAGGCATTGCTTTCTTCGCGTGGATCGCAGACCCCGGTGACCTGGCCGCCGCGCAGGACCGTGCAGGCGGTGCACAGTGCACGTATTTCGTGCAGCTTGTGGCTGATGTACAAAATGCTGCAACCTTGTTCGGCCAGTTGGCGCAACACAACAAAGAGTTTTTCCACAGCTTGCGGAGTCAGCACCGAGGTGGGCTCGTCCAGAATCAGCAATTGAGGGTCGGTGAGCAGCGCCCGGATGATTTCTACCCGCTGCATCTCACCCACACTCAGGGTGTGGACGGGGCGGTGAGGGTCGATATCCAGGCCGTATTGGGCAGCCTTGGCAATAATGCGCCGGCTCACTTCAGCCAGCTTGATGCGTTTGTCCAGTCCCAGCCACACGTTCTCGGCCACCGTCAGCGTATCAAACAGGCTGAAATGCTGAAACACCATGCTGATGCCCAGGGCCCGGGCTTCCTGCGGGTTGGCTACACGTACGGCCTGGCCATTAAAGTGCACCTCACCGGCGTCGGGCTTGACAGCGCCGTAGATGATTTTCATCAGGGTGGACTTGCCCGCGCCATTTTCGCCCAGCACCGCATGAATCTGCCCCGGCAGCACGCTCAGGGAAATCTGCCGGTTGGCCACTACACCGGGGTAGCTTTTGGTGATGCCCGACAGCGTCAACCGGGCGCGGCTTGATTCTGAAGAGTCGGTGATCATGGTGGATGAGCTTAAGCGATAAATGTGCCAGGCCCAAGTATCCGTTTGCGGCTCTGGTGGTACTTTCTCATGGAGGCGGTGCTGGAATCTGGTATGTTGCTTGCTTGAGAATATCGCACCAACTTTATCGCAATGAAAAACCCTGATCTTCATTTCATTCACCGCGGCCAAGTGGTCACCCTGCACAAGGTGCCCCCCCAACGCACCTTGTTGGAGGTACTGCGGGAGGACTTGAACTGCACCTCCGCCAAGGAAGGTTGTGGCGAGGGCGACTGCGGCGCCTGCACCGTGGTGTTGGGACAGGCCAGTGGAGAGGGCCTGCGGGTGCAGGCCATCAACAGTTGTATCCGGCTGGCGCATTCCGTGCAGGGCATGACGGTCTGGACAGCCCAGGACCTGCCTGCTGCCGATGGCACGCTGCACCCCTGTCAGCAGGCCATGCTGGACTGTCATGGCAGCCAATGCGGGTTTTGTACTCCCGGCTTTGTCATGAGCTTGTTTGGCATGTACCAAAACCGGGTGCTGCGGGGTGAGCCCATCAGCCGTGAGATCGCACAGGCCGATTTGTCGGGCAACCTGTGCCGCTGCACCGGCTACCGCCCCATTCTGGAGGCAGCGCAAACCATGGGCCACCTGCCTCAGGTGGCTCTTGATGAGTCAGATGTGCTCCTGAAAATGAAGCAGCTCGATGAGGCCGTACAAGGGGAAAACGCCAATTCGACCTATGAAGTGTCCTATCTTGCACCCACCACGCTGGCCGGGCTGTTGGCCGCCCGTGCGGCTTACCCGCAAGCGCAGGTGGTGGCTGGCTGTACGGATGTGGGGCTTTGGGTGACCAAGCAGCACCGCCAGTTTGAGCGGGTGCTCGATGTCACCCGTGCCGCTGAATTACGGCGCATGGAGATCACCGATAGCCTGTTGGTGATTGGCGCCTCGGTCACGTTGCACGAGGCCTACGCAGCCCTGGTGGCCCAGTGGCCGCAGCTGCAGCGCTTTGCCGAGCGTTTTGCCGGCCTGCCCGTGCGCCACAGCGGCACGCTGGGCGGCAATGTGGCCAATGGCTCGCCGATAGGCGACAGCATGCCCTTGCTGATTGCCTTGCAAGCCCGTGTGGTGCTGGCCAGTGTGCGCGGTGAGCGCAGCTTGCCGCTGGAGGCTCTGTACACCGGCTACCGCACCCATGTCATGGCCCCGGATGAACTGCTGGTGCGCATCGAAGTTCCCAAGGCGCTGGCCGCAGACCAATTGCGTGTTTACAAAATCTCCAAGCGACAGGACGATGACATCTCCGCCGTGTGCCTGGCGCTGCGCCTGCGCTTGCAGGATGGTGTTATCAGCAGCGCGTCCATCGGTGTGGGGGGTGTGGCTGCTACGCCGGTGCGCGCTATCAAAACAGAAGCTGCTTTGCAAGGCGCAGCGTGGGGGAAAGTCGCTTTTGAGCATGCGGCTGCAGTGCTGCAGGCCGAATTCCAGCCGATTTCCGACATGCGTGCCAGCGCCGCTTACCGCACCGAGCTGTTGGGCAGCCTGTTGCATCGTTTCTGGGCTGATGTGAACGGCGAGCCGGTCATCCTCGATACCCTGGAGCTGCTGGCATGAGCAGCGCCTGCGGCACCCCGCAAGCCCACGAAAGCGCCCGCCATCAGGTCATGGGCACGGCACCTTATGTGGATGACATCCCTGAGGTCAAGGGTACGCTTTATGCTGCGCCCATACTTTCTCCGCTGGCGCATGGCCGCCTCAAAGGCGTGGATGCCCGCGTTGCCTTAAGCCTTCCCGGCGTGGTCGATGTGGTGCTCAGCGCCGACATCCCCGGCGACAAAATTCTCGCAGCCTTTGCCCACGACGAACCGGTGTTTGCGACTGACACCGTCTGCCATGTGGGCCAGGTCATTGGCCTGGTGCTGGCCCGCTCTGTCATGCAGGCGCGCCGTGCTGCGCGCCAAGTACAACTGGATATCGAACCCTTGCCCGCCGTGCTCTCGGCCAGAGCGGCCCATGCGGCACAGAGTTATGTGCTGCCCCCGGTGACAGTCAAGCGGGGTGACGCACAAGCCGGCCTTGGCCGTGCAACCCACACCCTGAGCGGCAGTTTTGACGTGGGCGGCCAGGAGCATTTTTACCTGGAGGGCATGGTGGCGTATGCGCTGCCGCAAGAGCAAAACCAGTGGCTGATTTACAGCAGCACCCAGCACCCGGGCGAGGCGCAGCACTGGGTAGCTCATGCGCTGGGTCTGGATCAGCACCGGGTGCGGGTGGAGTGCCGGCGCATGGGTGGCGGCTTTGGCGGCAAGGAAACCCAGTCGGGTCACCTGGCGGTGTGGGCAGCTGTCGCGGCGAACAAATGGAAGTGTCCTGTCAAGATGCGGCTCGACCGTGATGAAGACTTCAAGATCACCGGCAAACGTCACCCGTTTGCCTACGACTACACGGTGGGCTTTGACGACAGCGGCCGCATCACCGGCTTGAAACTGACCTTGTTGGCTGAATGTGGCTTTTCAGCCGACTTGTCAGGCCCGGTGGCAGACCGCGCCATCTTTCACAGTGACAACGCCTATTTTTTGAGCGATGTGGTCATAGACAGCTACCGTTGCAAAACGAACACCCAGAGCCACACCGCGTTCCGGGGCTTTGGCGGGCCCCAGGGCGTGATCGCCATCGAGACCATTCTGGGCGACATTGCCCGGCATTTGCAGCAAGACCCGCTGGATGTGAGGCTGCGCAATTTGTACGGTACCACCGAGCGCAACGTCACCCACTACGGCATGACGGTTGAAGACAATATCCTCTTGCCTTTGCTGCAAAAACTGGAGCAAACTTCCCAATACCAGCGTCGAAAAAAAGACATTTCCATCTGGAACGCAGCCAGTCCGGTGCTCAAGCGTGGCTTGGCCATCACGCCAGTGAAGTTCGGCATCAGTTTTACCGCAACACTGTTCAACCAGGCCGGTGCGCTGGTGCATGTCTACACCGATGGCAGCGTTATCGTGAACCACGGCGGCACAGAAATGGGGCAGGGATTGCACACCAAAGTGGCGCAAATCGTGGCTGACGAACTGGGTGTGCCTTTTGACCGGATTCAGGTTTCGGCCAGCGACACCGCGCGCGTGCCCAATGCCAGCGCTACGGCCGCTTCCAGCGGGACTGACCTCAATGGCCGGGCTGCCCAGTTTGCGGCTCGCAACGTCCGGCAAAACCTGGCCGCATTTGTTTGCGGTCTGGACGATTGCGGCGCAGGCGAGGTGATTTTTGAGGACGGTCGCGTGGTCACACCAGTGACCTCACGGGCCTTCGCTGATGTGGTGAAAGCGGCCTATGCCAACCGTATCCAGCTGTGGAGTGATGGCTTTTACCGCACCCCCAAAATTCACTATGACAAAACCACCCTGACAGGTCGTCCGTTTTACTATTTTGCTTACGGTGCGGCTTGTACGGAGGTGGCCATAGACACCCTGACCGGAGAGAGCCGGGTGCTTAAAGTCGACATCCTGCACGATGTCGGACGCAGCATCAACCCGGCCGTAGACATCGGCCAGATTGAGGGCGGCTTTGTGCAAGGAATGGGATGGCTGACCACGGAAGAACTGGTCTGGAACCCTCAGGGGGTGCTGACCACCCATGCGCCCAGCACGTACAAGATTCCCGCTACAGGCGATATTCCGGCGCACTTCAAGGTGGACTTCTGGCCCGAACCGAACCGTGAAGACAATGTGTTTGGCAGCAAAGCCGTGGGCGAGCCGCCTTTCATGCTGGGCATCAGTGTGTGGGAGGCGCTGCGCGATGCAGTGGCTCAGGCCAAGGCCACACAAGCCGATGTGAATGCTGCTCAAACGGTTTGCATGAATGCGCCGGCAACACCGGAGCGCATTTTGGCGGCATTGAAAACCTGAAGTCATCCAGACCTAGGGTTTACCCAAAGTCAGGCACAGTTGTTGCTAAGTTAGATCGCAATGGCCGGTTCAGTCGACGGTCAGGCAAACACAGTTTGTTTTTACGATTTCAACTTAACACAAAGGAAAAACACATGCGACTTTCTACCTCTCTCTCCGCCGTCGCGCTCGCCGCCATGGCTTGCACCGCCGCTCAGGCGGCCGACTGGTCTGCCGACAGTATTGGCTATCGTTATTACTCTGGGCAATCTGAGCCAGGCACGTCTGATAAGGTGGGCAAGAATGTATTGAACTTCACGCATGTGAGCGGCGACAAGCTGGGTGGCAATCTGTTTTCCATTGACTACCTCAGGTCTGACAACTCTGATCCAGCCAACGGCGGTGCTTCGGGTGCCGCTGAGTGGTATGGCTTCTACAAGCGCAGCTTTTCCTTGAGCGCGATGTCCGGTAAGAAGGGAGGTTACGGCTTTGCCAAAGACCTCAGCCTGACCGCCCGAGTGGACATGGGGGCCAAGAACACCGCGTTTGCGCCTGCGCCAGCCAAGCTTCGTCTAGGCATGGACGCTGCTATGCCGGTGAAAGCGGGATTCTGGAATATCGGTTTTGATGTGTACAAAGAAACCAACAACAACAGTTTTGCGGCAGCTAACAAACGAAACGTTAACTTTGATCCCGCTCTGGCATTCTCAAGTGCCTGGGCGATTCCTATGGGCGGCGTTGGCACTTTTGAGGGCTTCCTGGACATTGTTGGCCCCAAAGGTGATGACGGTTTTGGCAACGCAACTGCAACTGAAGTGTTGTTGCGTGCTTCATACATGTTTGACATTGGCGGAGCCAAAAGCGGCTTGAAAGCCGGTGTGGGTATTGAATATTGGGATAACAAGTTCGGTTGTGACAACAGCAAGTTTGGGACTTCGGGTTCAGGCATCACCAACACCTGCAGGTCCACCTCACCTATGGTGCTGGCGACCTACAAGTTCTGATTTTTTTGAAACCCCAGCAGCAGGGTGCTGATCTCGGTCGCACGCCCGCGCTGGATCCAGAGGCCTGCACCTGCCAGAATATGGCAGGTGCGCAGGCTCGGTAGACTGCAGAGTTGCTTGTAAAGCCCGCGCTTGGTAACAATTCTGTTGCGAGAATCTCCTCAATGTCCACCTTGCTGATCCAACGCGCCAACTGCATTGCCACCCAGGACGATGCGCAGACCGAACTTCGCGGTGCTTCGCTGCTGATCCGTGATGGCAACATAGAACGCATCGTTCCTGCTTCCGAGGACACCTCAGACCTGGCCAGCGTTGTTGATGAGGTCATTGACGCCCGCAACCACGTGGTCATTCCCGGCATGGTCAACACCCACCACCACATGGTGCAGTGCCTCACGCGTGCCATTCCCGGCGTGCAAAACGCGGAGCTGTTTTCCTGGCTCAAGGGCCTGTACCCGATCTGGGCGGGTCTGACCCCCGAGATGGTGCTGGTTTCAAATCAGGTGGCCATGGCTGAGCTGCTCATGGGGGGGTGCACCACCAGCAGTGACCACCTCTACATTTACCCCAATGGCGTGCGCCTTGAAGACAGCATAGAAGCCGCGCAGACCATCGGTATGCGCTTTACCGCCACACGCGGCAGCATGAGTGTGGGCGAAAGCCAGGGCGGGCTGCCGCCTGACCGGGTGGTGGAGAAAGAAGACTTCATCCTCAGGGAAACCCGTCGCCTGATAGAGACCTGGCACGATGCCTCGCCTGGTGCCATGCTCAATGTGGCCGTGGCACCTTGCTCGCCGTTTACCGTCAGCCAGGACTTGATGCGCGAGTCGGCCTCTCTGGCGCGTGCCTATGGTGTGCGCATGCACACCCACCTGGCTGAGAACGAGCACGACGTGGCCTACACCCGCGAGCACTTCAATTGCACCCCGGCGCAGTATGTTGAGGATCTGGGTTGGGTGGGTGAAGATGTCTGGCATGCGCATTGCGTCAGACTGGATGATGCCGGTGCCTATCTCTTTGCCAAAACCCGTACCGGCATTGCCCATTGCCCCTGCAGCAATATGCGCCTGTCCAGCGGCATATTGCCTTTGCGGCGCTTGCTCAATGCGGGCGTACCGGTTGGGCTGGGTGTGGATGGCAGCGCCAGCAACGATGCTGGCCACCTGCTCAATGAAGCGCGCCAAGCCATGCTGCTGGCGCGCGTGCGCAAGTCCATGGAGCCACCTTCAATCGGGACTGATGGCCGCACCCTGTTTGGTTGCGATACCGGGCCCGCCGAGATGACGCCGCGTGATGCCCTCAAACTCGCCACCCGTGGTGGCGCGCAGGTGCTGGGGCGTACCGATATCGGCCAGATCGCGCCGGGCTTTTGTGCCGATATTGCCATGTACCGGACCGATACCCTGGCCATGGCCGGCGGCGCAGTGCATGATCCCGTGGGGGCCCTGATGCTGTGCGCCAGCGGCAACGCTGACTACACGATTGTGAACGGCCGCGTCGTGGTGCGTGAAGGACAGATCACCTCCGTGGACATAGGCCCGCTGATTGAGCGGCATAACGCGCTGGCCCGGCAGCTGGCACTCAGCCGCATTTGAAGCTCAGCAGCCCCGGGGCTTGATGCCCGGGCGAGCTGCTTAAAGACCCATTGCCTTGATCAAGCGTGTACCCGCAGCGGTCCAGCCCACAATGCCGCCCTGTGCGTGGATCATCTCAACGGTGGAGGCTTTGAACTGCGGGAAGTAGCTCTCGGTGCAGTCTTCCAGCAGCAGGCAGTCATACCCTCGGTCATTGGCTTCTCGCATCGAGGTTTGCACACAAACCTCGGTGGTCACCCCCATGAAGATCAGGTGGGTTATGCGAGCTTGCTGCAGCAGGCTCTGTAAAGGGGTAGCGTAAAAAGCGCCTTTGCCCGGCTTGTCGATGACGATCTCACCGGCCACTGGGGCCAATTCCGCAATGATCTGGTTGCCTGGTTCGCCTTTGACCAAAATCCGGCCCATCGGACCCAAATCGCCAATCCGCAGAGCCGGATTGCCCCGGTTGCGCTTGGCATCGGGACAGTCGCTCAGGTCGGCCTCGTGTGCTTCCCGGGTGTGCACCACCAAACCGCCGGCCTCTCGCCAAGCGCTCAACACGGCCTTGCAAGCCGGCACGATGGCTGACAGCAGGGACACATCGTTGCCAAGGCTTTGCCCGAAGCCGCCAGGCTCAATGAAGTCGCGCTGCATGTCGATGATGACCAGCGCGGTATGCGCCAGATCGAAAGTGAAGTCAAAAGGCTGGGCGTGCAGGGTGGTCATGCCGGGGTTTCCTCGGGTAAAGGTTTTGGCGCAGGGTGGGCCCCATTCGCATCCGTCTCGTGTTGACTGCCGCCCATATAGGCACCCAGCACCTGTCGTTCAGCCTGAGCGGCCGGTGTTTCAAAGACAATACGCCCTTCGCTCATGACCAGGATGCGGTCTGCCAGCTCCAACAGTTCATCCAGGTCTTCGCTGATCAACAACACTGCGCCACCCTGGTTGCGCACCCCCCGTATCCGGGTGTGAATTTCCTTGACGGCGGCAAAGTCCAGGCCGAATACCGGGTTGGCGGCAATCAGCACATTGATGTCGCCTGCGAGTTCACGCGCCAGAACCGCCCGCTGCACATTACCGCCTGAGAGGCTGCGAATGGGCGCGTCCTCGCCCTGTGTCTTGATGCCGTAGCTGGCAATCCATTCGCGTGCACGGCTGCGCCACTGGTTAAAGCGCAAACGACCACCGGTGCACAGGGGAGGCTGATCAAAGTCGCGCAGTGCCATATTTTCGGCAACAGACAAATCAGCTACGCAAGCGTTGCGCAGCGGTTCTTCCGGCAGGCTGCGTACTTTGAGGCGGTGGTTTTCTTCGCGTTTGGCTGCATAAGGTTCGCCCATGACCGTGACGCTCCCGGACAGCCGCGCACGTTGACCCACCAGCGCCTCCGCCAGTTCGCGCTGGCCGTTTCCTGACACACCGGCCACACCGAGAATTTCACCGCTGGCCACACGCAGACTCAGCTCATGCACCGCCACAGGTCCACGGTCGCCAGCCACGTTGAGCTGCTCAACTGACAGAAGAATGTTGCCTGCTCTATTTTCAGGAGCATCCAATTCATTCCCCACAATGGTTTCTGTCCCTTTTTGTTCATGATTGCCAGCAGGTTGCACCGTACTTGCGGCTTCGCCCATCATGGCCCGTGCCAACTCGGATGGATGGGTGGACGCCACCGGGCAATGGTGAACAGCCTTGCCCCGGCGCAGCACAGTAACGTCATCCGCGTAGGCCATGACCTCGCGGAACTTGTGCGTGATGATGAGCACGGTGCACAGGCCGCTGCGGGCAAACTCACGCACATGGCCCAGCACCTCATCAGCTTCTTGCGGCGTGAGTACCGATGTGGGCTCGTCGAGAATCAGCAATCGCGGTTTGAGGTAAAGCTGCTTGAGCAACTCCAGTTTTTGTTTTTCGCCGGCGGCCAGTTCACCCGGCCGGGCATCCAGATCCAGTGAGAAAGGCGTGGTCGCCAGAAAGTCCTTGAGTTGCGCACGCTGCTTTGACCAGTTGATCAGGCTGGGCGTCTTGCCGCCAGCCAGCAGTAAATTCTCAGCTACCGTCATGCCGGGTGCCAGCGTGAAATGCTGGTACACCATGCCTATGCCCAGCGTGCGCGCCACGACCGGGTTGGCAATGTCCTGCTCGCGCCCGTCGGTAATCACGCTGCCTTCTTCGGCGCGGTGAAAGCCGGCGACACATTTCACCAGCGTACTTTTGCCGGCCCCGTTTTCGCCCAGCAAGGCATGCACAGTGCCCGGGAGCACTTTCATGGTGACATGGTCAAGTGCGGTGAAGCTGCCGAAACGCTTGGTCAGCTGGTAGGTCTCCAGCGCCATGGCACCGGTGGGTGGGGAAATCGGGGCGATGTGCATTGCGCTCATCACACCGGTGTGCTCAGGCCTGCCATTAGCTGCAGCGATGTGGCGTGGGCACCAAACACACCGCCTTGCATGGTGATCATCTTCAGCGCAGCTTCGTGATTACCGATATCGGTGGCCGCCGTGCAGTCGGACAAGACCAGGCACTCAAAGCCCCGGTCATTGGCTTCCCTTAGCGTGGTGTGCACGCACACATCGGTGGTGATACCGACCAGTATCAGGTTGCAGATGCCCTGGGTGCGCAGGATCAGCTCCAGATCTGTAGCGCAAAACGAGCCCTTGCCAGGCTTGTCAATCACCACTTCACCGGCCAGGGGTGCGAGTTCAGGGATGATCTCCCAGCCCGGTTCACCCCTAACCAAAATGCGACCGCAGGGCCCATCGTCACCAATGCCGATGCCCTGGTTGCCGATCTGGCGAGAGCGCCAGCGTTTGTTGGCCGGCAGGTCTGACAGGTCGGCCCGGTGGCCTTCGCGGGTGTGCATCACGGTGTAGCCCGCGCTACGCATGACAGCCATCAGCGTTGTCAATGGCGCTATGGGTTTGCGGGTCAGGGAGATGTCATAACCCATCTTGTCCACATACCCCCCGACACCGCAAAAATCAGTCTGCATATCGATGACGATCAGCTCCGTATTGGACGGCAACAGATCGCCATTCCAGGGCCAGGCGTAGGGATCTGCTTGAACAAAACGTGGTGTATTCATGTCTTGACCAGCGGATGGGTTTCTGGGCCCTTGTAGGGTCGTGTCGGCGCGGGAAAACCGCACGATGTGCCATCGGTCACAGTCACAGTCCAGGGCAATTTGTAACATCCGGCAGCCATGTGCTGCATGTAGGTGTAAGGGCAATCCTGAGCGCCGCCTGTCACCGCAACATAGCCCCGGTGGTAGAGCTGATAGATGTTGTTTTCAACGCCCCAGCCCTGGCGCGCCTCACGCACCAGGTCGGGCCGCATTTCGCAGGTAATGATCTCATCGGGCCGGCCACCGCCTTCCACCATCACGGTGCCATCAAAACTGCAGAACATGCCCTCACCCATGGAGTCAAACGAGCCATCGCTGCCGCACATACACACGCTGGCGGTATAAGCCAGGTTGGTAAACGCATTGGCCTGGTTGGTGATTTTCCAGGCATGGCGTATGGGCGCGGTGTATCCGGCGGTACGAATAATGATCTCGGCGCCCTTGTAGGCAGCCTCGCGGGCCATCTCGGGGAACATGCCGTCATGGCAAATAATCAGCGAAAGTTTGCTGCCGTTGGGGCCATCACACACCGGAATGCCCAGGTTGCCCGGTTCCCAGGGTTCTACCGGAACCCAGGGGTGCAACTTGCGGTAATACAGCTGGATGGTTCCGGTGTTGTCGATGATCAGGCCGCTGTTGTAGGGGTAACCGCCAGGGTTGAGTTCCATAATCGAGAAGCAGCCCCAGATCTTGTGATCCACGCAGGCCGCTTTGAAGGCCGCCACTTCGGGGCCGTCAAGTGTGCACATGATCTCAGGGTTGGTGTCCATGCTCAAGCCGTGCAACGAATACTCAGGAAAGACCACCAAATCCATCGTGCCCTGATTGCGCCGCGCCTTGGCCACCATGTCGCAGATACGCTGGGTCTGGTTCTTCAGGTCTTGCGGGGTGACAACCACGGGTAATTGAAGTTGCACCAAGCCCATGACCACACCGTGAGCTGATTTATTGAGACCGCCGAGACCAGACATTTGTTTTCCTTCGAGATTAACGTTTAGTGCGTGCTCATCGGGCTGAAGACAACTCACCCGGGCTGCCGTTGATGATGCTGCCCGGTTTGCAGGTGATCACCAGAATGAGCAAGGTCAGGACATATGGAACCGTGTTGAACAGGTGGTAACCCCAGCCTATGCCAACAGACTGCAGCGCCGGGCCAATCGCGCCAGCCCCGCCAAACAGCATGGCTGCCCACACGCATCGCACCGGGCTCCAGCGGGCAAAAATGACCAGCGCCACCGCAATCAGGCCTTGACCACTGGACACCCCCTCATTCCAGCTGCCGGGGTAGAACAGCGTCAGGCAAGCTCCGCCCAAACCGGCGATCATGCCGCCGACCGCAGTCGCTGCAATCCGGATGCCGGCGACTGAATAGCCCAGCGCACGCGTGGCATTGGCCGAGTCGCCGGCCATGCGCACCAGCAAGCCTACCCGCGTATTGGCAAACCCCCAGGTCATGATCGCCGCGATCACCAGACCGATCGGTACCAAGGCATTGACCTGCAAGGCCGAGCGCACGGCTGAGGAGTCGCTCCAGTTGCCCAAAGCAATGAAAGGCAGCTGCGGCGCCTGAGGCTGGATCAGGGGTTTACCCAGATAGAACGCCAGCCCCATGCCGAGCAGCATCAGGGCAATGCCAGTTGCCACATCGTTGACGCCCGGCAGTGAGCACAGCACACCATGCAGCGTGGCCAGCAGTCCACCGGTTGCGGCTGCGGCTAGAACCCCTACCCAGGGGGAGCCACTCACATAAGATGCGCCAAAGGCCGACATGGCCGAGAACACCAAAACCCCCTCCAAGCCAAGGTTGATGCGACCGGATTTTTCGGTCAGGCACTCGCCCAGACTGACAAACAGAAACGGTGCACCAACCCGCAACGCACCTCCGACTATGCCGGCAAAAAATATCAGTGCCTGATCGGCTGTCATCACAGCTTGTCCTGTGCGGTGGCTTGAGCCGGGCTGAGCCCACCCCTGGGAAAGGCTGAATTTCTCAGGCGCTGCCTCACAGCTTTCCAGTCGGTATGTCGCAGCGCTTCACTGGCCAGAATCAAGACAAAGGCAATGCCCTGTAACAGCAGAACCGAGGCATCGGGCAAGCCAAGCCGCCTTTGCAACAGGCTACCTGCCGCACCAAAACCACCAAACAAAATGGCCACCGGAATCACGGCCAGGGGTTGGTGGCGTGCAATGAAAGACACCAGAATGCCGGCATAGCCATAACCGGCGATCAGCGAGGCATTGGCGCTCTGGTGAACCGCAGCTACTTCAATTGCGCCGGCCAGACCTGCTGCAGCGCCGCCCAGTGCGCACGCCAGCAGAATCAGCTTTGAAGCAGGCAAACCCACCAGTTGCGCGGTGCGCGGGTTACCGCCCACCACCCTGACGGCAAAGCCGGAAGGGGTGGTGCGCAGCCAAAGTCCTGCTGCCAGACAGGCCACCAGTCCCAGCACCAGGCCCCAATGCACGTCTGAGCCGACGATGCCACCGATCAGCAGGCTCTCATTGAGCGTATAAGTGGAGGGCTTGTTCAGGCTGCCCGGGTCACGCAATGGGCCTTCAACCAGATGCTTGAAAAGACCAACGGCCACATAGGCCAGCAGCAGGCTGCTGATGGTTTCATTGATACCCCGGAACTGGCGTAGCCAGCCCGATAGCGCAATCCATGCCGCTCCGGCCAGCATACCGGCCAGACAAATGGCAAAGATGCCGGACAAGTTATTGGGCAGCTGCACACCCTGGGCAAGCCAAGCGCAAGCCAGACCCCCCAACACCATGGCCCCCTCGCCGCCTATGATGATCAGCCCGGCCCGCGCAGGGATTGCCACGCACAGCGCGGTCAACATGAGCGGGGCGGCGCGTTGCAAGGTGTTCTGCCAGGAATACCAGTCGCCGAATGCGCCCTTGAAGAGCAGCACCCAGACCTCTACCGGGTTGACCCCCGCAAACCAGACAAAAACGCCGAACAGGAGCAGCGCTGCGGCAATCGCAGCGCTGGGTAAAACCGCCTCTTTCAACGCGTGACGCACAACTAGGTTCAGATCGTGCCAATCACACCTTCAACCAGGTAGTTCATGCCTTCAAGCGTGATGTCAGTCTGTTTGAACGATTTGCCCGCAGGGATAACCTCTTTGCCCTTGTTGTCTTTGAGAGGACCCTTGAAGATGTCAAACGTACCGGCAATCATCTTGGCCTTGATGTCATCGGCATTCTTCTTGGCGGCATCCGTGACGCTGCTGCCGTAAGCGGACATCTTGACGTGGCCCTCTTTAAGACCACCGCGAATGAAGTTGGGGTGTGGCTTGCCGGTCTTGGCTGCGTCAATCAGCGTGCTGTAGGCGGTTAACCAGTTCCATTCGGCACCGGTCAGATAGGCTGCCGGGGCCAGTTTGGCCTGGCTGGCGTGGTAGCCGCACACCATCTTGCCCCGCTTGGCGGCGGTTTCAACCACCACTTTGGGGCCGTCCACATGCATGGTGAAAACGTCACAGCCCTGGTCGGCCAGACTGTTGGTGGCTTCGGCTTCTTTGACCGCCATAGACCAGTCGCCGGTAAAGATCACACTGCAGGTAATGCCAGGTTTGACCGAGCGAGCGCCCATGGCAAAAGCGTTGATGTTGCGCAGCACCTGCGGGATGGGCTTGGCTGCCACAAAGGCAATCTTGCCGCTCTTGCTCATGTGGCCGGCGATCACACCATTGAGGTACTGGCACTCATCGATATAGCCAAAATAACTGCCAACGCTCTTGGGGTGCTTGCCTTCTGTCCAGAGGCCTCCAGCGTGGGCAAATCGCACATTGGGGTATTTGGGCGCAACTGCCAGCACATGCGGATCAAAGTAACCATAGGAGGTTGCAAAAATCAGCGAGGCACCGTCCTGGGCAATCATGCCGGTCATGGACTTTTGAACCGCAGCGGTTTCAGGCACGTTTTCTTCTTCAATGACCTTCATGCCGGGCATTTTCTTGACTTCGGCAGCCGCAGCAGCTTGGGCCTGGTTCCAGCCAAAGTCATCGCGTGGACCGACATAGATCACGCCGATGGTCATGGGTTTCTGGGCCTGTGCCAGGCTGCTCCAGCCGCCCAGGGCGCCGGCAGCGCCGAGTGCGGCGATTGAATTGAGAGCCTTGCGGCGATTGAGGGTGGACTGTGTCATCGTGGTTTTCTCCAGAGGGTTGAGGAATATGAAAAATGCTTGAAGCGCGACAGTGGATGAAGCTAGACTTAGCAAAAACTGTGCCATCACCCCGTGCGCTGAGTGGGCACGGTCCACCTAGAGACTAAGGTCTTCCTGGGCTAGGCTAGCTAGCCGGTGCAGCTTGAGAAAACTGCAGGAGCAGTTGTGCAGCCACACTCACGGCGATAACCTCTGCTTGCTTGCCCTCGATACCGGCAATGCCTATCGGGCAGGTCACGCGGTCAAAGTCCTGAGCGGTGTAACCCCGGCGTTCAAGCCGGTGACGGAAAGTGGCCCACTTGGTCTTGCTGCCAATCAAGCCAATAAAAGGCAGGTCGTTCAACTGGCGTGCGCGTTGCAGGCAAGCGGCCAGAATTTCCAGGTCTTCCGCGTGGCTGAAGCTCATGATCAGAACTGCAGAACCCGGTGCGATGTCGGCTACGGCGTCTTGCACCGGATCGGAATGCTCGCATTGCACATGGCTCGGCATATCCTTTGGAAAAATCTCTTCGCGACTGTCAATCCAGTGCAACGCAAAGGGCAGGCGGGCAAGCTGGTGCGCAATGGCCTGGCCGACGTGACCACCACCAAAAAGGGCCACCGGTGCGGTCGGGGCTTGCAGGCGTTGCGCCAGGCCTGCAGCCTCCTGTGGGCCCAATGCCTCGAAGCGCAGAAACACCACGCCACCACAACACTGGCCCAGGCTCGGGCCCAGGGCATAGCGCTGGGCTTGAACGGGCAGGGGCTCGGTGCCCGCCAGCATGGCGCGTGCGCGGGCGATGGCATCAAATCCCAAATGACCGCCACCGATGGTGCCTATGACTTCTGACGGCATGACGGCCATCCAGGCTCCCGTTTCGCGGGGTGCTGAGCCCTGGGTTTGCGCCACAAGCACCAGCACCGCCGGGCTAACAGCCAAGGCGTCTTGTAGGCGGGAGAGTGCGTACGGCATGGTTTGAAGACGGGGAAGCTCCAATTATGGGTGACCGATCTCGGTTGATGGGCCAGCGATGCAAGCCAATGCTTTACTTTTTAGCCAGGTAGCACAATCGTTAATTAAGCGCCATAATAAGCGCTAATCAAGGAGCTAATTATGGAGTCTATTTATGCCGATGTGATGATCAGCATGTCTGAGTTCAAAAAGAACCCAGCTGCTGTTTTGCGCGAGGCCAACAGCCGCCCAGTGGCAGTGCTGAACCACAACAAGGCAGCGTTTTATATGATTGAGCCCGCCTTGTTTGCGGCCATACTGGAGGAGTTGTCGGACCAGGAGCTGGGCCGCACAGTATTGGCCCGCATGGGTGAAAGAGCGCAGGCGATTGAGGTGGACATAGATGCCATCTAAGGCCGCGCAAACCAAAGCGCCTGAGCGCAAGCACAAGTACCGCTTGCAGTTTGTCCCCAGTGCTTGGGTTGAATGGCAACAACTGGATGGCTCAGTCAAAGAGCCGATGCGAAAATTACTTAAAAAACGCTTGGACAATCCCCATGTGCCCGGCGCAGCTCTACACGGTGCACTGGCGGGGTACTACAAGATCAAGCTCAACAAGCAAGGGTATAGGTTGGTCTATGGCGTTCAGGACGACGTACTCATAGTCATGGTGATGGCGGTAGACAAGCGGGAAGACAGCGTGGTCTACCAGTCGGCCATGCAACGGGTCACTGAAAAAATGGAAGAGCTAGCCAAGGCCTTGCAGAAGCGTTTGAAGTCGTGATCCTTGAATCATGTAGACGCGTTTTGGAATGAGGTGGACAAGGTGATGCCCAACTACCGCGAAGGCAAAGCGTGGTTGCGCCAGCGTGGTGCCAATCTGGACATCTGACCTCTTGACCCCTGAGGGCTGGAGGCACAGCAGGTTGTTATGCAGCAACGGTGTCTATAACACCGCCACCCAGGCAAACCTCGCCGTCATACAGCACCGCCGACTGACCTGGCGTTACCGCCCACTGCGCTTGCGAAAACTGCAAGGTAAAACCGCCTGGAGCTTCGGCAGCGAACTGGCAGGGTGCATCCGCCTGCCGGTAACGTGTCTTGGCAGCCAATGCGTCTGGCAAAGGGCTTGAGCCTGCCACCCAACTGGTGTTGAGGGCTTGCAGATTCTTGGACTGCAGCCACGGGTGCTCATGTCCCTGCACCACCCACAACGTGTTCTTCTCCATGTCCTTGCGCGCCACAAACCAGGGGGCGTGTTCGCCGCCACCTTTCTGGGCACCTTTGGCCTTGATGCCGCCAATGCCCAAACCTTGTCGCTGACCCAGTGTGTAAAAACTCAGGCCCACATGTTGACCAATTACTCGACCATGCGCTTTGCTGCCGGGATCGGGCGTGCCATCACGGATATCGCCAGGCTCTTTTTTAATGAAACGGTTGAGAAAATCCCTGAACGGCCGCTCGCCGATAAAGCAAATACCGGTGGAGTCTTTCTTCTTGGCGTTTGGCAGGCCGATCTCTGTCGCAATGCGCCGTACTTCGCTTTTGTGCAACTCCCCAACCGGAAACAAAGTTTTGGAAAGCTGCGTCTGATTGAGGCGGTGCAGAAAATAGCTTTGGTCTTTGGTGGGGTCCAGGCCTTTGAGCAACTCGTAGCGCACGCTTGCACAATCTGCGCCATCGCGCGCGGACGCGTGCGATGCGCCATCTTGGCCCAGGGGCTCGCCCGTGTCAGTTGCAACGCAGCGGACACGGGCGTAATGACCCGTGGCAATTTTTTCTGCTCCCAGTCGCATGGCGTGGTCCAGAAAGGCCTTGAACTTGATCTCGGCGTTGCACAGAATATCGGGGTTGGGTGTACGCCCAGCTTGGTACTCTTGCAGAAACTCCGCAAAGACCCGGTCTTTGTATTCGGCGGCAAAGTTGACGTGCTCTATCTCAATGCCAATCACATCGGCTACAGCAGCAGCATCCACAAAATCGATATTGGATGAGCAGTATTCGCTGTCGTCATCATCTTCCCAATTCTTCATGAAGATGCCCACCACCTCATGGCCCTGCTGCTTGAGCAGCCACGCGGTTACCGCGGAGTCCACCCCACCACTTAAACCGACCACCACACGCGCTTTGACCATGGCAGTGATTATCCCAGCTTAGGGGTTGGCCAGCTCCTGCCAGCCCACTACCCTGCAACCCTGGCGCTCATAAGCACCTTTTCCGCCAAATACCACCATGGGCGGCAGGGTTGCATCCTTGACAAAACCTTGCCACTTGGCGATTGCGTGCGGCCAATCAGACGCAAAGGTGGTGCCCGATTTGATCTCTACGGCTTGCAGACCGAGTGTGGTTTCGTACACCAAATCCATTTCGTGGCCCAGGCTATCGCGCCAGAAGTACAAATCGGCAGGCTGCCCGGCATTGAAACGGTGTTTGATGAATTCGCCCACCACAAAGGTCTCAAACAGTGCGCCACGCGCAGCATGGTTCTGAATGCTGGCAGCATCCCGAATGCCCATCAGCCAGGCCATCAGTCCCACGTCGAGAAAATACAGTTTGGGTGTTTTAACCAGCCGTTTCCCAAAGTTGCGGTGGTAGGGCTGCAGCCGGGTGACCAGGTAGCTGGCCTCCAGCACCGAAAGCCACTCCCGTGCTGTCACTGCTGAAATGCCACAGTCTGCACCCAGCGCCGCCAGGTTGAGCAGTTGCCCTGAACGTGCAGCGCACATGCGCACAAATCGCTGAAACTGCGAGAGATCGCGAACCGCGATCAGTTGGCGCACATCCCGCTCCAGGTAGGTGGTGACGTAATTGGCAAACCAGTCCCCGGGCGTCAGATCGCGGTGAAATAGAGCGGGGTAGCCGCCGCTGAGCAGCATGGCTTCTAAGGTAGCGGGGAGTCGGTCGGCCGTAGCCAGCTCATGGGCAGACAAAGCCAGTAACTCGATATGCCCCACGCGCCCAGCAAGCGATTGGGTGACACCCGAAATGAGTTCAAATTGCGCAGACCCCGTGAGCACAAAGTCGCCCATGGCGCGTCGCGAGTCCACCAGGCCTTGCAGCCAGGAAAAAAGTGTCGGGCAGCGCTGCACTTCGTCCAGCACAGCGCCACCTTCAAAGCGGCCTAAAAACCGCTTGGGGTCGCGTTCCGCGAACTCACGCTCGTCCGGGTTTTCCAGCGACACATAAGGCTTGCCCGGAAAAACGGCTTTGGCCAGCGTGGTTTTGCCGGACTGCCGTGGACCGGTGATGGCCACAATGGGAAAGCCCTTGGCCAGGCGTTGCGCAGTGAGCGCAGCGGTGCGAGGTATCATTTTACAAATCGAAAGTTAAAACTTCGATTTGTATTTTAGTGCGTTCTGAGTTGTTCAGCGATTTTATTCGGGCCAGATGCAACTCAGGGCGCAAGACTGGCCAGCACGCGATCCACCATGACCCCTGCCTGTCCGAGGTTGTTGACAGGATCGCAGAAGCTGGCCAGCTGCTCTCTGGTGACATGTTTGTTGATTTCGGGGTGTTCGGCCAGCAGGTCCAGCAGATGGCGCTTTTGCTTATTTGATTCGCGGCAGATGTCGTACACCAGATCATGGGCATATTCCCGTCCGATGTAAGGTCCCAGGCCCATCATCACAGCCTCGGACATGACCAGACCGTTGGTGATGTCGATATTCTTTCGCATCTGTTCGGCGTCCACCTCCAGTCCTTGCAGGATGAATTTGGTTTGCTTGAGTGCGCCCGACATCAAACAAAAAATTTCAGGCAGCGCCACCCATTCAATTTCCCAGGGCCCGGTGGAGCGTTCGTGGTCGGCCACCATGGCGTCCATCAGGGATGCAGCAAGCTGGCGCACCACCGACACATTGGCATGGATGTACAGACAGGAGATGGGGTTTCGCTTCTGCGGCATGGTGGATGAGGAGCCACGGCCTGGGGCATAGGGCTCAAACACCTCGGCCACTTCGGTTTGCATCATCAGCTTCACGTCCATGGCAATCTTGCCCAGCGAGCCGCCCACAATCCCCAAAAATGCGCCGACTTCGGCAACGTTGTCACGCACGGTGTGCCAGGAGATCAGGGGTTGGCCCAGACCCAGTTCCTTCATCAGCCCTGCCTGGGTTTCCATGGCGCCCTTCTCAAGTGATGACAATGTGCCCGACGCGCCGCCAAATTCACCCACCAGCACGCGCGGCTTGAGTTGTTGCAGCCGCTCGCGATGGCGCTCGATGCCTGCGAGGATGCTGGCCATTTTGTAGCCAAAAGTAATCGGTGTTGCTTGCTGCAGGTTGCTGCGCCCGATGATGGGTGTGTCGCGGTAGGTGCGCGCCAGATGGGCCAGCGCGTCTGAGATGTCTTTGAGGTCTTGCTCCACCAATGCCAGGCCTTCGCGTATTTGCAGTACGGCAGCGGTGTCGGTAATGTCCTGTGTTGTCGCGCCCCAATGGCAGTATTCACCGAGTTTGTCTTTGCATTGCGAGTTGATGTGGTTGACCACCGCAATGATGGGGTAACCGATCTGCTCGGTTTTGGCTTTGAGTTTGGCCCAGTCGACGGTGCTGAGCTCGCAGTTTTTAACAATCTCGTCGGCAGCATGTTGCGGAATGATGCCGAGTTGCCCCTGCACCTTGGCCAAGGCGCGCTCAATATCCAGGTACTTGGCGGTTCGGTTCTCGTCTGACCAGACCTGGCGCATGGCGTTATCGCTGAAGATGTCGCCGAAAATTTTTGAATCGATGATGCTTGCTGCCATAAGTATTTCCTAGTCTGTTTTATGAATGGGTTGCCAGCGCCACAATGCGCTCGGCTTTGAGAAGAACCGGACGGTCCACCATTTTTCCGTCCATCTGAAAAGCACTGCTGCCATGCGTGGCCTGCAAGGCAAGTACGCGTTGCGCCCAGGCCAGCTCTTCGGCACTGGGGGCAAGTGCAGCCTTGACGGCAGCGATCTGGCTGGGGTGGA
Organism: Hylemonella sp.; assembly: GCA_040382055.1. GTDB lineage: Bacteria > Pseudomonadota > Gammaproteobacteria > Burkholderiales > Burkholderiaceae_C > JBEIGE01. The sequence continues at coordinate 45,954 of JBEIGE010000022.1, forward strand.
TGCACATCTTGGCCAGCAGACCCAGTGAGCGGGCATGGGCCATATCCGCCAGAACCCGAGCCGGATCCAGATCCGGCGTGACCCCTGCCAACGGGCAGGCAAGCCCTGCCGCGCGGGAAACAAGCGCCATTTGCACTGCTGCAAAATCAAGGGCCAGGCTGTCGCTGGGCAACTCAAGATCGACCATGTAGTCGAGTGAACCGAAAGCCAGGCGCTCGACTCCCGGCGCGAGTGCAATGTCCTTGAGTGCCAACATGCCGCGCGCAGATTCAACCAGAGCAAGCACCTTGGTACTTGTATCCAGATTGAGGCGCAAGTCGGCGATCTGAGACGCGGACTCGCATTTGGGCAGCATGATGCAAGCGAACCTGGATTCTTTGGCAAGAGTGAGGTCGTCGGCGTACCACGGCGTTGCGCCATCGTTGATTCTGAGGACAAGCCGGTCAAGTGCTTGCCGGCTTGTTTCCTCAGGCTGCTGAGCGAACAAGTCGAGCAGCCCTTGAGAAACGCATCGCCGTGCTTCGTCTTTGTCGGCGGGTGCCACCGCATCTTCCAGGTCGATGATGACGCGGTCTGCGCCGCTGGCCAGTGCTTTTGCAAACCGCTCGGGCCGGTTGCCAGGTACAAAAAGATAGGTGGTGGCCGGGGTTGTGAGGGACATGCCTAGATGGCCCCTTCAGTTCGCAGGGCGGTGATTTGGGCTGCGCTGTAGCCCAGGCCTTCGAGTATGGCTAGTGTGTGCTCACCCAGCGCAGGTACCGCATCCATGCGCGGCGCACCATGCTGCCAGGAGCCGGGCGGCAGCAGGGCAGGAATGGACCCGGCGGAGGTGTCCACCTGTTGCCAGCGGTTTCTTGCTTGGAGTTGTGGATGGTTCCAGACTTCGGGCATGGTGTTGACCTGGGCGTTGGCAATGCTTGCCTGCTCCAGACGCTCGGCCACTTGAGCCGCTGTGAGTTTTGAGAAGGCCTCGATGATCATCGCCGACAGTGTGGCACGCTCGGCGCTGCGCTTGGCGTTGGTCGAAAAGCGTTCATCGTTGGCCAGTGCACTTTGCAGAAGAACCTTGTCACAAAAGATTTTCCATTCACGTTCGTTCTGCAAACCCAGCATGACGGTTTTGCCGTCGCCGGCGGGAAAAGGGCCATAAGGGAAGATGGTGGCGTGGCTGGCACCTGTTCGCGGTGGCGGTGTTGCACCCTCAAACGCGTAATACAAGGGGTAGTTCATCCATTCGGTGAGGGACTCCAGCATGGAGATATCGATACGCTGTCCTTGCCCGGTTTGCTGCTTGTGCATCAGTGCGGCCAGGATGTTGGTGTAAGCGTACATGCCTGCTGCAATGTCAGCAATGGAGTTGCCGGCCTTGGCAGGGGTCTCAGGGGTTCCGGTGATGGACACAAAACCGGCCTCACTCTGAATGAGCAAATCATAGGCTTTTTTGTCGCGGTAAGGGCCATCAGCGCCATAACCGGAGATGTCGCACACAATCAGTCCGGGCTTGAGTGGGGACAGCGCTTCATAGGACATCCCCAGCCGCGCAGCCGCACCGGGGGCCAGGTTTTGCACCAGCACGTCGGCTTCTTCGAGTATCAGGCGCATAAGAATTTTTTGCGCCTCTTCATGTTTCACGTCCAGGGTGAGGCTTTCTTTGGAGCGGTTGGTCCAGACAAAGTGGGAGGCCAGTCCGTTTACACGTTCGTCGTAGCCACGGGCAAAGTCGCCCACGCCTGGTCGTTCAATCTTGATGACGCGGGCGCCAAGGTCGGCCAGTTGCCGGGTGGCAAATGGTGCGGCAATGGCATGTTCAAGGGTGACAACGGTAATGCCTTTGAGCGGCTGCATAAAAATCCTGAATGTGGGGTCTAAGCCAGTGTTGCAGTGGCATCCATGGTCAGCCAGCCATCAAAGTCTTGGGCCCACAGGTGAACGCTGTTGCCGTCGGGATGAACTTGGCCGTGAATCGAGAAGGGGTGGATATCAAAGGTTGGCCGAACCGCTTTGAACTCAAATTTCTTCACTGTTGCGCCCGGCAGTTGCCGCCGAAGCAAATCCATCAGCAAGGTCGCAATGAGTGGGCCGTGGACGATGAGTCCCGGATAACCTTCCACTTCGGTGACGTACTTCCGGTCGTAATGAATGCGGTGGCCGTTGAAGGTCAGTGCCGAGTAGCGAAACAACAGCACATCATCCGCCACGATGTGACGTTCCCAGTCCCCTGATTGCGGAGCGCTTTGGGGTGGGGGAGGCACGTCGGAGGGGGAGGGTGCATCGCGGTATACGATGTTGTGATGTTCGGTGAGCGCCACTTCAACAGAAGCATTACGGCGCACCTCATGGCGCACCTTCACAAAAATCAAATGGCCTGTACGACCCGATTTTTCTTTCACATCCACGATGGTTGAGGTTCTCGACAGCGCGTCGCCAATCA
>JBEIGE010000023.1:0-47969 GCA_040382055.1 Hylemonella sp.
CCATCAAAAAATTCTCGGTTCCGGTGACAGTGACCATGTCGGTGGTAATGCGTGCACCTTTGAGCCGCGTGCGCCCCTCGGGAAGGCGGGCAATCATGTAACCATGCTCGACCACGATCTCGGCGCCAATGGCCTGCATTCCTTTGATGTGCTGGTCTACCGGCCGTGAGCCAATCGCGCAGCCACCCGGCAGCGACACTCTGGCCTGGCCAAAGCGTGCCAGTAAGGGGCCGAGTGCCAGCACCGAGGCGCGCATGGTCTTGACCAGCTCATACGGTGCTTGCGGTGAGTTCAGCGGGCCGGCATCAATGCGTACCGAGCCGTCGTCAAAGCGCTCCACCGTCACCCCCATGTTGGCAATCAACTTGAGCATGGTCGAGACATCCTGCAGGCGCGGAACATTGGTCAGGATTACCGGCTGCGCACTCAGCAAGCAGGCACATAACTCGGGCAAGGCCGCATTCTTGGCCCCCGAAATAGTCACGGTACCCAGCAGAGGGCGACCACCACGTATCAGCAATTTATCCATTGAATGCGCGCATGTTCGTTGTCCTTCAAGCTTCTCTCGGCCGGGCTGACCATTCAGCCGGGGTGAAGGTTTTCATCGACAGGGCATGCACCTCATCGTTCTTGATCTTGGCACCCAGGGTGGCGTAAACGCGCTGATGACGCACGATAGAGCGCTTGCCTTCAAATTCAGGCGACACCACCGTCGCGTACCAGTGGCGTCCATCGCCTTCGAGCTCCAGGTGCTCGCAAGCCAGCCCGCTGGCAATGATAGATTTGAGTTCATCTGCAGTCATGATGCCAATCGTTTCAAAATTTTTGTTAAGGTGTTTTCCTGCGTGCTAGCGTTACATCACGCTCAGCCCCGGATTTTGTAGCCAATTCTCAGAAGGTTGACAGCTACCGCGCTGGTCAGGAGCAGCGCCAGACCCACCACCGCCAAGCTCAACCAGGGCGACACATCACTGACACCGAAAAAGCCATAACGAAAGCCGTCAATCATGTAAAAGAACGGGTTGAAGTGACTCACTGTCTGCCAGAAAGCGGGCAATGAATGAATAGAGTAAAAAACGCCGCTGAGAAAGGTCATGGGCATGATGACAAAGTTTTGAAAAGCGGCAAGCTGGTCAAATTTTTCGGCCCACAAACCAGCGATCACGCCCATGGTACCGAGCAGGGCCGAGCACAGAAAAGCAAACACAAAAATCCACAAGGGTGCGATAAAACTGATCTTGGTAAACCAGGCTGTCACCGCAAACACCCCGGCACCTACCACCATGCCGCGCACGACCGAAGAGCCTACATAGGCAAAAAACCAGTTCCAATGCGACAGCGGCGTGAGCAGCAAAAAAACAAGGTTGCCCATGACCTTGCTCTGAATCAGGGACGACGAACTGTTGGCAAATGAGTTCTGCAAAATACTCATCATCACCAGGCCGGGCAGCAAAAAGGCGGTGTAGCTCACACTGTCATAAATCTTGACATGGTCTTCCAGCACATGGCCAAAGATCATCAGGTAGAGCACAGCCGTCAACACCGGCGCGCCGACCGTCTGGAAACCGACTTTCCAGAAACGCAGCACCTCTTTGTAGAGCAGGGTTTGCCAGCCGTTCATGGGGCAGGCGCCTCAGAAGTGGTCAACGCATGCGCGCCTCCATGCACTATGTCCTGCGCTGTATGACCCATGACATCCAGAAACACATCTTCCAGGTCAGCCTTGCGGATTTCGATGTCCTGCGCTAGCAGTCCGGCTTCGCGCACTGCCGCAAGATACTGCTCGACTTCGAGTGCACTGTGCGCCGGGAACTGCACAATACGGCCCGTAATGCGGGCTTTATCCTTTAACAGCTTAGGAAGTTCGCTATCAATTTTGAATCTTAAAACATTGCTGGAGGCCGCTTTCAACAAGGCGCTGGTGGTATCCAAAGCAACCACCTGGCCGGTTTTCAGCATGGCAATGCGGCCGCATAGGGCTTCCGCTTCCTCCAGATAATGCGTGGTCAGCAAGACCGTGTGGCCTTGCTTGTTGAGCTTGGCAATGAATTGCCAGAGCGTTTGGCGCAACTCCACATCAACGCCCGCAGTGGGCTCGTCCAGCACAATCACCGGAGGCTTGTGCACCAGCGCCTGAGCCACCAGCATGCGGCGCTTCATGCCACCGGAAAGCTGTCGCATATTTGAATTGGCCTTGTCCGCCAGACCCAGACTCTCCAACAACTCGTCGATCCATGCGCCGTTGTTCTTGACACCGAAATAACCGGACTGGATGTGAAGTGCCTCTCGCACGTTGAAAAACGGGTCGAACACCAGCTCCTGGGGCACCACACCTAGGCTGCGGCGGGCCTGGGCGTAATCTTTTTGTACGTCATGCCCCAGCACCATGGCTCGGCCTGAAGTGGGCCGGTTCAGACCAGCCAAGATGCTGATCAAGGTGGTTTTACCCGCCCCGTTAGGTCCGAGCAGGCCAAAAAACTCACCTTGCTCAATATCCAGACTGACCTTGTTCAAGGCCGTGAAGGTTCCACCTTTGGGGCTGCGGGTCGACGGATAGGTCTTGGTGACGGACTGGAAGGAGATGGCGAGCATGGGAGTGGGCTATTTTAAGCCCTTGGTTGGTCCACCAGCCAGGATGACGGGTATTCAGAGTGCAGGCGGCTGGAGCTCGGGCAGAGCGGCCAACAGGTCTTGAACCCCGTACAAGGTGGCCAAGTCAGTCAGGCGGGGTGATAAACCGCGAATGGCAAATCCTTTGCCCAGTTTGAGACTTTCACGACGACAGGCCAGCAGCACCGCCAGGGCCGATGAGTCGAAACGCGCCAAGGATGAGGCATCGACCAGAACCTCTGGCTCATTCTGGTCGCGCAAAGCCTGCAAGAGCGTGCGCAAGGCAAGGCGGGATTGGTCGTAGGTCAACGCCTGCGGCAGTACCAGCACGATCAGCCTTTTTTGGCGTTGGCTTTGTTGCGGTCAGCCAGAACAGTGATCAGACCATCAATGCCCTTGTTGCTGATTTCCTGGGCAAACTGGCTTCGGTAGGTTTCCACTAACCAGACCCCCAGCACATTGAGGTTGTAGATTTTCCAGCCCAGTCCCTGGCCCGGGGTTTTTTCCATCCGGTAGTCGAGCTGTATCGGGTCACCCCGACCAATGACTTCGGTGCGTACCACAATCTCCTTGTCGTCAGCCGCCGCGCGCAAGGGTTTAACAACAACGGCCTGGTCCGAAACCTGGGAAACAGCGCCCGCATAGGTGCGAACCAGCAAGGTCTTGAACTCGTCCTGCAGGCGTTTTTGCTGCTCAGGTGTAGCCGAACGCCAATTCGGGCCGACGGCAGACGCCGTCATACGCGCAAAGTTGACATTCGGCATGATCTTGCTATCCACCAGAGCAACCAAGCGGTTCATGTCGTTGGACAGATTGGTTTTGTCGGCCTTGATGATGTCGAGCATTTCGTTGGAAAGCCGCTTGATCATGGCGTCCGGTGCCTCGTCGGCAGCATGCGCACTGACGCTTGACAATACCGCAGCACTGGCCAGCAATCCAGTAAACAATGCGGTGAGAACCTGGTTGGCAAAACGTCTATCCATGATTGAACTTTCCAATAAATCAGTATTAATTAACGCAACCCTGACCGGCGCGATGACACAGTCGAGCTAAGGGCAAGAGACTTACCTGGGACCGCTTTGCATATCCGGATCCGGCTCATCTGGTGGTTCGCCATCAAAAACCGCATTGCGCCTACGTTGCAAAAACCCATCGCGGACAAAAGTGTAGTTGTCAAGCGCGGATTCATCAACCAGATCTCCAGCCTTGAGCAAATTGGCACGAATCCCAACGATTCGCGTAACTATGAGCGTGTTGCGAACAGGAATATTGTCCGACTGGGAAACAATGTTACCCCGGAATTCAACTGGCAGAGCCACACTATCACGCAGCGTGGACGGGCCCAACAAGGGCAGAACGACGTAAGGGCCTGGTCCGACCCCCCAGTAGCCAAGGGTTTGTCCGAAATCTTCGGAATGCCTGCGGATTTTCATTTCGGAAGCCACATCAAGAACGCCCCCCAACCCGAAAAACGTGTTGACAGCAACCCGAAAGAAACTGTCAGCCGAAGCCTCGCCTTTGAGCTGAAGCACGTTGTTCACAAACGACCAGACATCTTCCAGGTTGTTGAAGAAATTGGTCACACCACGACGCACCAGCTCAGGCACCACTTCTTTGTAAGTGGAGGCTACAGGCTTGAGAACGTTGCGGTCCACCGTGTCGTTGAACTTATAGACGCCTCGGTTGAAAGGCTCAAGCGGGTCTTTCGGATTGGCATTCGGTCCGGTCGCGCAAGCCGACACCAGGCAGGCCAGCAGCACCACGACCAGTCTCAAAAGCGCATTGGAAAGCCTCACTTGGGGTCCTTGTCTGGTGCAGACTTGGTTTCAGCTGCCTTGCTGTACAAAAACTGACTGATCAGGTTTTCCAGTACCACGGCCGACTGTGTACTGATAATCTTGTCACCTGCCGCCAGAATCTTCTCTTCGGCACCGGCTTCGATGCCGATGTATTGCTCACCCAGCAAGCCGCTGGTGAGGATCTTCAAGGAGCTGTCCTTGGGGAAAGCAAACCGGGACTCCAGGGTCAGCGTGGCAATTGCCTGAAATGTTTTGTCGTCAAAGCCTATGGACTCAACCCGGCCCACCACCACCCCCGAGCTTTTCACGGCAGCCTTGGGCTTGAGCCCGCCGATATTGTCGAACTTGGCCGTGACTCGGTACACCGACTGGAAATTCAGACTCAGCAGATTGGCCGATTGCAATGCCAAAAACAAAATAGCAGCGCCGCCTAAGAGCACAAATAGGCCGACCCAAATATCGATGGTTGAACGTTGCATTTCTTTCTTCCAAATACTTGTTATCTCAAAAGCTTTTATCTCAAATACTGAACATCAACGCTGTAAGCACAAAGTCTAGCGCCAGCACGGCCAGTGAGGCAACCACCACCGTCCGGGTGGTCGCCCGCGACACGCCCTCAGGCGTGGCCTGTGCCTCAAAACCCTGGTACAGGGCCACAAACGTGACCGTGAAGCCAAATACAACGCTCTTGACCACGCCGTTGCCCACATCCTTCCAGACATCCACACCACCCTGCATCTGGCTCCAGAAGGAGCCGGCGTCAAGTCCGATCATGAGAACTCCCACGACCCAGCCGCCAATCACGCCTACGGCGCTGAACACCGCGGCCAGCAGAGGCATGGTGATTACACCGGCCCAAAAACGTGGCCCCAGTATGCGCTGGACCGGGTCTACTGCCATCATCTCCATGGCGCTGAGCTGCTCACCGGCCTTCATCAGGCCGATTTCGGCAGTGAGCGATGTTCCGGCCCTCCCGGCAAACAACAAGGCTGACACCACAGGCCCGAGTTCTCGCACCAGGCTCAGGGTCACCAGAAGACCCAAGGCCTCGGAAGAACCGTAGCGCTGCAAGGTGTAGTAGCCCTGCAGGCCCAGCACAAAGCCAACGAACAAGCCTGATACACCAATGATGGCCAGAGAGTAGTTACCAAGGAAATGAATCTGGTCACGCACCAAAGCAAAGCGGCGCATCACCGACGGGAAAATCAATACCAGACGCACAAAAAAACGGCTGGCATGGCCTAAATCCGCCAAGCCCCGGCGGGTGGCCAGACCCAAGCGTCTGACAAACAACAAGCTCATGACCGGCTTCCCCCTGAAACAGCGGATTCAGCATCAAAGTCAGCACCAACATCCGGCGCAGGGTAGTGAAACCGGACTGGTCCATCTGGCAGCGCATTGACAAACTGGTTAACCAAGGGGTCGATACTGTGGCGAACTTCTTCAGGTGTGCCTTGGGCGGCTACGCGTCCGTTGGCCAGAATAATGACCTTGTCGGCAATCGCGAAGGTCTCTTCCAGATCGTGGGTCACAATGATGCTGGTCAACCCCAGCGCCTTGTTGAGGTCACGGATCAGACGGGCAGCTGTACCCAGGGAGATCGGATCCAGACCAGCGAAGGGCTCGTCGTACATCACCAGCTCAGGATCGAGTGCAATGGCCCTGGCCAGCGCCACCCTGCGCGCCATGCCACCCGAAACTTCGCTCGGCATCAAGTCGCGGGCACCACGAAGGCCCACCGCATTGAGTTTCATCAGTACGATGTCGCGGATCATCGCGGGAGATAAATCCGTATGTTCGCGCAAGGGGAAGGCCACATTGTCAAACACACTCAGGTCGGTAAACAAAGCCCCAAACTGAAACAGCATGCCCATGCGCCTGCGGGCAGCGTACAGCTCGACAGCATCCATGCGGGTCACATCCCGACCATCAAACAACACTTCGCCGCTCTGGGCGCGGTTCTGACCTCCGATCAACCTCAAAATAGTTGTCTTGCCACCGCCAGAGGCGCCCATCAGCGCTGGTACCTTGCCACGCGGAATGGCGAGGGACACGTTGTCAAGAATGATGCGCTCGCCATAACCGAAGGTCAAGCGATTGAGTTCAACAAGAGATTCAGAAGGGGTTGGGTCCATAAAACACAAAAGCCGGGGATTGTCCGGCTTGCGCATCATAAAGGATCGATCTTTGAAGAAATTTTCCCAGCCTGTGAAAAGACACCCGCAACCAGGTTTTCAACGCGGCAGGTCGCTGGTGCCCATCAAAAACTCATCCACAGACCTGGCCGCCTGACGGCCCTCGCGGATCGCCCAAACCACAAGACTCTGACCACGACGGATATCACCGGCAGCAAAAACCTTGGGTACGTTGGTGGCATACCCCCCGGTCATGTCGGTGCTGGCCTTGGCGTTACCGCGAGCGTCCTTTTCTATGCCAAAAGCATCAAGTACGGTGGCAACCGGGTTCACAAAGCCCATCGCCAACAAAACCAGGTCGGCTTTATGGGTTTTTTCAGTCCCCGCGATTTCAAGCAGTTTGCCGTCCTTGAATTCAACATGCACCGTTTTGAGGCCTGTAACTTTGCCGTTTTCGCCGATAAATTCTTTGGTTGACACCGCAAATGCGCGCTCGCAACCTTCTTCGTGACTGGAACTGGTGCGCAATTTCAACGGCCAGTAAGGCCAGGTCAGGGGTCGGTTTTCTTCTTCCGGCGGCTGGGGCATGACCTCAAACTGGGTCACGTGGGCTGCTCCATGGCGATTGCTGGTGCCCACGCAGTCGCTCCCGGTATCACCGCCACCGATGACGATGACATGTTTGCCATCGGCGCGCAGCTGATCCTTGAGTTTGTCACCCGCATTGATCTTGTTTTGCTGCGGCAGAAATTCCATGGCGAAATGAATACCCGCCAGATCACGCCCCGGAACGGGCAGGTCACGTGACTGCTCAGAACCACCGGTCAGCAACACCGCATCAAAGTCTTTTTTCAATTGCTCTGCGGAGATGGTCTCACGAGCCCAGTTGGTCACCTTGCTGCCTTGGGGCAGGGCGCCGACCAGCACGCTGGTTCGGATAGTCACGCCCTCAAGCACCATCTGCTCGACCCGGCGGTCAATGTGGGACTTTTCCATCTTGAAATCAGGAATACCATATCGCAACAAACCACCTATGCGGTCGTTCTTCTCGAACAAGGTGACGTCATGACCCACACGCGCCAGTTGCTGGGCAGCAGCCATACCGGCAGGGCCGGAGCCCACCACGGCGACCTTTTTACCGGTTTTATGCAGTGCCGGGCGCGGCTTGACCCAGCCCTCATGCCAGGCCCGGTCGATGATGGCGTGCTCTATCGATTTGATACCGACTGCATCGTCATTCACATTCAGTGTGCAGGCGGCCTCGCAAGGTGCAGGACAGATGCGGCCGGTAAATTCGGGAAAGTTGTTGGTGCTGTGCAACACGTCTATGGCATTCTTCCAGTCGCCCTGAAACACCAGCTCATTGAAGTCCGGAATGATGTTGTTGACCGGACAGCCATTGTTGCAAAAGGGAGTTCCGCAGTCCATGCAACGTGCGCTTTGAACCTTGGCTTGTTTGTCGTCAAGTCCGACCACAAACTCCTTGTAATTTTTCAGCCGCTCAGTAACTGGCTTGTAGCCTTCCTCAACGCGCTGAAACTCCATGAAACCGGTAATTTTCCCCATCATCTCATCCTTCAATATCTAGACAAATCAGTCCAAGCTGCAGCGCAGGTGCCAGCCTGGTGTTTTTTGTTACTTCACAGTCGCTTCTTTTTTGCTAGCAGGCTTTACAGGCTGCACATGGGCTACCACCTGTTTTTTCGCGTGAATCTCACTCAATGCACGCTTGTATTCGTTGGGAAACACCTTGACAAATCGGGCTCGGGCATCAGCCCAGTTGTCCAGAAGTTCTCGGGCACGCTTGCTGCCGGTCCAGCGGTTGTGGTCTTCAAGCAGGCGCTTGAGTTGGGCCTCGTCGGTCTGACCACCGTGCCAAATGGCCCGGTCCATCGTGCTTTCCTGCTCGGGTGCAGGCAACACTTTGACCAAGGACACCATGGCCGAATTACAGCGGGACGCAAATTGACCGTCCTCGTCGTAGATGTAGGCGATGCCGCCACTCATGCCCGCAGCAAAGTTTCGCCCGGTTTTACCCAACACTGCCACCGTACCGCCAGTCATGTATTCGCAGCCGTGGTCACCGGTTCCTTCCACCACCGTCGTAGCACCCGACAGTCGTACCGCAAAGCGCTCACCGGCCACGCCGCTGAAAAATGCCTCGCCACTGGTCGCCCCGTACATGACGGTATTACCGACAATGGTGTTACGAATGGCTTCACCCCGGAAATCGATGCTGGGTCGAACCACCACACGACCGCCTGACAGTCCCTTGCCGGTGTAGTCATTGGCGTCACCGATCAGGTACAGCGTAATGCCCTTGGCGAGGAAGGCGCCGAAAGACTGACCGCCGGTTCCCTCAAGTTGAATGCGGATGGTGTCGTCCGGCAAGCCTTCAGGCCGCACTTTGGTCAGCGCACCGGACAACATGGCTCCGACCGAACGGTTGACATTGCGCGCCATTTCCATGAACTGGACTTTTTCACCCTTGTCAATGGCAGCACGGCTCTTGGCAATCAACACGTTGTCGAGTGATTTCTCCAGTCCGTGGTCCTGCGTCAGGGTCTGGTAGCGAGGCACATCGGCGGGCACATTGGGCAGGGCAAACAACCGACTAAAGTCCAGACCGCTGGCCTTCCAGTGGGCAATGCCCTGTCGGGTGTCCAGCAGGTCAGCACGGCCGACCAAGTCATCAAATTTACGGATGCCGAGCTGCGCCATGATCTGGCGAACCTCTTCTGCAATAAAAAAGAAATAGTTCACCACGTGTTCGGGCTTGCCAGAGAACTTCTTGCGCAGCGCCGGATCTTGCGTGGCCACGCCTACCGGGCAGGTGTTGAGGTGGCATTTGCGCATCATGATGCAGCCTTCGACCACCAGCGGGGCGGTGGCAAAACCGAACTCATCTGCACCCAGCAGCGCGCCGATGGCGACGTCGCGACCAGTCTTCATCTGGCCGTCGGCCTGTACGCGGATGCGGCTGCGCAGACGGTTGAGCACCAGCGTTTGCTGCGTCTCGGCCAAGCCAATCTCCCAGGGACTTCCGGCATGCTTGATTGATGACCAGGGAGAGGCACCCGTGCCACCATCGTGCCCGGCAATCACCACGTGGTCACTCTTGCATTTGGCAACACCTGCCGCAATGGTGCCCACGCCGATTTCACTGACCAGCTTGACGCTGATGCTGGCGTGCGGAGCCACATTCTTGAGATCATGAATCAGCTGTGCCAGGTCTTCAATTGAGTAAATGTCATGGTGCGGCGGTGGGGAAATCAAGCCCACACCGGGCACGCTGTAACGCAGTTTGCCTATGTAATCTGACACCTTGCCGCCTGGCAACTGTCCACCCTCACCCGGTTTGGCACCTTGCGCCATCTTGATCTGGATCTGGTCAGCGCTGGACAGGTATTCGGCTGTCACACCAAAACGGCCTGAGGCCACCTGCTTGATTTTTGAGCGCAAGGAGTCACCGTCCTGCAAGGGCAAGTCGACCTCCACCACATCCGAACCGATCACACTCTTGAGGCTCTCACCCTGTTTAATCGGAATGCCTTTGAGTTCTTGTCGGTAACGCGCCGGATCTTCACCGCCTTCGCCGGTATTACTTTTCCCGCCGATCCGGTTCATGGCTACGGCCAAAGTGGCGTGTGCCTCGGTGCTGATGGAGCCCAGCGACATGGCGCCGGTAGCAAAACGTTTGACGATTTCGCTGGCCGGCTCAACCTCGTCGACTGCAATGGCTTTGGCCGGATCAATCCTGAATTCAAACAGGCCCCGCAGCGTCATCTGACGCTTGCTCTGGTCGTTGATGATCTGGGCGTATTCCTTGTACGTGCTCCAGTTGTTGGCGCGGGTACTGTGCTGAAGCTTGGCAATGGCATCCGGCGTCCACATGTGCTCCTCACCGCGCGCACGCCAAGCGTATTCACCACCAGCATCGAGCATGTTGACCAGCACCGGGTCTGTACCGAAAGCGCTCTTGTGAATGCGGATGGATTCCTCGGCAATCTCAAAAATGCCGATTCCTTCAATCCGGCTCGGGGTTCCGGTGAAGTACTTGCCGATGGTTTCGCTGTTCAGGCCTATGGCTTCAAACAGCTGTGCGCCACAGTAACTCATATAGGTGGAGACACCCATTTTTGACATGATTTTGGACAGGCCTTTGCCGACAGCCTTGACATAGTTATAAATGGCCTTCTCGGCGCTCAGGTCACCCGGCAGGTCTTTATGAATGCTGGCCAGGGTTTCCATGGCCAAGTAGGGATGGACAGCCTCCGCGCCGTAGCCAGCCAGAACGCCAAAGTGATGCACCTCGCGCGCAGTACCGGTTTCCACCACCAAACCGGCCATGGTGCGCATGCCCTCGCGCACCAGATGCTGGTGAATGGCACTCAGGGCCAACAAGGCGGGAATAGCCACTTGAGTCGCAGTAACCGCGCGGTCGCTGATGATGAGTATGTTTTTACCACTCCTGATGGCGTCAACAGCCTCGGCGCACAAGGAGGCGAGTTTGGCCTCTACGCCTTCATGCCCCCATTCAATCGGGTAGGTGATGTCCAGTGTGTAACTCCGAAACTTCCCCTGGGTATGCTGCTCGATGTGACGCAGCTTGTTCATGTCGGCAAAGTCAAGGATGGGCTGGGACACTTCCAGGCGCATCGGCGGGTTGACCTGGTTGATGTCCAGCAGATTGGGCTTGGGGCCGATGAACGACACCAGGCTCATCACAATGGCCTCACGGATTGGATCGATGGGCGGGTTGGTCACCTGCGCAAACAACTGTTTGAAGTAGTTGTAAAGCGGCTTGTTTTTGTCCGACAGAACGGCCAAGGGGCTATCGTTGCCCATGGAGCCAATGGCTTCTTCACCGGCTGCGGCCATCGGCGCGATGAGAAACTTCAGGTCTTCTTGGGTAAAGCCAAAGGCTTGCTGGCGGTCGAGCAGGCTGACTTTGTCAGACGTACGCGCAAGTTTGTACTTGCTCTCCTCAGCTTTTGTGCTCGATCGACGCTCTTTGAAACTAACATCGTCGAGTTTGATGCGCAAGTTCTCTATCCACTGCTTATAAGGCTTGCTATTGGCCAGTCCTGACTTGAGTTCCTCATCGTCAATCATGCGACCCTGTTCCAGATCAATCAGGAACATCTTGCCGGGCTGTAGTCGCCACTTGCGCACAATCTTGTTTTCTGGCACCGACAGCACCCCGGACTCGGAGCCCATGATGACCAGATCATCGTCGGTGATGCAGTAGCGCGACGGGCGCAAGCCGTTACGATCCAGGGTCGCGCCAATCTGGCGACCATCTGTAAACACAATGCTGGCCGGGCCATCCCAGGGCTCAAGCATGGCGGCGTGATATTCATAAAAGGCCTTACGCCGCTCGTCCATGGTGGTGTGCTGTTCCCAGGGCTCTGGGATCATCATCATGACCGCTTGGCTGATCGGGTAGCCCGACATGGTCAGCAGTTCTAGGCAGTTATCAAACGTGGCCGTGTCTGACTGGTCGGCAAAGCTGATCGGGTAGAGCTTTTGCAAATCCGCCCCCAAAACAGGGGAGGACATCACGCCCTCCCTGGCCTTCATCCAGTTGTAATTTCCCTTGACGGTGTTGATCTCACCGTTGTGCGCCACATAGCGGTAAGGATGGGCCAGCGGCCACTCTGGAAAGGTGTTGGTAGAGAAACGCTGGTGCACCAAGCCCAGCGCTGAGACGCATCGTTCGTCCTGCAGATCCAGGTAGTAACTGCCTACCTGGTCAGCCAGCAACAGGCCTTTGTAGACCACCGTACGACTGGACATGCTGGGCACGTAATACTCTTTGCCATGTTTGAGCTGCAGGTTACCAATGGCTTTGCTGGCAGTTTTGCGGATCACGTACAGCTTGCGCTCGAGGGCGTCCTGCACAATGACATCGTTGCCCCGTCCGATAAAAACCTGCTTGAGCAAAGGCTCTTTTGCGCGCACAGTGGGTGACATCGGCATGTCCCGATTCACAGGCACGTCGCGCCAGCCCAGCAACACCTGGCCTTCAGCGCGGATGGCACGTTCCATTTCTTGCTCGCAAGCCAGCCGGGAAGCATTTTCTTTGGGTAAAAAGATCATGCCCACGCCGTATTCACCCGGAGGCGGCAGCTCTACGCCCTGCTTGGCCATCTCGGCTCGGTACAGCTGATCCGGCAACTGAATCAAAATACCAGCGCCGTCGCCCATGAGCTTGTCAGCCCCGACCGCGCCACGGTGGTCCAGGTTTTCCAGAATCTTGAGGGCGCCCTGGACGATGGCATGCGACTTCTTTCCCTTGATGTGCGCGACAAAACCCACACCACAAGCGTCGTGCTCGTTGCCGGAGGAATACAAACCGTTGTCCTGAAGATACTTGATCTCGGCTGGCGTCGTCATGGCGCGCTCCTAAAATTTCGAAGGGATAGGGAGCATAGTCCAGAGCAACAACAATGCCAAGCAGAATAATTGGGGTCAGATTCCAATTAATTTTCAAAAATTAAAAAACAAGCTTATTGGGGACGCATCAAATCTTATAGCAAACTAACTATTGCCATAAATGGAATGGCTATTTTTTATCTAAATTTCTTACTGGAGATAACGCCAAGGTCGGCCTGCCTGCACGGCCCTTGGTCGCGCGGCGACTGGTCTTTTTTTGCAACTCCCCTAAAAAGTCCGGTTCGCCAAGTGCCCATCCGCGCAGAGCCGACTCCGTGAGGGCCGTCTGTTGGGTGACATTTACACCCGCGCGCACCAATTCGGAATATGCCGCTTCCCGGGCGAAAGGTGTGTTGCCAAGCTCCCAATACAGGGCGTGCGGCGTGATCAGCCTGTCCGCCCGCAAACCCATATAGTGGGCATGGCTGGACCAGGGATAGTCTTGGGAAAGTGTCACCATGCCAGCGCGCACCGGGTTGAGATCGATGTAGGCCATGCAAGCCAAGAGGTAGAGGTCGGTCTGGATCAGGGTGGACTTGTAGCGCCCCTCCCAGAGAGTACCGCTGCGCGCATGCGCTGAATTGAAAAAACGGACATAGCGCCGCCCCAAGGCTTGCATCATTTTTGGCAAACTATCAATGCCTGCTGGTGTGGCCAAGAGATGGAAATGATTGTCCATGAGCACATAGGCATGAACCGCGACTTCAAAACGCTGCGCGTTGTCGTACAGCAACTCCAGCAGAAACTCGCGATCGGCCACACTGGCAAAGATGGGCTGTCGGTTATTGCCCCGCTGGATCACATGGTGCGGGTAGCCTGGGACAGTAAGACGGGGCAAACGCGCCATGGTTTTGAGGGCCAAACGGCCAGGTTTCAGCTCATGACCAAATAACGACCGGGCCTTGGCGACAGTCGCTTAGAACTGTTCCAGCAGAAATCCTGTTATTTCACCACCACAGGCGCTTTGGTGACGCGGACTTTACCGCCCGAAGAAACAATAATGACCTTGTCGCCCGGCTCCAACACTTCGCCACCCTTGGCTTGAACGATCGCCCGACGGTCGCCGTTTTTGAGCTGCACCAGAATTTCAAACGCATCCTCACGTGTGCTTACCTTCTCGATCGCATTACCAGCGGCCGCGCCGGCAACTGCTGCCAGCACGCCGGCAATCTGGTTCGTGCTCTGATTGCCCCCGGAACCATAGCCCGCCAGACCTCCGACCACACCGCCTACCGTGCCACCAATGCCGCTTTGAGAGCCAGCGACCGTGACTGTGCGAATGGACAGCAACGTGCCGTCTTCCACTGTGGACATGCGCTGCGCATCTGCGCGGCTGATCACATCAGGACTGCTGGTAGAACACGCAGCAAGGAACAACACCAAACTCAACGCAAACACATTCTTCATGATTCAGCCTTTAAAAAAACCAATTTCCGGACGAGACACCCAAGATCGGGGCCATTGTCTAACGCCCCACTTGCACTGGGGTTGACCGCTGTCAATGACAAGCTTACGTGAGTAACCGGGCTGACTGTCCGGCTCAAAGAGCAGCACTTCATTTGGGTAAACAGTTTAAGCCTGCTCCAGGTGGTGGAATCTGGTTTTGATCAGCTCTGTCAAACCAAGTTCCGCCAAAAGGGCGCATAAACGCTCTGCAGCGGACTTCCTGGGTTTACCCGTGGCCCGCGCGATGATCAATTCGTTCTTCAAACTGTGCTCCCAGCCGACAAGCTCGGTCACAGTGACTTGGTAGCCCAAGGCTTCAAGATACAGGCAACGCAGCACATTGGTAATCTGGCTACCCATTTCACGGGTATGCAAAGGGTGACGCCATAGCTCGGCCAGGGGTGTTCGGGACAAGGACTGGGCCTTGTGCTGATTCAGGCTGCGGGCGACTTCTGCTTGGCAGCAAGGCACCAAAACCATGTAACGTGCCTGCTTGTGCAGTCCGAAAGCAATGGCGTCGTCGGTGGCAGTGTCGCAAGCGTGCAGGGCGGTAACAATGTCGATGCGTTGCGGCAACTCGGCACTGTGGGCAGACTCAGCCGCGCTGATATTGAGGAAAGTCATGCGCTCAAACCCCAGGCGCTGGGCTAAATCACGCGACTTTTGGACCAATTCGGCCCGGGTTTCTATGCCGTAGACGTAGCCTGGATGCTTCTTAAAAAAGAGGTCGTAAATAATGAACCCCAAATACGACTTGCCGGCTCCATGATCAGCCAAGGTAAGGCCCTTAGCCCCAGAAACTGGTGCCAAGCTTGGGTTCGTAGACAGATCCAATAGCAGCTTTTCAATGAACTGATACAGATGGTAGACCTGCTTGAGTTTGCGCCTCGAGTCCTGGTTAAGTTGCCCGTCCCGCGTGAGAATGTGCAGTTCCTTGAGTAATTCGATGGACTGACCCTCACGCACTTCATGCGCTACTCTGGTTTGAGAATTGGCCTGGGTTTTGGAAGGTGAAGCAGCAGAACGCTTGGTCATATTGATTTGGTCTCAGATGACTTGTTGTTGAGAGCCTCCCACCCACCAGGCCCCAGAGTCTGCAGCGTCTGGATGTTTTTCTCATAAATCGCAACGGCCTGCGGAAAACTGGCCACCGCCTTGTCGATGCTGTCTTCGCGCAACAGGTGCAGCGTGGGATACGGCGAGCGGTTGGTAAAGTTACTGATGTCTTCCTTGGGCACGCCTGCAAACTGGTAACAGGGATGAAAACTGGCCAACTGGATCACGCCCTGGAGCCGTTGGCGCTTGAGCAAGCGGTTTGCCTGGTACAGGAAATCATTGAAATCCAGAAACTCTTCAAGCACCCCAGGCGCTATTAAAAGTGTAGTATCACGCTCTTTTGGATCAAGGGCCAGCAAGGCTTTTATCTCTGCATCGAGCACATCAAGCAGCTCAGTAGCGCTCGAAGCGTGGCATACAGCATAGTGAATTTGTCCTTTGACATGCACCGCTTTGGCAAACGGGCATAGATTAAGCCCGATGACCACACGCTCGAGCCAGACCCGGGTGGCATCGATGTAAACATCGGTCACTTGGGTGTCTCAGGATGGGGCATGAACGTCATTTTATCGATGTGCGTTCTCTTGTTGAGTCTGTCCAGCATCAGAGACAAGGCAACGCCCAGAACACAGCTTGCACCAGTCATAGCCCAGGTCCATTGCCAGCCGCCTACCCGACCCGCCACCCAGGCCACGAGCGGCGGGCCACAGAACTGCCCCAGGGCAGACCACTGCTGCATCCAGCCCACTGTGGTCGAGACCGTCCCTTCATCAGGTGCGGCTTTCACAGCAAGGGTAAACAGTGTGCCGGGAATAACGCCACCCACCATTGAAAAAATCATCAGACATACCAACCGAACACTTGCCGGCAGGCCCTGCCCTTGTGCTGACAACGGCCAAGTGGCATAGGCGCCCAGGACACAGATTCCCATCACGAAAAATCCCACGATGAGGAGCCGATGCGGTAGAACCCCGCGCTGAAGAATTTTTCCCGAGGCCACGTTGCCCAGCATATTGACCCCCGCCACCCCGGCGGTGAGCCAAGCCGTCACGCCCGCAGACCAGCCCGTCTGGCTGTAGATGGTGGGCAGGAAACCAATCACCGCCAACCATTGGCTGGAATACATCGCAAAGCACAAGGCCACCAGCCAAGGACCGGGGGTGCTCAGCGTTCTGTACAGGCGCGCCTTCCATGCGGTTTGCGGTTGTTGAGCGTTCAAAGAAGCCGGACTGGACAGATCTGCGGGAATACCGCGCCACGCCCATGCGGCCATAGCCAATGTCAGCAAGCCCATCAACCCCCACCAACCCTGCCAGCCGAGCAGGTCAATCACCACAGGCCCTGTGAGCAGGGACAGGGCTGTACCCATGGGCATATAAGTACCCCAGAGCCCCAACATCACGCTCAGGCGCCGGGCCGGAACCCACTTGCGTATCAGCCCGGGTGCAGGCATGGTGACCAGTAAAAAGCCAAAGCCCTCAAGCGCACGCAACACCAAAAGAGCAGGCACGCTCTGCATCCAGGCCCCTGCGACGGAGGCCGCCGACAGTAGCAGCAAACCGGTGGTCAAGCTTCGCTTGAGCCCCCAGCCATCGGCAGCAAGACCAACCGCCAGCCCGAGCGTCATGCCCGCAAGCTGAACCAGTGACAGTAAAAAACCGGCTTGCACGAGCGAAATGTCCAGGGTCTCACGCAATACTGGCAAGGCCGGGGGCAGTTTTCCGATGTGCAGAGCCGCACATACACCAGCCAGAATGACCAGCGTTGCAGGGCTGACATGGGCAGACCCCGTCGCGGCAATACCCTTCATACCAACAGACGCAGGCCCGTCAAGCGCTCGTGCTCGCTGGTGGCAAAACGGTCGGTCATGCCGGCAATGAAATCGGCTACCACACGCATGACCTCCTGCGCAGCATCAGGACAGGTTGTTTCAGCCGTAGAGGTTGCAAGCGCTACTCGTGCCGAGAAGCCAGGCTTCATCTCTTCGGGCCGCTGACTGTAAATTTCAAAAAGATCACGAATAACCTGCTTCGCGTTCAAGGTTGTTTGCAGAACCTGCGGATGGCGGTAAAGGTTGCGCATTAAAAACGATTTGAGCAATGTGGACTGCTGCTGCATCTCAACGCCAAATTGCATCATGGGGCCGGCCAGACGTGCCTGATCAGGGGTAGCAGGAGAACACGCTTCAAGCGCTGCACGGCTGCTGGCAATAACGTCATACACCTGTGCACTGAGCATTCTGCGGATCGACTCGTACAGCAGCCGACGGCCCTGTGACGGGAGTCCAAGCGCCGGATGATCTTTCAGGGTTTGGGTGCGGAACTCGTCGAACAGCGCAATGTCTTCGAGCTGCTCCAGTGTTAGCAAGCCGGAGCGCACTCCATCGTCAATATCATGGGCGTTGTAGGCAATTTCATCGGCCAGATTGCACAGTTGCGCTTCCAGGCTGGGCTGGGTGTTCATCAAAAAACGCTGACCCACGCCACCGGGCTCTTCACGTTCGAGCCTCAGCGCATTGTTGCGCGAGCAGTGCTTGAGAATGCCCTCTCGCGTTTCGAAGGTCAGATTCAAGCCATCAAATTGAGGATAGCGCTCTTCCAAGTGATCAACCACCCGCAGGCTCTGCAAGTTATGCTCAAAACCACCGTGGGCCGCCATGCAGTCATTCAGGGCGTCCTGCCCGGCATGGCCAAAGGGCGTGTGCCCAAGATCATGTGCCAAGGCAATGGCCTCAACCAGATCCTCGTTAAGACCCAGAGACCTTGCGATGGATCGGCCGAGTTGAGCCACCTCCAGAGAGTGTGTCAGCCGGGTCCGGAAAAGGTCGCCTTCATGGTTGAGAAACACCTGGGTCTTATAAACCAGCCGGCGAAAGGCGGTGCAGTGGATGATGCGGTCACGGTCACGCTGAAACTCGGTTCTCGTGGGCGCAGGGGTTTCAGGGTACTTTCTTCCTTTGCCACAAGCCGGGTCACTGGCATAGGCAGCAAGCATCAATCACCTCCCGGACCAAATCAACGGGCGCAGAGCGAACCAAGGCTTTGTCCTGGCCATCGATCAGGACAAATTTGATTTCACCGTCCTGGGTTTTCTTGTCAACCTGCATCAACTGCAAATAGCGCCCCGCATTGTCCTGACTGGACAACACCGGCGCGCTGATGGGTAGCCCGGCTTTTGCAATCAAAGCCACAAGACGCTGCTGCAAACCGGCGTCCATCAGCCCGAGGCGGCAAGACAGGCTCGCGGCCATGACCATACCGCAACCCACAGCCTCGCCATGCAACCACTGTCCGTAACCCAGACCGGCCTCAATGGCATGGCCAAAGGTGTGGCCGAAATTGAGTATGGCTCTCAGCCCGGACTCGCGCTCATCCTGAGCAACTACCCAGGCCTTGATTTCGCAACTACGTTGGACGGCGTAAGCCAAGGCAGAGGGATCGCGGGCCATCAAGGCTTCGATGTTGCGCTCAATCCATTCAAAGAAAACCAAATCACTGATAGGTCCGTATTTGATGACCTCGGCCAGTCCTGCGCTGAATTCCCGGCTCGGAAGGGTGCCCAGCGAAGCCAGATCACACACCACGCGAACAGGCTGGTAGAAAGCACCAATCATGTTTTTGCCCAGCGGATGGTTGATAGCGGTCTTGCCACCCACAGATGAATCCACCTGGGCGAGTAATGTGGTGGGCACCTGAACAAACGGGACACCACGCATATAGCTGGCGGCGGCAAAGCCGGTCATGTCCCCCACCACGCCACCACCGAGGGCGAACAAGACAGTTTTGCGGTCAGCGGCGTGCGCAAGTAAGGCATCAAAAATAAGCTGCAAGGTTTGCCAGGTTTTGAACTCCTCACCATCTGGCAATACCACCAGATGTACATTTGGATAGTGCGACTGCAGGGCCGTCTTGAGCTTTTGAGCATACAAAGGAGACACAACGGTGTTGCTGACGATAAAAGCTTGCGCTGCACGTGGCAAGCCAGCAAACGCAGCATCCTGGCCGATCAGCCCGGTGCCGATAAGAATAGGGTAACTGCGCTCTTCCAGACTGATCTGGACCTGGGTTGTTGCTTTCAGCGCTAGCCCAGGGTCTGAAAGTTTTGTATCGATATTCGAATTCATAATCCACAAGTTTAGAGCTAGGGCGCAATAATCCCGGTCAACTCGAGTTGCATCACAATTTTGTTGACTAACATAGTCACCGTGGGACGTCCGGTTTCTACCGTAAAGTGTGCAATCTCGCCGTACAGCGGATCTCGCTGCTCAAACAATTCCCGCAGGTGCGCCATCGGGTTGGCAACCTGCAAAAGGGGCCGGTTCTGGTCATGTCGAAGTCTACGAAACAGGTCCTCCGGTGAAGACTTAAGGTAAATCACGTGGCTGCGGCTATGCAGATGATCGCGATTGGTCTTACGCAGTACGGCTCCGCCACCCGTTGACAAAACGCCGTGGTGAAAGCGGGTGATATCGTCAATCACCGACGCTTCAAGGTCGCGAAAGCGTTCTTCGCCTTCAATCTCAAAAAACTGACGTATCGAAGTACCGATCTTTGACTCGATCACGTGATCCGAATCTAGAAAAGGCAGCTTGAGCCGTTTCGCGAGATGACGCCCTACCGTGGATTTTCCGGATCCAGGAAGTCCGATCAGACTGACTATCAATTTAGCGTACCACTGAGCCTTCCGAAATCGTTTTCGGCGTTATGAAAACCAATAACTCGGATTTGTTTGACACCCTTGCATTTCTTCTGAACAAGGCACCTATGCCCGGCAGGTCACCAAAAAACGGGACTTTGGTATTGGAGTTGTTCTCGGTCATTTCGAAGATACCACCTATCACAACGGTACCACCATTCTCAACCAGAACCTGTGTCTTGATGTGCTTGGTGTTGATCGCAAAGCCTGCAGTTGTAGCCTGACCTACCGTGTCTTTGTTGATGTCCAAATCCAGAATTATCCCACCCTCGGGTGTGATCTGAGGCGTGACCTCCAGGGACAAGTTGGCCTTGCGGAATGCAATTGAAGTTGCACCACTGGCTGAAGCCACCTGATAAGGCAACTCGGTTCCCTGTTCGATCAAGGCCTTGACCTGATTGGCCGTGACTACGCGGGGGCTTGAAACCACCTTGCCCTTGCCGTCAGCTTCAAGCGCAGAGATCTCAAGATTGAGAAACCGTCCGGTATTTTCACCAAAAATCGAGACTGCAAACGTGGCTGGATTAAGCCCGCCCTGGCCAATGGCCGGTAAATTCAGGAATGAATTTGAAGTAGTTGCGTTGGAACCGTCCACATAGCTTGGACCGAATTGAACGCCAACACCCCCGGATGGCGCAACAATATTTCCACTGCCCCCACCCAATCGCACGCCCAGCGATTTACCAAAGGTGTCTGCTGCCTCCACGATTCGCGCCTCGATCAGCACTTGACGAACTGGTATATCGATTTTGGCAATCAGTTGCTGAACAGCCTCCAGACGGCTAGAGACGTCGGTCACAAACACCTGGTTTGTCCGCATCTCAGCGATTGCACTGCCACGGTTACTCAATATCCTGGACGAAGCAACAGCAGCGGCACTCAGACCAGGGATCGGGGCTGAATTTGTTCCGGCAAGTTGACGTGCCACGTCTACTGCTTTGGCATAGTTCAACTGAAACGACTGCGTGCGGACATTCTCCAAACTCTCAAGAGCCACAAAGGACTCACGTTCGAGTTTTTCACGGGCAAGAATTTCATCTCTGGGCGCAATCCAGATAACGTTGCCACTTCTTCGCATGCCCAGGCCCTTGGCTTGCAAAATGATGTCAAGTGCCTGATCCCACGGGACCTCTTGCAAGCGAAGCGTTACAGAGCCAGAAACCGAGTCTGAAGTGACAACATTGAAGTTGGTGAAATC
Source organism: Hylemonella sp. (assembly GCA_040382055.1). Classification (GTDB taxonomy): domain Bacteria; phylum Pseudomonadota; class Gammaproteobacteria; order Burkholderiales; family Burkholderiaceae_C; genus JBEIGE01. The sequence continues at coordinate 21,378 of JBEIGE010000023.1, forward strand.
GGCAATCACCTGCAGCAGGGATCGCACTTCGATATTCTGGGAGTTCAAGGACAGCTTCTGCCCATTAAAGCCTGTGCCTTGCGTCAATTTGGCAGCATCGACTCTTTGAGGTGTTACCTCCACCACAAACTGACTGTCACTTTGGTAAGCACTGTGCTCCCAACTCCCTTTGGGCTCAATCACCATTCGAACACGGTCACCCGACTCGAACGTAGTGATGGTTTGCACCGGGGTACCGAAGTCAGTCACATCCAGCCGTCGTTTGAGGCCCTCTGGAAGCGAAGATTTCATGAACTCGATCACCAGCGTCTGACCCCGCTGCCGAATATCAACAGCCACTTGGTTATTGGCCAGGGATACCACCACCCGACCTGATCCGCTGGCACCCCGACGGAAATCGAGATCTTTCAAAGGCAATGTGTCCCTGTTGCGGTTTTCTGAAAAAGTCGACACGCCCGAGGTCTCTGCAGCAAAACCCGCTGCAGGCTCAAGAAAAACCAGCAGCGACTTGTCCAGTAACTGGGTTTTATAGCGGGTGACCTGTTTCAGGTTGAGTACCACGCGGGTTCGATCGCCCGCATGCAAGACATTCACCGTGCGCAAATTGCCCTGGTTGATTTCAACGCTTGGGCTGCTTAATGAACTGCTAACGCCTGTGAATTCAAGGACTAACCTGGCTGGAGACTGAATTGAAAAACCGGTTGGCAAGCTTGTCAGCGCCTCGGATAGATCTATCTTGATAATTTCCGCGCCACCCTGGACTGAGGCGGTTACATTTTCAATGGCAGCTTGTGCATGAACGTTCTGGAGGAATAATGTGAAAAACATGGAAGCTCCAAGAGACCTACCCAGACGCATCAGGCTTTTCAAATCCAATTTGCTCATTGAGACCTCCCTTGCAATTGCAGTGTGGCAGGACGCTCGATCCATACGCCAGCAGCATCCTGCACAATTTCACGTAAGGTGACATTGGTCTCGGAAACTTTTATCACCTTGCCATAGTTCTGACCCAGATAATTGCCGATGCGTACCTGGTACAAAAGAGCATCGGCCTTGATGAGCGCAGCCGTATTACCATTTCTGGTCAAACTGCCAACCATGGACATCTCATCAAGGGGCAATGCTTCAAGGGCCTCTTTACGGCGAGCCAGCTCGGGCGTAATCAGGGCGCCGTTTGGAGTTACTGGTGCAGACTCACGCTTTAAGACCAATGTCAGTTTTTCCTTGCTGAAAGGATCCACTGAGCCCTCATGGGTGTAGCTTTCAGGCTTGAACTGTTTGGGCTCACCGATAAGCGTCGTACGGGGCCGGACCTGATTTTTTTGGTCCAGCATCCATTGCCTGAGCTCATCCTCGCCAGATGCGTCACACCCCGAGACAAGCACGACTGAAGTAGTGATCAGCACCAACAGAAGTGTTGCGAGAAGCTTCATTGTTTCGCTCCTTTGGCAGCTTTGCGCTGAGCCTGCACTTCCTCAGCATCGAGATAACGGAATGTCTTGGCGGTTGCATCCATGGTCAGCGAGCCAGCATCGCGACCGGGCATGATGATCAAATTATTCAGCGTCACGATACGTGAAAGGTTGGCAATATCAGCCGTAAACGCGCCTATGTCGTGGTAACGGCCGGTGACCTTGACCGCTATCGGCAATTCGGCGTAGTACTCACGCACAATCACCTGGCCGGGTCGGAAAAAATCAAATTGCAGACTGCGGCCAAGGCCAGCTTGGTTAATGTCAGACAGCAGGGCATCCATTTCAGCCTTGCTGGGCAGCTGTTTTTCCAACTGATTGACATACAGCAATACTTGCTCACGCTGCTTTGCCAGGGCCTCAAGATCGGCTGCCTTGCCAAGCTTGGTCTTATAGTCCTGACGAAGCTGGGCTTCTTTGACACGCTCAGCCTTCAGCTCAAGGTCGTAGTTGGCCAGCCACACAAACCACAAAATCACCGTGACAACCAAAACCACGGCCAAAAACAAAGCGTTCCGGGGCAGCGCAGGCCATGTCCAAGGACGGTTCGGGTCCAGGCTGAGAAACTGGCCAAGGGTCTTTTGCTTCAAGGCCGCAAAGTCAACTGCAGGTAATGAGCGGTTAGACATAGTCAAGGTTTGACGGGGGACGGAGCAGATATGGCTGTTGCCGGAGCTGCCTTTTGCATTTCACTGGAACGCACCAGGTTCACACGCAGTGTGAAATTTGCAACGCGTCGAATATCACTGGGGCTCAGCGTGACACTACCGGCAATGATTTCAATCAGCTCCGGTCTGCTAAACCAGCGGGTATTGTTGGTCAAGTTCCGCAGAAATTCAGACACCCTCTCGTTGGACTGCGCCTGACCTTGCAAGACGACGGATTGGTTTTCCTGGCGCAGGTTGCTTACAAAAACACCGTCGGGGAGTTGACGCGACAACTCTGTCAGCAAATGAACAGGAAGATTGCGATCGGCCTGCAGATCTTCAACCGCCTGCTGTCTCGCACGTAGCGCTGTGATTTCAGACTCCAATGCGCTAATGTTCTTGATCTGCTCATCAAGCCGTTTATTCTCGGTCTGTAAGCGTTGATTTTGTCCTTGCTGTAATGAAATCTGACTACTGATCCAGAGGAAAATAAGGGCGGAAATCACCGCTCCTAGTAGCAGGGACATGCCAAATGAGACCTTGAATACGTCGCGGCTTTTTTTAAGTGCAAGTGCACGATGCGGCAGTAGATTGATCAGAATCACGGTAGGAATCTCCGCAAGGCCAGGCCGCAGGACGTCAGATAGGCGGGGTTTTCATGCGCCATTTTTTTCAAGTGAACACTGTCGCCCATTTGCATCGCTTCGAATGGGTTCGCGATAATGCATGCAAATGTGGTTTGCCGGGTTACTGCATCGGCCAATCCGGGAAGCGCGGCTGATCCACCTGCCAAAATCACATAATCAACCGTGTTGTAAGGCGTGCTCGTGAAGAAAAATTCCAGCGCCCGTGTCAACTCCTGAACTACCCTTTGGACAAAGGGACTCAAGATAACTGCGCCATAGTCGGCCGGCAATTCGCCGCTGCGTTTTTTACTTTCAGCCTCTTCGAGAGAAAATCCGTACTGACGCACAATCAATTCAGTCAACTGTTCACCCCCGAAGGCCTGCTCACGGTCGTACAACACCTCATCATTGCGAATCACCTGCAAGCTGGTGGAGATTGCGCCCAATTTGAACAGCGCAACAATCGCACCCTGCCCTTGGTTTGGCATAGACTGGATCATGCTGCCGCAGGCCAGGCGGCTGGCGTAGGACTCAATATCGAGGATCCTGGGTTTGAGGCCTGCGGCTTCAGCCAAACCTTGAATATCCTGAACCCGATCACGTCGTGACGCTGCGATCAGCACGTCAATGTCGTCAGCTGATGCCGCATTGAGACCCATCACACAAAAATCCAGGCAGACCTCATCGAGCGGAAATGGAATGTACCGGTTGGCCTCTTCCTCGACCTGAACTTCGAGCTCCTGATCAGTCAGGCCGCCTGGAAGAATGATTCTTTTGGTGATGACCGCAGAGGGCGGCAAAGCCATGGCCACATTTTTTGTCCGGGTCCCACTTTTCCTGACCACGCTGCGAATCGCCTGAGCTACATCATCAAATTTGTTGATATAGCCATCTGTGATCCAGCCTTTCGCAAGGGGCTCGACCGCACAACGCTCAAGGATGAATCGACCCTGTTTGTCCCGGCCGAGCTCGACCAGTTTCACACTGGATGAACTGACATCCAGACCCAGCATGGGCTCAGGTTGACGTCTGAGCAAAGACCCCATTGAGATCAAGATCACTCCCCCCTGGACTGCCAGCTAAGCGCTGGATTAATTATTAGTCTCGCTTGAATATTATCTAAGACCCTTTTCGCGCGCAAGGTATTTGCAGCTTTTTTTGAACGCTTACCCGCTGGTCAAAAGCCTTCTTGTTGACATCTGCAGCCGTCTTGAATGTGTATCGATCTGCAGCTCGCTCTATAGGACACAGATGTCTGTAACGATCTCACCAAGTTCAGGGTTTGTTTTTTATCATAATGTAGCGAGACCACCGACATTTCCATGACCGACAAAAAGAAGCCAATAGAAACCCGTTCAGACTCATTCCTTTCACTGCTCGTGCGTGCAGGTTTGTGGACAGGTGCAACGTTGCTGGCTCTGGGCTTGTCTATGGCGATGGCCATTGCAATTGCCTTGGCTGTGGCTTTCCCGAATCTGCCTGATATTTCCGACTTGTCTGATTACCGGCCCAAGCTACCTCTGCGGGTATTCTCTTCAGAGGGCGTGCTGATTGGCGAATTTGGTGAGGAGCGGCGCAATTTGACACCAATCAAAGACATCCCCAAAGTCATGACGGATGCGGTCCTTGCCATTGAAGATGCCCGCTTCTACCAACACGGGGGGGTGGATTATCTTGGTGTTATCCGCGCTGGACTGGCCAATGTAGGGCGTGCAAAAAGCCAGGGAGCTTCTACCATCACCATGCAGGTGGCTCGAAATGTCTACCTATCCACCGAAAAAACCTTCACCCGGAAAATTTATGAGATTCTGCTGACATTCAAGCTTGAACACATGCTGACCAAGGATCAGATTCTTGAGATCTATATGAATCAGATCTTTCTGGGTAACCGGGCGTACGGCTTTGCAGCCGCGTCGGAGACCTACTTTGGCAAGCCCCTGAAAGACATCTCGGTCGCAGAAGCCGCCATGTTGGCCGGCCTGCCCAAGGCCCCTTCAGCCTACAACCCGATCAGCAACCCCAAACGGGCCCGCTCCAGACAGCTCTACATCATTGACCGCATGCTGGACAACGATTTCATCAGTGCCTCTCAGGCCGAGCGCGCCAAGAAAGAAGAGATCAAGATCAAATCGGGGCCAGACAATAGCCGTATCCATGCTGAGTATGTGGCTGAGACCGTGCGTCAGCTGGTTTTTGCGCAATACGGCGATGAAACTTATACGCGGGGACTTGACGTTTACACCACTTTGCGCGCTGCCGACCAAGACGCCGCCTATAAAGCCCTGCGACGCGGCATCATGGACTTTGAACGCAGGCAAATTTATCGGGGTCCCGAGAAGTTTGTTGATTTACCCACCCGCGCACAGGATCTTGAAGACGCCATAGACGATGCCCTGGATGACAAGCCCGATAACGGCGATCTGGTGGCCGCCGTGGTTCTGGAGGCTGACCCCAAACGAATATTGGCGGTCAAGCAAAACGGGGAGACGCTGGAAATTACGGGTGAAGGCTTGCGCCCGGCCCAATCCGGCCTGTCTTCCAAAGCTGCGCCCAATATCAAGATCCGGCGTGGCGCTGTGATCCGTGTCGTGCGTACCAAGGACGCCTGGGAAATCACACAATTGCCAGAGGTTGAGGGTGCATTTGTGGCACTCGACCCCCGCGATGGCTCCATCCGGGCGCTGGTCGGCGGCTTTGATTTTGTCAAGAACAAGTTCAACCATGTCACGCAAGCCTGGCGTCAACCTGGGTCGAGTTTCAAACCTTTTATCTACTCGGCAGCCCTGGAAAAAGGGTTTACCCCTGCGACCATCGTCAACGACTCTCCCCTGTTTTTTGATTCCGGCGTGACCGGCGGTCAGCCCTGGGAACCCAAAAACTATGACGGCACCTTTGAAGGCCCGATGACTTTGCGCAAGGGCCTGGCGAAATCCAAAAACATGATCTCAATTCGTGTGCTCAATTCGGTCGGCACGCAAAATGCGCAGGACTGGATTACCCGGTTTGGTTTTGAAGCCGATAAACACCCCCCCTACCTGACCATGGCGCTCGGTGCGGGATCTGTTACGGTAATGCAAATGGCCACCGCCTATTCTGTCTTTGCCAACGGCGGCTACCGGGTCAACCCCTGGCTCATCAAGAAGGTGACCGAGCAAAAAGGCAAAATCCTGATTGAAACCAGTCCGCCGGTCCTGGAAGAGTCCATGCGCGCCATTGATGCCCGTAATGCTTATCTGATGAGCAGCTTGTTGCAGGAGGTTACCCGGTCCGGCACCGCAGCTCGGGCGCAGGCCACGCTTAAACGCACCGACCTGTATGGCAAAACAGGAACCACCAATGACTCCATGGATGCCTGGTTCGCCGGTTATCAGCCCACATTGACCGCTGTCACCTGGATTGGCTACGACACACCCCGCAAATTGGGTGACCGTGAAACTGGCGGGGGCTTGAGCCTGCCGGTCTGGATCAGTTTCATGGAGCATGCGCTCAAGGGTTTGCCAGTCGCCGAGTATGCCGTTCCCGAGGGCGTGGTCAATGTCGGTGGCGAATGGTTTTACGATGAATTCGCGCGAGGCGGTGGGGTTAGCAGCTTGGGTCTTGACCCCAAAGGCGGATCTGGCAATAGCGTGTCTCAACCCCTGCCGGCCGGAGATGAAAAGAAAAAAATACTTGATCTTTTCAGAAACTAATCAAGGCGAAAAAGACAAGGGGACACCGGACTGCTCGCTGGCATAACGAGACAGGTTAGAGAAAAACTCCCCCTGACCCTTTGTATCCATCCATTTGTTGCTACTAAATTTATAGTGGTAGCCACCTGATCGGGCGGCCATCCAGACCTCGTGCAGGGGCTTTTGCAAATTGATAATGATCTGACTCTGATTTGCAAAAACCAGGGTAACCATGCCGCCAACCCGCTGATTGTCGATATCGGTGTCACCAGCATCGTTGATGCGGTCACAGGAAACTTCAACCGCTTTGAGCAGGGTTTCTGCGAGGTCCAGGAATTCGATGTCGGTCATTACAATTTGTGAATGTTGTTAAAGAAACAAATTTTAGTCAGGCGGCTAAGCCTTGAGGGTATCAGGGTGAGCTTGGGGCTGGCCTTGGTGCTGGGACTGAGCGGCTGCGGACAACCCGGTGTGTTGTATTTGCCAACAGATCCTGCGGCGACCAAAGGGACAACGCGCCCTGCTTCACCAACCCAGCCAGTGCCGAACCAGGCAACTCCAAAACCTGTTGAAAAAGTCAACCCATGAACCTGCACAACTTGCCCGGCCAGCCTGAGGTGGCCTATCGCGGCAATGATTTGTATCTTGAAAACGCACGCCTGAGCGATTTGGCCGATCAGTACGGAACACCTTTGTTTGTTTACTCAAAGGCCCACATGCTGTCCGCGCTCAAGGCTTATCAAAGAGGCTTTGCCGGGCGTCAGGTACAGATCTGCTACGCCATGAAAGCCAACCCGTCCTTGGGCATCCTGCAGGTCTTTGCCCAGGCCGGCTGTGGGTTTGACATTGTTTCAGGCGGGGAGCTTGACCGGGTATTGGCTGCAGGCGGGCAAGCCGACAAGGTCATCTTTTCAGGTGTCGGCAAGACTCCGGCAGAAATGCGCAAGGCACTGCAGGCCGGTATCGCTTGCTTTAATGTGGAAAGCGAAGCAGAGCTTGATGTACTCAACCAAGTCGCGCTCTCGACAGGCGTTACAGCCCCTGTGAGCATTCGCGTCAATCCGAACGTAGATCCCAAAACACACCCCTATATCTCCACCGGACTTAAAGGTAACAAGTTCGGCGTTGCCCACGAACGCACACTGGCCACTTACCAGCGTGCTGCCAGTCTGGCCGGTTTGCGTGTGGTGGGGATTGACTGCCACATCGGCTCTCAGATCGTTCAGGAAGAACCTTACCTGGACGCCATGGCACGGGTGCTGGACCTGGTGCAGGCGGTGGAGGACGCAGGCATTCCCGTTGACCATATTGATTTTGGCGGTGGCCTGGGGATTAACTACAACGACGACCAACCCCCGGCTGCCGATGCGCTTTGGGTAAAGCTGCTGGGCCTGCTGGATGCGCGGGGGTATGGCAGGCGACAGTTGATGATCGAACCTGGACGCTCCTTAGTTGGCAATGCAGGCGTTTGCCTGACCGAGGTGCTCTACCTCAAGCCGGGCGAGCAAAAAAATTTCTGCATCGTGGATGCCGCCATGAATGACCTGCCGCGCCCGGCCATGTACCAGGCTTTCCATCAGATCGCACCCCTCACACAACGCGAAAACCCACCGACCATCTGGGACGTGGTGGGACCTGTGTGTGAGAGTGGCGACTGGCTGGGTCATGACAGGGCGCTGAGCCTCGAACCTGGCGACATGCTGGCCGTACTGTCAGCCGGTGCCTATTGCATGAGCATGGCCAGCAACTACAACACGCGGGGCCGTGCGGCTGAAATCCTGGTGAGTGGCAACACAAGTCACCTGATCAGGGACCGGGAAAGCTCCCAAGACCTAATGCGTGGTGAACACCTGGTCAAGAGCGATTAGGGGCTACGCCGGGTTCATTTTCCGATACCGATGCACAAGGCGCCAGCCAAGCAGGGTCGACAGAATGGCTGCATAGACACCCACTTCAAGGAAATTGTTTTTGCCCGCGCGCATCCAGAAAAAATGAAGAATGGCCAACACAGCCACGACGTACACCCCGCGGTGCAGTAACTGCCAGCGTTTTGCGCCCAAGAGACGGATGGCACGGTTAAATGAGGTCGCGGCCAGCAGACTCAGGATAAGCAGGGCTGTGAAACCCACCAAAATAAAAGGGCGCTTGGGAATATCGCTGGCAATGTCGCCAACATCCAGCCCCATATCGAGCCAGCTGTAACACAGCATGTGCAGCAACGCATAAAAAAACACAAACAGCCCCAGCATGCGTCGCAAGCGGGCTAGCGCACTCCAACCCGTGATCACCCGCAAGGGCGTCACCGCCAGTACAACGCACAAGCACCGAAGCGTCCAATCCCCGGTTGAGCGAATCAGAGCCTCAGCAGGGTTAGCCCCCAGCAGATCGTTGAAGGCCGCAAAAACCAGCCACGCCACAGGCAACAGCGCCAGGGCAAACAGGAAGGGTTTGGCTGCAGGCAGCAGGAGCAGCTTGTTCAATAGAACTTCTTCAAATCCATGCCCGCATACAGCTGTCCAACCTGGGCCTCATAGCCGTTGAACATCAGCGTCTTGCGCTTCTTGGCAAACAAGCCGTCTTCACCAATTCTGCGTTCGCTGGCCTGGCTCCAGCGCGGGTGATCAACAGCTGGGTTCACATTGGAAAAGAAACCATATTCATTGGGTGCTGCCTTGTTCCAGGCGGTTGCCGGCTGACGGTCCGTGAAGCGGATTTTGACAAGGCTCTTGCCGCTCTTGAAGCCATATTTCCAGGGCACCACCAGCCGGACCGGTGCACCATTCTGATTGGGCAGAACTTCGCCGTACATGCCGAAGGTCAACAGTGCCAGGGGATGCATGGCTTCGTCCAAGCGTAGCGCCTCGACATAGGGCCAGCTCAGCACACGCGAGCCCACAAAGGGCATGGTCTTGCGGTCTGCCTGAGTCACAAACTCAACGTACTTCGCACTGCCCAGCGGCTCGACCTTTTTGATCAACTCGGCCATGGAATAACCCACCCAGGGAATCACCATTGACCAGCCTTCGACACAGCGCATACGGTAAATACGCTCTTCCATGGCGCTGAGCTTGACCAGGTCTTCCAGTGTGTAGGTGGCTGGCCGCTTGACCAAACCCTCGATCTCAACAGTCCATGGCTTGGTTACCAGGGTATGGGCGTTACGGGCCGGATCTGCCTTGTCAGTACCGAACTCGTAAAAATTGTTGTACGTGCTGGCATCCTGATACGAGGTGAGTTTTTCCATCGTGACTGCGCCACTCACCGATGACTTTGCGCCTGGCAAGGGCTGCAGTTTTCCAGGAGCGGGAGTGGCGTCCTGAGCCCATGCATTGCGTCCGGCCCAAGAGGCCATGGCTGCACCCGCCGCGCCGGTGGCCATCCACTTGATGAGATCCCGGCGCGACCGGTAGGTGGCTTCAGACGTGAGCTCGCTGGAGAGTGGGTGGTTAAAGCCATCGTGACCGGTTTTGATTAGCATGGTGATCCTTGTTGACGTTTAGTCGACTGTGAACTTGGATTCTTACAAAAACAAGGGCAGGACCTCAAGAAGGACCTGCCCAAAAAAATTTTGCCCATTCAAACTCAGGGACCGCTAACAGCCAACCCCTGCGGCATCCCAGCTAAAAATCAGCGAAGCCCGGCAACGTAATCGGATACCGCCTTGATTTCCCGGTCATTGAGCTTGGCTGCAACCTGGTTCATCTGCAGGCTGTTTTTACGGGTTCCATCTCGAAAGTTCATCATCTGTGTCATCACGTAATCGCCGTGCTGACCGCTCAGGCGCGGATACTGCGCCGGTATACCAGCCCCGTTCGGGCTGTGACAACCCGCACAAGCGGCAATCTGCCGGTCTGCAATACCACCCCGGTAAATCCGTTCTCCCAATGCCACCAACTCTTTGTCTTTGGCAAAGCCAGGCTTGGCTTTCTGGGAGGCCAGCCAAAAAGACACGTTTTTCATGTCAGTGTCACTCATCGTTGAGGCAAATCCCATCATGATGGCATTAGCCCGTTTGCCGGACTTGAACTCCTGCAGCTGCTTGACCAAATACTCGGGGTGCTGGCCAGCCAGCTTGGGGTTGGCCGGAATCAGGGAGTTGCCATCAGCGCCGTGGCAGGCTGCACAAACCGCCGAATACGTGGCCTCGCCCTTGGCCAGATCTGGTTTGACAACCTCGGTCTTGGCTTCTTGGGAAGCATGAGAAAAAGCTGGGGCCAGCAGAGCAGCGGCCAACAACATTTGAGCAAGCAATTTCGTGGTCATGGGAATGATTGTTAGTGCGAAACCGTCTGATTCTACAATGCCCCCATGGGCTTAGCCCCGTTCACACACATGACCACACCCGCAAAACCACTCCCCCGAACTGCAGCAAAAGTAAGGCCCGTCACCGCGTCAAAGCCAGTCGCCAGCCCTGCCATGGGGTGGTTGCATACGGCTAAATTCCTGACAACAGCCCCCGAGTTGCATTTTCTGCCTGTACTGCAATTTCCAGAAATTGCATTTGTCGGGCGTTCCAACGCCGGGAAATCAACGTGCATCAATACGCTGACCCAGCAAAAGCAGCTGGCTTTTGCCTCAAAAAAGCCCGGTCGTACCCAGCATATCAACCTGTTCACGCTGGGCAAGCAGGGTATTACCGACGCCGTACTGACAGATTTACCGGGTTACGGCTACGCAGCGGTGCCCAAACAGGACAAGATCCGCTGGCAGCAAGTCATGGCCAACTACCTGATTTCCCGGGAAAACCTCAAGGGCATTGTGTTGATGTGCGATCCTCGGCATGGCTTGACCGATCTGGATGAAATTTTGCTGGAGGTCATTCGCCCCAGAGTCGAGGCCGGATTAAAGTTTCTGGTCATCCTGACCAAGGCCGACAAACTCACCCGAACAGAAGGTGCCAAAGCCCTGTCCATCATGAAGCTGCAGGCCGGCGGCGGGGAGGTCAGGCTCTTTTCAGCCACCAAGCGCATCGGCATCGACGCGGTTGCTGATGTGTTGTGGGAATGGGTTCACCCCGAAAAAAGTGAAGCAACGGCTTAATAGAGGTTGGCCTCGCCGCAAGGTCTGTCCTTGAACCGTTTGTGCAGCCAGTAATATTGCGCCGGCATGGCGTCAATCATGTCTTGCAAGCGCAGATTCATCCGTGCCGCATCGTTTTCTAAGTTGTCGGTCGGATAGTTGTCCCACGGTGTCATAACCTCAATCTCGTAGCCTTGCTGTGTCATCCGGCTTACAACAGGCACCACCTTGGCCCGGCCCAACTTGGCAAATCGCGACAAGGAGGGAACTGTGGCTGCAGACACGCCGTAAAAAGGCACAAACACAGATTCATGGGGTCCGAAATTCATGTCTGGCAGCAGGTAGAGCAAATCTCCGTCCCGTAGTGCAGCTACTACGGGACGTACGCCGGCAGCGCGTCCGAACAATTGTGTTTTGCCAAACCGGCTGCGTCCCCGCAATATCCACTGGTCAACCTCTGGATTGGCCTGGTTGGTGTAAATGGTTGCAAAAGTCCTGGGAATCTGCTGGGTCAGGGCCGTCCATCCCGCATCCAAACCAACAAAGTGAGGTGAAAAAATCACTATCGGCTGTGCCTGCATATTGCCTGTTGCCAGCACATCGACAGCACCGGTCAGTTTCAGCCTTCGCAGAAGCACCGAAGGTGAGCCATGCCAAAGCCAGCCCCGGTCCAGCCAGGCCTGGGCGAAGAAAACAAAAGTCTGCCTGACACGTTGAGAGACTTGCCCGGAAGACAGTTCCGGAAAACACAAGGTCAGGTTAATTCGCGCCACGCGCCGTCTGGAAGGTACCGCGAGATAGAGCGCATAGCCCAGAACCAAGCCCAGGGTGCGCACCCAGGCCAGCGGCAGTACACCCAGCAGGTGCATGAAGAGAATTCCCAAGTGGCTTGCTAATCGGCTTGCTAGTTGACTCATGCGTCCAAAGCCCCGTCCAGATTTTGAGCGGGCTGCTTGTAACGTGCATAGCCCCACAGGTACTGCTGGGGGCGCTGCCGGATCAGTTCTTCAAGTTGTTGATTGATCAGGCCCGCCGCCTCCCGGGCATCGGTTGGCAGCTTGGGCACAAGGGGTTGAACATGCACTTTATAGCCCCTACCCCATGACAGACGCTCTCCCCATGCTAGAAAAATAGTAGCATCCGTGGTCTGTGCAAGTCGGGCAGATAAAGTCATGGTGTAGGCCTGTCTGCCCCAAAAAGGCGCCCAGACACCCAGGCCCTCGGGTGGCACCTGATCTGGCAACAAGCCGATTGACTGGCCTAGACGCAGCGCCTTGATCATCTGCCGCACACCCCCCAGGTTGGTGGGTGCGGTCTTCAATCCAGGGCGGGCGCGGGCGCTGCCAACCAATCTGCGCAACCAGGGCTGACGGGCTGGCCGGAACAGAACTGTCATGGCTTGCCTGGATCCGAATCTTTTTGCGTAGGCCTGCGCCGTCACCTCGAAACAGCCCAGATGAGGCGTCAAAAAAACAATGCCACGCCCGCCAGCCAATGCGTCCTCGATGTGGTGATCCCCGTCCCATTCACAGGGCACAGGGGAGCCAAACCACAGCCGTGGTAGCTCCGTCACCAACTGACCGGCCGGCCCGACAGCTCGCCACCATAGGTGCCAGCCGTAGCCCGCTTGCCGGGCATTGGCAATAAAGCGTTGCCGGTAAACCCGGGAGAATATAAAAACACTCCAGCCCAAAGCCCAGCCCAGGCCCTGCATGAGCCACAGGGGCAGTGCGGACAAGGCTCTGAACAATCGGATCATGACTCGGATAAAATACGGTGGTCGCTGAGTTACGGAACTACTTGCAGGGCGACACGCATCAAGCGCTCCACCCCAGGGTGTGTGCATTGTGCCTTGTCAATTTTGACAAATCTGCTAAAGCGTTCGCTGCAAGCCCAAAAGCCCAAGCAACGCGACTTGATCAACTTTTGGAGAACTTTTTATGGCGAACGATTTCCTTTTTACGTCCGAGTCTGTTTCTGAAGGCCACCCCGACAAGGTTGCTGACCAGATTTCTGACGCGATTCTCGACGCGATTTTCAAGCAGGACCCCAAATCCCGGGTGGCCGCTGAAACCCTGACCAACACCGGACTGGTGGTGCTGGCCGGTGAGATCACCACCAACGCGCATGTGGACTACATCCAGGTTGCGCGTGACACCATCAAACGCATCGGCTACGACAACACCGATTACGGCATTGACTAAAAAGGCTGTGCCGTGCTTGTGGCCTACGACAAGCAAAGCAACGACATCGCTCAGGGCGTGGACCACGCCTCTGACGACCACCTCAACACCGGTGCGGGGGACCAGGGCCTGATGTTCGGCTATGCCTGCAACGAGACCCCCGAGCTCATGCCCGCACCCATTTACTACGCGCACCGTCTGATGGAACGCCAGGCACAACTGCGCAAAGATGGTCGGCTGCCGTTTATCCGTCCCGATGCCAAAAGTCAGGTCACCATGCGCTACGTCAACGGTAAGCCGCACAGCATCGACACAGTCGTGCTGTCCACCCAGCACAGCCCCGACCAGAGTGAGACTGCAACCAAAATGAAGGCTTCGTTCAATGAGGCCATCATCGAAGAAATCATCAAGCCGGTGCTCCCCAAGGAGTGGCTCAAAGACACGCGCTATCTGGTCAACCCCACCGGGCGCTTCGTCATTGGTGGTCCACAAGGCGACTGTGGACTGACCGGGCGCAAAATCATTGTGGATACCTATGGTGGCGCCTGCCCCCACGGGGGTGGCGCATTCTCCGGCAAGGACCCGAGCAAAGTAGACCGCTCGGCCGCCTATGCCGCCCGCTATGTAGCCAAGAACATTGTTGCAGCCGGCTTGGCCACCCAGTGCCAGATTCAGGTCGCTTATGCCATTGGTGTGGCCAAGCCCATGAATGTGACTGTGTATACCGAAGGCACGGGCGTGATCTCTGACGAAAAAATTGCTGCGCTGGTACACGAGCACTTTGACTTGCGTCCCAAGGGCATCATTCAGATGCTGGACCTGCTGCGCCCGATCTACGAAAAGACAGCCGCCTACGGCCATTTCGGTCGTGAAGAGCCCGAGTTCACTTGGGAACGCACTGATAAAGCCCAAGCGCTGCGGGCGGCGGCAGGACTGTAGGCGACAACTTCAGCCACGTCTGCGCAACCACCTCTGCGAAGACATGCGCTGAAGGCACAATGCCTTACTTATGAAACTGCAGACACAACGCTTCATTGACCGCTGGGTCGGCCAGCTTCTGTGCGCCGTCGTGTCTGTCTGGGTACGCTTGACCGAGCTGATTGGCGGCCCTGCACGCACCAGCGCATCGCCCCGGCACATTCTGGTGATCCTGCTCTCTGAGATGGGCAGCATTGTGTTGGCGGGCCCCATGTTCGCGCAACTGCGGCGCAAATACCCGGGTGCAGCCATTCATATCCTGCAACTCAAAAAGAACCAGGAAGTATCCAGACTGCTGCAGCTGACTGATCCGCAATACATGCACAGCCTGGACGACAGCTCCGGGGTCTCCCTGGTAAGAGATATCTTGCGCGTCAGCCTGGCGATGCGCCGGCTGGGCCTGGAAGCCGTGATCGACTGCGAGTTGTTCTCCCGCGTCAGCGCCTTGCTGTCCTTCTCGACCGGTGCCGGCATCAGGGTGGGCTTTACGCCTCATACTCAAGAGGGTTTGTACCGCGGTAGTTTCATCAACCATGCGATTCCCTACAACCCTTACCAGCACATCAGCAAGCAGTTTTTGTCGCTGGTAGATGCACTCGGCGCCGACCACAGCACACCACGCAACAAGGCTGCAGCCATCCGGGAATTGCCCGCCGATACCGAACTTTCCGTTAACTTCTCTCAACATGAGTTGCAAGCCTACCGGGCCACACTGCTCGCCGACCATGCAGGCGCTTGCGGGCGCAAGCTGGTGCTGGTCTATGCCGGTGGTGGCATCTTGCCCGAGCGGGCCTGGCCTGCGGCTCACTACGCGCGGGTGGCACAGGGCTTATGCAACGCGGGTTTTGCTGTCGGCCTGATTGGGCTCAAAGAAGATGCCCAACTGGCCAAAGACTTGCAGACCGAAGTGAACAGCCCGGCCTGTCTGGACCTGACCGGCTATACGCGGAGCATCCGAGAACTGCTGATGTTGTTCCATGCCGCCGATCTGCTCATCACCAACGATGGTGGTCCGGGCCACTTTGCCACACTCACACCCATTCAAACCATGGTGTTCTTCGGGCCTGAAACCGGCCGTCTTTACGGCCCGCTGGGCACACGCAACACGGTTCTTGAATCCGGCATCGCGTGCTCGCCCTGCCTGTCCGCCTACAACCACCGGCTGACTTTTTGCGATGGCGACAACCAGTGCCTCAAGCGCATTGCACCCGACCCGGTTTTACAGGACGCTCTGGCCTTTTTGCAGACAACGCCCCTGGTGGAGTCCGCATGACGGGCGCAACGCCTTTGCAGCGTGCCGTTCTGTGGGTGCTTGGCTGGATTGAACGTTACAGGTATATCAAGTTCGGCATCGTCGGCGCCAGCGGCACCGTCGTCAATTTGACCGTGTTGCATTTTGGCCATGAGTACCTCTTTACTCAACTTGAAGCCACCTACAACAAGCCCTACCTGTCGCTGGCCTTGGCCATTTCGCTCGCCACAATCAACAACTTCACCTGGAACCGGCTCTGGACCTGGTCAGACCGGGTCAAAGCGCTGGAGGCCAATGCGACCCAGCCGGTCAGTCTTCGCCTGCTGGGTATTGAGTTCAGCCAGTACGTCACCGCATCGGCCTTTGGCAGCACCCTGCAATACGTGTTGACCCTGTTGCTGGCCAACACCATGGACTACCGGCTGGCCAACGTGATCGCCATCATTGCAGCAAGCGTCAGCAACTTTCTGGCCAACGACCGCTGGACCTTCAGGCAACGCAACGGCTCCTGAAAAGTCCAACCAGCTGCACTCAGCATCACTTAGCCTCTTTACCATCACTCAGAAATGCCCGTGATGATTTCACCAATCCAGACCGACACGCCGCCCTCGAAGGTCATTGTTTGCGCTTTGCTGCTACTGGCGACCTGGGTTTATATCTTTGGACTCGGTGGGCAATATGTGCCGTCCAATGGCGACGAAATGGTCTATGTGCATATTGCCCGCACCACCGCGCAAACCGGCCACTGGCTGCCACTGGCCTCAGAACTTGAAAATACCCGCAATACCAAACCCCCCATGCTGTTCTGGCAAGCCATGGTGGCGGGTGACTGGGGACAGAACTGGACGATGGCGGCACTTCGTACCCCCAGCCTGATCTACATCCTGCTCACTGCCGGGGCTATTGCCTGGGTGGTCCGTCTGGTCACGCGCAATACGGCCAGCGCCATGCTGGCGGCTTGCGTTTACCTGGCGTTTTTAAGCACCTTTCGCTACGGCCGGCCCTACCTGACCAGTGCACCGGAAACCTTCTGGCTCAGCCTGCCGCTATTTGGATTGCTGATTGCCCGGCTTCAAACTCCCCGTGGTTCAAATATCCTGAACGTGCAGGCTCCTACGGGCACCGCGCTCTGGCTCTGGCACGCGCTTTGTGGTCTGGCGCTGGGAATCGGTCTGGCTTACAAATCGTTTGCCTTGATCGCGCCAGCTGCTGCGGCCTGGTGGCTGGCCCTCATGCTCACGGCCTGGGCTCCTGGTTGGCGTTCTGCTTTCGGCATTTCCCTGCGCGTAGCCTTCAGCGTGCTGCTGGCTCTGGGCGTTTTTGGCCTGTGGTTTGTACTGGACCCGGACCCACAAGCCGTGTGGCAGGAGTTTGTCGTGGCAGAGAACGCCGCCAAGTTTTCGGATTCACGGGGCTACTGGGCAGAGGCGCTGTCCCTGAGTGGCTCCAGCCTGTGGTCACAGCTACTTTCCTTCGCGGTCAATGCCGGGCTCTTGGCTTGTGTGGTCATAGGCGCTGCTGTGTTCGGCCTGCCCAAACTCTATCATTTGTGGCGGCAACCAGAGAAGCCCGCCTATCTGCTGATCCTGCTGGCCTGGGTAGGTGTCTGGCTGCTGGTGTTCATGCTGCCCAGCCAGCGTTCTGCACGCTATGTCATCCCGGCCATGCCGGCAATTGCCATCCTGCTGGGTTTGTACTGGCAACGCATCCCCCGGGTCTGGTTTTTCCCAACCCTGCTGCTTTGCGCAGGCGCGCTGGTTTTTCTTGCGCGAATTGCCTGGGTCGGCTACAGCCTGGATCTATATTCAACTATTGAAGTTGCAGCCGCCCTGCTTTGCGCCAGCGCTGGCATGGTTGGTGTCCTGCTTGGGCTGTGGCGTTCCAGGCAAACCCGTCTCTGCGCCCTGGCCTGCACCCTGCTGGTGTATGCCACCTTTAACCTGACCGTTGCACCCATGGATGGCACCATCGGCAGCTACCCGGCTGGAACCATCGGCCCCCAGGAGCCTGGCAAAACCCCGATGCGCATTGCCGCGCCTAACGCTTTTAATAGCCAGTTTGAGCGCAACCGATTTGTACTCGAAGGCAATCACCGGTTTGTGCCCTACGAGACAGAAGCCCGGGCCATCGGACGACTTGCGCCGGGCGCCTCGCTGCCCAAGCCTGAACAGGCGCTCCAGAATCTTCTGCGTGATTTTGATGCGGTGATCTGGATTCAGTCATCGCCGTCTGAAACGCAAGCGCTGTGCCTGCCAGACTGCAAGGTTCTGGGCACGCGCTGGCAACTCAAAAGCCGTTATTTAAGCGGCGAGATCAACCGCGACAACCTGTGGAACCCGCAGGAATGGCTGTTCAGACGCGAGTGGTTGTTGACGCGAACCAACGCGCCTTGACCCAGCCAATAACCCGGCGCAGGGCCAGCACATGAAGTGCGAGCCACAGCCAGGGGTCAAGCAAGGCATCCCAAAGGTTACCGGTAGGTAAGCGCAGCAGCACAAATACAAGGAGCACGCCAAAAACCAAACCCAATTCGACGCGACGCATGACGCACCAATGCCCGGCAAGCTTGGTGGCAACAAGTCCGGGGATGAGAACCAGCAGTGCGGTCAGCGCCAGCGCTGCCGAACTGAAACCCCAAGCGTAAACAGACACGGGGAAGAATGCGAAGGTGTCAAGCAACAAGGCCCAACCCAAGAAAAGCGGCAAGCACAAGACCCATCCGCTCGGTTGCCCGGAGGATGTCACAGTAGCCAACGGGTCACGAGGCACAAGCCTCTGATACACAGCCCAACCTGCCAGGCCGGTGGTGATTAAGCTCGGCGCCTGGAAAGCCAGCCCCAGCCAGTATGCAGGCGACAATTCACCTGGCAACAATACCCATACGCCCACCAGGCCAGCACCCAGCACAAGCGCGTAACGTAACTTGCCCGCAAGCCAGGGGCGGGCAAGGCTCAAGACCACCCACACCAGCACCACGGCCCAGCTTGCACGCATATACAGTTGCATCGTCACAGCCTCGGGCAGATGCAACAACTGGGTCGAGAACAAGCGCTCAAATATGGTCGGAATGCTCATGGCGGTGCAATGCCCCAACGCGTCCAGGCAATCACCCTGCGCTGGTCTGAGTAGCTCACCCATAGGCTGTTGTCGGCCCAGACCATGGATGGGTAAGAAAACTCGTCCTTGCCGGCACCTCGGGCCAGTGAAGTCAACTGTGTCCACTGCAAGCCATCTTGCGAGGTACTCAAGTCCAGTACGGTGCGGTCATGTGGCTGGGAGTTTTGCGCCAAAACATAGCGCCCGGGTCCCAGCGCCAGCGCCGCCACTGAAGCATCCGGGTTGTTCATGGGCAAATCTGGCAAATCGCTCCAGTCTTGTCCGCCGTTGAGCGTCTGAACTGCCTTCATTTTTTTACCCCGGCTGTTGTCCCGCGCCAAAGCAATCCAGTCCTGCGGCGTTCTGACCAGCACACTGGGTTGCAACACATCACCCCGGCGCGACATCCGGACCAGTCCCAAAAATTGTCCGCCGTCATCAAACCTCAAAGCCACCGGGTACTTCATGCCCAATTCAAAATAGGCCGGCAGCACCATACCGCCATCAGCCAGGGCAACCGGCATGGCACGTACCAAATGGCTGGTGCCCCACAGCCAGGACAAAGGCAAGACCCGCACCGGTTCAAACCGCAGTTCGCTCAAGACAGCAGTAGGCTCGGCCTGTCGCAAATGCACAATCCGCCCTGCCGCCCAACCACCCAAACCGGTAGCCACCACAAACAGATGAATCCGCCCCTGTTTGTCCAACCAGGCTACCGGATTACCCAGACGACGCACACCAAAGCCCAACTGCGCGCCCAATTCAGAACGGTTCACCACAAAACGGGCCGCCCGCCATTGCTGGCTAACGCGATCAAAAGAAGAAGCGGCAATTTGTACATCCGGGCCACTTTCACGGGAGCCAGCAAACCAGAACGCCATCAGCGCATCGGGATGATCCTGGGGCAGGGCCAACAGAGCGCTGGCATGCGCGGCCGGTGTGTCAGCCGGCATCGGAATGACGCCCCGGGCCTGCAGCGTGAGTGTCAAGCCGGGCTTGTCAACAGCCGGCAACTTAAGGGGCCATTGTGCTGCCGGGCTTGGCGGCAAGGAGTCTTTTTGCCAAAAATCCAGCGCAAGCAAGCTGATCAAACCACAGATCAGCAGGATCAGATGCACCCATCGCAACCCAGGCTGAGGTAGTATGAAGGCGTCTGATGAAGGATGAGGAACAGTCAATGGTGAGCCGGGTTGGGGGGAATGAAATAAACGATACGACTAGGAGCTCGTCAATTTTGACGCAGTTTACTGCTGCACCAAATACCACTACAAACTCCTTAACTAAGGGTGACCCAAGGGCCACGTCAACGCAGCCCCTAAGGTTGCAATTTGTGTCCTCCGCTTCCTGACCCAGCCTGGAAAAGCACCATGAATTTGTTTCAGCAAGTTGCCTGTATCGTAAGGGTCGAAGTCGGCTTCTTCATCCGCTTCCCCAAGCTGATTCTGGCGACCGTCTTTGTCTCGCTTATCCCCGCCTTTTATGCCGTTATCTACCTCTCCAGCGTCTGGGACCCGAGCGCCAGAACAGGGGCCCTGCCGGTCGGTCTGGTCAACCGGGATGCAGGCCTGATTTACAAAGGTCAGGCGTTCAATATGGGTTCGGATGTGATCTCCAAGCTCAAGTCCGACCAGTTATTCGGCTACCGTAACATCGACAACGAGCAGCAAGCTCGGGCCTTGGTTCGAAGCGGCAAGCTGGCCTTTGCGCTGATCATTCCTCACGACTTCAGCGCCAATGCCGTGCCCGGAGAAGACTCCGGACTTGGCAAATTGGTGATTTACGCCTCTGAAGGCAACAATTTCGAGAGCGCCAGTCTGGCCCGTCAATTTGCCCTGACGCTGACCAAAGATGTCAACGACAGCCTCAACGAACAGCGTTGGTCCATGGTTCTCAACACCGCTGTTGGCTCCCAAGACAACCTCAGTCGCTTACGTGAAGGCGTTGTTCAGTTGCGCACCGGGACCAAGGAACTCAGCCAGGGCGCTGACAAAACAGCAAGCAGCGCAACCGCCCTGACGGCAGGCGCTGGGCGGCTTGATGATTCGGTGGAACAAATGGTCGGTGGTGTCAAGCAACTGGGGACCAGCCTGAAAACCATCAACTCGCGATTACCGCCCAACGCCGAGCTGGCCCAGTTGCAGACCGGTGCCCAAGCGCTTGCTGCAGGCAATGCCGAACTCGAGCAGGGCATGACCGAAATGAAAACCGGCAGCCAAAAACTCAAAGAGGGTGTCAATAATTTCAGCGCTGACGCCAAAGACAGCCTGTTTGTCCCAGGGCGTTTCGCTGAAGGTCTGGAGCAGGTCTCCGATGGCGTGCAGCAACTCGACAGCGCAATCCTGACTGCCAGAGATTCCCAAACCAAACTCACCGAGGGTGCCCAACGCCTGAGCAATGGCGTTGGAACGCTCACCAATGGCGTCAGGTCTGTTGGGGGCGCCATCAACGCCTTGGTCAACCGCCTGCCCGAGGACAACCAACTCGAACAAGTCGCTGCAGGCGCCGTCAAAATGACCGCCAGCACCGCCGCGCTGGCCGAAGCCACACAAAAAATCAAGCTCGGAACCCAGCAATTGGACTTGGGCATTCAGACGCTTGCGGGCACATTGCCAGTCTCCATGCAAATGCTCGATGGCACGGCCAAAGGGCTAGCCCATTCCGTGCAACCCGTGATGGAGGTTGATGCTCCCGTCGCCAATCACGGCAGCGGTTTTGCCCCCAACATCTTGCCAGGCGCTTTGTGGTTGGGCGCAGCCATTGCCGCCTTCTTGATTTTGGTGCGGGTTTTGCCAGAACAGGCCAAGGATTTCTCTTCACCGGCGCAACTGGCGGGGAAAATCATTGTGCCCAGCGTCATTGTCCTGATCCAGTCTGCCATTGTGTTCATCACCGTGGTTTTCGTGCTCAACATCAAGGTGGTCACACCGTTCGCCTTTGCGCTCACCATGGCTATTTCATCACTCACTTTTCTGATGATGGTATTTGCGCTCACGCGCGCCTTTGGCGATGCCGGCAAAGCCTTCGCCATGATTTTTCTGGCCCTTCAGGTGTCCGCCTCCGGCGGCATCTTGCCGATTGAGCTCAGTGGCAGCTTGTTTGAAGTCATCAGTCCGTGGTTGCCGATCACCTGGGTGGTCAAGGCCATCAAAGCCAGCATGTTCGGTGCCTTTGAAGGCGACTGGCTCAAGCCGCTGCTGCTGGTCTGGGCTGCCGGCTTGGTGGCGGCCCTGGCAGCGGCAACCATCGGGCGCTGGCGGTATGTCAAACCGGAGACCATCCGGCCGGCATTGGACTTTTAGCATTCCGGCAGTCGCCAGGCTTGAAATAGCCCAAAAAGGCCTTATCATTAGCACTCGTTGGATTTGAGTGCTAACAGCAACCATCCATCTGAGTTAATCAGCACCGACTTTTGCGTTGGTGCTGTTGATGTTTCCCAATTTGTTTCAAAAACCTAGGAGATTCCTGATGAAACTGCGTCCTCTCGCCGACCGCGTTATTGTTAAACGCGTTGAAAACGAAACCAAAACCGCCTCTGGCATCGTCATTCCTGACAGCGCCGCTGAAAAGCCTGATCAAGGCGAAGTGCTGGCTGTTGGCCCTGGCAAGAAGAACGACAAAGGCGAACTGTTGACCATGAACGTCAAGGTCGGCGACCGTGTTTTGTTTGGCAAATACAGCGGCCAAACTGTCAAGGTTGACGGCGATGAACTGCTGGTCATGAAAGAAGACGACCTGTTTGCGGTTGTTGAAGGCAAATAACTTGCGGGACAGACCAAACCACGCGCACAGCGCCCGGTTGCTCTGTCCTCAACATATTCATTTTTAAATTTATTGGAGTCATAACATGGCAGCAAAAGACGTAATTTTCGGCGGCGAAGCCCGCGCACGCATGGTCGAGGGTGTCAACATCCTGGCCAACGCGGTCAAAGTCACCCTCGGCCCCAAAGGCCGTAACGTGGTCCTCGAGCGCTCTTTCGGCGCCCCCACCGTCACCAAAGACGGTGTGTCGGTGGCCAAAGAAATCGAACTCAAAGACAAATTGCAGAATATGGGTGCCCAAATGGTCAAGGAAGTTGCTTCCAAGACCTCTGACATCGCTGGCGACGGCACTACCACCGCTACCGTTCTGGCACAAGCCATCGTGCGCGAAGGCATGAAATATGTGGCCGCTGGCATGAACCCCATGGATCTGAAGCGCGGAATCGACAAGGCAGTGACTGCCCTGGTTGCCGAGCTGAAAAAGGCATCGAAAGCCACCACAACGTCCAAAGAAATTGCCCAGGTTGGCTCCATTTCTGCCAACAGCGATGAAACCATCGGCAAGATCATTGCAGATGCAATGGACAAGGTTGGCAAAGAAGGCGTGATCACCGTGGAAGACGGCAAGAGC
Organism: Hylemonella sp.; assembly: GCA_040382055.1. Classification (GTDB taxonomy): domain Bacteria; phylum Pseudomonadota; class Gammaproteobacteria; order Burkholderiales; family Burkholderiaceae_C; genus JBEIGE01. Next base: position 44,709 of record JBEIGE010000023.1, read on the forward strand.
CTGGAGTCCGAACTCGAAGTGGTTGAAGGCATGCAGTTTGACCGCGGCTACCTGTCGCCCTACTTCATCAACAACCCCGAGAAGCAAGCCTCCTTGCTGGACAACCCCTTCGTGCTGTTGTACGACAAGAAAATCAGCAACATCCGTGACCTGTTGCCCACGCTCGAGCAAGTGGCCAAGTCCGGCCGTCCGCTCCTGATCATTGCAGAAGATGTGGAGGGCGAAGCCCTGGCAACCCTGGTGGTCAACACCATCCGTGGCATCCTCAAAGTAGTGGCTGTTAAAGCGCCGGGCTTTGGTGACCGTCGTAAGGCCATGTTGGAAGACATCGCCATCCTGACCGGCGGCAAAGTGATTGCTGAAGAAGTCGGCCTGACGCTTGAAAAAGTGACCCTGGCTGATCTGGGTTCTGCCAAGCGCATCGAAGTCGGCAAAGAAAACACCATCATCATCGACGGCGCAGGTGCTGCTGCTGACATCGAAGCCCGCGTCAAGCAAGTACGCGTGCAAATCGAAGAAGCAACGTCCGACTACGACCGCGAAAAGCTGCAAGAGCGCGTGGCCAAGTTGGCCGGCGGTGTTGCCGTGATCAAGGTTGGCGCTGCCACCGAAGTCGAAATGAAAGAGAAGAAAGCCCGCGTTGAAGACGCGCTGCACGCGACCCGCGCTGCCGTAGAAGAAGGCATTGTGGCGGGCGGCGGCGTAGCTCTGCTGCGTGCCAAGCAGGCCGCTGGTCCCATCAAGGGCGCCAACTCTGACCAGGACCACGGCATTGCCCTGGTGCTCAAGGCCATTGAGGCCCCGCTGCGTGAAATCGTTTACAACGCCGGTGGCGAAGCCTCTGTGGTTGTGAACGCAATTTTGGCTGGCAAGGGCAACTACGGTTTCAATGCTGCCAACGACACCTACGGCGACATGATCGAAATGGGTATTCTTGACCCCACCAAAGTAACCCGCACCGCACTGCAGAATGCGGCATCCGTGGCATCCCTGATGCTGACCACCGAGTGCATGGTGGCCGAAGCCCCGAAAGACGAAGCCGGCGGCGGCATGGGTGGTGGCATGGGCGGCGGTGATATGGGTGGAATGGGCGGCATGGGCGGCATGGGCATGTAATTACGGCTACTGCGCAGGCGCCATACGGCGTTGCGCGGTGCTCGCAATCCTCACGTACAGGAAGTACGTTCCGGTTGCTGTGCGCCGCGCGCCTTGCCTGGCACCTGCTCGCTACGCCGCTCAGCGTTCGTTTGCTCGAACAAATAAAAACCCCGCAAGGCTTGCGCCCTGCGGGGTTTTTTTCATTTATGAAGGGATAACAGGGTGAATTTTTTCACCCTTGACTTTCTTCCTTAAGCGACAGCCTTGAAGTCGTAACCGTTGCCCAGCTTCTCTATCTTGCCAAAGGCCGGGAAGGGGAAGTGGAAGCCTCCGGCAGTCATGTTCTCTTCCACCATCATGTCAAACACCTTGCGGCGGACATCGCGGGCGGCGTTGGCGTCCATGTCAAACACCACCGCCATGTCTGGGTTGCGGGCAAACAGGGCCGGAATGTTGGTCAGGTCAGCCAAGTAGGCAAACTTGAAGCGGTAGCTTTGCGCCACAAACAGGGTGTGCCCTGGTGTATGGCCAAACGCAGCAACAGACCTCAGACCCGTTGCGCCTTTAATGATGTCGCTGCCGGGCACAAACTGCTCCAGCTGATCAGCCGGTATGCCGGAAAGGACGCGTCGTACATTCTGGAACGCGCCTTTCATGGCCTCGGGGGCGGCAGCCATGCGGGCGTCGTCCATCCAGAAGGCATGCTCGACACTGGGAACCATGATTTTGGCATTGGGAAACACCAGTTGACCCGCCTTGTTGCGCACGCCGTTGATGTGGTCGCCGTGGTAGTGGCTCAGGATCACGGTGTCAATGTCAGTGGCCTTGTAACCGGCTGCATTGAGGTTGCCCATCAGACGCCCGGTGGTGGGTGCACCATTGTCAGCAAAGCCGGTATCGATGAGGATTTTGCGGTTGCCCATCACAATCAGGAAGGCCGTAAAGGGGATATCCACGTACTCAGTGGGCAGGTTTTGCGAACGCAGCAGGGCATGCACTTGGTCGAGCGGCGTATTACGCACATATTCTGCCGCCAAAGGCCGGCGCACAACACCATCATTGAGGGCAATGATTTCCATATCGCCCATTTGCTGGCGGCGAAAACCCACCTGAACCACACTGGGCGCTCCAAAATTCGGGGCGTTTTGCGCAGTTAGAGGGACAAAAGAACCTGCCAGGTAAGCAGCTGCGGCGGCAGAGCCACCCACAATCAGGTCGCGGCGTTTCAACATCGTGATCTCCAAAATTTAAAATTATCTCAGGTTAATCGTTTAACTGGGGTTAAAAAACCGCCTGTGCAATCAGTTTACTCACCCTGACGCAAACGCTGCACCAAACCAGCGGTGGAAGCGTCCAGACCTGCGCAGTCGCCGCTGATTAAGCGAGGCTCAATGTCCTTGGCCAACACCTTGCCCAGTTCCACACCCCACTGGTCAAAGCTGTTGATGCCCCAGATAGAGCCGCTGACAAACACCCGGTGCTCTTGCAAGGCAATCAGTGCGCCCAGGCTGGCGGGGGTCAGGTCGTCCAGCAACAAAAAGGTGCTGGGGCGGTTACCCGTAAAGCGGCGGTGGCCTTCGCCACTTGGATCGGTATTGCTTTGCGAGCCGATATTGACCGTACCGCCATGCGGATCCGCCTGTCCCAACATCAGGGCCTGCGCCTGGGCTACCGCATTGGCCAGCAGCATGGTGTGGTGGCCGGGCAATCCGTGGCGTGGTTTTTTCACCGCCACAAACTCCACCGGCACCACGTCCGTGCCCTGATGCAGCATCTGAAAATAGGCATGTTGCCCGTTGGTGCCGGGCTCGCCCCACAGCACCGGCGAGGTGCCAAAGGGCAAAGGGCTGCCGCTGGCGTCCACCCGTTTGCCATTGCTCTCCATCTCCAGTTGCTGCAAATAGGCCGGCAAGCGGCGCAAGGCGCTGTGGTAAGGCGCAATACTGCGGCTGGTAAAACCATGGAAATTGCGGTACCACACATCGAGCAGCCCCAGTAGTACCGGCAAATTGCACGCCAAGGGTGCGTTGTAGAAGTGCGCATCCATCTCGTGGGCACCAGCCAGAAACGCCCGAAAACCATCCGCACCTATGGCAATGGCAATCGGCAAGCCAATCGCCGACCACAACGAATAGCGCCCACCCACCCAGTCCCAAAACCCGA
>JBEIGE010000024.1:0-47224 GCA_040382055.1 Hylemonella sp.
CAACTGCGCAGCGACTGGCAGTCGGCTTGGAACCTGGCCCGTCAATGGGGTCAGACAGCGGACGACAGCACGCTTGCCGGTCAGATCACTATTCACCCATTAACAGGGTGGCAGCTCTTTGTGCACCGTGGCGGAAGCTGGACAAACCCTTTGTCAAGTGATGCCGTGACGCCCACTGGCCCCAGCAACGCCACCACGGCTGCTGCCAACGCAATTCCTGACGGCGTGCGTTTGGTGCTGAGACTGCCCAGTGGTCCGGCCGGCGCAGGTCAGCTAACGCTTGACTGGGTACGCGCAACGTTTTCAGCGGCCACGCCATGAAGCGCCCTGAACGCGGCGCCGCTTTGCTGACTGCCATGCTGACGGTGGCGCTGGTGGCTTCGATCGCCTCTGCCGCACTGTGGCAGCAGTGGCGACAGGTGGAGATCGAAACAGCCGAGCGTGGCCGCAGCCAGACAGTCTGGCTAATGACTGGGGCGCTTGACTGGACGCGAATGGTCTTGCGCGAAGACGCGCTATCTGCCCAAAACAGCGCGTCAGACCACCTGGGCGAGCCCTGGGCGCTACCTGTCCAAGAGTTGAAGCTGTCGACGTTTTTGTCGCAAGACCAGCAGTGGCGTGCAGGCGATGCCGAGGTCTTTTTGTCTGGCCAGATGACTGACGCCCAATCCCGTCTCAACGTGATGAACCTGGTCGACAACGGTCAGGTATTTGCCCCGGCACTGCGGCTTTTTTCCCGCCTGTTTGAGCACTTGAATCTGCCCGAGCAGGAACTTCAAACCCTGGCGCGCCAGCTGGTGCTAGCAGCACAAGGCCCCAACACGAAGGGCCCAGCCGCAGCCACTGCTGCAGCCGCATCAGGAACCCCCTTGATGCCGCAACAAACCAGCCAACTGGTTTGGCTGGGTTTAAGTCCAGGCACTTTGGCCGCCCTGGAAAACTTCATCACCTTGCTGCCCGAGCCGACGGCAGTGAACCTGAACACCGCCTCTGCCGAGGTGCTGATGGCCAGTGTGCCAGGGCTGAACTTGGCCGCAGCGCGGCAGCTGGTGCAATTACGGCAACGCGGGCATTGGGCTACGCTGGACGCTGCGCGGCTGGCACTGGGTCCGGCTGGTGCAGAACTGCAAGAGTCACGGCACAGCGTGAACAGTCGCTACTTCGAGGTTCTCGGCCGCATGCGCACCGACAACGTGATTCAGCATGATCGGGCGTTGCTCAAGCGCGATGGAACGCAGGTCAGTATGCTCTGGCGCTTGAGCAGTCACAGCCACGCCTTGAACGCCCCCTAGAATGGCCTTTTTATGCGTACATTGATTGTTCAGCTTCCCTTGGGTCTGCCATCCTCAGGCACAGCTTACCCGCATGCCCTGGTGCAGACCAACACAGATACACCGGCTCTCGTGCTGCAATGGGCCACGGTCGGCTTGCTGCCTGCCCCTGACCGCCAAACCGAGGTGGCAGTGCTGGTGCCAGCCTTGGCCATGTCATGGCACCAAGTCGAGTTGCCAGCAGGACTGCACAAACAGCCCGCCAAGCTCAAAGCAGCTTTGGAAGGCATACTCGAAGAACGCCTGCTTGACGACACTGCGGCCCTGCACATGGCACTGGCCCCTGACTGGAAAAATTCGGCCAGGCCTTGGGTGGCCGTCTGTGACCGCCAGTGGCTGAGCGCCCACTTGCAGTCACTTGAGGCAGCCGGTCTGACGGCGAACCGCATCGTGCCCGAGCTGGCACCGAGCTCCGCGAATCTGCAACTGCAGGCTTTGGGGACGACTGAACAAGGGTGGCTGTGGTGCAGCCAGGCCGAGCGCGGCGTCTGGGGTCTGCCCTTGCAGGCGGTACCGCTTAACGGAGAAGGCCTTTGGGCTTCTGATGAAGAACGCACTCAGGCCGATATACAGGCAGAGCCCGCCATGGTGGCGGCCACCTCGCAACGTCTGGGCGTACAGGCCCGCTTGGTGGCTCCGAACCAGCATTGGCTGGCGGCTCTGGCCAGCGACTGGGACTTGGCACAGTTTGATTTTCAAGCCAATGCGCGCACTCGCCGTGTCAAAAGCTGGCAGCGTACCGCCAACCATCTTTGGCAACACAACACCTGGCGACCCGCCCGCTGGGCCCTGACTGTGCTGTTGGTCAGCCAGTTGCTGGGCCTGAACGCTTGGGCCTGGAAAACCCGTGCCGATTGGCAATCCCAACAGCAAGCGTGGACACAGATGTTGTTAGAAACGTTTCCGCAAACCCGTGTGGTGGTCGATGCCCCGCTGCAAATGGCCAAGGAAGTGGCTCGTCTGCGCCAGGGCTCAGGCCAGCTGGCCGCACACGACTTGGAGAGCATGTTGGCTACGCTGGGCCAGACACTGCCTGCTGGCGTGGCCGCACCGCGCCAGTGGCGCTATCAGACCGGGCAATTGCAGCTACAAAATTTTGAACTCAGCGCAAGCCAACAAGAAGCCATGCGTCAGTCGCTCAACGCCCTGGGCTACCAGTGGCGCGCCGAAGGCCAGACAGTCATCATGAGTCTGCTGGAAAACTCAAAATGACCGCCGTCAAATTAACCCTGAAAGCCATGGTGCTTGGCCTGCAAACCGTATGGCAACAACGCAGCACTCGGGAACGCCAACTGCTCAGCACGGCAGCCGTGCTGATGGTGCTGGTCCTGCTGTGGAGCACAGCCATGGCCCCGGCGTTGCGAACCTGGCGCGAAGCACCGGCGCGTCAGGCGGCGCTGGACGCTCAAACCAGTGCCATGCATCAGTTGCAGGCACAGGCCAAGCTGCTGAAAAAACCAACACCCATTACCCGCGCAGAAGCCATCCGGTGGCTGGAAGCGAACATTCCGACAAGTTTGGGCAAGGGCGCCAAATGGAGCTTGCAAGGCGAACAACTCAGTGTGAGCTTGTCGGGCACGCCGGCCGACCAACTGGCCATGTGGCTCAGCCAAGCCCGGGAGCGGGCCCAGGCGCTGCCCGTGCAAGCTCAGCTGCAGCAAACACCGTCAGCCACTGACGGCGTCAAAACCCCGGCTGACGGCGACCGCGCCGTGCGCTGGAGCGGCAACTTGCTGCTGAGCCTGCCTTGAGCAGTTTGAGCCGTTCAATCCGTCGCACCGCTCAATCCCTTGCCCGTTTCCCATGCTGACGCGTCAACACCCCAACCACTCAGCCGCTCCCTGGCGCTGGGTTTGGCTGGGCGCAGGTCTGGGGCTTATGGTGTCAGTACTAACGTGGGCTCCCGCGCACTGGCTGGTCTGGGCAGTTACACAAGCCAGCCAAGACCGTGTGGTGCTGCAGTCGGCCAGGGGCAGCGTCTGGAACGGCTCCGCCCAATTGCTGCTGAGCGCAGGCCAAGGCAGTCGCGGAGCGCAGGCGCTGCCGGGACGTATTCACTGGCAGATCGAGCCCGGCTGGTTGAAAGTCCGTCTGCGGCTGTTAGCCGACTGCTGTATGAACATCCCGACAGAGCTGCTCATGCAGGTCAGCCGGTCCAGTATGGATTTGCAGGTCGATTCCCACCGCTCCCAGTGGCCGGCAGCCTTGCTCAGCGGGTTGGGCTCACCCTGGAATACCCTTCAGCCTGCCGGACAACTGCGCTTACGCACCGAATCTTTGGGCTTGCACTGGGCCGTCGGTCGACTGCAGATGCAAGGCTTGGTGGAACTCCAGGCACACAATATGTCTTCCCAACTGAGCACCCTCAGGCCCATGGGCAGTTATCGCATCGAACTGCGCGGCACCCCCCAAGGCAGCCCTACGCCCGAGCTTTTTTTGAGTACCATGCAAGGCCCCTTGCAACTTTCCGGGCAGGGGCAATGGATTGGCGAACGCCTGCGATTTACCGGCGAAGCCAGTGCTGACGAAGGCAGTGAAAATGCCTTGTCCAATTTACTCAACCTCCTCGGACGCCGCCAGGGCGCGCGAAGCCTGCTTTCTTTTGGATAAGCCATGTACAACACCTCACGCTTGCTCAGTCACACCAACCTGTCAGTCCTGGCTTTGGCACTTGCCTGCTGGGGCACCCTGGGTTGGGCACAAAGCCAGGCCGTCAAGCCCATTTCGGTCAAAGAGCCTGTCACGCTGAATTTTCAAAATGCTGAAATCGACGCCGTGGCCCGTACCTTGGCCATCCTGTCCGGACACAACGTCGTGGTTGATCCCCGCGTCAAGGGAACCATGACACTGGCCAGCACCGTTCCCTTGTTGCCGGCGCAAGCGCTGCGCCTTTTTGCGACACAGCTGCGTACCCAGGGGTTTGCACTGGTTGAATCGGCAGGCCTTTACACCGTCGTGCCTGAAGCCGAAGCCAAGCTGCAAAGCAGTACCGTCTCGGCTGGCACGGTACCTGCCAGCAGCGGCCAGATCGTTACCCAAATCTTTCGTCTGAACCACGAAAACGCCAACAATCTGGTGCCCGTGCTGCGCCCTCTGATCAGCCCCAACAACACCATCAACGTGAATCCCGGCTCCAATGCGTTGATCATCACCGACTACAGCGAAAACCTGCAGCGCTTGGGCCGCATCATTGCAGCGCTCGATGTCTCCAGCGCGACCGGCGTGGAGGTCATCCGGCTTCAGCACGGCATTGCCAGCGACCTGGCGCTGATGCTGCAACGGCTGCTGGACTCGGGGGCTGGCGCTGGAGGCCCGAGCCAGGGGCAAACCGACGCTTTGTTTAAAACCACGGTACTGGCCGAGGCGCGCACCAATTCGCTGATTGTGCGTGCCGCCAACCCGGCGCGTTTGTCGCTGACACGTGCATTGGCCGAACAACTCGATCAACCCAACGCGACAGGTGCCGGGGCTCCCAGCGGCAACATCCACGTGGTGTATTTGAAAAACGCCGACGCCACCAAACTGGCTATCACCTTGCGCTCGGCCCTGAGCGCACAAGGCAGTAGTTCGACATCTGGATCTGTCACTGCTACAGCACCAGGTTTAGGCTCGACAGCGGGCATGAGCACCTCAGGCCCAGGCAGCGCCGGCACCCTGCCCTCCACAGGCGGTCAAATCCAGGCTGACCCCGCCACCAACGCGCTGATCATCACCGCACCCGGGCCGCAGTACCGCCAGTTGCGCAGCGTGATCGACATGCTTGACCAACGCCGCGCCCAGGTGTTTGTGGAAAGTCTGATCGCCGAAGTCAGTGCCGACAAAGCTGCCGAGTTTGGCGTTCAGTGGTTGGGCGGTACAGGCACCGGCGGCAGTTCGGTGGGAATTTTAGGCACCAACTTTGCCGTTGGCGGTACCAACTTGCTCACGCTGGCGGCAGGAGCCGCTGCTGGCACATTGTCACCATCAACCGGACTCAACATTGGCCTGGGTCAAACCCGCAACGGTGTTTTGGAGCTCGGTGCCCTGGCCCGGTTTTTACAAAAAGACGGTGACACCAACATCCTGTCAACACCGAATCTGCTGACACTGGACAATGAAGAAGCCAAGATTGTGATCGGCCAAAACGTGCCTTTTGTCACCGGTCAATTCACCTCCAACAATACCAATAATGGCGCGGTCAACCCGTTCCAGACCATCGAACGAAAGGACGTTGGGCTGACATTACGGGTCAAGCCACAGATCAGCGAAGGCGGTACCGTCAAACTGCAAATCTTCCAGGAGGTGAGCAGCATCGACCGCACCAACTCCAGTACTTCGGGCCTGATCACCAACAAGCGTTCGATCGAGTCAAGCGTGTTGGTCGAAGACGGCTCGATTGTGGTGCTCGGCGGCTTGCTCCAAGACGACACCAGCAACAGCCAGGAAAAAGTGCCAGGCTTGGCCAACTTGCCGATCTTTGGCAACCTGTTCAGGGCAGAAGCCCGCAGTCGCAAGAAAACCAACCTGATGGTGTTTTTGCGACCCGTGGTGGTGCGCGATGCCGCGGCCACCGAAGCCCTGTCGCTGGGCCGCTACGAACAAATGCGGGTAAACCAGCAGGGCTTTCAGCCTGTGCCCACAGGCGCCTTGCCTGTGGGCGGCTCGGCCATACTGCCTGCCCTGACGGCAGGAGACAAAGCGACCCCGACAGCCATACCGCAAGTCAACAAACCCTAATCTGACTTTGAGCCGCCCATGAGTCTGCCCGTGCGCCTTCCCTTGCCCTACGCTTTTGCCCGCACGCACCTCTTGCTGCTTGAAGACGATGGTCATCGCCTGGCGTTGAGCTTGTGCGACTCAAGTGACCGCTCAGCGCTGTCGGAAGTGACACGCAAATACGCCGAGCACAACCTGCTGATGCAGTCCAGCACCCGCGATGAACTTGCACAACGCATCAACCAGGCGTATTCCGGCGGTCAAGCCAACAGCTCATCCACTGCGGCAGCGGTGGTCAACGAGGTCGAATCTGAGGCTGATCTGTCACGCATGATGCAAGAGCTCCCGGCGGTGGAAGACCTGCTGGCCGCCAGCGACGATGCCCCGATCATCCGCATGCTCAATGCACTGCTCACGCAAGCTGCCCGTGATGGTGCCAGCGACATCCATATCGAGCCTTATGAGCGCCATTCGAGTGTGCGGTTTCGCATTGACGGGAGCTTGCGTGTGGTGGTGCAGCCCAATCGGGCGCTGCATGCGGCCCTGATTTCCCGCCTGAAAATCATGGCCGAGCTCGACATTGCCGAAAAACGCTTGCCGCAAGACGGCCGCATCAGCCTGCGCCTGGGCAGCCGTTCGGTGGATGTGCGTGTCTCTACCTTGCCCAGCGCGCACGGCGAACGCGCCGTATTGCGCTTGCTAGACAAAAACGAAGCACGCCTGACCTTGGAAGCCGTAGGCATGCAAGGTCAGGTGCTGCACCAGGTGGAGCAGTTGATCGCCCAGCCGCATGGCATCTTGCTGGTCACCGGCCCGACTGGCTCGGGGAAAACCACCAGCTTGTACGCGGCCTTGCAGCGCCTGGACACCACGCGCAACAACATCATGACGGTGGAAGACCCGATCGAATACGAGCTTTCGGGTGTGGGCCAGACGCAGGTCAATGCCAAGATTGATTTGAACTTTGCCAAAGCCTTGCGAGCCATCCTGCGGCAAGACCCTGACATCATCATGATCGGTGAAATCCGCGATTTTGAAACAGCACAAATTGCGATTCAAGCATCGCTGACCGGCCACTTGGTGCTGGCCACGCTGCACACCAATGACGCCACCAGTGCAGTGACGCGTCTGACCGACATGGGGGTAGAGCCGTTCTTGCTGAGCTCATCTTTGCTTGGCGTATTGGCGCAGCGGCTGGTGCGCAAACGCTGCAAGGCCTGCCTGGGCGCAGGTTGCGATTCTTGCGGTCACACCGGGTATGCGGGGCGGACCGGTATTTTTGAATTGCTGGTGGCCAGCGATGACATTCGCGCTCAGATTCACAACCGGGCGGCTGAGGCTGACCTGCGTGCCACCGCACTGCACCAAGGCATGGTGCTGATGCGCCACGACGGTCAGCGCCTGGTTGACGCCGGCATCACCAGCGCCGAAGAATTGCTGCGCGTCACGCGCGATTGACACCAAGCCATGCCCGCTTACCGTTTTGAAGCGCTGCAAGCCGACGGCACCAGCCGCAAAGGCGTAGTTGAGGCCGACAGCTTGAAGTCAGCCCGAACACAGCTGCGCTCGCAGTCTCTGGTGCCCTTGTCGGTCGAGGCCATCTCCTCAGGCTCAGCCGGGCCAGCCAACACCCCCCAGCCCTGGTGGCAGAAGTCGATCGGCAAGAACCGCGCTTTCAGCACCAACCAACGTGCGGTCTGGACCCGCCAATTGGCCGGCCTTGTGAGCAGTGGCTTGCCAATTGAACGCGCGCTGTCTGCTCTGTCCGAAGAGTCAGCACAAGACAAACAACGCCACCTGATGGCGGCGATTCGGGCTGAAGTGAACTCAGGTAGCAGCCTGGGTAGCGCTTTGGCCATGCACCCGGGCGAATTTCCATCAATAGACCGCGCGGTGATCGCCGCGGGCGAAGAAAGCGGTCACCTGGGTGATGTGTTGAACCAGTTGGCCGATGACCTTGAAGACCAGCAAAACTTACGCGCCAAACTCCTGAGTGCGGCCCTGTATCCGGCCATCGTGAGCCTGGTGGCGCTGGCCATTGTGATTTTCCTGGTCACCTCGGTGGTGCCCCAGGTCGCCGGTGTGTTTGCCGGTACCAAACGTCAACTGCCCCTGCTTACCGTGGCCATGTTGGCCCTGAGCGACTTTGTGCGCGACTGGGGTTGGGTGGTGCTGTTGTCATTTGCAGCCGGCGTGACCGGCTTGAGGCTGGCCTTGCGGCAAACCATTTTGCGTCAACGCTTTGACGCCGCCTGGCTTGGGCTACCGTTGATCGGTCGGCTGGCCCGGGGCTATAACAGCGCCCGTTTTGCCTCGACCCTGGCCATGCTGACGTCGGCTGGTGTACCCATCCTCAAAGCCCTGCAAGCGGCTGCAGACACGCTCTCCAACCAGGCTTTGCGTGCCGACGCACTGGAAGCCTTGGTGCGCGTACGCGAAGGTGCCCCGCTGGGAAGCGCACTGGCACAAAACGCCCGCTTTCCCAGCCTGTTAGCCATCTTCGCCCGATTAGGCGAACAAACCGGTCAACTCCCGGTGATGCTGCAACGGGCAGCGAAGCAACTGTCGTCAGAAGTGCAACGCCGCGCCCTGGCTTTGGCCACCGTCCTGGAGCCCTTGCTGATCGTTGCCATGGGCGGCATAGTCATGCTGATCGTGCTGGCGGTCTTGATGCCGATCATGGAGATGAACCAGTGGGTGAAGTAAGCTAGCCCATCATTCGTTCTCTGGCCATGGTTTTGGCTCCCCAAGAGCCGTCGTTGATCCCGCTCTAAAGCACCCGCCTGCGCGCAAACCGAACCACGGTCACCCCGGCCCGCGCCTGCCGCACTGAGGGCATCACCAGCACACAATCGTCATACGGCGTCGCCACGGGTTCGCCCTGGCCTGGGCCCTCGTGATGGCCAATCACGGTGCCAGCCTTGGCAAATACTTCAAGCCCCTGGTAAGGCGCCACAAAGCTAAAGCGTTCACTGCGCGCCACCACCGGGCCTGTGACATCAAGCGCCCACTGCTGCCTGGCATCGGGCAAACGCCAGCCCGGCAGTTTTTGTGCAGCTTGTTCTGGGCTGATCACCCCTGAGAGCTGCAGAAAACGCACGCACTGGTCTTGCGCCACATCGCGGCTGGACGTGTCGCCATGAAAGCCGCATTCAATCAGCAGGGATTGGGTCTGGGGCGCTTGTTCGTCACTCAGCCCGAAGCGGCCGTAGTCGCGCATGCGCACGCCGTCTTTGTGGCCGGCATCAACCACCACATGCACAGGGTTACCCATGGCTCGCGCCAATTGCTGGTTGCGTGGGTGTATGCCGGTCAGCAGCAAAGGAGCTGCGCGCTCGTGCATGCTGTGGATGTCCAGCAGCCAATCGGCCTGTTGCACCCAAGGACGCAGGGCTGCCGCGCGCTGTCGCTCCTGGGTGGTGAGCGCATCGATACGCGCATCAATCCACTGGCGATTAAAGTCTTCATCGACAAATCGGGAGGCATCGTGCGTTGAAGCGTCAAATCGGTCAAAAGCAGCCAGGTTGCAAAAGGCCAGGGTCAGGCTGCCCTGTTCAGGCATCACACCGGCTTGCAGCAAACCCAGCAAGGCCCAGGCGCCACACAGTTCGTTGCCATGCACCAAGGCGCTGACCATCACGCAGCGCCCGGGCTTGCCGGAATCAAAATGCCAGACGCCCTCGACGCCCGTATTGCCCTCTCGCCAAAGGCCCAGTTCAGGAGTAGGCAGGGTAAAGCGCAGGGGCTCGCTCATTCGCGGATCTTGGCGAAGTCCACAATCTTCTGGTACTTGGCCGTTTCTTCGCGCAGAAACTTGGGCATGTCCACATTCAGCGCTGAAATGGTAGAGCCACTGTCTTCGAGCTTTTTGCGCAAATCAGGCGACTGCAGGGCATCGGCCAGGGCTTTCTTCAGTCGGGTTGCAATGGGCTCGGGCAGGCCCTTCGGTGCCATCAACACAAACCAGCTGCCAATGTCGGTGTCTTTGAGGCGCGGGGTTTCAGCCAGGGCAGGAATGTCGGGCGTGACGGCGGAGCGTTTTTTCTCCGTGGTGCCCAAAGCCACCAGCCGGCCGCTACGGATGTGCGGCAAGCCGCTGGAGAGCACGAACACACCAAACTCGATGTTGTTGCCCAACAGGTCATTGGCCAAGGGGGCCACACCGCGGTAGGGAATGTGCGTCATGAACAGGCCGCTTTGCTCCTTGACCATTTCACCTGCCAGATGCAGTGAGGTGCCCACACCCGAGCTGCCATAGCTGAACTTGCCCGGGTTGGCGCGCACCAGCGTCATGAACTGGTCCACCGTTTTCACGCCGGTCTTTTGGGAAGCCACCAGCACCAGTGGCTGGGATGCGATCAAGCCTATTGGCGTGAAATCATTGAGTGTGTATTTCACCGAGGGAGAAACCAGCCTGCTGATGGCAACCTCGTTGTTTGCACCCACCAGCAAGGTGTAGCCATCAGGTGCTGCACTGGCGACTTTTTGTGCCCCAATGGTGCCGCCGGCGCCACCCACGTTTTCTACCACCACCGTGACACCCAGAATTTTCGCCAGCTCTGCGGCCACCACACGGCCGGTCAGATCCGTGCTGCCACCAGGCGGGTAGCCCACCACCACCGTGATGGGTTTGCTAGGGTAGACATCGGTTTGGGCAAGCACGATGGGGCTTGCTGCGATCATGCTGGCTCCCGTGAGCACGGCAAGGGTGATCGGTCGGGCTAGGAGTTTGACGAGGTTCATGCGGCATCCTTGGGTTTGATTCAGGCGTGGTGATTTATCCAGACGTCTCAATTATGAAGATAGGGGTCACCGGATCTTGTGCCAAATCGGCATGCCATGGTGCAATAATGGCACCGCCTAACGATTGGCAAACTCCTGCCAGACCCGTTCAGCCGCAGGGCTTAAACGTCGTTTGGGACGGTACAGACGTACATCAAACCCCACCTCCATGCGTTTGTCCCCCGCCAAGGCCAAGCGTCCACTCTTGCAATCGGCATGCACCATGGACCAAGGCAACCAGGCAACGCCCACCCCGTTGAGGACGTACTCATAAAGCGCATCTGCCGAATCGCACTCCAGTCGATGCAAAAGATCGGGGGCGTGCGGGTTTTTCGATAAATGATCGGCCACAAGTCGGCCCAGTGCCAGCTCTTGCGAATAAGCCAGATAAGGCGTAGCCGATTCACTCAAGTGATATACAGGCTGGCCTTGCGCATTGGTGCGTACCACGGGCACCAGCTTGTCTGATGCCAGGGTGAGATGCATGAATTGGCGCGCATCCAGGCGAATTGCCAGCAAAGCATGGTGGTACACCAAAGAAAAATCGGCCTCGAAGCGTTCGAGCAGTAGAACTGTTTGCGCCAATGCGCGGGTCAGGATTCTCAGCTCAGCCCGGCATTCGAGCAAGGTCGGGTTCAGGCGCACCAGCCAGTCGGCCATCAGGGTCCTGGCCAAGGTGCGACCCGTGGCCAGCGTCACCGTTTTTCCTCCCCGCTCCGTCTGGCTGCGAATTTCCTCGCGTGCACTCTCCAGATCACGCAGCATGGCCTGGGCTGTCTCCAGAAACAGATCTCCAGCCGCTGTAAGCCTGACGGGGCTGATCCCTCGCTCTACCAGCGGGGCACCTGCCCAAGCTTCAAGAGCCTTGATTCGACGCCCAAAAGCAGGATGGGTCACATGGCACAGCTCCGCAGCCCTGGCAAAGCTACGGGTTTGGGCCAGAGCCACGAAATCTTCAAGCCATTTGCTTTGCATAGACGGTAAGGTGCTCACACTCTCCGGGAATTCCAAGGTTGCAAGCAAAGGGCAAAGTTGAGGTCACAGCTTGAGTATCGTACCTTGACTATTCGTCAGAGCCCCGCCCATTCAACGTTGGCCTGAGGTGGTCTTTTCTTCACTTTCGAGAAGCTAATTATAAAATAGTCGCGACTTTTTGATGTTTTTATATAAAATAGTCGGATGAATCGTTATCTTGATGCTGCTATCCAAGGCGACCTGGGCAAAAAAATGGTGTTTGTCACCGGGCCACGTCAGGTCGGCAAAACCACGTTGAGCACCATGCTGCTGGCCAAGCAGAGCGGACAATATTTGAACTACGACGTGGCTGAAGATCGCGCGGTCATCATGCGCCAGAGCTGGCTTCCACAAGCCAGGTTGCTGGTTTTAGACGAAATCCACAAGATGCCAAAGTGGAAAAACTGGCTCAAGGGCGTGGTCGACGGCAAGCCAGTTCAGCAGCAGTTGCTGGTGACTGGCAGCGCGCGCTTGGACACCTTTCGTCAAGCTGGCGAGTCTTTGGCGGGGCGGTTTTTTTCATGGCGACTTCACCCGGTGTCCGTGCGCGAATGGCGCTTGCACACCGGCGCTAGCGCGGACGATGCGCTCACCCACCTGCTTGCACGCGGCGGCTTTCCTGAGCCTTGTTTGGCCCCCAGCGATGATGAAGCGCAGCGATGGCGGAAGCAGTATTTTGACGGGCTCATCCGCAACGATGTGCTTGAATTTTCCCGGCTCTACGAGCTCACCGCGATGCGTCTGTTTACCGACCTGTTGCGACAGCGAGTCGGCTCACCGCTCTCATTGGCCTCAATGGCGCGCGACCTGAACGTCTCGCCCATCACCCTCAAACGCTACCTCGAAATTCTGGAGGCGCTCTACATCGTTTTCGTTGTGCGCCCCTGGCATCACAACATTGCACGCGCTACGCTACAAGCACCCAAGGTGTATTTTTTCGACACGGGCTTGGTACAGGGAGATGAAGGCATCCGGTTTGAAAATCTGGTGGCATGCCACCTGCTCAAACAAGTGCATTGGCAGCAGGACGCGCTGGGAAAAGAGGTGGATCTGCATTACGTACGTACCAAAGACGGCGCAGAAGTTGATTTTTGCCTGAGCCAAAAAACCCCAGAAGGCGACACATTGACACACCTGATCGAGTGCAAGCTGAGCGAGACCAAGCCACACCGCGCGCTGGTCCGGTTTGCTCAGCAATGGGCAGACGCGGACGCGATACAAGTGGTGCGCAATCTGCGTATTGATCAAGCCTTTGGCCGGGTTCAAGTCCGGCAGGCGGCCCCTTGGCTGCAAGGACTGGACGCCTGAAACCGGCCATGCCCTGTTACGGGCCGGGCATTGCGCGGGTGGCCACCGCAGCGCCGCCTTGCGCTCCCACGCCTGGAATCAGCAGGGGACAACTTTACTGGGGCAAACGTATCAACGCCACTTCAATTCGCATGTGTCTGCGACGGTTCAACGCACCAGTCGAATAAAAAATTTGCTGGTCTTGCTGGACACGAAATCCTCTCCGTTGTAGGTATTGACTATCCAGGCAGAATCGACCGTCGCCCGGTTGGGCGAACTGCTCCAAAACCAGGCCCCAGGGTCGTTTCGGAACCAGTTGGTATTGAGTGCCGGACGGAAACAGGAGCGGTCGGGCAGAGAGTACAACTCTGCGTGGCTTGGCAATCGCCAGGCCAAAGCGCCAGCGACCGCACTGGGCGTGGCATTGCGCGCAAGCTCCAGTGCCTCGGTCCAGGTTGCGATCTGGGCACTGGTCAAGGAGCCGCTCATTTGGCATGTTTGCACTGCATCGTTCCACACCATGCCCATGGCGCAGCGCTGCCAGACCAATCCGGTGCGAATGTCGCGTACTTCACTGTTCACAGGAACTGCATTCAGAACAATCTCGTAACGACTGTCCGGGCGCTCACGCGGCATGAACGGGGAACAGACCTGCTGAGACAGCGCCCAAAACGGGACCCAAGCCACACCAAGCACGATGGCGCACCGCATGCCAAATCTGCGAACAGACCTGCCACAACATGCGTTGAACGAAAAATAATTCATAGGCCTGAGCGAACCAGACGAATCGGATACGCCGCATTCTTGGTATCGAAGAAGTCATCGCCGAGGGTAAAACTGATGCCCCACGCGCTCTGCGGATCACTCACATCTGAAGACCCACTCCAGTGGTAGCCCGATGAGGTGTTTGGGAAAAACGCACCGTCAACCGCTGGTGCAAGGGTAGAACCCGTATGAGCCATGTTGCGCAGCTCCTCGCGCGTGGGCATTCGCCAATCTCTGAAGCCACACAGGGCTTGGCCGGGTGGCAATTGATTGACCGCCAAACGGTACGCCTGCGTGTTGCAAGCGGCACCTGACAGGCCGATGCAACTGCCGCCGACCTCGAGACCCGGGAAGCCGCCGTTGCTGGCGGTTTGGTCGTTGTACCAAGTGTATTGAAACAGGTAGTGGCGCAGATGGCTGGCATCGTTGCGCTTGACCTCCCAGAACAAGCCCGTGTTGTTGTCACGCACACAGTCCCACCGGGTGCCAGCTGCCGCAGAGCCGGACTCCGACCAGATACCCGTTTGCACAGCAAGTGGCTGGCCATCAGGCCCCAGCTTGGTGAAGTCAAAGCCGGCTACGCCAGCGCCGGTCTTGTTCAGGGTCCTGGCCAGCGCCTGCGCATCACGGCCAAACCATGCGTCCTGCACCGTGCCCCACAACTTGCTGAGCCAGTTGACGGTGGAGCACACCGCAAAATTGACCCAGGTGGTGTTGGTGAGATTGGTGCACCAGCTCACGCCGGTGTCATTAATCAGGCCGGTGGGCGCAAAGCTTTGAACCGTCAACTGCAACCCGTAGGAACCCGTACCGCCTAGGTCGTCCTGCACGACCAACTCCACGGAATAGGTGCCGGGTGTGTCATAACGGTGTCGCTGGATATCCGGCGTGGTACTGGACCGGATGGTGCCATCGCCAAGTTTCCATTTGTACAGGACGATCTGTCCGTCCGCATCGGTGCTACCCGAGGGGTTGAAAGTAACCTCCTGACCACTGATGGGCCCAGACAGGTTGGCCGCCACCAGAGCCTTTGGGGCAACATTGGGCGGTGGGCTATTTGAAATTTTGAGTTCAATCTCGGCAACATGGCTAGCACCATCGTTGTCAACCACCGTCAGTTTGGCAGTGTAGGTTCCTGCAGCGGCGTAGGTATGCGCCACGGGGCTGGGCGCGCTGGTTTGCACAGCAGTACCGTCTCCAAAATTCCATTGATACGAGGTAATCGTCCCGTCGGAGTCGATTGAGCCTGTGGGCAAAAAGCCAAGTTCGGACTGCGTCTCGAGCACACCCGAGACGGCGATGGACGCCACTGGCGGCGCATTCAGGCGAACCTGGATTTCCTGGGTAGCTGTCGACGTAGCTCCCCCGTTGTCGGTCAGGCTCAGGCGCACTGTTTTTGCGCCTGCGCTGGCAAAGGTGTGCGGCACGGGCGCAGGCGAGGTGCGCTCCAGCAGGGTGCCATCACCAAAGTCCCAATCAAACCGAAGAATCGTTCCGTCAACATCCTTGCTGCCTACAGCGCTAAAAGTAATGGGTTTACCCACGATGGTAGATGTCTGTGCAGCATTGAGCACGGCTGTCGGTGGGATGTTGGCTGGTGGATCCACCGTGATTTGCGTGCTGGCAGTCTGCGTCAAGCCTTTTGCATCCTCGGCAGTCAGGGTCACCTTAAACACACCAGCCGCCGCGTAGGTGTGCGAAATCGGTCCGGGCTGGGACTGGGATTTCTCCGCGCTGCCGTCACCAAAATCCCAGCGCAAGGTGCTCAACTCACCCTCAGGGTCGGTTGAATTGGCACTGCTAAAGACCAACTCCTGGCCGGACACAAGCGCCGAAGACGGCAGGTTCAGCTTAGCCACCGGCGGGAGGTTGCTGGGCGCGGGCTTGGCCATCACGGTCACGAATGAAAAACTGCTGATGCTTGCCACCAAGGTGTTGCCCACGGTGGTGACCGGCGTGATCTCGATAAAGGTGCCCCCAGGCTGCGCCTTGAACAGGCCCATCGTAGCGCCCGCGGGAACTTGCGCCGGGTTGAACGGAACCCAGACCGTCACCGGCACGCTGAAGGTCGTTCCGTGCGGCTCGAAACTGAAGATCGTCCCTACTTTGGCGGCGCCCGTGGGTAAAGCAGGCACGACCAGCTCGGCCACTGGCGTCACAGAAATTGTTGTGGACTGTTGCACTGCACCAGCTGGTACGGTTAACTGCATTCCGGAGCTGCTGACCAGCGACCCGCCCTTGGCTTCTATGGTGCCTGAAACGGTGTTTGCCTGCCCGCCGGAGCCCCCTGCCCCACCGCCGCCTCCACCAGCCCCGCAAGCGCACAGCAGGACAGCTATTGCGGCCAAAAGCAGACGTACGCGCTTCAACCCAAAAACCCCAGATTGACCGGGTAGTCAGAGCGCCCGAAGTGAACGATGTTGGGCATGACCTGCGACAGATCCGCCGCCGGCACACCAAACCACAGCGCCATGGTGGCTGCCATTTGATCGACCGATGTGCTGGGCAACAGTGAGCCCGCACCGATGTGCCACTGGTCTTCCGCCGCACCGCTGTTGGTGATGCTCACCGGGGGTGGTCGGCCGTAAATTTTGCAACCATGCACTGCGCCGCCAACCACAAAGTGGTGGTTGCCCCAGCCGTGGTCGGAACCGTCGCCGTTGGAGGTGAGCGTTCTGCCGAATTCGGAGGCGGTGAACAAGGTGACCTTGTCAGCAATACCAAGCTGGCTCATCGCCCCCTGAAATGCAGTGATGCCTGCGCTGAGCACATCCAGGTTGCTGGACTGCTGGCTAATCAACTTGTCATGCAAGTCATAGCCACCCGGCGCGGTCACATAAAAAACCTGACGCTTCACACCCAGAATGTCACGCGCCGCAATCAGCCGCGCAACGACACGCAGCTGGCTCGCCAGCGAATTGCCAGTGACTGGGAACTGGGAGAAAGGCGGCGTGTTTTCCGGCGCTGAGGCTAGGGCCTGATCGATCTTGGCTTTCGCATCCAGCGACCGGGCCGTGACCTGGGTGTATTCGTTTTCAAAGAGATGGTTGGAGGCCTGTTGCACCAGGTTGGTGAACGCGCTCTTGACGGAAGCCGAGTTGTACATCGTGCTCGCGGTCAAGCTGGTAGAAAAAGACAGCCCGCCGGTGCCCATCCGTAAGGGAAAGGCTTCCCGCCCGGACAAAAATACCGCATTGCCACTGATGGACATGCAGGTGAACATCGCGTTGGTGTTGCTGTCTTGCGCCAGGTCGGCAAGGCTTCCGCCCCAGCCGACGACAGAGCCTTCTGGAGAGGACGAAAGCCAGATCGACGTCTGGTCGTTGTGTGACTGCAATTTCGGCGGGAGAGGGTACAGCACGCGGTTGTTGCTAGCGATATCGCGCCGAGTCAAAGGGACCACCAGCGGCCCCACGTTGAGCAATACAGCCGCATTTCCCGCATGAAAGAGCGAGGCCATGCCGGTCATCTTGGGGTGTAGCGCATACTGCCGACCCGCAGGCAGCGGGTTCTGGGGGTTCAACAGCGTGGCATTGAGCGAGTCGCGCGCCAACGCAATGCCGCCTGCGGTGCGCTCAGGCCCGCCCTCGCGCACCGCACTGTAGAGGTCGTAGCTGGCGTTGTCGTAGGTCACCACGGTATTTGCATAGTCCGACCCACCGCCCATGTAAACGCATACCAGTGCCTTGTAGTCGGTCGCGCCGAAGGCAGCGGCTTCGCCAATGGCAGCCAAGTTAAGCGCGGTGGGCAGTGCCGCGCCGGTCAGGGCAAGCTGGGAGCTGCGCTGCAAAAACGCGCGGCGGCTCAAAAGGTCAGGGCGCAGGTAATGCATAAAGTTCTTGGTGCTGTGCTACTTTTGCACCAGGTAATCGGCGCTGGCCATGATCAAAAAAATGGCTGCTGCAATGCGATTAAGCTTGACCGAGTCACTGCTGTTTGACGAGACAACAGGGCTTGCAAGCGCGCCAAGAATGAGGCTGCGGGTGGCAGGCTTGAGTTGCCCGGCAGTAAGCAGCACGTCCAAGCGGTTGAGCAAGGCTAGTGCATCGTGGGCTATCAACAGCTCAGCGGCGTAGTTCACTTTGATATCGTTCGTCTGGTTGGTCGCGGTGCCGCTCACCGTTTGCGGCAAGCTTGCCTCTGCAATATTGAACCCGTTGCGAATCGGGTTGAACATGGCCCCCAGGTAGTCCATGACTTGCTGCTCGGTGACCAGCTGAAACTCGGGTGCCACCCTGCTGCTGGTGGCTATGGAGGTATTGGGTGGCACGTAGCCGGGACGGAAAAAGTTGAACACCGAGGGCGAGCGCAGTGGCCCTTGTCCCAAGCCTGCGCCGAAGTTGCCGAGCTTCCAAGTGCCCGCGGTGGAGGTGACGCCAAAGGTCCTGGCCCACTGCACAAAACGCAACATGGGTTCGCGCAATTTGCCAAAAGACGTGTCCACCAGGCCTTGGGGGCCACGGGCTTCGTCGTCCAGCAACACGGCGCGCCAGACCGCGCTGAGGTCTCCACGGACACCGCTGCCGTTGTTATTGAAGGCCGCTGCCACCCTGGCCACATAGGCCCCACTGGGGTTGCTGGTCACCAAGCGCTGAATCATTTGCCGGCCAAAGAACGGGCCCACATTGGGGTGGTTGAACAAAGTGTCCAGGGCGGTTTTCAAGGCCTGCGGGGCCGGTGTGTTGGCCGGTATGGTCACGCCCAAAAACTTGGCCTCCAGCTTGGAGCGTCGGCTCTCCGTCATGTACATCGGCAGCCGTGCGTAATCGTAGTTATAAACAGTAAATCCCGGCACGCTGGTGTTGGCAGCACCACGCGTACGCTCGTCACTCCGGTAACCGGTGAACACCCGGGCCAGGTTGCTGACGTCATTCCCGGAGTAGCTCTCGGTCTGCACACCATTACGGTAGCTGCCATCCTGCTCCAGCTCGAACAGACCGATGGTAAACAACTGCATCACCTCACGGGCATAGTTTTCGTCAGGTACCCGGCCGGTGGCGGGGTTTTCACCCTGGTTGCCGTCGGTATTGAGGTACATACCCATCGCCGGATGCAAGGTGACCGCCTCTAGCAGCGTGCGGAAATTACCGAAGGCTTGCACACACAGGGTGTCCCACCAGTGGGCTACCAGAAAGCTTGGCCATTGCACCCTGGCTGTCAGTCCGGGCATACCCACTACGAAGAACTCCGACAGTGCCAAGGCCATGCGCTGGCGCACCGGGTCTGGCGAGGCGATCAACTGCTGCCAAAGCATATTGTCTACGGGGTAAAGCGTGCCGGAGTCAAAAAATTGCGCTGTACTGATCGCGTTGTACCCACGCAGTTCCAGCCAATCCCAACCAGAGATTCCTGGGGCCACCTCGAACTGCTGTGAAAGCCAGTCCGCGTAGCCCAGATTTCGCACCGACGCGATGTCGCTGTCACGCACCCCAAAGCTTGCTTGCTGCAAAAACCGGGCCGCCTCCTGCTCAGACTGGGCTGTTTTGTAGTTGTAGGTAACCCCGTTGGCAGAGACCACGGCGGCCTGACTGCTGGTCGCAGCCTGCAGTGCAACAAAGCCATCTCCACCACCGCCACAGGCGCTCAGGCCCGCAGCTGCACCCAGACCGAGTGGCAAGCCGCCGGGCACAGTTGGCCGGGCCATATCGGCCGGCACAGAGGATGCAGGGGGTTGACGCGCTTCAGCGTCAATGCAGGCGTCTGCCTTCATGCGGTGAATGGCAGCGGTGTTAGCGCAGCTTTTGTCAATGGTGATTACTCAATTGATTCTCGGGAATGCTTTATTGGAGGCCGAACCCCACATCTCCCCTACCCACGGAGATGATTTTTTGTAAAGGATTTTATCTTTTCTGTACGATGCCGTACATAGACCGCAAAGGCTGTAGGGGCATCGGCATCAGAATGTCACGTAACTGAACTGGTTTTGTCCTGGTAAACGCCATGGCTGACGCTAAGCACCACGCCTGTCATTGGCAGCGCCCTGTCATGGGGCGTGCATTGCCCTGGTTGTCCACTTGGGTCTGAGTTACTACCCTGCGCTATTGGTCTGCTCTAATGGCCAGCGTTATGGGTCTGCTTATGTTTGCCGACAGGCTGATTGCAAAAGCGCGCGGGTCTTGAGCGCTTCAACCCGTGCTGCTGCTGCAAAGTCTTCTCCCGAGCTGGCATAGAGCACGGCCCGGGATGAACTGACGATGATGGGCGCTGTGGTTTGGCTGCCGTTGCCGCGCCAGCCCGCTTTGACGGTGGCCACCGCATCGCCGCCTTGCGCACCAACGCCAGGGATGAGCAGAGGCAGGGTGGGCGCAACGGCGCGCACCCGCTCGATCTCTGCCGGATAAGTGGCACCCACGACCAGGCCCAGTTGTCCGTTCAGGTTCCACGGACCCTGCGCCAGCCGCGCCACATGTTCATACAACAGCGGCTCACCTGGTACCGAGGAGAGCCGTTGGTTCTGCAGATCGTCACCGCCCGGATTCGATGTGCGACACAGCAAAAATGCCCCCTTGCCCTGAAACTTCAGGTAGGGCTGCACTGAGTCAAACCCCATAAAGGGCGAGAGGGTGACGGCGTCGGCTCCGTAGCGCTCAAACGCCTCTATGGCGTACTGCTCGGCTGTGCTGCCGATATCGCCGCGCTTGGCATCCAGAATGATGGGCACCAGAGGGGCTACGCGGCGGATGTGCTCCATCAAGCGTTCAAGCTGACCCTCGGCGCGGTGCGCGGCAAAGTAGGCAATCTGCGGTTTGAAGGCTATGGCCAGGTCGGCGGTTGCATCAACAATGGCCGCGCAAAAGTCGTAAATCTTGTTGGAGTCGCCCCTGAGTTTTTCAGGGAACTTGAGGGGGTCGGGGTCCAGGCCCACGCACAGCATGGAGCCGTTTTGGCGCTCAGCGGCGCGCAACATGTCGATGAAAGTCATGCCCTATTGTAAGAAGCCGGATTCAATCGACAGACACAAGGTCGCCGACAATCTGCACATGCCCACCCTGACACGACCCCAACTTGCCGGACTCATCATCCTCACCCTGACCTGGGGATTCAACTGGCCGATCATGAAGCTGGGCGTGACCGACTACCCGCCGCTGACCTTCCGGATGATCTCGATGTGGATCGGACTGCCCGTATTGGCGCTGGCGCTGCTGGTCATGAAAATTCCGTTTCGCATTCCACGCAAGGACTGGCGTGAGCTGTTCTGGCTGGCGGTGGCCAATATGTTTTTCTGGCATGCACTGATCATTGTGGCGCTTAAGTCGCTCAGCAGCGGACGCTCGGCCATACTGGGCTACAGCATGCCTGTTTTTTCCGCCATGCTGGGTGCCTTTATTTTTGGCAACATACTGACCAACCGGTCCTGGGCGGGTGTTGCTGCCGCTACTTTGGGAGTGGTCCTGCTGCTCTGGCATGAATTCAGCCAGTTGTCCGGCAGCCCGCTGGGCGTGGTGTACGCGCTCACCGCGGCAGCCGCCTGGGCCTTGGGAACGCACATGCTGCGCCGCACCACCATGACCGTTCCCACACTGACCATTTCGTTCTGGATGACGGCCATGACAACCCTCTTCATGACCGCACTGGCCGCTGCCATTGAGATGCCGCAATGGAAAGCGCCCTCCCCGGCCACCTGGGGATCGATAGTCTACAACGCGGTGATGATCTTCGGCTTTGCCCACGCCATGTGGTTTTCTCTGGCCCGCACCCTGCCGCCGGTTGCATCCAGCTTAAGCGTGATGTTCATACCCGTCATCGGCGTGTTCAGCGGGGCCGTTTGGCTTGGTGAAGTCCTTCACTGGCAAGACTGGGCGGCCGTGGCGCTGATGGTGCTGGCCATCGCTTCGGTGCTGATGCCCCAGAAAACGACCAAAGGTTAGCGCTGCCGCGCCGGGCTGCCGGCCAAAAACACCTGTAATTGCTTCGCCCACCATTTTGGTTAGGGTGTCACTGGCAGATTTGGCGGGCTGGATGGTCTGGATTGGTACAGGCCATGTGGCCTAGCGCGGAGTTTGCAACTGGGCCGGGGGAATGCTGGAACTGGTCGCAGCGGGGCCGGGTGCCACTACTGCAGCAGGCGAGACAGCAGCAGGGGCTGGCGTGTCCACCACTTCGCGCACGTCGTCAACAAAGTATTCTGTATCGCCAAAGCAGGAGGATGGGATGTACTTGTACTGACGGTAGTGCAACACCACGCGCTTGCCGGCCAGCGTATTGATTTTTTGCGCGACATCGTCACCCCGGACCGTAAATTCAAACTTTTCGGGGATTGCACCAGGCATGGTGACCATGGCAATTTCGCCCTCCCAGGTTTTACAAACCCAGCCTTTTTCAGACAGCTTCTGCACATAACCGGCCCGCTCCCCCTTGGAGTAACTCCATTGCAGGCTGAACCACAACCAGGCTGCACAGAGCAACACAAAAATCACGGCCGTGATCACCATCAAACGCAGGATTTTTGTAAGCATAAGGAATTGTGAGTAGTGGGTTGATCTTAGCTGCGGGTGACGGCTGAGGTTTGCTTGTCCATTTCGTCCATGGCCAGGCACAGGTCGGCCCAGGCTTTGGCCTTCTCGCCCAGACTGCGCAGCAGATAGGCCGGGTGGTAACTGACGATCACCGGTACGCCCTGGTAATGGTGCACCTGTCCGCGCAGTTTGCCCAAGGGAATGGACGCAATGTCAGGCACCGAGGCGCCGAGCACCGATTGCGCAGCAAAACGGCCCAGCGCCAGGATGATTTTCGGCTGCAGCAAGGCCACCTGGCGGCGCAAATAGGGCTCGCATTGCAGCACCTCGTCTTTGTCCGGATTTCGGTTGGCAGGTGGGCGGCACTTCAGAACATTGGTGATGTACACACCCTGTGCGCCGGTGCCATGGCGGTCCAGCCCGATCGCACGCAGCATATTGGCCAGCAACTGCCCGGCATTGCCAACAAACGGCTCACCCTGCAGGTCTTCGTTCTCTCCAGGAGCTTCACCCACCACCAGCCAGCGGGCCTGTTGGTCGCCCGCGCCAAAGACAGTGTTTTTCCGGCTGTTGCACAGGCCGCAAGCCTGGCAACTGGCCACCGTGTTCTGGAGCTGGGCCCAGTCCATGGCGTCAATGCCGGATGCCAGGGGTTGCACCGCAACAGGTCTGGATGAGGGTATGGCCCGGGTTGAAGGCGCAGGCGCTTGAGAAGAAAAATCTGATTTGGCCTTTTGGGGATATGGCGTTAACGCTATATTTTTGGGAGCACTTTGAATTTCAGGCGACGCCGTCTGCGGTTCACGTGAAGACGTCTGCGACTCGGGCAGCCAGACCCGAATACCCATTTCCTTCAACATGGCGCGTTGCCGCGCATCCAGATTCAGACTCATGCGGGTATTTTCGCTGAAGCGCTAGAGCCGCAGGCTCATCACCAAGGCATCTTCACGCTGGCCGTGTGCCGCAGGGTAGTAATTTTTGCGCTGCCCCATACGGCGAAAGCCATACTTCTCGTAGACCGCCAAGGCGCGGGTGTTGCCCACCCGGACCTCCAGCCACAGCCATTGCGCGCCCTGAGCGCGCGACCAAATGACCAGCGCATCGAGCATGACGCGCGACCAGCCCTGGCGCTGAAATTCCGGAGCCACCGTGATGTTGAGCAGATGAACCTCATCCACACCCTTCATGGCAAAAAAATAGCCCAGCACTTCGTCGCCCCCCATCAGCACCTGGGACGGATAACCCGCCGCCAGCGAGTCGGTGAAGTTGGCCCGCGTCCAGGGGTGGGCATAAGCGCGCTGCTCGACGCGCATCAGCAAGTCCAGGTGATGCACACCCGTAGGTTCAAAGCGGGCCTCAACTGGCTTGAGAACGACACTCATGGCCTCATCGTGCTTTCCCGGCTTCCCGTTCCTGTGTGGTTTTGGCAACTTTATCGCGAATATAAAGTGGCAAGGCCAGTTCAGGGGCCAGCGCCTGACCCGAGGCCAACAAGGCCGGTGCCAGGCGCAGCATGGCCCCAGCCGTTGGCAGCACGCTCCAGCAAGGCATGGCAGCGGGAATCTTCAGGCGCTTGCCATACACCGTGAAGATGTTTCCGGCCACCGCCTGCACTCCGTCCAGCCCCTCCGGCACCAAGGCTTCAGGTGAAATCAGGCTGCAGCCTTTATCCCGGCTCCATTGCCCGCTACTGAATTCATAGTGCGCCTGATACACCTCATCCATGCGGGCATCGAGCAGGGCCATCACCCTAAGACTGCTCTGGGTGGCTGCAAACCGGTGCCGGGCCTCTTCAGCCACGGCCAGCAAGGTGGCTATGGGCAACACCTGAAGGCCTGCACCAAAGGCCAGACCCTGGGCGACCGAACAGGCGGTGCGCAAACCGGTAAACGAGCCCGGGCCTTGCCCGAAGGCAATGGCGTCAAGCTCGGAATAACGCAGCCCGGCCTGCGCCATCAGGCTTTCAATGGCCGGAATCAGCGTGGTGGAGGCTTGAGCGCCACCCGTGCCGGCGTACTGCCAGATGTGTGCACTACCCTGGACTGGCCGCGTCACCGCCACCGAAATCATGTCGGTGCTGGTGTCCAGTGCAAGCAGGGTGAGGGGCCGGGTCTGCGTCATGGCTTGGGGGCAGATTTCTGAATGCCAAAAAGAATACCGGTGGTCACCAACAACAAGCCCGCCAACAGGTTCCAGTAGAGGGACTCACCAAGAAAAATCACGGCCCCCAAAGCGGAAAGCCCGGGCACCAGTGCGGTGATCATGGTTGAGCGAACCGGTCCGAAATAACGAATCATCTGGTTGAACGTGACCCCGGATATCACGACCGAGCCAATACCCTGGAACAGCACCTGAAACAGCACCTCGCCCCAGGGCGCTGCGCCCAAATGGCTGCTCAACACCCCCAGACCTACCAAGAGGGCATAAGCCGGCACATAAGTCATCAAGGCAAACACCGTGACACTCACGGTGGCACGCACAGCGTCAAGGGCGTATCGCCGCACCAGCACGCTGTAAGTGGACCAGCAAGCGGCGGCGGACATGAACAACACATCGCCCTTCCAGACATCGCCGCCCTCAAAAGCCTGGAGCAAACTTGCGCCACCCACCAACAGGTCACCGACAACGATAAACGCCAGCCCGAGCGCACGTTTCGGGGTGATGCGGTCACGCAAAATCAGCGCCGCCAGCAGCGTGGTCCACAGCGGCAAGCTGCCCGGCATCAACACCGACGCATGCACTGCGGGCGCAAAGAAAAAGCCGCTGTACGCCAGCGCGGCGTAAGCCAGCCCGCCAAACACGCCACAGCTGGCGGTCACCCGCAGCGACAGGGGCGACAGACCGAAAAGCGATGAAACCGGGGACTGTGTGGCTACGCGGTCACGCCGCACCAGCCACCAGCCCAGTGGCAGCAGCACCGCACTGGCACCCAGGATGCGGGCCAAGGCAATGTCAAACGGCGACAGCGTTCCCCCGGCCGAAGCACGGGCGATGACGATAAAAGCGGTCCAGATCGTGACGGTAATCACGGCCGAGGCCAGACCCACGGTGCGCGGGGATAAGCCCCTGAAAAATTGCATGGGTGGATTATCAACGGCTGGCTTCCCCTTGTGCCTTGTATGTTTTAGTCCGTCTGGAGTGGACGCGAGCGAAACACCAGCAAATAATCAAGCCCATAACAACCCTTGGAGACTCACCGTGCCCACCCTGCAATCCCGCAAACTCTTGCCCACCTTGGGCACCCCACGGCTCAGCAACCTGAGCTATGGCCTGCTGTTCAGCGCATTGATTACGCTAACCTGCCATCTGACCCAGGCCCAGGCACAGGCTTTTCCGAGCAAACCCATCCGCATCGTGGTGCCCTTTCCGGCCGGGGGTGCCACGGACGCCCTGGCACGCGTATTGGCCGACAAACTATCGCCTCGCCTGGGGCAGCCGGTATTGGTGGACAACAAGCCCGGAGCTGGTGGTAATCTGGGCACAGACCTGGTGGCCAAAGCGCCCCCCGATGGACACACCGTGGTGCTGGGCCTGACGGGTTCCATGCTGACCAACCAGTTCCTGTTTGACAAAATGCCCTATGACCCGCGAAAAGACCTGTCGCTGGTGTCCCTGATCGCGGTTGCCCCGATTGTGCTGGTGGCCAACCCCAGCCTGCCACCCAACACCGGCCCGGAACTGGTGGCCTATGTCAAGGCCAACAAAGGCAAGCTCACTTACGGCTCCTGGGGTGCAGGTTCGGCCGCCCACATGGCGGGTGCGTACATGAGCCAGACCCAGAACGCAGACATGACCCATGTGCCCTACAAGGGCGAAGCGCCCATGATCCAGGACCTGATGGGTGGGCAGATCAATATGGCTTACTCCAGTCTGCTGGTAGCCAAGCCGCAGATCGATGCAGGCAAGCTCAAAGCCATAGGCGTGACCGGCGAACGCCGCATGAGCGCCATGCCGAATGTGCCCACGCTGTCTGAGCAGGGCCTTAAAGACGACACGTACCGGGTGACGGGCTGGCTGGCCATGGCCGCACCCGCAGGCACACCGCGTGCGATCGTGCTCAAAATCTCGGACGAAATCAGGCAGGCCTGCCAGTTGGCCGATGTGCAAGCGCGCATTGCCGCCATGGGCTTTGAAACCCGCTGCAGCACGCCCGACGAATTTGCCGCCATCTATGCCCGTGACCTGCCAGTTTGGGAAAACCTGGCCAAACAATCTGGTGCCCGCCTGGAGTAATTTAGATGTCGCTGTTGCATTCACAGCCGGCTTAGACTCTGGGCACCATGCGTGCTTCTGTCTTCAACCTTGAAAGTATTCTTGTAGCCCTGCTGCGCCATGGTGTTGCGGGGGCTGTCATTACCGCAGCGGCGCTGGGGGTGGGCCTTGCGCATGCCCAGCCAAGCGCTTTACCGGCCGAGGTAGAGGCCGCCCTGAGCCGGGCCAAAGTTCCGCGCGATGCCATGACGTTCCTGGTGGTGGATGCCGAGGGTCGGGCACCGGCGCGCTTGAGTTATCGGGCCAATGTTCAGGTCAACCCGGCCTCGGTGATGAAGTTGGTCACCACCATGGCCGCACTTGATACGCTGGGGCCCACCTTTGTCTGGACCACACCGGTCTATCTGGAAGGCCTGGTGCGGGACGGCACCCTGTTTGGAAAACTCTATATCAAGGGCCAAGGCGACCCCAAACTGGTCATGGAGCGTGTGTGGTTGCTGCTGCGCCGGGTGCAGGGTCTGGGCATCAAGACGATTGCTGGCGACATCGTGCTTGACCGCAGCGCATTTGAAACCGCCGCACCCGACCCCGGTGACTTTGACGGCGAACGCCTGCGA
Source organism: Hylemonella sp. (assembly GCA_040382055.1). GTDB lineage: Bacteria > Pseudomonadota > Gammaproteobacteria > Burkholderiales > Burkholderiaceae_C > JBEIGE01. Next base: position 27,160 of record JBEIGE010000024.1, read on the forward strand.
CCCTACAACGCCACGCCCGACGCCTTGCTGCTCAATTACAAATCGCTGGTGATGACCTTTGTCCCCGAGCGAAATGGCATACCGGTCAACGGCACGTCGGCTTCAACCAGCCTGGCACGTGTCAACGTTGAGCCGCCGCTGGCCGGGGTACAGATGCAGGCCACGGTGCCACTGGCCAGCGGGGAATGCGGCGATTACCGCAGCGCCCTCAAGGCGGACCTGACAGACCCCAACCGCATCCGCTTTTTGGGCAGCTACCCGGCCAGTTGTGGCGAAAAAGTCTGGCCTGTGGCCTATGCCGAACCGGCCACCTTTGCTGTGCGTGCCATTGAGGGCATGTGGCGTGAGATGGGTGGACAGATCAACGGCAAGGTGCTTGAAGGCAAAGTGCCTGCCGGGCTGAGCCCGCATTTTGAAATGACCTCCCCGGCACTGGCCGAGGTGGTGCGGGACATCAACAAGTTCAGCAACAACGTCATGGCCCAGCAGTTGTTTTTAACGCTCAGCCTGCAGGCCCGTGGCGTGGGCACGCTCAGCGGTTCGCGCGAATGGCTGCAAAACTGGTGGAAAGAACGCCTGGGTGCCAACGATATCCCGGTGCTGGACAACGGGTCTGGCCTGTCCCGCCACGAGCGCATCAGCGCGCTGGCGCTGGCGCAACTGTTGCAGTTCGCCTGGCGCAGCAGCCTGATGCCCGAACTGGTGTCCTCCCTGCCGATTTCAGGCGTGGACGGAACCCTCAGACGCGTCAAATCCCGCGCCCAGGGCAATGCCCACCTCAAAAGCGGCAGCCTGCGTGATGTCACAGGCATTGCCGGTTATGTGCATGCCGCCAGCGGCAAACGCTATGTGGTGGTGGCCATTGCCAATCACCCCAATGCCAACGCCGCCCGCCCGGCCATTGACGCCCTGGTGGAATGGGCCATGAAGGACACGCCCTGAGATCAGCCAACTGGCATTGATATTGCTTGGAGTTACGGGTAAGCATGTGTTGTTGATGTTTCGCACCAAGTCAATGCATGCCCCGCTTGTCTCCAAAGTGTTGAATCAAAGACACTTTTTACCCTCAAGTCTTCGGGCTTGAGGGTTTCTTTTTTCAGGCCGCCGCGCGCTGCAGGCGGTCACGCACACCGGCCCAGTCGGGTTGGTCGGGCGGCGTTTCAACCCAGATCAGGCCCACCCCCTGCGCGTCAAACTCGCGAAGCACCGCAAACAGCTGCTGGGCCGTCGCCGCGGCGTCGTCGGGCATGCGCCGGATCAGCAGTGAGGCAGACGGGGTTGTCAGGGCGGTTCGGGCATAAACCGCAATGCTTGCCTTGCCCCCTTCCAGGCCGCGACCCAACAAGGTGATGGCGGTTTGCAAGTCTGCGGCCTCCATCAGCCGCACCTGGGCATTGGGTGCGTAGTGCGACTCCAGCGTGCCCGAGGCGCGCGGGGCACTTTGCTGGCTCAGCAAAAGCCCCGTAGTGCGGGCCTGGCTCTGGGCGGCAAATTCCTGCTCGGTCATCACCACTTGCCCGCACGCCGCTTGCGCCTGCGCCACGGTAATGGCACCCGGGCGCAACAGCACCGGCTGACCGCGGGTGCAGTCAATGATGGTGGACTCAATGCCAACCTCGCAAGCGCCCCCCTCCAGAATCAGCAAATCGTGGCCCAGCTCTTGCGCCACATGCGCGGCTGCGGTGGGGCTCACCCGGCCAAAACGGTTGGCGCTGGGCGCGGCCAGACCCCATACCACTGACTCTTGCGCGCCGGGTTGTCGCAGGGTCTGCAGCAAAGCCTGCGCCACCGGGTGTGAGGGGCAACGCAGACCAATGCTGGCCTGACCACCTGCGGCTGCGGCTCCTACACCCGCCAGGCGCGGCAGGATCAAGGTCAAGGGGCCAGGCCAGAAAGCGGCCATGAGGTGCTGCGCAAACCCCGGCGTCTGGGCTGCGTAATGCGCCACGCCCGAGATGCCGCCGTCATGCGCAGACACATGCACGATCAGCGGGTGGTTGCGGGGACGGCCTTTGGCGTCAAAGATTTTGGCTACCGCCGCCTCGTTGTCGGCATCTGCCCCCAAGCCATACACCGTTTCGGTTGGAAACCCGACCAATTCACCGCGGCGCAAGGCAGCAGCGGCCAGCGCAAGAACGGTTGTGGTTGGGGCAATGACCATCAGAACGGCTCAATACCCAGCAGCGCGGCGGCGGCCAGCGCGGTGGCACGCACCTCGGCCACGGTCGATCCGGTGATGTTCAGGTGCCCCATCTTGCGGCCCTTGCTGGCCTTGAGCTTGCCGTACAGGTGCAGGTGGATGCCAGGCAGGGCCAGCACCTGGTCCCAGGGCGGAGCATTGTTGAACGCCTGCCAGATATCGCCCAGCAGATTGAGCATGATGGCCGGGCTGTGCTGGCGCGGTTGAACCAGCGGCAGGCCGGCCAGGGTACGCACCTGCAGCTCAAACTGCGACTGGTCACAGGCATCCTGGGTGTAGTGGCCGCTGTTGTGGGGGCGAGGTGCCATCTCATTGACCACCAGCGTGTCATCTTGCAGCACAAAGAATTCAACGCACAATACACCCACATAGCCCAAGCCATTCGCTATTGATTTGGTAGCTGCTATTGCTTTATCAGCAAGGGCCTGAGGCATATTTTCCTCATGAACCTCGGTCATCGCGAGGATTCCTGCGCGGTGCAGGTTGCGCTGCACGGGGAAGTTGACGCAGCTGCCGTTCCAGCCACGTGCCACGATCACCGAGCATTCCACCTTGAGCGCCAGCAACTGCTCCAGCACACAAGGCACACCTTGCAGTTCGCCCCAGGCTTGGGCCAATTCAGCACGCGTCTTGACCCGTATTTGACCCTTGCCGTCATAGCCCATGCGCATGGTCTTGAGGATGCCGGGCAGCAGCTTGTCTGACACAGCCGCCAGTTGCTCGGCCGTTTCGATCACCGCGTAAGGTGCCACGGTGACACCGTTGTCACTGCCAAATTGCTCAAAATGTGCTTTTTCCCGGGCACGGTCCTGCGCAATGGCCACCGCATCAGCCGCCGGGGCGACCGGGCGCTGTGCCCCAAGCGTGAACAACGCGGGGGCCGGCACATTCTCGAACTCGGTGGTGATGGCCGCGCAGCGCTGCACCAGCTCGGACAGACCTTGTTCATCCAGGTAGCTGGTCTTGAGATGGTGGTGGCTGACCAGACCAGCCGGGCTGACCGGGTCCGGGTCGAGTACGGCCGTGAAGTAGCCCATGCGCTGGGCCGCATGCACAAACATGCGCCCCAACTGCCCGCCGCCCATCACGCCCAAGGTGGCAGGCTGCCCGTTGACCAGCGAGCCGGGCAGGATGGTCTGGCCACGACACAAGGCGTCTGTCATAGGGCTGGCGGCAGGGTCATGTCGCGGGCATTGCGGGTCTGCTCGGCACGGTAGGCATCGAGCTTGGCCTGCAATTCAGGATTTTCATGGGCCAGCATGGCCACCGCAAACAAGGCGGCATTGGCGGCTCCGGCCGTACCTATGGCAAAAGTGGCCACGGGAATGCCCTTGGGCATCTGGACAATGCTGTGCAGGGAATCCACGCCGCTCAGGTGCTTGCTGGGCACAGGCACGCCCAGCACGGGTACCGTGGTTTTGGCCGCCAACATGCCCGGCAAATGGGCTGCGCCGCCCGCACCGGCAATGATGGCCCTCAGACCCCGGCCCAAAGCGGCCTGGGCATACGCAAACATGTCGTCGGGCATGCGGTGCGCCGAGACCACCCGCGCTTCGTGGGCAATGCCAAAGTGATGGAGAATCTGTACTGCCTGTTGCATGGTGTCCCAGTCGGAACTGGAGCCCATGACAACGCCGATTTGGATGTGTTTCATAGTGTCGGGGACAAAAGACCAGAATCTTCTGCCCGATGGTTAGAGACCGCAATTTTACTTTTTACACCAGAGCCCCCCAGAAATGATCAATGTCACCGCAGAAAACTTTGAAACTGAAGTCATGCTGGCTTCGCAGGAAACCTTTGTACTGATTGATTTCTGGGCTCCCTGGTGCGGCCCCTGCAAGGTGATTGGCCCCCTGCTGGAAAAGCTGGAAACCGACTACGCGGGCCGCTTCACCCTGGCCAAGGTTGACTCCGACCAGGAGCAGGAACTCAGCCAGGCCTTTGGCATCCGCAGCATTCCGACCTGTGTGCTCATGAAAGACGGGAAACCCGTGGATGGCTTTATGGGTGCCCTTCCCGAGGGCAAGTTGCGCGAGTTTCTGGACAAGCACATTCCACCGGCTGACGACGCTGACCAGGCCGATGACCTGGCCAGCCCGGAGGACGAGCTGCCGCAAGACCTGGCGGCAGTTGCGCAACGCATGGCCGATGCCCTGGCGGCCAAGCCGGACAACAACGACCTGCGTTTTGACTACGTCAAGCTGCTCATCAGCACCGGGGATCTGGATGCTGCCGCCCAGGTCCTGGGGCCTGGGCTGGCGCAAATTCCGGTGCCCTTGCGTTTTGAAGCACTCAAGCAGTGGATGAGCGCTCTTAAATTTGCAGCAACAGACCCCCGTGGCAATTGGGAAATTGCGCAATTTGATGCGCTGATTGAAACCAACAAACGGGATTTTGAAACCCGCTTTGCAAAAAGCCAGCTGCTGGTGGCCCTTGACGAGTGGACGCTTGCGCTTGATGAACTGCTGGAGATCATCATGCGCGACAAAAAATGGAATGATGAAGCACCGCGCAAGCTCTTCGTGGCCATCCTTGAACTGCTGACCCCGCCCAAACCCAAAGCAGGGTCAGACAATCCGGGCAAAACTGCGGGCGGAATTGAGTTGGCCGGCAAAGCCGTGGTGCAAGAAGACGGCCAGGCCGCACTGGTGTCGGGCTACCGCAGACGGCTGAGCATGATGCTCAATTAAGGCGGTGCCAATGGCTGGGCACGCACTTGGCGGCGGCTCAGCGACGGGCGTCTTTGGGTATGGAGTAGGTGCCCACCACATGCGCCACCAGATCGTCGCTGCCCTCTGAATACAGGCTGACCTCTCCCACGGCCAATGATTTGCCCAGCTTCAAGAGCTTGCACACGGCGATCACGGCCTGGTTGGCCGCTGGTTTTCTCAGGAAATTGATATTCAGGCTGGTGGTCACCGTCAAAGGAACGATGCCAATTTCCCCAAGGATGGCCACGTAAAGCGCCACATCGGCCAGCCCCATGAGCACCGGGCCCGAGACCGTGCCGCCAGGGCGCAACTCATTGACGCCGACCGCCTGCCTGACGGTGGCCGTCATGGGCCCGACCGACACCACGGTGCTGGTGTTTTGTGGAAATTCCCGGGCCAGAAAAGCTGCAATGTCGTCGCGCGTTGCCATGGTTGTCTCGCCTTGTTCTTGCGTCAATAGTGGTCGCGATTTTAGCCCTCGATGGCCTGAGCCAGGGTGGGCCACAGCGGCTCGCTGGCGCGACGAAAAGCCCCGAGGTGACCAATGCGCTTCAGACCCACATCGGCTGGGGCGACGACCTTGAGTTGTGACGGAGCGTTGGGCAGTGCCGCCAGAAAATGCCGGGTGCAGCCCAGAGTCATGGCTTCGTCGTCTGTGAAGCTGATGGCGTCTATGGGAAAACGTGCCGCCTTCAAACTCGGGATAACGGCATCGGGCTCGCACCCCCAGGCAAACTGCGGGTGACAACACCAGCGGGCCCATTGCAAGGCCACTTGCTTGGGCAAATCGCCCACCATGCGAAGGCGCTTGCCCGGAAAATACCCCATCACAGGGGTCAGCAGGGGAATGGCTGCTTTGAGCATCACCGGCGCAAAACGCCGGGACGGTGTGGCCCAGTCTCGCCAGGAACCGGAACCGGCTGCCACCAGCACCAGCTTGGCAATACGCGACTGTGTTTGCGCCGTGCTCATGGCCGCATGGTGCGCGCCCAAGCTGTGCCCGATGACCTTGAGCGGTGCGCCACCGCTGTGCGCCAGCAAAGTTTCAACCGCGGCGCTGAAATCAAGCCGCGCCCAGCTCAGCATGTCTGCCTGGAGGCCTTGCAGCGACCCGCCCGGCAACAGCGCCCTGGAAGCGCCCATGCCACTTAAGTCATAGGTCATCACCACATGTCCGCGTGCACACAGCCAGTTGGCAAAATGAAAGTAAAAGGTTTGCGGCACCCCAAGCGCCGAAGCTATCAGCGTGGCGCTGCGGGGCTGGCCTGCTGGCTTGAACAAGGTGGCCACCAGTTCATGGCCCGTCTGGGTGATCAGCCGCTTTTCTTTTTGGTGCATAGGCCCTTTCAATGCACCGCAGTATTGCCGTCCCAGAAGCCTTCACGCTTGAGCACACTGCGAATGGTCGCCTGCAGTGTCTCGGGCACCTGGTAGTGGGGATGCGCCCGCATCAAGGCAGCAGCATCGCTCATGCGCAGCAGGGCATCAAATTGACGCTCTGTTTGTTCCAGCTCCTGCTGATGCAGCGCATAGACGCCGGGCGGTTTGGCTTGCCCTTGACTGCGGGCGTAGGTCAAGGCGGGCACTTGTTTGCTGCAGTGGCAGGCGGCCTGGGGGTTGGCCAGGCCACAGGTTTTTTGGGTAAAGGCATCGAGCTTGCTGCGCGCGCGTGCCAGGCGCTGGCGGTAGGTCTCGGGCGTGCAATCCATCACCGCAGCCGCCTCTTTGGATGGCAGGTTAAACACCACGTCCAGAAGATAGGCCAGCCGCTGATCACGCTCAAGCGTCATCAGCATGTTCTGGGTACAAGCCAATGCCACTTGACGGGCTTGCAGCTTGTCTTGCGGGCTCAGGCTTTGCAGTTGCCCTTGCGGGTCCCCCAGGGACGCGGTGTACTCAAGTCCCACTTGCAAACGCGCATTCATGGCCTCCAGGGAGACTTCGGGAAACTCTCTGGCCTGGGTAATGGCATCGAGCAAATGGCGTCGGGCCACCTGATACACCCAGGTGGAAAATCGTGATTCACCCCGAAAGCTTGACAGGTGGGTAACCACCCGCATCAGAATGTCCTGGGTGGCATCGGCGGCATTCTCGCGATGACCCAGCATCCGCACCGCCAGGTTGTAAACCCCAGGCTGAATCGTGAGCAGCAGTTCATCCAGGGCAGCCAAGTCACCTTGGGTGGCCAACTGCACACATTGCAAGCCTGGTTCAGTGATTTTCATTGCTTGACAAGCGTTAAAGCAGCGTCAGGCGCGACGTTGCTGGCATGGGTGCTTGGGCTGAGAATGGGTGTGTCAAACCACTGGATTTTGGCATGTTGACCGTATTGTGATCGCACCCTGGCATGCCAGGCCTCATTGAACCAGGCCTGCGCACTGGCCTCGTCTTTCCAGAGGTAAATGCCGCCAAAAGTTCCTGTGTCCGAGAGGGTGAAATGCTTGCGCAGCAGGCCCGGAATTTTTTGATAGACCGGCACCGCCTGTTTGAACTCCTGGATCAATCGTTCCCGGCTGATGCCGGCCGGGGTGTCAATTTCGACCAGCGTGGCCACACCTTGGCTGTGGGCATTGGCCGGCGTGCCGCCGGGCGTGTTGTCAATCGACACCGGGGCCTCAAAGTAGCGCACATTGCCCGCGCTGCCCCGCTCCTTTTGCACCCGGGCAAACCATTCAGGGGTGAACCAGGCTTGCGCGGCCGCCTTGTCTTGCCAAAAGTAAATGCCGCCAAAGTCTCCGCTATCCCGGGCAAAGGAATAGGTCTTGAATGCCAGCCCATTGATTTGCTGGTACTGGGCAATGGTGCTGCGCATCTTGCTGGCAATGACAAAGCGCGGGGCATACCAGGGCGAGGGCACTTGCACCACGGTCACCACCGCGGTGGCCGAAGGACTGGCTTGTACGCCAGCTTGGGCTTGTTGGGCCTGGGCGCTGCCTGGAGGCAGCCACATTGCCCCCAGAAGGGCACCCATCAAAACCGAAGACCCCAAGGAGCCCGGGAGAACTTGAGAAACCTGACGCATGATGACCTCCTAAAAAACAGCGGGCCGACATGGCGCGCTTATCCTTTTAGACGGTTGTGCGCAAAATTTTGTGACAAGCCTGCTTAGTGGCCTGCGGGGCTGGTCAAGCGTTTGAGGGCTTCGGCATAAATGGCTGATGTTTTCTCGATCACCGCTGGAGGCAATACCGGCGCAGGTGCTGTTTTGCCCCAGGGCTTGCCGTCCACCAGGGCGGTTTCCAGCCAGTCACGCAGAAACTGCTTGTCATAGCTGGGCGGGTTCTTGCCTGCGGCAAAAGCTGCGTCGTACGAGGCCTGCGGCCAGTAGCGTGACGAATCCGGTGTCAGCACTTCATCCATCAGGACCAGCGTACCCGCTTTGTCCAGCCCAAACTCGAATTTGGTGTCTGCAATGATGATGCCCTTTGTGGCGGCAATCTGGCTTGCGGCCTGGTACAGGGCAATCGAGATGTCGCGGATGCGCGTAGCCAGATCCAGACCAACCATCTCTGCCGTTTTCTCAAACGTGATGTTTTCGTCATGCGCCCCCACTTCGGCCTTGGCCGCCGGGGTGTAAATCGGCGCGGGCAACTTTGACGCGTTCTGAAGTCCGCCCGGCAAGGGCACGCCGCAGACCGATTGGCTTATCTGGTACTCGGCCCAGCCGCTTCCAGCCAGGTAGCCGCGCACCACCGCCTCCACTGGCAAAGGCTTGAGCCGTTTGACCAGCATGGCGCGGCCAGCCACCTGATGCACCTCATCGGGCCGGACCACGCTCTCGGGGGACTCCCCGGTCAGGTGGTTGGGGCAAATATTGAGCCCCTGCGGGCCGAGCTGGTCAAACCAGAACAGCGCCATTCGGGTGAGCAGGGCTCCTTTGCCGGGAATGGGTTCGCCCATGATCACATCAAACGCGCTGATGCGGTCACTGGCCACCATCAACATGCGATCGTCCCCGACCGCGTAGTTGTCGCGCACCTTGCCGCGGGCCATCAGGGGCAAAGACGTCAGGGTGGAGGTATGCAGGGCAGGCGTATTCATAAAGTTGGGTGGCATAGGGCCAATCGGCTTGGGCACCGAGTCTAGCAAGACCCGGGGCATGGTCAGGCTGGGGGAGATATCCGGGGATTGCACTGCAGATGGCGTTTAGGGTGCAAAGGAACGCTCGGTGCTAAAGCCCGGGCGGCCCAGGCTTTTAGGCCCAGGCTTTTTTCAGCTAAGACACACTTTGATGGCGGGCGATGCAGGTGTCCAGCACCACGTTGCCCGAGCGCAGCCACCAGTTGCGGCTTGAAAAAATCTCTACCTCACTGAAACCTGCGTAACCCGCAGCCTCCATCCAGCCCCGGATTTTCCGCAACTCGATCACGCCGTCGCCCATCATGCCGCGGTCATTGAGCAAGTCCCGTGTGGGGGTGAGCCAGTCACACACATGCCATGCCAGCAGGCGATTTTTGCCTTTTGTATTGCCTGCCCTGGCAATCTGCGCCTGCAGCTTGGGGTCCCACCAGACGTGGTAGGCATCGACCGCCACACCCAAGGCGCCCGTCTGATCGGGGTCGAGTTCATCGCACAGGTCCAGCGCCTGCTCCAGGGTGTTGATACAGGCGCGCTCAGCCGCCTGCATGGGATGCAGGGGCTCGATGGCCAGGGGCATTCCCACTGATTTTGCGTATTCCAGCGAGGCGGCAATGCCATCGCGCACTTCGCTGCGGGCACGGGCCATGTCGGTGTACAGCGCCTGACCGTCCAAGGCACCGGGCAGGGCACCCACCACCAGGACCAGGCAGGGTGCATCGAGGGTTTTGGCTTCGTCTATGGCGCGGTAGTTGTCTTGCAAGGCCGCCTGTCGGCCTGTTATATCCGCTGCCGTATAAAAGCCGCCGCGGCAGTAGCCGCTCAGGACGATGCCGGTCTCTTTCAACTGGCGTGCGATCTTGGCCAGGCCGACGCCGGCCACCTGATCGCGCCAAGGGCTGATGGCACGTATCCCCCGCTGCGCACAGGCCTCAATGATCTGGTCCAGCGGCCAGTCTTGCCCATTGCTTTTGCGCACAGTGGCGGTGTTGATGGACAGCCAGTGGTGGTCTTGGGTGAAATCGCGCATGGGTTTACTCAAAGGCTTTCGGGTCACGTTCCCGCCGTATTTGGCGGATGATCGCGGCGTTGTCCAACTCGCCGTCGCCTGCCGCAAGGGCCTTGCGCATCAAGGTAGCGTGGATTTCGGACAAAGGCATGGCCTGGCCTGCAGCATGTGCAAGGTCCAGCATCAGGTCCACGTCTTTCAGGTGCTGGGTAATGCGCGACTGCGGGGCAAACTCATCGCGAGCCATCATCGCCCCTTTGGCCAATGCGGCGTCGGAGCGGGCCGGCGTAGCCAGCACCAGCTCCAGGAATTGCATCGGAGCAATCCCCATTTTTTCGGCAAACACCATGCCTTCAGCCAGGGCCGCGCGGTTCAGACCGATCACCAGGTTCGTGGCGAGTTTGGCGCGCGCGCCCATGCCGGTGCCGCCTACATGAAAGCGCCGCAGGCTAATAGCATCCAAGACCTTAGCCTGGCTTGCGATGGCTTGGGCATCCCCACCCAGCAACAGGGTTGCTTCACCCGCAGCGATTTGTGCGCTGGAGCCTGACAGTGGCGCTTCAATCAGCTGCACGCCATGCGTCAGCAAACGCGCGGCCAATGCGGTGAGCATGTCGGGGTCGCCTGTAGAGCAGTCGATGATGGCTTCTGGCACGCCACCAGAAAGCAGGCCCTGCGGACCTTCGACTACCTTCACCACGTCGCTGGTTTTCAGCACAGCCATGATGAAGGTTCGCGTGGAACGCGCCAGCGTCAAAGGTGATGTGGCAAGCCTTCCGCCAGCCTGGACAAAACGCTCGCAGGCATCGAGTTGCAGGTCATAACCCACACATTCAAATCCAGCAGCAAGCAGGCGACGGGTCAGAGCCAAGCCAACCAGTCCGAGGCCCACGATACCGACTGTGCTGATACGTTTGTCCTCTGCCATCCTGCAGTCAGGGTAGAGCCCCTGCATAAGGCGATATCCTGCTACCGGTGATGATGGCGCTACGGTTCACGACGTTATTCAAGCGAAATTTTTTTGTCCGCAATGATCTTGCCCGATGCGGCAATGTCATCGGCCTGAAATTTTGCAAAGTCGGCCGCGCTGCCACCGCCGGGTACCAAGCCGTCGGCCAGCAGGCGCTCACGCATGTCGCCGGCCAGCGCCTTGCTCACGGCGAGATTGAGTTTTTGTAACAGTTCAGCCGGGATCTTGGCGGGTGCCCACAAGCCAAACCAGGTGGCACATTCAAAGCCGGGGATCGTTTCTGCCACTGTCGGCACATCCGGCAGATTGGGCAGGCGCTTGGGTGAGGTGACCGCCGCCACCTTGACTTGCCCACTCCTGTGGAATTGAACGGAACCCAGCACCGGGTCAATGAAGCCTTCAATCTGACCTCCCACCAGGTCCTGGAAGGCAGGGGCCGTGCCTTTGTAGGGCACGATGGTGACGCTGATGCCAGCTGCCTCCTCTAGCCGCATGGTGCACAGGTGCCCGGCCGAACCGATGGAACCTACTGCAAAGTTGAACTTGCCTGGGTTGACCCTGGCTGCTGCCACCAGGCCCCTCATGTCGGTCACGCCCAGCTTGTTGCTCAGCGCAATCGAAAGCGGGGCCTGGGCTACAAGACTGATTGGCGCAAAGTCGGTCTGTACCTTGTAGGGCACCGACTTCATGGTCATGGGTGCGATGACAAAGGTGCTGGCGTTGAAGAGCAGGGTGTAACCGTCAGCGGGGGCCTTGGCTACCGCGTCGGCGCCAATGACGCCATTGCCACCGGGCCGGTTGTCCACCAAAAAGGTCTGCTTGAACTGGTCTTGCAGCTGCTGCGCCAGCATGCGCCCCACTTTGTCCAGCGTGCCGCCCGGGGGAAAGGGGATGATGACTCGAACGGTCCGATCTGGCCAGGCGGGTGCCGGGGCGCTTGCCTGGGCAGTTGCAACCAGCGGAGCCAGCGCCGCAAGGCAGGCTGTCAGCAAGGGTTTGATGAATTGCTTCATGGATATCTCCTGAAAATCATTCCACACCCTGCAGGGCGCACAGGGTTTTCATGCGATGCATGGCCAGGTCGGGCTGCTCCAGCAGGTTGGCCACATCGGCCAGGCGGAACAGCTCACACAAATGGGGCAGGCTGCGCGTGCTTTGCTGACCACCAACCATGCTGAAATGACTCTGGTGCCCGTTGAGCCAGGCCATGAACACCACACCGGTCTTGTAGTAGCGCGTGGGCGCGGCAAAAATGTGGCGCGACAGCGGCACCGTAGGCCCCAGGATGGCGTGGAACTTCGCCAGATTACCCTGTGCCAGCTCGCCCAGTGCAGCGCTGGCGGCTGGCGCAATGGCATCAAAGATGCCCAACAGCGCGTCGCTTTGGCTATGCGTGGCCTGGCTGCCAAAGCCATCGCCGGCAATCAGCTCGGCATAGTTGAAATCGTCACCGGTGTACATGCGTACCCCTAGTCCGTCGGCGCCACCCGTGACGGGCAAGCGCCTGCGCATGGCGATCTCCTTGTCCTTGTTCAGCAAGGAAATCTTGATGCCGTCGACCTTGTCGGGATGGGCCGCGATGATGCCCAGGGCCGTGGTCATGGCGGCATCCACATCCTTGGTGCCCCAGTAGCCCGCCAGCGCCGGATCAAACATGTCGCCCAGCCAGTGCAGCACTACCGGTTGCCTGGCCTGGCGCAGGATGCGGTCGTACACGCGCTCGTAATCGGCTGGACTTTTTGCCACACGGGCCAGCGCCCGGCTGGCCATGACGATGAGCTTGCCACCCAGCTTTTCAATGGCCTCCATCTGCGCCTCGTAGGCGTGAATCACGTCATCCACAGACTTCACGCTGTCCAGGTCCAGGTGGTCGGTTCCACAACCCGAGGCCACCAGCGCAGCGCCACCCTGGGCAGAATAATCCTTCGCCGCATCAATGGACCGCCGTATCAACTCCAGAGAGTTTGGCCAGTCCAGTCCCATGCCGCGCTGTGCCGTGTCCATGGCTTCGGCCACGCCCAGACCCAGTGACCACACATGCTGGCGAAAGGCGATGGTGGCATCCCAGTCCACGGCACATTGCAACCAGGGATCAATTGCCGCACGTGGGTCGGCCACCACATGCGCGGCTGAGTAGGCGATGCGGTTAAAGCGCCTTACGGTTGTAGTGCGCTCTGGCACCTGGCCTTGCAGCCGGTAAGTGGCCAGCTGACCGTCCAGCGTGAGAAGTTGAAGACTATTTTGCATTTATTACCAGTCTGGATAAGCTTTTATCGCTATCAAATTTGAAGCGTCTGGATATCAATCCAGCGGCGCTCTTTCCAGCTTTGCAAGGCGGCTTCGACCAGCTGAACCCCCTTGGCACCTTCGGGCAGTGTCCACTTGTAAGGTGCGTTCTCCACCACGTGGCGAATGAAGTGCTCCCACTGAATCTTGAAGCCGTTGTCATAGACCTGGGTATCTGGCACCTCTTGCCATTGGTCAAAAAAGGGCATGGTCTGCTTTTGGTCGGGGTTCCACACCGGGCGGGGGGTGTTGACCCGGCTTTGGGCGCGGCAATCGCTCAGTCCCGCCACGGCCGAGCCGTGCGTGCCGTCCACATGGAAGGTGACCAGGTCGTCGCGGCGTACCCGGGTGGCCCAGCTCATATTGAGTTGCGCAATGACCTTCTCGCCGCCATGACCGATCAGTTCGGCGGTGGCGTAGGCAGCGTCGTCTGCGGTGCAGGCATAGGGCTTGCCGGCTTCGTCCCAGCGCTGCGGGATGTGGGTGGTGCCCAGGCAACTGACGGACTTGACCTCGCCAAACAGGTTGTCGAGCACATAGCGCCAGTGGCACATCATGTCGAGGATCATGCCGCCGCCGTCTTCAGAACGGTAGTTCCAGCTGGGGCGCTGGATGGGTTGCAAATCACCCTCAAACACCCAGTAGCCAAACTCCAGCCGCACGCTGAGCATCTTGCCGAAAAAGCCGGCGCGGCGCAGCATGTCGAGCTTGCGCAGACCGGGCAAAAAAAGCTTGTCCTGCACGGCCCCGTGCTTCAGGCCGGACTGTTCTGCCAACCGCGCAATCTCCACCGCTTCATTGAGGTTGGTGGCAATGGGTTTCTCGCAATACACATGCTTGCCCGCACGAAGCGCCTGGGCCAGCAAGGTAGGCCGCATCTGCGTGGTGCCGGCATCGAAAAACACCGTGTCTTGTGGGTTGGCCAGCGCTGCGGTCAGGTCGGTACCCCAACGGGCAATGCCGTGGGCCTGGGCCAGGGCTTGAATCTTCTCGGCATTACGACCAATCAGGATGGGGTCGGGCATCACCTTGTCGCCATTGGACAAGGTCACGCCGCCCTGTTCACGCAGGGCACAAATGGAGCGGATCAAATGCTGGTTCATCCCCATGCGTCCGGTGACGCCATGCATGATGATGCCGAGGGTTTGGGTGGTCATGGGTGTCCTTACTTTTGCACTTCAAGGCCGGCCGCTTTGACCAGCAGGGCGTTGCTCTTGATTTCAGTGGCGATGTAGGTGTCAAACTGTTCGGGCTTGAGCGTCCAGGCGTCTGCACCCAGGCGGGCAAAGCGCTCTTTAACCTCTGGCGTGGCCAGGGCCTTGACCACTTCTTCATTGAGCCGGTTGACGATCTCACGCGGTGTTTTGGCCGGGGCCATCATGCCGATCCAGAAATTGAATTCAGAGCCGGGTACGCCAGCTTCAGCGGTGGTGGGCACGTCTGGCAAGGCGGCGGTGCGGTTGGGCGAACCTACGGCCAGTGCCAGCAAGCGGCCTTCCTTGATGTGGCCGATCACCGGTGCCACCGGTGAGAAGTAGTAGTCCAGGCGACCGGCTATGACTTCAGTGACTGCACCTGCTGAACCGGTAAAGGGGATGTGGACCGCAAAAAAACCGGCAGCCATCTTGAACTTTTCAGCATTGAGGTGGGTGGCGCTGCCTTGACCGGCCGAGGCGTAATTGAGTGAAGCCGGTTTGGCCTTTGCCGCCTTGACCAGTTCTTGCACGGTTTTGATGCCTCTGGAAGGAGCCATGACCAGCACATTGGGCGTGGTGGCAATGGGTGTGACACCGGCAAAGTCGGCCAGGGTATCAAACGGCAATTTGGCAAACGTGGAGGGGCTGACCGTGTGAGAAGACGAATGAATCATGATGGTGTAGCCATCGGGCGCGGCATTGGCCACGGCAGCCTGACCAATCGTGCCGCTGGCTCCGCCCCGGTTGTCAATCACCAGGGTCTGGCCCATGCTCTGGCTCATTTTGTCGGCAATCGCGCGGGCGATGATGTCGGTGGTGCTGCCTGCCGCAAAGGGCACGATGACCCGTATCGGTTTGTTGGGGTAGGTGGACTGGGCCGGCGCAATGAGGGGGGCTGACAGGGCGCAGGCAGCTAAAACAAGTTTGGCAACGGCACGGCGGCGAATGAGGCGCATAGGATCTCCAAATCAATTTAGTTAACTCAATGGTGAATTATTGAGAGTTTGAGAAACTCAAGACACTAGTACATACCCTAGGATCACGTCACACATATGCGACAGCCTTTCGTTGTGCGCCTTGGGTGTCATGAGGTCCCGTCCAAAGATGGCCGACAGGGTGTGGTTGTTGGACAGGTAAAAGTAGGCCAGCCCGGCGATGGACACATACAGCTGAACCGGGTCCACCCCGCCGCGAAAGCTGCCGTCCTTGCGCCCGCGCTCCAGAATTTCCCCCAGGGTGGCGACGAGGGGTGAGTTCATTTCGCGCACACGATCGGACTCTGCCAGGTGACGTGCACGGTGCAGGTTGGCACTGTTGAGCAAGGTGAGGAACTCGGGGTGCTCAAGGTAGTAGTTCCAGGTGAACTCCACCAGCCTGCGGATGGCATCGACAGGCTTTAAACCCAGCAGCTTGAGCTGTAGCTCTTCCTGGCGGATATGCAAGTAGGCCTTCTCGAGGACGGCGCGAAACAGTTGCTCCTTGTCCTCAAAGTAGTAATAGATCAGCCGCTTGTTGAGCCCGGCCCGCAGCGCAATGCGGTCCATGCGGGCGCCACCCAAGCCGTGTTCTGAGAACTCGTCACGCGCAGCCGCCAAAATCGTGGCTTGCGACCGCTCCGCATCACGCAACCGGTCTTCCGGCGGGGGAGCGTTAGTTTGGTGAATTTCGGTTTGCATGCCGAATAATTCACCAAATAGTAAATAAATGCAAGCTGCTTTGTGAATGTCCATCGACTCAAGTTGACTACCGATTGCCAAATGCGATCGATATAGGCGGTCATGCATGAGTAGCGAATGGATGCCGGAGGGTTTATGCCAATGCTGGCTTGCATGCCAATCAGACAGGACGGGAAAGATGTTCTTGGCGAGGTCGATTCCAACGGTTAGGATAGTTACCAAAACCCTTTTCCAATTCACAGTTGATGACAATGAAATGCGGCTTGCCAAAAGATTCGCCTCTTCATCTTTGCACTCTGTTACTGTAAACCGCAGCCCTTTAGGGGAGCGGCTCGCTTGGGACGGGGAAGTCTCTTTCATTCGTTAGACAGCACGAAACACAAACGTATGCCTATCAAGGATCGTGACTACACACTGACAGCAGATCTGCTTCGCGAGTACCGAGATGCGGCAATGGTAAATGCTCAAGCATTGCTTGAGGAGGCAACACTGCTTTTGGCACACGGAAAGTATGCGAGAGCATATTTCCTATCGGCCTCAACCATTGAGGAAGCGGGCAAGGCTGTACAGGCGTTCGAGGGGCTGGGGAAAAATTTAAAGGATCCTGCAGTAACTCAAAGGCTGAAACTTCAGTTTGAGGACCACGCCCAAAAGGTTACCGCTGCGTTTTCTCCATGGCTCCAGGCCACGCCAAATCTTAAAGATGAAGTCATGAACTTTGTGAACATGATGGTCGCCCTGAAGTTTGGGCGCGAGGCGTCTATGTACACCGATATAAATGCCGAGCGCGTGATTGTCACAACGCCACAAATGCAGGTGCGCCAGAAGACAGCATCCGACTGCCTCCGGCTTGCAGGTGCCGTCTTGTCCCATGTCAGGCCGTATACCCAGCAAGCACAACCGAAGTCCACCACGCGTGTGCAAGACGCATTCTTTGCGCTCAAGCCATCTATCTTCCAGAAGATGGCGAATACATCCGACTTTTGGTATTTCTACATTGCCCAAATGGAAAGTGGAAATATTGCGCTTGAGTCTGCCGTCACTGAGTACAACGATCTTTACTTTTCCAAGAAAGCTTTGTTCAATGCTGCGTCAAGTGCGGAGGGTGGCAATGCTGTCTAAATTACGTAAGCCCTCGCAAACTTCAATCTTCCTAAACCACTATAGAAAGAATTTGAAATGAAAAGTCTTTTCACCGTAGTTGCCCTCACTTTGAGCCTTGTCGGTTGCGCATCTGTCAATATGGGCGATGCCAAACAAGATGCGGCTTTGAAAACATTCTCCATCGCATCAGACAAAGCGGGTGTTTATATCTATCGAAACGAGACCATTGGCGCGGCGATAAAAATGAATGTAGAGCTTAACGGACAGGCCATTGGTCAGACCGCAGCAAATACCTATCTCTACAAGGAAATCCCCCCAGGAAAGCACACTTTCACTTCCAAGGCCGAGAACGACAGTTCCATTGAAGTAGATGCAAAACCCGGGACATTGCTTTATATCTGGCAAGAAGTAAAGATGGGCGTTCTAAGTGCGCGCTCCAAACTTCAACTCGTTGACCAAGCCCAGGGGCAAAAGGGCGTGCTAGCGACCAAGCTCGCAGAGACAAAGTGATGGAAACAGCTTGCTCGCTTTGGATGCGCTCCCTAAGGTTGCGGGTTCGATGCGTGTTCTTCGCGATACACAGCACCTACGTTGTGGGTAGCAGTTGACTCGCCGTTTTCAGCCTCCATAGAAAGGAAATCAAATGAAGCGCTATTGGCTAATTGCATCCATCACTACGCTGCTCACAGTGGGTACTGCGTTTGCGCAATCGCTCCCTATCAATCAACTACCGATGTATGGGGAGCGCGAGAAGACGGTAGAAATGAAGAATGCTGATGCAGAATTAATTGCTGCGGTCGAGAAGCTAGGACTCACGCGTCCTGAAGCCGCGAAGCGGGCTATTCAGACCGGCTGGTCTTATTGGGAAAAGCGTGATCTTGCTACTGCGATGTTACGTTTTAACCAAGCATGGTTACTCGATCCGGAAAACGGAAACGCTTATCACGGGTTTGCGCTTGTAACTTCTGACCGTCGTGGTGCGCCTGTTTCAATTGGCGGTATCAAAGAAGAACGTAGACGAAGTGGCGTTTGTTGACTACGGCCGCTTCCTTTGGACGCAAAAGCAGTTGGAAAAGAGTCTGGTTCAATTGAACAAGGCACTCCAATTGTCACCTACAGCGCGTAACGCACGGTCCAACATTTCTTTTGTTCACTACTTGAAGGGAGATGCAAGTGGCGCCTGCACTTGGGCAAAGGATGCACAGAAGAATGGGGACGAGTTGGAGAAGGGGTTCCTAGAAGAAATGTGCCGCCGCGCAGGGACGTCTTGAGAATGCCGGCTACCCCAAATATTGAACATTAAATTTCATTGAAAGTACCCACTAGCAGGTCAATGGTGTTGTAGCCACACTAACCCATGCGAATTACCTTCGATCCAATCAAGCGCGACAAGATTACGGAGAAGTTCGAATCATTTGTTTTGGCGTGTTGGCAGACCGGATGGTGGTCATCGGATACACACCGCGTGGCACAGACCGTCACGTATTTAGCATGAGGAAAGCAAATGAACGCGAAAAAGCCCGTATCGCTCCGCTCCTTGAATTCTGACCTGGCGCGTGTGGATGCCCACGTTATCAGGACGGCCGAGTACGACGACTTACCTGAACTGACAGATGACATGCTTGCTCGCGCTACTGTGAGCAAAGGTGGACGACCAGTTTCAAAAAATCCGAGAAAACTACTTTCGATTCGGTTGCCCGCTGACGTCATTGACCGCTGGAAATCAACTGGCCCAGGCTGGCAAACGCGCATGGCTGAGCGGCTGAGCGAATTGCGTTGAGATTTAACATCTCAATCCATTCTGTCGGCCTTTTGGACGTCACCCGCTTCAATAGACACCTGTAAAGTTCAAAATTGAACTGGAGTGACAGATATGACAAGAGCGAGATACCCAGCCGAATTGAAGGCTGAAGCGGTACCCTCAGCTTCAACCTTGCAATCTCGTTTCAAACCAAAGTCATTCTTGACTTATGAATATTGGTAGCTACAATAAATCGTGCGCTTCACCTTTGATCCCAAAAAAGACAAGCTGAATTTGGCCAATCACGGCTTGTCGCTTTCCTTCGCTGAAAAGCTGATCTGGGATGAAGCCTATGTTTGGGTTGATCCACGTTATTCGTATGACGAGTTACGAATGATTGGCCTGGTTCCCGAGGGAAACACACTGTATTACGTGGCGTTTGTAGACCGCGGTGATGTGCGCAGAACTATCAGCCTGCGCCTTGCCGAACGACGAGAGGTGAAAAAATATGTCGAAAACATCCAGTAAGCGGGTCATCCAGATGCCATCGGTCAAAGACAACGCGAGAATTGTTGCTGCTGCCAAGGCCGATCCAGATGCAAAACCCATGACGAAGTCGCAGCTAGATGCACTTGTGCCAATCAGCGTTGCGCGAGGCAGGCCAAAATCCGAGAATAAAAAGCTGCTGCTTTCTGTGCGTTATAGCGTCGAGGTCGTTGATTACTTCCGTTCGACTGGTGACGGCTGGCAGGCGCGCATGGACAATGTGTTGCGTCAATATGTGAGCAAGCATGTACCCCGCAACAATGCGACATAACAGCTTGCTCGTCGCCGACACTTACAGGCAACGTTGGCTGGTAATGATTTCTCCAAACAGTTTCGGGCGTGCGGCTGGTCGGCCATCACCAATGCAAGCATGCCTGCATTGGTGAGTCAATTAACAGCCCCGAATCAGAACCCGAATTTGCCGTTAGCGCTTTTCCATTCTGCACGTGCAGGGATTGTTTCCATGGTGTCCCAATGTTCTGCAATCTTGGCATTTTGGATACGGAACAAATCGTAGAACGAAGTGGGCTTGCCTGCGAATGCGCCCTC
>JBEIGE010000025.1:0-47182 GCA_040382055.1 Hylemonella sp.
ACGCATCAACAACCCGATGACCCATGCACAGTGGCTGTCCATCGCAATGAAATTGATAGCGCAGTATGCTCAATCCACGGGGTCTGAGCCCCATAACACCCACCAACTTATCTATATCCAGGTGACCCGGGGCGTAGCCATGCGCGACCATGTCATGCTGCCAGACATGACACCGACCGTTTTTGTCATGAGCAACGCGATGAAGCTGCCCAGCCAGACGCAGCGCGACCAGGGCGTGGCTTGCGTGACGGCAGATGATTTCCGCTGGGAAAAGGCGCATATCAAAAGCGTGAGCCTTCTGGGTGCCGTGTTTGCCCGCCAGCTCAGTGCCGATGTGGGCGCTCTGGAGACCGTGATGTTCCGGGACGGCTACCTGAGTGAAGCTGCGGCCAGCAATGTCTGGGTTGTCAAAGGCGGCAAGGTTCTGGGCGTACTTAAAGACAATTTGGTCCTTGAAGGCATCCGCTTTGGGTTGTTGGCCGAGATTTGCCAGGAACAAGGCATCCCGTTTGAGCTGCGCAAAATAACCCGCGCGGAAGTTCTGGCCGCCGACGAATTGCTGCTGTCTTCAGCCACCAAGGAAATTCTGCCTATTACCACTCTGGATGGGCTAGCTGTGGGCAGCGGCAAACCTGGGCCCGTCTTTGCGCGATTGTTCAATGGCTACCAAGCCGCCAAGGCCAGCTCTGCGGCGGCGGCTCTTGCCACCACCACTCAAGCCTAATCATGAGTTCAGCAGGCCCGACCGAACCGTCACGCGCTGAGTCTTTGATTGAATATCCCTGCCGCTTTCCCATCAAGGTGATGGGGGCGAAGGCGGACGGTTTTGTGCACGCCATGACCCTGATAGCCAAACATTTCGACCCCGACTTCAACGCCGCTGACATTGAACTGAGGGAAAGCAAGGCCGGCAATTACCTCGGCATCACGCTGACCATCAACGCCACCAGCCGGGAGCAGCTCGATGAGCTGTATCGAACGCTGTCCACCCACCCAATGGTCAAAGTAGCGCTTTAAAAGCATGGCCGCAGCGCTGCGCACTTTGCCCAAGTCCATGCCGCCAGACATCGTGCAACTGGGCCGCGTGGACTATCAGCCCACCTACAGCGCGATGCAAGAATTTACAAGCCAAAGAGGTGTGAACCCTTTGCAGGAAAATCCTGATCAGCTATGGATTTGTGAGCACTCACCCGTTTTTACACAGGGACTTGCGGGTAAACCGGAGCACATTTTTAACCGGGGAACTATCCCGGTGGTGCAGACTGACCGAGGCGGGCAAGTGACTTACCACGGCCATGGGCAGGTGGTGGCTTATCCGATGATAGACCTTAAACGTGCGGGCTATTTCGTCAAAGAATACGTCTACCGCATTGAAGAGGCTGTCATTCGTACGCTGCTGCACTTTGGCGTAACCGGCCACCGGGTGGGCTCTGCACCTGGCATATATGTGCGGCTGAACGATCCCGCAGGACATGCGCCATTGGCACAACGACCGAAAAAATTAACAGCATTGGGGTCTGCGCCTGCGCGTGCAACGCTTGGATCTGACCCCAATTTTGAGGGCCTGGGCAAAATTGCCGCATTGGGCATCAAGGTCAGCCGTCACTGCACCTACCACGGCGTGGCACTCAACGTGGCCATGGACCTTGAGCCCTACTCACGTATCAATCCGTGCGGGTATTCAGGTCTGCACGCTGTGGATCTTTCTACAATCGGTGTGAACGTAGGCTGGCAAGAGGCCGCCGACATCCTGAGCCGCAAGCTCGTCACCTACCTCACTCCTTGACCAGTCATGAGCACCTCACCCGAAAACACTGTCCTTCAAGCGCAGACCGCCGCAAACTACGACGCTACTCTGAAGCAAAAGGCTGCAGCCAAGCTGTCACGTATTCCTGTCAAGGTCGTTCAGGGCGAGGTTCTGAAAAAGCCGGACTGGATTCGCGTCAAGGCTGGCAGCCCCAGCACCCGGTTTTATGAAATCAAGGATATTTTGCGTGCCAACAAGCTCGTCACCGTGTGCGAAGAAGCCAGTTGCCCCAATATTGGCGAGTGCTTTGGCAAGGGCACGGCCACCTTCATGATCATGGGAGACAAGTGCACCCGCCGTTGCCCGTTTTGCGATGTGGGTCATGGGCGACCCGACCCGCTGGATGTGAATGAGCCTGAGAACCTGGCCAAAACCATTGCAGCCCTCAAGCTCAAGTACGTGGTGATCACCAGCGTGGACCGGGATGACCTGCGCGACGGCGGTGCCCAGCATTTTGCAGACTGCATCACCCGGATCCGTCAGCTTACGCCCACCACACAAATAGAAGTCCTGGTTCCTGACTTCAGGGGTCGCGACGACCGCGCGCTGAACATTTTGAACGCCGCCCCGCCTGACGTGATGAACCACAATTTAGAGACCACGCCGCGCTTGTATAAGGAGGCCCGACCGGGCAGCGACTACCAGTTCTCCCTGAACCTGCTGAAAAAGTTCAAAGCCCTGCACCCCACTGTACCTACCAAGAGCGGCATCATGGTGGGCCTGGGCGAGACCGATTCAGAGGTACTGCAAGTCATGCAGGACATGCGCGACCATGACATCGACATGCTGACCATTGGCCAGTATCTCGCACCCTCGACGTCCCACCTGACGGTCAAGCGGTATGTGCATCCCGACACCTTCAAGATGTTCGAGACACGCGCTTATGAAATGGGTTTCAGCCACGCTGCGGTGGGGGCAATGGTCAGGTCAAGCTACCACGCAGATCAGCAAGCCGGCAGACTGTTGGAAGGTTTGGCAACAGTCCGTAGCGAATGAGAATGTGCCTGTGACGCTCCATAGGATTCCCGACTTCCCATGAGACCAAACTGATTGGAATCAGTCGGTTGGCCAAGTATCCACTTCCGCTTGCGGGTTTTCAGACTGTAAGACCCGGCGTGCCCAGGGCTCCAGCTGGCTGGCGTTGGACTTGATAATCTCCTGCTTGACCGCCAGAATTTGTGCCGGATGCATGGAAAAGCTGCGCAGCCCCAAACCCAGCAGCAGGCGGGTCAGGCTAACATCACCTGCCATCTCGCCGCACAGGCTCACACTCTTACCTTGTGCATTGCATTCGGCAATGGTGTCTGCCACCAGACGCAAGACTGCCGGATGCCAGGGGTCGTAGAGATGCGCCACCGACTCATCGGCCCGGTCAATGGCCAGGGTGTACTGGATCAAATCATTGGTACCGATGGAAAGGAAGTCAAAGTATTTCAGGAACACTTGGAGTGTCAGGGCGGCGGCGGGGATTTCGATCATGGCACCCAACTCCACCGGTCCATACACCACGCCCTCGCGGTCGAGTTCGGCGCGGGCCTGACGCACGAGCGCCAAAGTCTGCCGGATTTCGCTCACATGGGCCAGCATGGGGATGAGCATATACACCCGCCCATGGGCCGCCGCTCTGAGAATGGCGCGCAATTGGGTGACAAACATGGCCGGATCGGATAGGCTCCAGCGAATGGCGCGCAGACCCAGCGCGGGGTTGAGCTTTTCATCGTCTTTGTGCGAACTGCTGATCGGCTTGTCAGCGCCAATATCGACGGTTCGGATAGTGACCGGCAAGCCCTCCATACCGGCAAGCGCACGGCAGTAGGCCTGATACTGTTCTTCTTCATTCGGCAGGTGGCCCTGGCGGCCCATAAACAAAAACTCACTGCGGAACAGCCCTACGCCCACCGCTCCGGATCGAACGGCAGCCAGAGCGTCTTCAGGCATCTCGATATTGGCAAGTAACTCGACCTTTTGGCCGTCAAGTGTGGTCGCAGGCGTATTGAGCAAGCGGGACAGAAGTCCCCGCTCAGTCTGTGACTGACGCTGCTTGAACCCGTACTCGGCCAGGATGGTGGGCGAGGGGTCAACAATAACCACGCCCGCATCGCCGTCGATGATGATCCAGTCATCCTGGCGCACCAGCTGACTGGTCGCACGTGCGCCAACAACAGCGGGAATATCCAGGCTGCGTGCAACAATGGCCGTATGTGATGTTTTTCCCCCTACATCCGTGACAAAGCCGGCAAATACGCCCTGCTTGAACTGCAACATATCTGCAGGCGACAACTCATGCGCCACTAGCACCAAGGGCACATCTACTGTGTCACCCAGTACCAAATCCTGTGACGGATCCTTGCGGGAATGTCGGGGGGGAGCTGGCAGGACCTGGGGGGACTTGCCCTGCATGGCCAGCAGCACGCGGTCTGTAATTTGCTCCAGATCGGCCTTGCGCTCGCGCAAGTACTCATCTTCCATTTCGTCAAACTGCCTTGCAATGACCTCAAATTGCGTTGTAAGCGCCCACTCAGCGTTATAAAAACGCTCGGATATCCAGCGCTTGACGCCGTTGATCAGGTCCTCGTCCTGCAGCAGCATCAAATGCACGTCCAGCAAGGCACGAAGTTCATGCGGCGTGTCTTTGGGGTCCATCTGCAAAATGCTGCGCTGCAGCCTGAGGATCTCCTGCGCAACCGCGTTGCGGCCCTTGCGCACACGGTCTATTTCAAGCTGAACCTGATGGGGTTCAATAAAGTAGTGAGCCACATCCACCCGGCTGGAAGCAACCAGCACGGCGCGCCCGATGGCAACACCGCGGGCAACCGCCAGACCATGGATAGAAAAGGTCATGTCACTCGCCTTCTCCAAACTTGTCATTGATCAGGGCCAACAGTGACTGCATGGCCTGCGCTTCACCCTCTCCCTGGATCTCGATCTCAACGGTGCTGCCCATCCCGGCAGCCAACATCATGACACCCATGATGCTTTTGGCGTTGACCCGCCGCTCACCTTTGGCAATCCAGATATCGCACGAAAAACTACCGGCCAGCTTGGTGAGCTTGGCAGAGGCACGGGCATGTAGCCCTAACTTATTGCTGATGGTCGCGGTGTTCTTGAGCATGGGCAAATTTCTTTTGTTCCTGAGGTGCTGTGGCGGCCATGGTCATGATTCCCTGAGTGCCGCCTGCCAAAGCGCGGCTGACCAGAGCATCGATAGGCTCACACGAATAACTGACAGCCCGCAACAGCATGGGCAGATTGACACCCGTGACCAGCTTGATTGAGCGGCCGTTGATAAGTTTCTGCGCAACATTGCAGGGCGTAGCGCCACAGATGTCCGACATCAGTAGGGTTTGCTGTGCGCCGGATCTGACCTGAATGGCACGGGCCAGCTCAAGGGTGGTCTCGGGGGACATATCAGGGTCTACATCCAGCGCGTAAACATCATTCAAGCGATCCGGAAACACGTGACCAGCGCAGTCGCGCAGGGCACTGGCCAAAGGCGTATGGGCAATGATGAGAATTGCAGTATTCATGGTGTCATCTTGGCTGATTATGGCTTTTCACAGCCAGAAAATAAACGTAGGAACCAACACAACATAAAAGATAGACCGAGAGCGCAGCCTGAAACGCCTCGATTTCAAGCAGCCCAATGAACTTGAAGCCATCAACCATCAGGCCGATACCCCACTGCACGACAAACACCCCTGAAAAAATAACCAGGTTATAGGCGGACAGCGCCCGGCCAGCCAGTTCGGGCGGGAAAGCAAGACCGACAGACGGTTGTGCTAGCGACACAAAGCTGCAGCTCATGCAATACAACACCCAGAACAGGCCTGTATACGCTCCCAGGCGCTCTGCCGCCAGAATCAGAATTGCCAGAATGACAAAACTGACGGGAATTCCCAAGCTGATCAGACGGTCGGCGTTAAACCCTCTTCGAACAAGACCCGGGTTCAGCAGCCCCCACAGCCAGAAAGTGACCAACATGGCCAGATTGATCGTGAATAGCCCGGTAGCGGCCTGCATCGAGGTGAAACCAGCTACTTTGATCATCCAGGGCGCGGCCCAGAGCGTCTGGATTGCGAGCAAGCCTCCATAAACGAAGAACCCAATGGGCGACATTTTTCGAAAGTAGGGATTGCGCCAGACCTGTCCGTAACTGCTGTCCGGGCGATGCTCTTGCACGGCTGGCACTGCGCTTTTCCAGGCTGGCACCTGCCATGCGATAACCATCATGGAAAATCCGACCATGGCGGCCAATATCCAGAACAGGGGGCGCCAGCCCGTAACCGGCATTAACCATTGCACAGGTAAGGTCGACGCCAGCATTCCCATCGATCCAGTCATGAGCATCCAGGAGTTTGCGCGTAACTGGGCCGCGGGTGTAAACCAGCGGCGGTAACCGGTCAGGGGAGCCATCAGACACGCGCTGACACCCACACCACACATAACCCGCGCCAGCAGCAAGGTTGTCAGCGAACTGGCCTGAGCAAAAGCAAAACATCCCACAACAGCGATGCTGAGAAAACACACCAGCACCCGCTTCGGTCCATGACGGTCAAGCCATGTGCCCAGCGGCAGTTGGGTCGCTGCAAAGCCAAGAAAATAGCCTCCGGCAAGTAAACCCAGATCGCGTGCGTTCAAGCCGAATTCTTCCGTCAGTGTCGATGACAGGGTCGCCGTGATGCCACGGATCAGGGCCGATACAAAGTAGGCTATAGCAAATGCAAGAAAAACCGTTATGCCGGTTCTTTTAGAAAGGAGCGACATCAATACACCAGGCCGGAAAAAAATGTCTCGGCAACGTCTTGCGGGATGACAGCAGCGTAAATGACGGCATGGAAAAGATTCGAGTCGTTAGCAAACCAAAGGGCTTGGGCTCTGACAGCTGTGCCGTCTGGGCGGTGTCCCTTGGCTTCAATTTTCAGTGCGTCGGTGACGTCAGGAAGAAACTTGGGATTAAAGACAAGTGATTTTTCGTCTTGCACCTGCATACTTTGCAGCATCCCGGCTTTCCATTGGGCGAGCAAGCGCTGGGTTGCATTCTTGTCGGGCAGAGCAACATACGAAACGGCAAACAACATATCGCCGGCTTCGCATCCCGCCATTTGCATCTCAAGTGCTTGTCCCGAAATCTCAATCTGCCGGCTCGCCCGGTCCGGCTTACAAGGTAACAGCGACTTGAGCGACACCCCTTCAAAGCGCACTTCTCGCCAATTGAATGTAGGGCTACAGCCAAACAGGCTCACGGTCAGCGTGATTAAAAGGAAACGGGACGCTAAATACATCTCCCGATTATCTGTTCAGAACTGCAGGCATGATGGCAGGAGAGATCAATCCGAAGTAAACAGGACTAAACTGACGCTGATCAATCGCACAAGATCTAATGAAAAAATACCTGTACCCATTGACCGCGCTGGTGGTGTTGATTGGGGGACTCTCTCTGTTACCCAACTCAAAACTTATCAGTGCACCCCCGTCAGCCTTCATTTTGCTCGACGGGTCGACGAGATTGATGACTGATTTGAAGGGCCAAGTAGTTCTGGTTAATTTCTGGGCAACCAGCTGCGCTTCATGTGTAGCCGAGATGCCAAAAATTGCAGCAGTGCACAAAAAGTTTGAGCAACGCGGTTATCAAACTTTGGCTGTTGCCATGAGCTACGACCCACCGGTACAGGTCGTGAAATTCAGTCAAAGCCGAAATCTGCCTTTTCTGGTGGCCATTGACAACACCGGCGTCATTGCCAAATCCTGGGGTGATGTCAAGCTGACGCCAACCAGTTATCTGGTCGACAGGAAAGGTGAAGTTGTCAAACGCTATGTCGGTGAGCCCGACTTTGCGGAGCTGGAGTCCCTGATTGAAGGCTTGCTCATCAAATCCTGATTTTTGACAGGCTTGAAACTGTATGGCAAAAAAATAGCGGGATAACCCGCTATTTTTTCATCCCACCGGTCAGTTGTTACGGAATACGTCGTGGCAAGCCTTGCAGGTCGGTGCTGCTCCTCCAACAGCTGTTTTAATGGCGTCCAGATTGCCAGACTTTGCTGCGGCAGATACTTTGGCCATTTCAGTCACCATCTTGTCAGAGGCTTCCTTGAATTTAGCCTGATCCGTCCAGATTTCAGCTTTGGCTTTGGTATCGCCTTTGTCGGTTCCTTCCCCAAAAGCGGCCCAAGGCAGTTTGGAAGCTACTTCTGCAATTGCTGCATTGTCTGCTGCGGCTTTAGCGTCAAAAGGAATCCGTCCAGCAGCCATGCCAGCAACGCGGCCAAAGTGAGCGGCCATCACGGTCAGCGATGCTTTACGGTACTTGATGGCATCTTCAGGTTTGGCAAATTGAGCCGAAGCAGAGGTTCCCAGCGTGAGGGCTGCGGCAGCGAGAACAAGGGAGGTGATTGTTTTCATTAAATTCCTGAACGGTTTATGGATTAAAGTCTGGGCGCATGAAATAGGGACGCCAGGCAGCGTCAGATAAGCTTCATACTTCTGGAATGTTACATAGTCTTTCGACGTTGTGCAATTTTTAGTGGTTTTGACTGGGGTAATTGATGACTTATAAAGTAAGGGTCTGGGATCTTCCGACCCGCATTTTTCATTGGTCTTTGGTTCTTTGTATCCTTGGCCTCGTTGTCACCGGCCAGATTGGTGGAAATGCAATGACTTGGCATTTCAGGTTTGGCTACACCATGATCACCTTACTGCTTTTCCGCGTCGTTTGGGGGTTTGTTGGCGGTAACTGGTCACGTTTTTCATCGTTCATCTATTCGCCTGCTACTATTTTCCATTACCTGCTAGGCAAGGGTAAGCCTGAGCACAGTGTGGGTCACAACCCTGTTGGCGCGGGGTCTGTTTTTGCCTTACTTTTTTTCTTATTAGCCCAAGTCGGCAGCGGTCTGATCAGCGACGATGAGATTATGAACAGCGGCCCTCTGACGCGGTTTGTCTCTAATGCATGGGTTAGCCTGGCGACTTACTATCACAAGGATGTGGGCAAATTTATCCTTCTAGCCCTTGTAATACTTCATGTTGCTGCTATTCTTTTTTATCTTTTACGTAAAAAGGAAAACCTGATAAAGCCCATGGTCTGGGGGGACAAGATCACGAAAGCTGTTTTTCCGGATTCAAAAGATGATGTCAGGTCTCGTGTCTTGGCCTTGGCATTGCTGATGGTTTGCGCAGCGCTGGTTTACGGCATGCTCAGGTTTTCCGGTGCCTGAGTCCTTTAGCGTTTGACTGCTTGTTGATAAAGAGGTGTCACCGCGCTTGCAACGCGAGTCAGTTCTTGCTGCCTGTTCTCAGGTGATGGATGTGTACTCATGAACTCAGGGGGTCTGGAGCCCCCTAGTCGGCCCATTTTTTGCCACAGCGTGACGGCTGCCATTGGATCAAAACCAGCTCTAGCCGCAAGCTCAACCCCGATCTCGTCTGCCTCTGACTCGGCCAGACGGCTTCTAGGCAAACTCAGTGTGACATTGCTGACCATATCTCCAAGCTGAGACAGTATTTGACTACCTGTTACGACTGACAAAATGACACCAGGAAGCTGTGATGCGTATTGCAACGACACCTGCTCCCGGACATGCTCACGCAATGCATGCGCAATTTCATGCCCCATCACTGCGGCTATTTCTGCATCGGTTAATTCCAGTTTGTTAATTAGTCCTGAGTAGAAGCCAATTTTCCCACCAGCCATACAGAAGGCATTGACGTTGTCGCTTTGGAACACATTGACTTCCCAACGCCAGTGGCTTGCATCACTTCTGAAAATAGACGTTTGTGGAATCAGTTTGTTGGCTATGCCTCGCACGCGCGCGAGCATCGCTGCATCCTGATTCAAGGTGTTTTTCTTTGCTGCTTCCTGAAGCATCTTCCGATAGGACTGCTCTGAAGATTGGTTCATCTGCTGAGCGCTTACGGCCATGGATTGCGTGCGAGTAATTCCCACCGTTCCAGGTTTGGTTGTTTGAACCGTCTCGCAACCACCCATGGCTATTGCCAAAACCGATACCGAAACAAGCTTGACCCACCGAGAATGTTTTTTCATCGCTTCGCACCATAAAAAAAGCCACACGGGTACGCGTGGCTTTTGATGCTTTTCCTCATCCAATACTCACCCGTGAGGCTTATGGTAGAACCTTTCCGCTGACATCGGGTTTAAGACTGTCAAGCCTTGGCTTGAGCCAATAGCGTTGTTGCGTCACTCACCTCAAACTTACCAGGACCCTCAACATTTAAAGATGCCACTTTCCCATCTTTAACCAGCATGGAGTAACGGTTGCTTCGCAAACCCATTCCACGCGATGTCAAGTCAAGTGTCAAGCCTGTCGCCTTGGTGAAGTCTGCACTACCATCAGCAAGCATGCGGACTTTGCTACCGGATTTTTGTTCGCGTGCCCAAGCACCCATTACGAAAGCATCGTTCACACTCACGCACCAAATTTCGTCGACGCCAGCTGCTTTGAGTTGGTCATAATTTTCAACATAACCGGGTACATGCTTTGCAGAGCAGGTGGGTGTAAAGGCCCCTGGAAGGGCAAATAAGGCAATTGTTTTACCGGCAGTAGCCTTGTTGACGTCTACCGGGTTAGGTCCAATGCTGCAGCCTTCGCCCTCAACTTCTGAATACTCCATCAAGGTGGTTGAAGGTAGTGTGTCGCCTACTTTGATCATGACAAGCTCCATTTAAGTAAATTGTGAATCCCATTGAAAACGGCTCACATGGTGAGCCGTTGACTTGCTTTTTGCGGTCTACAAGCCTGAAGGCTTAGACCACAATAGCCTTTTCTACCAAGCGGCTTGCAATCCAGTTCTTAGTCTTGGAAATGGGTTTGCTCTCGGTGATCTCAATCATATCTCCCATTTTGTATTCGCCTTTTTCATCGTGAGCATGGTACTTGCTGGATTTACCAACAATTTTTCCATAAAGCTCGTGCTTGACCCGGCGCTCCACAAGAACTGTTACAGTTTTTGCTCGCTTGTCACTAACAACCTTGCCAATCAAGGTTCGCTTGAGGGATTTTTTTGCTTCCGTCATGGTTCGCCTCTTTATTTAGCAGTTTTTTCTGCAGATTGCTTCTCGGCAAGAATCGTCTTGGCGCGAGCAATATCACGGCGTGTTGAGCGCAGCGTTGCTGTGTTGTTAAGTTGTTGCGTTGCTTTTTGCATGCGCAAACCAAAGTGGGCTTTTTGCAAAGACTTCACTTCCGTTTGAAGACCAGCAACATCTTTTTGGCGTAGTTCAGTAGCTTTCATTTCTTCATTATCCTGATTACTGGCCGATCATGCGGCTGACGAAGGTCGTACGTAATGGCAGCTTGGCAGCAGCCAAGCGAAACGCTTGACGAGCCAACTCTTCCGAAACGCCAACAATCTCAAACACAATTTTTCCTGGCTGTATTTCAGCCACATAGTATTCGGGGTTACCTTTACCATTTCCCATACGGACCTCAGCAGGTTTTTGGGAGATTGGCTTGTCTGGGAAAACGCGAATCCAGATTCTTCCACCCCTTTTGACATGGCGTGAAATCGCGCGACGGGCACTCTCAATTTGGCGGGCCGTCAAACGACCCCGGTCAGTGCACTTGAGTCCGAAATCGCCGAACGCAACAGAACTTCCACGTGTGGCGATTCCGGTATTGCGTCCCTTTTGCTCTTTGCGGTATTTTCTACGAGCAGGTTGCAGCATATTTATTCTCCTTTTGGTCCGTCAGCTGCTGCAGCTGGCGCGGCGACTTTGCGTACGCGCTTAACGGCGGTTTTTGGGGCCTCTGATCCGGTGGTGGCTTCAGCAGGCTTGTCACTTCCATCAGCAGGAGCAGTATTTGCGCCAGCAGGACGTCGTGCACCACGGGGCGCTGGGCGATCTGTTCCTGGACGGGCATCACGGCGAGGCGCACGAGGACGACGCTCTTCTTCGAGCCGCGGCTCGGTCGCTGCGGCGGGTAGATCATTGCGGCCCAAAGTATCACCCTTGTAAACCCAGACTTTCACACCAATCACACCGTAAGTGGTTTTGGCTTCAGAAGTTCCGTAATCGATGTCCGCACGCAAGGTGTGAAGTGGCACACGGCCTTCACGGTACCACTCGCATCGCGCGATTTCAATACCGTTCAAACGTCCAGAAGACATGATTTTGATGCCAAGAGCACCCAATCGCATGGCATTTTGCATAGCACGCTTCATGGCTCGACGGAACATGATCCGCTTTTCGAGCTGCTGCGTAATGCTGTCAGCTATGAGTTTCGCATCGATTTCCGGCTTGCGCACTTCTTCGATATTGACGGCAACGGGCACGCCCAGTTGCTTACCAAGATCACGCTTGAGGTTTTCAATATCCTCGCCCTTTTTTCCGATGACTACGCCCGGACGTGCAGAAAAAATAGTGATTCGAGCATTTTTAGCGGGGCGCTCGATCAGGATGCGAGAAACTGATGCGTTTTTAAGCTTGACCTTGAGGTACTCACGTACTTTTATATCTTCAGCCAACATGCCTGCAAAATCACGGTTGCTAGCGTACCACCGTGATGTCCAGTTTCTACTGACTGACAGGCGAAAGCCTGTAGGATTGATTTTTTGTCCCATATCTTTCAGACCTCTTTCAGTTTCCAACCGTCACGTACACATGGCACGTGGGCTTGCTGATACGGTTACCCCGACCTTTTGCGCGGGCAGTAAATCGCTTGAGTGTTGCGCCTTGTTCGACATAGATGGTTTTCACCTTTAATTCATCGATGTCAGCGCCGTCATTGTGCTCAGCGTTTGCTATCGCCGACTCCAGTACCTTCTTGATAATCACAGCCGCTTTTTTCTGTGTGAATTGCAAGATGTTGAGGGCTTGATCCACCTTTTTGCCACGGATCAGGTCGGCGACAAGACGGCCTTTATCAAATGAGAGGCGAACGCCACGCAGGGTTGCTCGTGTTTCCATGGTCAACTCCTTATTTCTTTTGGACTTTTTTGTCCGCTGGATGACCCTTGAAAGTCCGAGTGAGCGCAAACTCACCCAGCTTATGGCCAACCATTTGATCGGTGATGTAAACAGGTACGTGCTGCTTGCCGTTATGAACAGCGATCGTCAGACCGATGAACTCGGGCAGAATCATTGAGCGACGTGACCATGTCTTGATCGGCTTTTTATCCTTGGTAGTCACAGCTTTGTCGGCTTTAGCTACCAGGTGATGGTCCACGAACGGACCCTTTTTGAGAGAGCGAGTCATTTGCGTTCCCTTTACTTCTTACGACGCGACACAATCATGACCTGTGTGCGCTTGTTGTTACGGGTACGGTAACCCTTGGTGAGATTACCCCAAGGATCGACTGGATGACGGCCCTCACCCGTCTTGCCTTCACCACCACCGTGGGGGTGATCGACAGGGTTCATGACGACGCCGCGAACGGTTGGACGGATACCCATCCAACGCTTTACACCGGCCTTGCCTAGTTGACGCAGACTATGCTCTTCGTTGGCAACCTGACCAATGGTGGCACGACATTCGATGTGAATCTTACGAACCTCACCTGAACGCATACGCACCTGGGCATAAGTACCCTCGCGGGCCAACAAAGTAGCTGACGTTCCTGCTGAGCGGACAATCTGCGCACCTTTACCCACTTGCAACTCAATGCAATGAATGATGGAGCCCACGGGAATATTACGAATTGGCAAAGTGTTGCCAACACGAATCGGCGCTTCAGATCCGCTCATGATGCTCGATCCGACTTCAAGCCCCCTCGGCGCAATGATGTAGTGACGCTCACCATCCGCGTAGCAAACCAGTGCAATGTGCGCGGACCGGTTGGGATCGTATTCAATACGCTCCACCTTAGCCGGAATTCCATCTTTGATACGGCGAAAATCAACAACGCGGTAATGATGCTTGTGACCACCACCCTTATGGCGGGTAGTAATGTGGCCATTGTTGTTACGACCTGCATGCTGGAACTGAGGCTCCAACAAAGGGGCGTAAGGAGCACCTTTAAACAGGTGATCTCTGGAGATCTTCACTACGCCACGACGGCCTGGTGAAGTTGGTTTCATCTTAATAACAGCCATGATTAAGCAGCCTCCCCACCGAGATTCAACTCTTGTCCAGCCATCAACGTGACATAAGCTTTACGGATGTTGTCACGACGGCCATTGGACTTGCCGAAGCGCTTCGCTTTGCCCTTCGTATTGACAACTGCAACAGCCTTTACACTGACTTTGAACATTAATTCCACAGCGGCCTTAATTTCAGGCTTAGTGGCGTCTTGCAGTACTTTAAAGGTCACAGAATTGCTTTTTTCAGCAATCATGGTGGCCTTCTCGGAGACAATTGGAGCGACCAAAACCTGCATCAGTCGGCCCTCATCAAATTTGACGGCGCTCATGCGAACATCTCCTTGAGTTTCTCGATGGCAGCCTTGGTGACAAGGACCTTCCGGTAATGGACCAAGGAGAGTGGATCCGCATATCGCGGCTCTACCACCAGAACATTGACCAGGTTGCGCGAGGCAAGATAAAGGTTTTCATCAACCTCATCTGAAATCACCATCACCGAATCAAGATTCATGGCCTTGAATTTGGCTGCAAGTGGCTTTGTTTTCGGAGACTCAACCTTAAGGGAGTCTACGACAGCAAGTCGACCCTCGCGAACCAACTGCGAGAAGATGGACGCCATACCTGCGCGGTACATCTTTTTGTTGATCTTCTGTGCGAAGTTTTCGTCAGGCATGTTCGGGAAGATACGACCGCCTCCGCGCCACAAAGGCGATGAGGTCATACCCGCACGTGCTCGGCCAGTTCCCTTTTGCTTAAAGGGCTTTTTGGTCGAGTGCTTGACCTGTTCACGGTCTTTTTGAGCGCGCGTTCCTTGACGGGCGTTCGCCTGAAAAGCAACAACTACTTGGTGTACCAAATCTTCGTTGTATTCACGTCCAAAAACCGTTTCGGGCGCTTCGTACTTCGATGATGCCTGGCCTTGATCATTGAGGAGTTCGAGTTGCATTAGTTCGCTCCCTTCGCACTTTTTGCCTTGACCTTGATAGCCGGACGAACAGTTACGAAACCACCAGAAGACCCGGGGATTGCCCCCTTGATGAGCAACAACTGCCTGGCTTCATCAATCCGGACCACATCGAGGTTTTGAGTTGTTTTGGTGACATCACCCAAGTGACCGGTCATGCGCTTGCCTGGAAACACACGACCCGGATCCTGAGCCATACCAATCGAGCCAGGCACATTGTGCGAACGGCTATTACCGTGAGATGCCCTCTGCGAGCTCATATTATGGCGTTTGATGGTTCCCGCATAGCCCTTGCCAATGGAGGTACCCTGCACGTCAACTTTTTGGCCCACCTCAAAAACAGAGGAAACGGCCACGCTGGATCCCGCTTCGTACTGCGAGGCCGCGTCGGCTGTAACACGGAATTCCTGGGTAATTTCACCAGCTTCAACACCGGCCTTGGCCATGTGACCGGCTTGTGGCTTGGAAACGCGGGAAGCTTTCTTGGTGCCAAACGTTACCTGCAGTGCAACGTAGCCATCATTTTCAATGGATTTGATCTGAGTCACGCGGTTGTTTGAAACGTCAACCACCGTCACAGGAATTGCATCCCCGTCATCGGTGAATAGGCGCATCATGCCAACCTTGCGACCCAGTAACCCCAAGGAGTTACTAAGACTCATTTTTTTCTCCGTTACTTCCACCGCTGTAACTTCAATTGGTTACAACGTTTTGTCGTGAAAGACTGTTAATAAAGACTGCTTTTCCCTTTTGAAAAAAGCATAGCCCACTATTTTAGCTGGAAACCATCGGCAACGCAACGAGATTTCATGGCTTTTCTACAACCTATTGCAGTTTAATTTCTACATCCACGCCCGCAGGGAGATCTAGTTTCATCAGTGCATCAACAGTCTTGTCGGTCGGGTCAACGATATCCATGAGGCGCTGGTGCGTACGAATCTCCAGTTGATCGCGGCTGGTCTTGTTCACGTGGGGAGAACGCAAGATATCAAAACGCTTAATGCGGGTCGGCAATGGAACAGGGCCCTTCACGATTGCACCCGTTCGTTTGGCTGTGTCGACAATTTCAGCTGCAGACTGGTCAATCAACTTGTAGTCAAAGGCTTTGAGGCGAATTCGGATTTTTTGTTTATTTGCCATGATTTTTCCTTAGGCAATAATTTTGGCAACCACACCGGCACCCACGGTCTTACCACCTTCACGGATGGCAAAGCGCAGACCTTCCTCCATGGCAATCGGGTTGATCAGCTTGACTGTAATCGACACGTTGTCGCCCGGCATGACCATTTCCTTGCCCTCAGGCAACTCGATCGCACCGGTCACGTCCGTCGTACGGAAGTAGAACTGGGGACGGTAGTTGTTGAAGAAAGGCGTGTGGCGACCGCCTTCGTCCTTGGACAACACGTAGATCTCGCCTGTGAAGTGGGTGTGAGGCTTGATGGAGCCGGGCTTGCACAGAACCTGGCCACGCTCGACTTCTTCACGCTTGGTGCCGCGCAGCAAAATGCCAACGTTGTCGCCAGCTTGTCCCTGGTCGAGCAGCTTGCGAAACATCTCCACCCCGGTGCAGGTGGTCTTCAGGGTGGGCTTGATACCCACAATCTCGATCTCTTCACCAACCTTGATGATGCCACGCTCTACACGGCCGGTCACCACGGTGCCGCGTCCGGAGATGGAGAAGACGTCTTCCACAGGCATCAGGAAAGCGCCATCAACAGCACGCTCAGGCAAAGGAATGTAGGTGTCCAAGGCATCAGCCAGCTTCATGATGGCTTCTTCACCCAGAGGACCTTTGTCGCCTTCGAGGGCGAGTTTGGCCGAGCCGTGGATGATGGGGGTGGCGTCGCCCGGAAATTCGTATTTGTCCAGAAGCTCACGCACTTCCATTTCAACGAGCTCGAGCAGTTCGGCATCATCAACCATGTCGCATTTGTTCAAAAATACGATGATGTAGGGCACACCAACCTGGCGGGCCAGCAGGATGTGCTCACGGGTCTGGGGCATGGGGCCGTCA
Source organism: Hylemonella sp. (assembly GCA_040382055.1). GTDB lineage: Bacteria > Pseudomonadota > Gammaproteobacteria > Burkholderiales > Burkholderiaceae_C > JBEIGE01. Next base: position 16,821 of record JBEIGE010000025.1, read on the forward strand.
GCCGCAGAGCACACCAGAATGGCGCCGTCCATCTGGGCTGCACCGGTAATCATGTTCTTGACGTAGTCGGCGTGACCGGGGCAGTCAACGTGCGCATAGTGACGATTGGCCGTCTCGTACTCGACGTGGGCTGTGTTGATGGTAATGCCACGCGCTTTCTCTTCAGGCGCAGCGTCAATCTGGTCATAGGCCTTGGCTTCACCACCAAACTTGGTGGAAAGTACCGTGGCAATGGCCGCTGTCAGCGTGGTCTTGCCGTGGTCAACGTGACCAATCGTGCCTACGTTGACGTGCGGCTTGGTTCGTGCAAATTTCTCTTTACCCATTTTCAAATCTCCAATGAACAATTACCCGTGTCAAGGTTTAATGTTTGCATGATGTTGCTGATTCACCTCGCACGGGTACAAGGCGGCACACCATCGCAGACAGCTTATAAATTACTTGGCACGCGAAGCCATGATGGCCTCAGACACGTTTCTCGGAGCCTCCGAGTAGTGCTTGAATTCCATTGTGTAAGTAGCGCGCCCTTGGGACATTGACCGCAGGGTGGTGGAGTAACCAAACATCTCAGACAAAGGAACCTCAGCCTTGATCGCCTTACCACCACCGACCATATCCTCCATGCCCTGCACCATGCCGCGACGAGACGACAAATCGCCCATCACGTTGCCAGCATAGTCTTCAGGCGTTTCAACCTCAACAGCCATCATAGGCTCAAGGATGACAGGGCCAGCCTTGCGACAACCATCTTTGAAACCGAAAATGGCGGCCATCTTGAATGCGTTTTCATTTGAATCAACGTCGTGGTAGGAACCGAAGTGGAGTGTGACTTTGACGTCTACGACCGGGTAACCTGCCAATACGCCGCTATTCAAAGCCTCAATTACGCCCTTCTCTACCGCTGGAATGTATTCGCGTGGAACCACGCCACCCTTGATGGCATCTACAAACTCAAAGCCTTTACCGGCTTCATTCGGCTCAATTTTCAGGACAACGTGACCATATTGACCCTTGCCGCCAGATTGACGAACAAATTTGCCTTCGCTGTCCTCAACTGTTTTGCGAATGGTTTCGCGATAGGCAACCTGAGGCTTGCCAACATTGGCCTCCACACCAAACTCCCGCTTCATACGGTCCACAATAATCTCAAGATGAAGCTCACCCATTCCGGCAATTAGGGTTTGGCCGGACTCCTCATCTGTCTTGACACGGAATGAAGGATCTTCCTGAGCCAGCCGTTGCAAAGCGATACCCATTTTTTCCTGATCAACTTTTGTCTTGGGTTCGACGGCCTGGGTAATTACCGGCTCAGGGAACACCATGCGCTCGAGCATGACGATGGAACTGGGATCGCACAGGGTCTCACCAGTAGTAACATCTTTGAGTCCCACGCAGGCGGCGATGTCGCCAGCGCGAATTTCACTGACCTCTTCGCGGTTATTGGCATGCATTTGGACGATACGGCCAATGCGCTCTTTTTTTCCCCGGATCGGGTTGTAAACACTGTCGCCTTTACTTAGCACACCAGAGTAAACACGCACAAACGTCAACTGACCCACAAACGGATCAGTCATCAGCTTGAATGCCAGTGCAGAGAACTTTTCTGAGTCGTCGGCCCTGCGCGTAACAGGCGCATCGTCCTCGTCAGTACCTCCGACAGGCGGAATGTCAATCGGAGAAGGCATGAACTCAATCACAGCGTCAAGCATACGCTGAACACCCTTGTTCTTGAACGCGGTTCCGCACAGCATGGGCTGGATTTCGCTGGCAATGGTTCGGGTGCGGATTCCAAGCTTGATTTCATCTTCTGTCAAATCACCTTCTTCAAGGTATTTGTTCATGAACTCTTCATTGGCTTCGGCAGCCGCTTCAACCATTTTTTCACGCCACTCTTTGGCAAGTGGCAATAAATCTGCGGGAATTTCTTTGTACTCGAACTTCATACCTTGGGAAGCCTCGTCCCAGATAATCGCTTTCATTTTGATCAAGTCAATCACGCCCGTGAAGTTCTCTTCTGCTCCGATGGGTATGACTATTGGAACGGGGCTGGCCTTAAGACGCAATTTCATCTGGTCTACAACTTTGAAGAAATTAGCACCGGTACGGTCCATTTTGTTCACAAATGCAAGACGAGGAACTTTGTATTTGTTAGCCTGGCGCCAAACTGTTTCTGACTGGGGCTGAACGCCGCCGACAGCGCAATAGACCATGCACGCGCCATCAAGCACTCGCATGGAACGCTCTACCTCAATGGTGAAGTCAACGTGCCCCGGCGTATCAATAATATTGATACGGTGCTCGGCGAAATTGGTCTCCATGCCCTTCCAAAAACAAGTGGTGGCCGCCGAAGTGATCGTGATGCCACGCTCTTGCTCTTGCTCCATCCAGTCCATTGTTGCAGCGCCGTCATGCACTTCGCCAATCTTGTGGTTCACGCCGGTGTAGAACAAAATGCGCTCTGTAGTCGTTGTTTTGCCGGCGTCAATGTGAGCCGAGATTCCGATATTGCGATAGCGCTCAATGGGTGTATGGCGAGCCATGATGGATCCTTGGTTGATCTATAAATTTCAAATTGCCCGAACAGAAATCAAGAAATTTCGTCGGACTGGCAACTCTTTCGGTTCGGGGCTAAACGGCTTAATGACCGGCCCAAATAAGACGCCGAAAGGCTGCGGTAATCAGCTTGTCTAGAAGCGGAAGTGCGAGAACGCCTTGTTCGCCTCGGCCATCCGGTGAACTTCATCACGCTTCTTCATGGCGCCGCCACGACCTTCTGTGGCCTCCATCAGCTCATTGGCCAAACGTAAAGCCATGGATTTTTCACCACGCTTGCGTGCAGCTTCTTTCAGCCAGCGCATAGACAAAGCCAAGCGGCGAACGGGACGGACTTCAACAGGAACCTGGTAGTTTGCGCCGCCAACACGGCGTGATTTGACCTCAACCATGGGCTTCACATTGTTAATGGCTATAGCGAATGCTTCCAGCGGATCTTTACCCGGGTTCTTTTTCTCAATATGCTCAAGGGCACCGTAAATAATTCTCTCGGCAACCGCTTTTTTGCCGCCCTCCATGATCACGTTCATGAACTTAGAGAGTTCAATATTGCCAAACTTTGGATCCGGCAGAATTTCACGTTTTGGGACTTCGCGACGACGTGGCATTTTTCACCTCTTTGCTTCAGTTGGCATCCATTTGGATACCGCGAGGGCCAGAAAACCCTCACTTACTTGACCCACCCGGACGATTCCGGGCTTCGGGTCAGTTTGCTTGCAAGGCCTGCCAAGGCCTGCGAACATTTGATGCGGGAAAATACGCTTTCCCGCTAAACCGCAAACTTGCGCTTTAAAACATTAAGCCTTTTTCGGCCGTTTGGCACCGTATTTGGAACGAGACTGCTTGCGGTCTTTGACACCCTGCAAGTCCAGCGACCCGCGAACAATGTGGTATCGCACACCTGGCAGATCCTTGACACGACCACCACGAACCAGCACCACAGAATGCTCCTGAAGGTTGTGACCCTCTCCGCCAATGTAGGAAATAACCTCAAAACCATTGGTCAGGCGCACCTTGGCAACTTTTCGTAAAGCCGAGTTTGGCTTTTTAGGTGTAGTTGTGTAGACGCGCGTGCAAACTCCGCGACGCTGGGGAGAGTTTTGCATCGCCGGGCTTTTGGACTTGATCGTCTCGACCTCTCGCCCCTGACGCACTAGCTGGTTGATGGTTGGCATTTAAGCCTCCTGAAAATTAACGTCCATAAACGTTTGGTAACTAAAGTTCGACTACTTGCAATCAAGTATCTGAAATTCAAATCCGGAAATTACAAGTTCCCTAAGGACTTAACCGAAAAGCCCTCTAGTATAGCAGTGCGCCGTTTCGGCTGCAAGCGCGCAGCTACCGGCGCTAAAAGATCACTTGATCCACAGCCTGAGGGCGTCCCAGGCCCGTCCAATCACACCTGCCTGGTCAACCTTTTCCAGTGCCAACAAAGGCACGTCTGCAAAAGGTTGGTCTGCAAGACTGACCTTGAGTGTTGCAACCTGCTGGCCAAGCGTGATGGGGGCGACCAAGGGCTCGGTGCGAACTACCTGCGTCTTTATTTTTAGCGCAGACCCGCCTGGAACCGCCACAATGATGGGATGCGTCCGACCAGTTTTGACCTGGTTGGAAGTCCCCTTCCAAACCGGCGGCGAAATCACTGACTGGTTGGCGTCAAACAACTTGATGGCTTCAAAGGCGGTGTAACCCCAATTCAACAGCTTTTGTGCCTCGCTAGCGCGAGCGTTTTCATTGCTTGCGCCCAACACAATTACCAGCAGCCGCCGACCTCCAAGAGATTCAGGCGACCCAGAGGATGCAGAAGTGGCCGCCAAATTAGGGAAATTACGCTTGGCCGTGGCAATCAAACAATAACCGGCCGCCTCGGTATAACCGGTTTTAAGTCCATCGACCGAAGGGTCGCGAAACAACAGCAGGTTGCGGTTGGTGTCGTTGGCCGCGGGAGTTCCCTCATATCGGTACTTTTTAATGGCGTAGTAAGCAATAAAGTCCGGGAAATCCCTCATCAACCGTGTGGCCAGAAGACTCAAGTCCCTCGCCGTAGTGGTGTGGCCGGCCTCGGTCAATCCTTCAGGATTTTTATAGGTGGTTGATTTCATGCCCAATACTTTGGCTTGATCGTTCATCATTTGCACGAACCGCTCCACGGTCCCGCCAACCCCTTCTGCCAAGGTTATCGTAGCGTCGTTACCCGACTGAACAATCATCCCTTTGATCAAATCCTCGACAGGCACTTTCATCTTGGGATCAATGAACATCCGCGAGCCGGGCATTTTCCAGGCCCGCTCACTCACTGACAGGGTTTGATTAAGGTCTATTTTTTTGGACCGTAATGCCTCAAAAACCAAATAGGCCGTCATCAGCTTTGTCAGGGAGGCCTGCTCAACAGCCGAATCAATATCTTTTGAGGCCAGTAATTGGTTGGCCGTCATGTCCAACAACAAGTAGGAGCGCGCTGCAATTTCAGGAGGTTGCGGCAGTGTTTGCGTGTTGCCAGTCAATATAAAAGCACTGGCAGTGAATGCGAATGCAAGTCGCAAGAAACTTTTAGTCATCAAATAGGTGCGGTGATATGGCGAACCGCCAGGTTTTTGAGAAGAGGCAGCTGGCCGTGAAAAAAATGACTGCCGCCCGGCACCACGGTCACGGGTAAGGATTGAGGCCGCGCCCAGTCCATCACGCCTGATAAGGCAACCGTGTCGTCATGCTCACCGTGGATGACCAGACATCTGTCGTGCAACTCGGCTGGTATAGGAGCCACATCAAAGCGACTTGTCGCCGTACCAACAAGCACCAGTTTTTCGATGGTTCTGTCCGGCCACAGCTTTTGCATGGCCTGACTAACTACAAAAGAACCAAATGAAAACCCGGCCAGGGCCAAGGGTCCATGGGGCGCGCAATGGGCAACCACGGCCAAGAAGTCCTCGGCCTCGCCACGCCCCTCATCGTAACTGCCTTGGCTAGCGCCAACACCCCGAAAATTGAACCTGACAACTTTCCAGCCGCACTGCACAAAAGCGCGCGCCAAGGTTTGTACAACTTTGTTGTCCATGGTGCCGCCAAAGAGTGGGTGCGGGTGCGCAACAAAGGCCACGCCCTTTTGTGCGGCAAGTGTGGCAGGAGAAGGCTCGTCAACGAGCAGTTCAATGACGCCCGCCGGACCTTGGATGGTCAGCCGTTCTGTTTGGGAGTTCAAGGCTTATCGCCCAGCTTGCGGCGGTGTCAGCAAACGCGTCACAACTTGGCCGTTTTGAAGGTGTGAGGACACAATTTCCTCTATGTCGGCCGCGTCAAGGTAAGAATACCAAACCGCTTCGGGATAGACCACCGCGACCGGACCGGCAGAACAACGATCCAGGCAGCCTGCCTTGTTCACGCGAACTTTGCCGGCACCCGATAAACCCGCCGCCTTGACCAGGGCTTTGCACGTATCAAAAGCCTGCTGCGCTTGGTGCTGAGAACAGCACTCTTCCCCGCCTTTGCGTTCATTCAAGCAGAAAAAAATATGGCGGGTGTAATACGACCCACTTGATTGATCCGGGTTTTGGGGGTTGATTGTTGGCATTGGGTTCATGGCCTGATTTTAGTTTTTTATCTCATAAGTCCAAATTCGCGTGATCAAGTGGATCATGGCTGCGTAAGGCCAAATCCAGCCCAGCCACTGCGCCAGGCCATGAAAGCGGATGAATTTTCCCTGCTCCCAAGTTTGCAAGGTTTGCTCAAAGTAGGTGCTGGTAGGTGCTTGGTTGATCACACTCAGGTAGATGCCCAGCGCAAGTAAAACCAAAGCACCGCATACACGGCAAGGAGCTGCGCAGAGCATAAAGGCAACGGTTGCGGCCATGCCTAAGCCCAGATGCGCCGGCAGACTCAGCCAGGACCAGGCATGCTCGGGCCCGTAACTCAAGGCAGCCGAAAGCGCCGAAGCACAAATCCCACTGAGCAAAGCCACAACAACGAAAAGAATGCGACGTGGTATAGCCCGAATAATGCAAAAACCAAGCAGACAGGGGATCAGTCCGCCAAGCATCACACATGCCAGCTCGGCCCCGGGAACCAGAGGTTGAAGCTCTATGTCTCTGACCGGTAGCCAATCTAAAAATGGTGTCTCGGCTAGCAAATCTGCCAGCGCTTCTTCCAAACGCTCCAGGATTTGCCCCAGGCCCAAGGGCACTGGCGCAGGAAATAGCAAAGCCAGCGGCCACAGGGCCAAAAGCACCAGAACGCCTCGTGAATCCGGTAAAAACCATCGGGATCTGAACCGACTCCAACGATCTATTGCACCGAACCTTTCCAGGGCAAGCGCCACGACCGCTCCGGCCCAAGCGCCAGCGATATTGAGAATGAGGTCGACATAGGATGGAACGCGGGCAGGCAAGTAGCTTTGAGTGGCCTCCATCACCAGCGACAAGGCCGCCGCCATCAAACTGGCCCGTGTCACTGCATAAGCCGCCTTACCCGTTCGAAGCGCGCTCAAGCAGACCAAAAAACCGAGCGGGGCGTAGCCTAATGCGTTGGAGACAAGGTCAAAGCCGGTCCAATATCTGGGCCAAGGAGCGCCAAGGAAATCCCAAGGCGCGATGCCCTGATTTCGCCAGTCAAAAAACGGGTACAGACTGGCATACATGACCAGACCCACATAAACCCAGGCAAGTGGCCATGCAGAGGTTTTATGCATATCCGTCAAACTTTGGGGCGGATTAGAAAGGCTTGACCACCACAAGTATCACGGCGGCCACCATCAAAAGCACCGGGATCTCATTGAACCACCGGTACCAGACGTGACTATGGCTTAGCTGTCCTGCACTGATTTTTTTAAGCATTGAACTACACGTATGGTGATAGGCAATCACGAGAACTACCACTGCCATCTTGGCATGCATCCAGCCATTCCCAGCACCCAGACCGATGCCATAGCCCCACCACAGCCACACACCCAAGGCCACGGCAGGAACCGATAGGATGTGCGTAAAGCGCATTAATTTGCGCGCCATGAGCAGCAGACGCTCGCGCTCCGCCACAGACTCTTGGGGCACCATAGCCAGATTCACAAAGATGCGGGGCAGGTAAAACAAGCCGGCGAACCAACTGGCGACAAAAACAATATGGAATGATTTAACCCAGAGCATTGGCAGAGTGTAAGTTGAGCCCGCGAAAAAAAACCCCGACTTAGAGCCGGGGTTTGAAGCCTTTTTTGCTGTCACACATCAAGGCCCCGCTCAGGGAGGAAAAGCGGGGGGCGGCGAACCACCCGCAATTAATATATCAAATACTCAAGCGTAATTCAAGCCTCGGGCAGCATTTTTTGCAAGTATTCAGAACGGCCTTTTGTTTTATAAGGCACAATTTTGGTCATGACACTTCACGCCCCCTACCCCCTTGGCCGGCCCCGTCGTTTGCGCCGCGATACCTTTACGCGCAACCTGGTGCGCGAGAACAATGTCACCGTTGATGATCTGATTTACCCCGTGTTCGTTCTGGACGGAAAAAAGCGCCGGGAAAATGTGGCCTCCATGCCTGGCGTTGAGCGCCTGAGCCTGGACTTGCTTCTCCCCCTGGCAGAAGAGTGCGTGGAACTGGGCATCCCGGTGATGGCCTTGTTCCCGGTGATTGATCCGGCTCTGAAAACGCCGGATGGGCTGGAGGCGCTGAACCCAGACGGCCTGGTACCTACCGTGGTACGGGCCTTGAAAAGCACTTTCCCGGAACTCGGTGTGATGACCGATGTTGCCTTGGACCCCTTCACCAGCCATGGGCAGGATGGCCTGCTGGATGAAAGCGGCTACATCATCAACGACGCCACGGTTGAAATACTGAAGAACCAAGCACTAACTCAAGCGCAAGCCGGTGTGGATATTGTGGCTCCCAGCGACATGATGGATGGTCGTATTGGCGCCATCCGCAGCCTGCTTGAGGCCAACAACATGGTGCATACGCGCATCATGGCGTACAGCGCGAAATACGCCAGCGCGTTCTACGGTCCGTTTCGCGACGCGGTAGGATCAGCCGCAAATCTGGGCAAAAGCAACAAAAAGGTTTACCAGATGGATCCCGGCAACAGTGATGAGGCACTGCGCGAGGTGGCCATGGACATTGCCGAAGGCGCTGACATGGTGATGGTCAAACCCGGCATGCCCTATCTGGATATCGTTCGGCGGGTGAAAGACGAATTCAAGGTGCCCACATTCGCTTACCAAGTCAGTGGTGAATACGCCATGCTCAAGGCGGCCGCCCAGAATGGCTGGCTGGACCATGATGCCGTGATGATGGAAAGCCTCCTGGCCTTCAAGCGTGCAGGAGCTGATGGCATACTTACCTACTTTGCCATGGCAGCCGCCAGATTGCTGCGAAATAAATAGCGGCATTTACACGCCAGTAAAGGGCCAAAGGCCTATTTCTTCAAGGGTATCTGGCCGTGCAAATCGTCGAATTTACCGCTGACAGTCTACGTTTTCTTGACGTCATTCCCGCACAGGCATCTACCGATGGGTTTGTGTGGGTGTTCCTGGAACGTGGTGACTTTGAAGAACATCGGTCAAGCATTCAGGAGGCGGCCCGTTCCCTGGGTGGCTCGACTCTCCTGGATCTTCACTGCCAGGATCTTGTCAACCCGATGCACCCCTCGCATTATGATTACACCTCGGTGTACGACCTCATCATCTTCCGTCGTCTGGCCACGCAGGAAGAGATGGCCTCGGATACTGCACAAGACGACGCGATTTCAGAGAGCCCCGCTCAGCGCAAGCTCCCGCGTAACGCAACACTCAAGGCCTTGCAAGGCTTTGAACACATTGGCTCAAAAGCGGTAGGCTTTGCTCTGTTTGACCGCCTGCTGATCAGCGTTCACCCGCGTGGTTGCTACACGGCCAAAAGTTTTATTGAACGCTTTCTCGGTGATGCCAAATTCAGCGTTGAGACGCTGTCCGCGCGCAGTCGTATTCCGTTGAATCCGACTGATCTCGTGCTGCGGATGATCAACGCCATGGTCGACAGCTATCTTGACTTGCGCAAGACGCTCACGACGCAGCTTGAGCACTGGCAAGACGAACTACTCAAGCCCAATGCACGCTTCACCAACTGGGGGGCCATCATGTCGGCGCGAAACCAGCTCCACCAACTGGAAGATCTGTGCGACGAGCAACACGATGCCGTGCAAGAGTGGCTCGACAGCCTGCGCGAGCAGCCCGTTTCAGCCCACTCTGCCGACCCGCGGCTGGCCCAGGAAACCCGCGACCAGCTGGTGGCCCGTGCGCGCGACGTGATCGAGCACATTGAGCGCGTCGTGCACCATGTTCGTCGCCTTGAACAATCTGCAGAAACAGTGGTTCAAATCCATTTCAGCGCACAAGGCAACCGAACCAACGACATCATGCGTACCCTCACGGTTCTGACGGCTATTTTCCTGCCGCTCAACCTGATCACTGGTTTTTTCGGCATGAACTTCGAAGAGTTCCCGATGATTCACTCTGTCAACGGCATCTGGTGGACGATAGCCGGGATGGCGGGTATCTCGGTAGCCTTGGTCCTGTTTTTTTGGCGTAAACGTTATCTCGCGCGCAGCGGACGTTAATCAGCCCTCATCGGCGGGGTTGCTGAACTTCATTTGGTCCAACAAATCAGCCACCAGTTCCAGTCGGACCAGCGGGTTGTCCAGCGACATGAACTGCTGTTTCATCTGGGTGCTGACCGGCAGCAGCTCGCTCCAGCGGTTGGACAGCCAGCAGCAGTCGTCCCAGCGGTAGGGAAGTTGCAGCGGCATTTGTGTGTCATCTTCGACCTGCGCCTTCAACTGCTCAATCACCTGCTTCATGGCACGACGCGCATGGGACAAGTCATCCGGAACCGGTACCTCAGCGTCGTCAGCCATCAGTTCAGCGGTGCCCATCCACAGTCCGTGTTCGAGTTGCTCGCTGGACTTCAATTTGAAGCGCTGACCACCCGAACATCGTATGCGCATCAGTCCTGGCTGCGGTCGCTCCAACAGATCAATGTGGGCGAGTGTGCCAATCGCGTGAAAACCCTCAGGGACAAACTCGCTGCGGGCTTGAGGTGGTGTGGATGCGGACGACAGGGGGGGGGACGCGTGAGCAGGGTCCGCAGGCTGCCCCCGCTTGGGCTGACGAACCTCCCGACCCTGGGTCAAAGACACAACACCGAAAGGCTGTTTTTCCTTGTGGCAGCGGCCGATCATGTCCAGATAACGCACCTCAAAAATCTGCAACGGCAAAATACCACCGGGGAACAGAACGGTTTGTAGCGGAAACAGCGGCAAGTCAACTAATGCGTCATCCATACGGCTTAAATCTGGGCCTGGGACATCAAGACAGGTGTTGCGCCAGAAACGCCAAGCTGCGCTCTCGCGCCAGATTGGCAGCGGTGGCGTCATACGAGCCCCGCTGGTCGCAATTGAATCCATGGTTAGCCGCATAAATAAAAGCCTGTACATCAGGATGCGCTTTTTTGAACGCCTCCACCCCGTCCAAAGGTATCCAGTGGTCCTGGTCACCAAAATGCGCCAGAACCGGGCAATGGGGTGTCCGGGCAATTTCGGCTTCGGTCGTTATACCGCCACCGTAGTAGGGGACGGCAGCACTGACGCCTTTGAGCAAACAAGCGCTGCGCCAGGTCAGCAGGCCACCCCAGCAGTAACCCAAAACGGCAACTTTGCCGGCTGATGCAGCGTAGTCAATGGCAGCCTGGATGTCTTGCAGCACACCGGGTTCTGGCAGCGCTTCCACCGCCGTCTTGAGGCCAAAGCCCGCTGTCATATCCTCGGGCGTGTAGCCCAGTTCAACATCTTTCTTGACCCGGGAAAACGTGGCAGGCGCTATCGCCAGAAAACCTGCGGCAGCGTAGCCATCGGCCACAGAACGGATGTGCGAGTTCACACCAAAAATCTCCTGCAACACCACCACAGCGCCACGCGGCTTGCCGGCCGGTTGCGCCACATACGCCGCAAACTCAAAGCTGTCAGCAGCCTTTAAATTGACAATAGTACCCATGAACATCACCTCTTAATATATAAAATTCATAGCAATAAATCCAAACTACATAAGGAATAATCGCTAATTCCTTATATTTTCTTGAGCTTGCGCTCCAGAAAATCAAGCCGGTCCTGCCCCCAGAAAATCTCACCCTCGGTCACATAACTCGGGGCGCCAAACACCCCCAATTCAATGGCCTGGTGCGTGTTGGCTTCGTAACGCTCTGCCACCGCCTGGGTATAAGACTGTTCCATGCGTTGGGCACTCAGCCCGCACTCAGACAACAACTCGGCCAGCACTTTCTCGTCGGCAATGTTGCGCTCCTGCGCCCACACCGCAGCCAGGACTGCGCCGGTTATTTTCATGGCAGCCGCAGCGCCATCGTGCATGTCCACGGCAATGATCAAGCGGGCCGCATCATCCCCGGCTACCGGGAAAAACTTGGGCTGGACATGGAGCGGCGCGTTCAAGTGCTCGCTAAAACGCTTGAGTTCGACCAGGCGGTAGGCCTGACGCTGTGGCGCACGCTTACCCAGGGGCAAACCACCTGACACCGGAAAGACCTTGCCCCCCAGGTCGACCGGCAATACGCGCAGGGCAGCGCCGGTTTCCCGGGTAATTTCAGCCAGACGCTGGTGGCCCAGATAGGTCCAAGGGCTTTGCGGCGCAAAATAATAATCGACTGTCTTTGCCATGGCGTCTCCAATTGATCAGGCAAGGATGTTATCTTGTCTCCCATTGAATTAACTGGAGCAGTACATTGAACAAGGTTTTATTGATTACCGGTGGCAGTCGTGGCATTGGCGCTGCCACCGCGCTGCTGGCCAGCAAAGAAGGTTATGCCGTGGCTGTTAACTACAGGGCGAATTCACTTGCCGCCGATGAGGTGGTGCGGCAAATCCGGGCCGGCGGCGGCAACGCCATGACGGTTCAGGCCGATGTGGCGATTGAGGCTGAAATCATGGCCATGTTTGAGAAAGTAGATCTGAAATTCGGTCCGCTCAACGCACTGGTCAACAATGCCGGGGTGGTAGATGCCGCCTCCAGGGTAGATGCAATGAGCGGCGAGCGGCTCAAGCGCATGTTCGACATCAATGTGATCGGCCCCATGATTTGCGCACGTGAGGCTGTGCGGCGCATGAGCACCAAACATGGCGGCAAGGGTGGAGCCATTGTCAACGTCAGCAGCATTGCTGCCAGCTTGGGCGCTGCCGGCCAATATGTAGACTATGCCGCCTCCAAAGGAGCCATCGATACCTTCACCGTGGGCCTGGGACGGGAAGTGGCGGCCGAGGGTATACGCGTCAACGCTGTTCGTCCCGGTGTGATTGATACCGAAATTCATGCCAGCGGCGGACAACCCGACCGAGCAAAAACCATGGCGTCAATGTTGCCCATGCAACGACCCGGAACTGCCCAGGAAGTGGCCCAGGCTATTGTCTGGCTGTTGTCAGACCAGGCCAGCTACACCACCTCCAGCTTGCTGGATATTTCAGGCGGGCGGTAAACGCGGCTGATTACTTTGTGTACGCCCAAGTAAAAGCGGCTGTTGTCTTGATAGACAACAGCCGCTGCTCATTGATGGGGCAAGGCCGGTGGCCTAACCACAGACTTCTGTTACCAGCCAATCGCCTTGGGTAACCAAAGGGAAATCTGCGGGAAAAAGAAAACCAAGCCAAGCGTGACGGCCTGCATAAAAATGAATGGCACGACACCCTTGTAGATATCCCGGATACTGACCTCGGGCGGCGCCACCCCCTTCAAATAAAACAGCGCCCAACCAAAGGGTGGCGTGAGGAATGAAGACTGCAGGTTCACGGTGATCAGCATGGCCAGCCAAACCGGGTCAACGCCTTGGGCCAGCAGCACAGGCAGAAACAACGGAACGGCAATGTAGCTGATCTCGATCCACTCAATGAAGAAGCCGAGAATGAAGATCAGGAACATCATGAACCAGATGTCGCTGTTAACACCACCGGGCAGCCACTCAAACATCTTGGTAATCATGTCCTCCCCATGCAAACCACGGAACGACAAAGCAAAGACTTGGGCCATCATCAAGATAAACATCATGATGGCGGTAATCATGCTGGTGCTCAAGGCCACTTCTTTGAGTACCTTCATGCTGAATCGTCCTGAAAGCATGGTGATCAGCACGGCACCCACCGCACCCATCGACGCGGCTTCTGTGGGAGCTGCCACACCACCCACAATTGAGCCCAGCACCGACACCACCAGCATGATGGGCGGTACCACGACTTTCCAGAAACGAATCCAGAGCTGACGGCGCGAAACCAGGTCCCGCTCAGCCAGTGGAATGGGCGGCATCAACTCAGGGTTCATCCAGCCGCGAATGAGTAAGTAGATGATGTAAACCGATGCCAACAACATGCCCGGTCCAACAGCTGCCGCAAACAAGGTGCCCACCGACAACTGCATGATGTCTGAGAGCAAAATAAGAATCAGACTCGGCGGAATGATCTGCCCCAGGGTACCGGAGGCGCAGATAACACCGCAAGCTATGCCTTTGTCGTATCCCCGGCGAATCAGCGTAGGCAAAGTCAGCAGTCCCAATGTGATGACGGTTGCTCCCACAATGCCGGTGGTGGCACCCATGAGCACACCGAACAGCACAATGCCCACACCCATGCCACCTCGCACCCCACCGGCGATATGCCCCATCACATCCAGCAAGTCATCGGCAAGGCGGGATTTTTCGAGCATCACTCCCATAAAGACAAACAGGGGAATGGCCATCCATTGGTAACCCGCCACGATGCCATAAACACGTGAGGGCAGCAAACTGAACAAACCCTCGCCGAAACCCAGGTAACCAAAAATAAAACCCACGGTGGCAAGGGTGATCGCTACCGGCACGCCGATCATCAGCATTACAAAGAAGGCCACCAGCATCAGCAGCGCGTAGGTTTGCGGCTCAAACATGGGCAGCCCCCTGACTTGTTTTCCAGGTATGGATGCGACGCATCAACTCAGCGCATGCTTGCAAGGTCAGCAAACCGTAGCCGATGGGAATGAGTGACTTGACGACCCAACGGTAAGGTATGCCACCAGGGTCATTGGATATTTCGCCGGTTGCAAAGGACTGGCCGACATAGGCTATTGAAAGCTTCAAAAAGATCAACGCAACAAGGATGGTGAGCACAGCAGAGGCCACATCCACAATGAACTTGGTCTTGGGTTGATAGTTGGCATAAAACAGGTCTACCCGCACGTTGTCGCCGCGCTGCAGTGCGTAACTCATGCCCAACAAAATGAGTGCTGCCAACAGGTGCCACTCCAGCTCCTGCGACCACACCGAACCAAAACTCAAGGTATAGCGCAGGATCACATTGACGGCTACCAGCGAAATCATGACCAGAGCCACCCACAAGGTGGCCCGGCCAATCACATCGATCAGCGATTCAATCTTTTCCATGGCGACTGACATCGCTTTGAACATGCAATAACTCCTGACTTAGCCGCGTACTTTAACGTGGTACTGCTCTTCGCTGACCTCAACCCAACGGTCATATTTGGACTTGAAGGCCATGTAGGAGTCATGCACTTTCTTGGTCATCGGATCCTTGGCAACTGCCTCGGCCAGCACCTTATCGGTTTCAACTCTCAGCGCCTGAATCACAGCATCAGGCAGGGGCTTGGCAATGACCTTTTGGTTTTTGATCAAGTCGTCCATGGCGTCCGAGTTGGCTTTCTGGCACCAGGCCTCACCAATCACATTGCAGGCCGCCGCCGCGTTTTGCACAATCGCCTTGAGATCGGCAGGCAGCTTTTCCCAGGCGGCTTTGTTGATCAGTAACTCAGAAACGGTTGCTGGCTCGTGCCAGCCCGAGGTGTAGTAAAACTTGGCCGCCTTGTGCAGCCCCAGACGCCGGTCCTGGAAAGGGCCGACAAACTCGGCTGCATCGATCACGCCGCGCTCAAGCGCCGGGAAAATTTCACCCCCGGGAAGAACCTTCACATCAACACCCAAATTGGCGTAAACACGGCCTGCCAACCCGGGGATACGCATCTTCAGGCCCTTAAGGTCAGCAACCGTGTTAATTTCTTTCTTGAACCAGCCGGTCATCTGCACGCCGGTGTTGCCGCAGGGCATGGCCACCATGCCAAACGGGGCATAGACTTCGTTCCACAGCTCAATGCCGCCACCGTCATAAAACCAGCCGTTAATGCCCTGGAAATTAAGACCGAAAGGCACGGCAGTGAAGTACTGTGCGGCAAAGGTCTTGCCGGTCCAGAAGTAGCTGTTGGCGTGGTTCATCTCGACCGTTCCGGCACGCACGGCATCAAAGCCTTCAAACGCAGGGATCAACTCGCCAGCACCAAACACCTGAATCTTGACTCGACCACCCGACATAACGTCAATGCGCCGGGCCAGGTCTGTGGCGCTGCCCGGGCCGTCCATGTAAAAGGGTGAGCCCTTTGTGTAGGCGCTGGTCATTTTCCAGTTGAAGGTTTGCTGTGCACGCGCCACCATCGGGGCACCCAGACCAGCAGTGACAGCGCCTGCGGTCAAACCTTTGCTTACAAAGCCACGTCGATCCAGTTTCATAAAAAGCTCCTCAGAGGGGGTTGGGTCAAGAACAGAAAGAGAACCCGATGGACACCGCAAGGAACGTGCCACGCTTCAAGGAACAAAGCCAATCCTCAAAATGAGGCTCTGAGCTTGGAGCGCACCAATTCAGGCAAGTCATCTCCTTGGATTTCATACAGCCACAGTTTGAGCACTTTTTTGGTGCATCGATACCAGATCGCTTTCCCGGTCGGTAAGTCGTCCAAGGCGGTTATAAACGTGCATCCATCCAGCGGAGCCACCATGACAGCAGCTACTTCCAGTCCAGAGACCGCCCCTGAACTCCTGATCGAACAGCGCGGCCCCGTGCTGTGGATCACCATCAACCGCGAAGCCCGGCGCAATGCGGTCAGCCACAGCGTACTGGCGGCGCTGGCGCAAACCATTGCCGGTGCGCAGCAGCAGCGCGACCTGCGCGCCATCGTGATCACCGGCGCAGGCGACAAAGCTTTTTGCGCAGGAGCTGATTTACAGGCCAGCCAGGTCTTTACCACCGACTATTCAGAACCGCACGGCCATGTGGCTCAGGTGTTGCGTGCCGCCAGAATGAGTACCGTACCTTTAATTGCCCGCGTCAACGGCGCGTGCATGGCAGGCGGCATGGGCTTGTTGGCCATGTGTGACCTGGCGGTGGCCTCCAGCCACGCCGTGTTTGGCTTGCCAGAAGTAAAAGTGGGCGTGTTTCCAGCCCAGGTTTTGAGCGTACTGCAGCACCTGATTCCCAAGCGCAAGCTCGCTGAAATGTGCCTGACCGGCGAGCCACTTACCGCCATGCAGGCGCTTGCACTGGACCTGGTGAACTATGTGGACGACGACCTAGACGCCAAATTGCAATGGCTGCTGGACAGGCTGCTGGACAAATCTCCCGCCGCCATCCGCCGCGGCCTCTACACCATGAAAAAGATAGAGGCCATGAGCTTTGAAGAAAGCATGGCCTTTACCGAAAGCCAGATTGCCCTATTCACACTCACAGAAGATGCCCGTGAGGGCCAGGCAGCGTTCAAGGAGAAGCGCCCACCGCATTGGCCGGGGCGGTGAAGGGTCCGTCGGGTGTACAGATCAACGCCAGGCTCGCGCCAGTGCAGCCCAGGCACTGGTGACCACCGGTTCGCTGCGCCGAGATGCCAGGCAAACAAAACACAGTTTGCAAGCCAGGCTGACACGGTCGGCAATCACCAGGCCGCGCGCCTGGGCTTCGGTCATCGCAATTGACTCCCGCACCAGGCTCAGGCCCACACCAGATCTCACCAGGTCCAGCATGGAGGCCTCCTGATCCACCAGCGCCACCGACCTGGGTGTCACCCCCAGCGGGCCGTAGACGCTGGCCAGTAGCCGATGGTGGGCAGATGCGGGCGGCGTAGCCAACCAAGGCAACGCCGCCAGCGCCCGCCAGTCGCGACCTATCACCTGCTCGCCCCAGCCGGCAGGCGCAACCACCCGATAAGTGAAATGCGACAAGATTTTTGCTTCAAAAGAAATAGCAGAAATCATAGGCGCAGAAAGGGCAAATGGCCGATTTAGCGCATCATCTTCTGGCAGCCCCAGGTAGAAGCCCACATCGAGCTCGCCGCGCCCGATACGCTCCAGCACCTCGCCGCTCATGCCTTGACGCAACTCGGTCTCAATTTGGGGTTCAGATTCCACCAGCTCTTTGAGAAAAGCCCCTAGACGTATAAATTCAGGGTCCAGGATGGTGCCAATGCGAAGCTGACCCCGTACCGTGCCGTGCAGTCGCAGGGCCGCTTGCTGAAAGTCACTCAATCCACCCAGGGCCTTCTCCGCTTGGGGCAGCAGGGCAACGCCATCGGGGGTGAGAACCAGCCCGTGGGGGGTGCGTGAAAACAACTGCAACCCTGTACTTTCAGACAGACGTTTGAGCTGCAGGCTCAGCGCTGGCTGGCTCAGGTTCAGCCGCGCCGCTGCCCGCGAGACGTTGCCCTCACGGGCCACGGCGACAAAGGCACGCAGGGTTTGCGGGTCAACAGCGAGGGCAAGCGGAGTAGTCATATTTGAAATATTTATATCATCGTTTAAATAACATCATTGGTAAAGTCACCGGTTTTCCATCAAACTACTGCCCAAACAGGAGATTCTTTCATGAGCACAGTAAATATTGACCACTACATCAACGGACGTGTGGTTGCAGGCATTTCGGGCCGTACGCAAGATGTTTTCAACCCTGCCACGGGTGCCGTGACCGGCAAAGCCGCCCTGGCCAACGCCCAAGAAGTAGAAGCAGCCGTGGCCTCGGCTCAGGCGGCTTTCCCGGCCTGGTCCGACACGCCCCCGATTCGCCGGGCACGGGTGATGTTCAAGTTTCTGGAGTTGCTCAATCTGCACAAGGATGAACTGGCGCACCTGATCACAGCCGAACACGGCAAGGTGTTCACCGACGCGCAGGGCGAAGTGGCCCGCGGCATCGATATCGTGGAGTTTTCCTGCGGCATTCCACAACTACTCAAAGGTGACTTCACCGACCAGGTCTCCACCAGCATGGACAACTGGACCCTGCGCCAGCCGCTTGGCGTGGTGGCGGGCATCACGCCCTTTAATTTTCCGGTCATGGTGCCCATGTGGATGTTTCCGGTGGCGATTGCTGCAGGCAACACGTTTATCCTCAAGCCCAGCCCGACTGATCCTTCACCCTCCCTTTTCATCGCCGACCTGCTGAAAAAAGCCGGTCTACCAGACGGTGTGTTCAACGTCGTTCAAGGAGACAAGGAGGCGGTAGACGCACTTCTGATCCACCCTGATGTGAAGGCCGTCAGCTTTGTCGGCTCCACCCCAATTGCCAACTACATCTACGAGACCGGCGCCCACCACGGCAAACGTGTACAGGCTCTGGGCGGCGCCAAGAACCACATGGTGGTCATGCCCGATGCCGACATAGACCAGGCTGTGGATGCGCTCATGGGTGCAGCCTATGGTTCAGCCGGCGAGCGCTGCATGGCGATTTCGGTGGCGGTACTGGTGGGCGATGTCGCCGAACGCATCATGCCGCTGCTGATCGAACGCACCAAATCCCTCAAGGTGCTCAATGGCACGAATCTGGCTGCCGAAATGGGTCCCATTGTCACGGGCGCAGCACATCAGCGCATTACCGGCTACATTGCGCAAGGCATCAAAGAAGGTGCCAAGTTGCTGGTCGACGGCCGCAGTTTCCAAGGTGCTCAAGCTGGGGCCGGCTGTGACAAAGGCTTCTGGATGGGTGGCACCTTGTTTGACCACGTGACCGCTGAGATGCGCATCTACAAGGAAGAAATTTTTGGTCCCGTGCTGTCGTGCGTGCGTGTGCCCGACTTTGGCACCGCCGTGAAGCTTGTCAACGACCACGAATTCGGCAACGGCGTGAGCTGCTTTACCCGTGACGGCAACGTGGCCCGTGAATTCGGTCGCCGTATCCAGGTAGGCATGGTCGGCATCAATGTGCCCATTCCGGTTCCCATGGCTTGGCACGGCTTTGGTGGCTGGAAGCGTTCGCTCTTCGGCGACATGCATGCATATGGCGAAGAAGGCGTACGTTTTTACACCAAGCAAAAGTCCATCATGCAGCGCTGGCCTGAAAGCATAGGCAAAGGTGCAGAGTTCGCCATGCCGGTTGCGAAATAAGCACCCCTGAGTCGCCCGAAGGCCGCATTCCCGGAGAGGTCATGTCTGACGCCATTTTTGACTACATCATCATCGGGGCAGGTACCGCCGGGTGTTTGCTGGCCAACCGGCTGAGTGCAGATGCCAGCAAGCGGGTGTTGCTGATTGAAGCGGGGCGAAGGGACGACTACCACTGGATTCATATCCCGGTGGGCTATTTGTATTGCATTGGGAACCCGCGGACCGACTGGATGTTCAACACCGAGCCCACCAACGGGCTCAACGGCCGGGCCTTGCGTTATCCACGCGGCAAGACTCTGGGCGGTTGCTCCAGCATCAACGGCATGATTTACATGCGCGGCCAGGCGCGGGACTATGACCATTGGGCTACGCTGACCGCGGACGATACCTGGAAGTGGCAAAACACCTTGCCGTACTTCAAACACCATGAGGATTACTACAAGGGTGCCGATGCAATGCACGGTGCCAAGGGAGTACCTACGGAACTGATGGATCTCGCTCAGGGCAAGGACACTTACCGCACCCTGATGCGACACCACAATTCCGGCGGTGAGTGGCGCATTGAGAAGCAGCGTCTGCGATGGGATGTCCTCGATGCCTTTTCACAGGCTGCACAGCAGGCTGGCATTCCCGCTAGCAATGACTTCAATCGGGGAAACAATGAGGGTGTGGGCTATTTTGAAGTGAACCAGAAGCGTGGCTGGCGCTGGAACACGGCCAAAGCCTTTTTACGGCCCACCTGCTACGGCAGACCCAATTTTGAAATGTGGACATCGGCACAGGTTGAAAAACTGGTGATTGAACCGGTCACTTCTACAGATACTTCAACAGCCGCCACGCCGGTCCAGGCTATGGGTAGCGGCGGCTTGCGCTGCACTGGCGTGCGGGTGTGGAACGGCCATGAAATGGTGACAGCCACTGCACGCCGCGAGGTCATTTTGAGTGCCGGCAGCATTGGCTCGCCTCATATTCTTCAGCTCTCGGGCATCGGGCCGGCCGCACTGCTGCAACAACACGGGATAAGCGTGGCGTTGGACCGGCCAGGAGTAGGCGCCAACTTGCAGGATCATCTTCAAATTCGCTCCGTCTATAAAGTTGAGGGCGTCAAGACGCTCAACACTTTGGCCAACTCGCTGTGGGGAAAGGCTGCCATTGCGCTCGAGTACGCCCTGAAGCAAAGCGGTCCCATGAGCATGGCACCTTCCCAGCTCGGTGCTTTTACGCGCAGCGATCCGGGCCAGCCACACCCCAATCTGGAGTACCACGTACAGCCCTTGAGCCTGGACGCTTTTGGTGAACCACTCCACCGCTTCCCGGCATTCACTGCCAGCGTCTGTAACCTGAACCCCACCAGCCGCGGCACGGTGCAGATTAAAAGCGCAAACTTTCAGGATGCGCCAGCCATCGCACCGAACTATCTGGCAACCGAAGCCGACCGCAAAGTCGCCGCTGACTCCATTCGGGTCACGCGCAACATCGTTGCGCAACCGGCTCTGGCGCGCTACAAGCCTCAAGAATACAAACCGGGCTCACAGTTCCAGACAGATGAAGAACTGGCGCGACTGGCTGGTGATATTGCCTCGACCATCTTCCACCCGGTAGGCACCACCCAAATGGGTACCGACACCAACACCATGGCAGTTGTCGATTCCAGGCTGCGCGTTCACGGTATCCAGGGTTTGAGGGTGGTGGACGCGGGCGTTATGCCCACCATTACCAGCGGAAACACCAACTCGCCCACGTTGATGATTGCCGAGAAAGCAGCCCAATGGATCATTCAAGCCGCAGAACAGGGTAAATCCTGATGTCCACACCCATTTCCAAGCGTACATTTCAACCACTT
Organism: Hylemonella sp.; assembly: GCA_040382055.1. Lineage (GTDB taxonomy): Bacteria > Pseudomonadota > Gammaproteobacteria > Burkholderiales > Burkholderiaceae_C > JBEIGE01. The sequence continues at coordinate 38,404 of JBEIGE010000025.1, forward strand.
AGCCGATCCTGAGTCAGGCCAAGAAGAACCGAGGAAGACCTACACCAAGCAAAACATTGGCTACATTCAATGAAGATGCACTCTGAAAAGCACCGAGACCCGGTGCTTTTTGCTTGGAAAAAAGAATCACATGGAATTGCTCTGGATGTCTCTGGCCTCAATGCTGGCCGGCTTTGTGGACTCCATCGTTGGCGGCGGGGGGCTCATACTGGTACCCGCGCTGTTTGCCGCCTACCCGGCAGCGCACCCGGCAACACTGCTGGGGACCAACAAATCCGCGTCGGTCTGGGGCACAGCGTTTGCCAGCTGGCAATACGCCCGTAAAGTTCAGCTGCGCTGGTCTGCTCTGGCCCCTGCCATTGCGCTGTGTGCCATCGGGTCGTTCGCCGGTGCCTGGGCCATCACCCTGATTTCATCACGCTTTTTGCGCGTGTGTCTGCCCTTTGTGCTGCTTGGCTTGCTGATTTATACCCTGGTCAAAAAAGACATGGGGCGCGACCATGCGCCGCGATACGCCGGGCAGCAGGAAGCCCTTGTTGCAGGCCTGATTGGCCTGGGCATTGGTTTTTATGACGGTTTTTTCGGCCCGGGCACGGGCAGTTTTTTCGTCTTTTTATGTGTCCGCTGGCTGGGGTACGACTTTCTGAATGCCTCGGCCTGCGCAAAACTGCTCAATCTGGCCAGCAACTCAGCCGCCCTTGTGCTCTTTTCCCTCAAGGGCCATGTCTGGTGGCACTTCGCGCTGGTGCTGGCACTGGCCAATGTGGCAGGCAGCTTGTTGGGCACATTCCTGGCCCTCAAGCACGGCGCCGGGTTTGTCCGTTTGGCTTTTATTCTGGTGGTCAGTGCGCTGATTTTGAAAACCGGGTTCGATGCCTTTTTGCGCCAAGCATAGACAGAGGTGCCAACCAAATTGTTCAAGGCGGTTTACTGCGGCGGCCAAGCCACCTCAGAGGCCAGCCTGGGCTTGCCAATCGGTGCCGCGGCTAGTCCTTTCTTGACCGCTGCAATGTCTTCTTCACTCGGGTACTGGCCCATCAACCAGTAGTCAAAGACTCGGCGGGCAATCGGTGCTGCATGTTGCGCGCCAAAACCGGCATTCTCAACCACCAGTGCCAGTGCAATCTTGGGGTCATCCGCGGGCGCAAATGCAATGTACAAGGCGTGATCACGCAGATGCTCTTCCATCTTGCGTGCGTCATATTTGCTTTTTTGACCAATGCCCACTGCCTGGGCGGTACCTGTCTTTCCGCCACTGAGGTAACCGGCACCGGCAAACACACGGGTTGAGGTGCCTTCCTGGGTCACACCGACCAGGGCCTTTCGAATAATGGCCACATTCTCAGCAGAGTAGCCCAGGTTTTGGGCTTCTGGCGTGGGCAATTGCGTCTTGGCTTGACTCACCGCATCCTGAATGGAGAGCACCAGCCTGGGCGTATACCGGATACCACCATTGACCAGGGTAGCCGTCGCGCTGGCCAATTGAAGCATGGTGAAGGTGTTGTAGCCCTGACCAATACCCAGGGAGATGGTTTCACCGGCATACCATTTTTTCTGTTCCGGGCGTTTATACGCATTGCGCTTCCACTCCTGGCTGGGCAACACGCCACTGACCTCGCCCAAAATGTCTATGCCCGTCATTTGTCCAAAGCCTAGGGGCTTCATGAAGTCGTGCATGGCATCAACGCCGAGTTCATTGGCCAGCGAGTAGTAATACACATTGCTGGACATGACGATGCTGCGGTACATGTCCACAGGCCCAAGCCCTGAGTCGCCGTGGCTTCGGAAAGTGTGCCCGCCAAAGCTCCAGGAGCCAGCATCGTTGATGATGGTTGATGATGATCGCTTTCCCGTTTGCAAAGCGGCCATGGCCATGAACGGCTTGTAGGTTGAGCCGGGCGGGTAGGTGCCCCTCAGCGCCCGGTTCAGGAGGGGCTTGTCGATCGAGCCATTGAGCTCCTGCCAGCTTTCTGTGTCAATGCCCTCCACAAACAGGTTGGGGTTAAAGGTTGGCTTGCTGACAAAGGCCAAGACCTCGCCAGATTTCGGGTCCATCGCCACAAGGGCACCACGACGATCCCCGTACAAGGTTTCGATCAGGTTTTGCAATTTGATGTCGATCGAGAGCATCACCGTGTTGCCCGGAGTCGATGGGTGGCTGGCCAACTTGCGCACGGCGCGCCCTCCTGCAGAGGTCTCTACCGAATCGACGCCGGTCAGGCCATGCAGTTGCGCCTCAAAACTCTGTTCTACGCCGAGCTTGCCGATGTATTGGGTACCCCGGTAGTTGGCCTGGTCATCACTGTCGTCAATACGCTCCTTTTCGGCCGTATTGATGCGCCCGATGTAGCCCACCACGTGACTTCCCAGTTCACCCCAGGGATAACTGCGGAACAGGCGGGCCTTGATGTCTACGCCAGGGAACCGAAAACGTTGTGCGGCAAAGCGGGCCACTTCCTGGTCTGTCAGCCGCGTACGGATGGGCAAAGATTCAAATCCTTTGGTCTCATCCATCAGCCGCTTGAACCGCCGACGGTCACGCGCGCTAATGTCCATCACCTTGGAGAGTTCTTCTATGGTTTGTTCCAGGTTCAAGACCCGGGAAGGCGTAATCTCCAAGGTGTAGGCTGAATAGTTTGTGGCCAGCACAATGCCGTTGCGGTCCAGAATCAGTCCCCGGTTGGGCACCACGGGGATCACCGCCGTGCGATTACTCTCGGCCTGTTCATTCAGTTCATCATGCCTGATGATCTGCAAATAAACCAGCCGGATAGCCAGCAAAAAAAAGCAGGCAAGAATGACAAAAACAATCACCAGTATCCGGGCCCGAAAGCGGGTCAGGTCTGCCCCCACATTGCGCAACTCTGTCATAGCGGGCGGTTGGCATCCGGGTCAGGCGCGCGCCGCTGGGGCAGGAGCAGGATCACGCTGACCAAGGGCCACAACAAAGCCTCCAGCAGCGGTGCCAACAGCATCAGGAAACCGGGAAAGGTACCACCAAGCAGCATGCGAACGGCCAGCTGAACCAGATGTGCAGCCAAAAACAGCGGCAATACATGAAAAGCCTGTGTTGGCACCGTAAACCAGAGCAAGCGCCGGTGTATGGTGATGGCAAGGTAGCTCAACACCGAATAGGCCAGCGCATGTTGGCCCAACACACTGCCGTGATGGACATCCATGAGCAAGCCAAACACAAAGGCCGCACCAATACCCACGCGCTGAGGCTGGTGCACACCCCAAAACACCAGCACCAGGGCCAGCAGGTCAGGTGCCCAAGCCGCACGACCCCACAGTCCGATGTTCAGTAACAGGTTGAGCAGCAGAACCAGCAGCAAGCTGCCCCAGATGAACAGCGGTTTTGCAGGCAGCAGGAGTTGCTGGCCCGGACGCATGATCATGATTGTTTGCCTCTTTTAGCAGTCGCAGCCTGGGGATCAGGCGTCGGGCGCACCGGCAACTGGGTGTTCACGGGTTGGAGCACCATGACGTGACTGGCACCGTCTACCAGCGCCACCGGGAGGCAGTAAATACGGGCAAACGCAGTGTCCACCCGGCGCTCGACCTTGACAACCCGGGCCACGTGCAAGCCAGCAGGGTAAACGCCATCAACGCCACTGGTGGTCAACAAGTCGCCAACGGCCACGTCTGCATTGGCAGCCATGTAACGCAACTCCAGCGCACTGCCATGTGAACTGGTATCGCCAAACGCTACTGCCCGTGCACCGGTCCGGGTATTGAGAACGGGAATCGCCTGCTCGCGGTCGGTGATCAGGGTAACCTCGCTCAATGTCGGATAGACACGTGTCACCTGACCCAAGACGCCTGACTCGTCAAGCACTGGTGAGCCCGCTTGCACGCCATCAATCAGGCCTTTGTTGATCACCACTTTGCGCGTGAACGGGTCCGCCGAGTCATACAAAACCTGGGCCGCCTGAGCCTGCGTGGTGATGCGCTCACCCAGTTCGAGGAGCTTGCGCAACCGGTCGTTCTCCAGGGTCAACTGCTCTACCTGATTGGCACGCTGGGCCTGTAAACCCATTTTTTTGCGGGCCTCTTCCTCTGTTGACTGCGCGCGCTTGAGTGACTCAAAGTAGCTTGCGCCTTGCCAAAACCAGTCAATCGGCTGCATCACCAGCCACTGCACAGGGTAAAGCACCGTGGCCACCGAGGCCCTCAGTGGCTGGGTAATCTTGAAGCGGGTGTCTGCCACCATCAAAAACAGCGCCAGGGCACTGAAGAGCATGAGCTTGGAAAGGGATGAAGCGCCTTGCCGGAAAAAAGGCGGAGGCGAGCTGTCCAGTGTGCTTAATGACATGTTAGAAACAAATCATGGACCTGTCCGGGGAGTCCGCAGCCTCAGGCACATTGCTGCACCTTCAGGCCTACTCGCTGGTAAATATGCTGCCCAGACGCTCCATACGCTCCAGCGCAATGCCACAGCCGCGAACCACGCATGTCAACGGGTCTTCTGCCACCAGCACCGGCAAACCCGTTTCTTCGGCCAGCAAACGGTCCAGGTCACGCAGCAGCGCGCCGCCACCGGTCAGCATCATGCCGCGATCAGCGATATCAGCACCAAGCTCGGGCGGCGTTTGCTCAAGGGCATTTTTCACGGCTGAAACAATGTTGTTCAAGGGGTCCGTGAGCGCTTCCAGGATTTCGTTGGAAGAAATCGTGAAGCTGCGTGGCACACCCTCAGACAGGTTACGCCCGCGCACTTCCATCTCCCTGACTTCCGAGCCGGGAAACGCTGAACCAATCAGCTTTTTGATGGATTCTGCGGTCGGCTCGCCAATCAGCATGCCGTAGTTTCGGCGAATGTAATTGATGATGGCCTCGTCAAACTTGTCACCGCCCACGCGCACGCTGCCTTTGTAAACCATGCCACCGAGCGAGATAACGCCCACCTCGGTGGTACCGCCGCCAATGTCCACCACCATGGAACCACTGGCCTCACTCACCGGCAGTCCGGCACCGATGGCTGCAGCCATGGGCTCTTCAATCAAAAACACATCGCTGGCACCGGCACCCAGAGCAGACTCGCGAATGGCACGGCGCTCCACCTGGGTAGAGCCACAGGGCACGCAAATGATGATGCGCGGACTGGGCTTGAACATGCCACGCGGGTGGACCATTTTGATGAACTGCTTGAGCATTTGCTCAGTCACCGTGAAATCGGCGATCACGCCGTCTTTCATGGGCCTGATCGCCTCAATATTCCCGGGCACCTTGCCCAGCATGGCCTTGGCTTCCTTGCCAACGGCCTGTATGGTTTTCTTTCCCTGCGGTCCGCCCTCGTGGCGAATGGCGACCACCGAGGGCTCGTCCAGCACAATGCCCTTGTCGCGCACAAAAATCAGGGTATTGGCGGTCCCAAGGTCAATCGCCAGGTCGGTAGAAAAATACCGACGAAATTCTCCAAACATTAAAAATCCTCTCTGCGGGCATGACAAACACGTCGTTGTGTCACCACCCTACCAATGAAATACGGTGAAATTAGAGCCTGAACCTGCAGGCTCACAGATCAAACACCAAAGGCGGGATAATACCCCATGCCCTGTCTAAACACCCGCTTTTCACACCATCTGATGGGCCGTCCCAAGTGTGAATCAAGGCGCTTTTAACTCGCAAACGACCATGCTACTGACTGCTCTTGATATTTCTCGTATTGCCAATCTTGCGCGTTTGGAGCTCAAAGCCGACGAAAGTGAGCGCATGCGCGGTCAAATCAACGGATTTTTTGAGATTGTTGAGCAAATGCGCGCCGTAGACACCACAGGCGTTGAACCTCTGGCCCACCCGATGGCTGCGATTGCGGACGTCTCTCTGCGCTTGCGCCCCGATGTGGTGAGCGAAACCAATCAGCGCCAAGCCAATCAGCGCAGCGCGCCAGCCGTTGAAAGCGGTTTGTTTCTGGTTCCTAAAGTCATTGAATAAGGCCTGCGAATAAAACCCATGACACAAAATTCCTCAGATCTGCACCAGCTTTCTGTGGCCGAATTGGCCCGCCATTTGCGCGAGCGCAAGGTTTCTGCCGTTGAAACCGCAAAGCATTTTTTAAGTCGCGTTCGCAGCTTTGAGTCCCTGGGCGCATTTGTCGACTTGAATGAAGAAGCCACCCTGGCTCAGGCGGGCGCGGCTGATCAAGCGCTGGACAAGGGCATCGCCGGTCCACTGGCCGGTATACCCATCGCACACAAAGATATTTTTGTGACCCGTGACTTTGTCTCCACCGCCGGCTCGCGCATGCTGGCTGGTTATCGATCACCCTTTGATGCAACCGTCGTCAGCCGTCTTGGCCAAGGTGTGGCTGAGGTTACCGGTGCAGGCATGGTGACGCTGGGCAAGGTCAATTGCGATGAATTCGCCATGGGCTCTTCCAACGAAAACTCCGCCATTGCACCCATCGGACACAATACGGCTGCGCCGGTGCGCAACCCCTGGGATCTCCAGCGCATTCCCGGCGGCTCCTCTGGCGGCAGTGCTGCCGCCGTAGCTGCCCGTCTGGCTCCGGCAGCCAGCGGAACGGACACGGGCGGATCCATCCGCCAGCCGGCTGCTTTTTGCGGTATCACCGGCATTAAGCCTAGCTATGGCCGTGCATCCCGCTACGGCATGATTGCCTACGCCTCCAGCCTGGATCAGGCCGGGCCTATGGCGCGCAGCGCCGAAGATTGTGCGCTGTTGCTCTCCGCCATGTGCGGGCCAGACCTGGACCGCGACTCCACCTCGCTGGATCTGCCCGCAGAGGACTTCAGCCGATCGCTCAACAACCCCATCGAGGGGCTGCGTATTGGCCTGCCCAAGGAATTTTTCGGCCCCGGCCTGTCGGACGATGTACGTGCTGCAGTGGATCAAGCACTGGGCGAACTGCAGAAACTCGGCGCCAAACTGGTTCCCATTTCCCTGCCCCGCACCGAGCTGTCCATACCGGTCTACTACATCATTGCGCCGGCCGAGGCCAGCTCTAACCTGTCGCGCTTTGACGGCGTGAAGTTTGGCTATCGCAGCAAAAACTATAGCGACTTAACCAGCATGTACAAGGCCTCCCGCTCAGAAGGCTTTGGTGACGAGGTTAAACGCCGCATCATGATCGGCGCCTATGTCCTGTCACATGGTTATTACGATGCCTACTACCTGCAAGCACAAAAAATCCGCCGCATGATTGCCGACGATTTTCAGCAGGCCTTCAAAGTGTGTGACGTGATTGCCGGTCCGGTGGCCCCCACCGTGGCCTGGAAACTCGGCGAGAAATCGGCAGACCCCGTGGCCAACTACCTGGCTGATATCTTCACTTTACCCGCTTCATTGGCCGGCCTGCCCGGCATGAGCCTACCGGCTGGTTTTGGCGCCTACAACATGCCGGTGGGCTTGCAATTGATTGGCAACTACCTGAAAGAAGCCGATCTGCTCAACGTGGCCCATCGCCTGCAGCAGGCGACTGATTTTCATGCGCGTATGCCGCCCCAACCATCCACGAACGCCACACCAGCATCAGGGGTAGCAGCATGAGCAGCAAACTGATTCATGGCTATGAAGTGGTCATCGGATTTGAAACCCACGCCCAGCTCTCCACAGCAAGCAAGATTTTCAGCCGTGCATCCACCGCCTTCGGCGCCGAACCCAACACCCAGGCGTGTGCAGTGGATCTGGCGCTGCCCGGTACATTGCCGGTGATGAATAAGGGTGCTGTGGAACGCGCCATTCAGTTTGGCCTGGCCATCGGTGCCCATGTGGCAGAAAAAAGCGTGTTCGCCCGCAAGAACTACTTTTATCCCGATCTGCCCAAGGGCTACCAGATCAGCCAGTTTGAGATTCCTGTGGTGCAAGGCGGGCAGCTTGAGTTTTTTCTGGGTGATGAGAAAAAAACCGTACGGCTAGTGCGGGCGCATCTGGAGGAAGACGCCGGCAAGTCACTGCACGAGGACTTTGTGGGCATGAGCGGCATCGACCTCAACCGCGCCGGTACTCCGCTGCTGGAAATCGTGACCGAACCCGATATGCGGTCCAGCGCCGAGGCTGTAGCCTACGCCAAAGAATTGCACAAGCTGGTGACCTGGATTGGCATTTGCGACGGCAATATGCAAGAAGGGAGTTTTCGATGCGACGCAAATGTGTCTGTGCGACAACCCGGCGAACCCCTGGGTATCCGCCGTGAAATCAAAAATCTCAACAGCTTCAAGTTCATGCAGCAGGCCATAGACTTTGAAGTGCTGTGGCAGATTGAGCAAATCGAAGACGGCAAGACCATCGAGCAAGCCACCGTCCTGTTTGACCCGGAAACGGGCGAAACCCGCGCCATGCGCACTAAGGAAGACGCCGCCGACTACCGCTACTTTCCGGATCCGGATTTACCTCCGCTATGCATTTCGGAGCAATGGATCGAGGAAATAAAAGGCCAAATGACCGAATTACCGCGTGTCATGGCGGCCCGGTTTGTACAAACGCACGGTTTGCCCGACTACGATGCCACGCAGTTGACCCAGAGCAAGGCTGTGGCTGCCTACTTTGAAACCACCACGCAAGCGTGTGGCCAAGCCAAGCTGGCCAGCAACTGGATCATGGGTGAAGTCACACGTCGCCTCAACGCCAGTGAAATGACCATCGAACAAGCCCCCGTCAGCGCCCAACAACTGGCCACGCTGATTGGCCGTATTAATGACAACACCATCAGCAACAGCGCGGCGCGTCAGGTATTTGATGCCCTGTGGACTGACGGTGGTGAGGTAGACGCCATCATCGAAGCCAAAGGCCTCAAACAGATGAGCGACACCGGCGC
>JBEIGE010000026.1:0-41466 GCA_040382055.1 Hylemonella sp.
ATCCGCTTCACAGCCAAAGCCATTGAGAAGTTGTGCGACATGGTGCGCGCCCAGGTGGATGACATCCGCAAGAAAGAACGTGAACTGCGCCGCATCATTGTGGACAAATGCGGTTACCCGCAAGACCATTTCATTGCCGACTTCAGTGGCCGTGACAAACACAACAACAAGGTGGCCTCCAACCTGCTCAACCTGAAGTGGATTGAGAAACAAGCCGCAGCCAACAAGCCCTGGAGCGCGATCATGGCGCGCAACATTCCGCCGGTGCAAGACCTGCAGCAAAAGCTGACCGACTTGCAGTCCCGCGTTGTGGTGCCTTTGGACCAGCTCAAAGACATCAACAAGCGCATGAATGAAGGCGAGTACTCCAGCCGCGCCGCCAAGAAAGAAATGATCGAGGCCAATTTGCGCCTGGTGATCTCCATTGCCAAGAAGTACACCAACCGCGGCCTGCAGTTTCTCGATCTGATCCAGGAAGGCAACATAGGCCTCATGAAGGCGGTGGACAAGTTCGAATACCGCCGCGGTTACAAGTTCTCAACCTATGCCACCTGGTGGATCCGTCAGGCCATTACCCGCTCTATTGCTGATCAGGCACGCACCATCCGTATTCCGGTGCACATGATCGAGACCATCAACAAGATGAATCGCATCAGCCGCCAGCACCTGCAGGAGTTTGGCTACGAGCCTGATGCCAGCGTTCTGGCCGAGCGCATGGAGATTCCTGAGGACAAGATCCGCAAGATCATGAAGATTGCCAAAGAGCCCATCTCGATGGAAACGCCTATCGGCGACGACGACGACAGCCACCTGGGTGATTTCATTGAAGACAGCGCCAACACCGCTCCCATGGAAGCCGCCATGCAGGCTGGCCTGCGCGATGTGGTCAAAGACATTCTGGACAGCCTGACCCCGCGCGAAGCCAAAGTGCTGCGCATGCGTTTTGGTATCGAGATGACCAGCGACCATACCCTGGAAGAAGTAGGCAAGCAGTTTGACGTCACGCGTGAGCGGATTCGTCAGATCGAGGCCAAGGCCCTGCGCAAGCTCAAGCACCCTTCCCGCTCAGACAAACTGCGCAGCTTTACCGATAACCTGTAAGCTCAGTCAGTCGCAAAAAAGCCCGCTTGACTCATCAGGCGGGCTTTTTTATCGGCTGCGCACGGCGTATCCTTGCCAGATAGTCATCTACATGGTCAGCCAGCAGGTCGGCCACAATGCGGGCGATTCGGGGCAGGGGCCGCACCGCATTGATGGCAACCACCACGGTTTGCGGTGCAATGTTTTTGTCACGCAAGGGGATAAACCGCAAGGTGCCCGCCAGAATTTCGGGGCCTGCATCAAGTTCGGAAGTCAGCGCCACGTAGTCACCTTGCATGACCAGGCTTTTGACAAGCTGGAGCGAGTTGGTCACCAGGGGCGGGTTGGCCTGGTTCAGTATCCAGTTGTGGCGTTGTTCCAGATAGCGGCGGATGGCCAGTACCCGGCTCTGAGCTGATTGCCCAAGGGCACATTGGCGGCAACGGCTTGCTGGATGATGCCGCGCTGATGAGTGAGGCCATCCGCGTGGGCGGTTACGAGGTTCTTTTTGATGTGGGCGCGTTTTACCGCAACCAGGGAACCGCACTGCCCACGCCTGGATTTCTGGAAGTGGTGCCCTACCGTTTTCATATCGCCGATGCCCAGCAGCACTACCACCTGCCCTTCAAGTTCACGCCCTGGGGGTTTTCGCTGTTCCTGGGCGGGGCTTAAGCGGGGTAATCCAGATCCGCAGCGGGCATTACACATCACAGTAGGCCTGGCTAAAGGCATCCAAAGTCAAAATTGAGCAGCCACTGGCCCGCTCAAATTCGGCGGCAATGGCCAGCAAATCCTTATCGCCAGACACAAGCACGTGCGCCTTGCCCGCAACCGCCAAAAGCATAAACGGCGCGTCCAGCGCATCGCGGCACGCGGGCACTTGGGGCGGCGGCTGGGAGATGCGCACTGTCTCGGTATGCGGCAGGTAGTCCGCCAGCAACTCTTCCTGGTCTGTTTGCGACAGGCGGAACTTGGGATAGGCCAGTACCCGCACCAACTCATATGCTGTGGCCGTACTGGCCAATGGCAGGAATAGGCCCTGCTGGCATGCCCGACGGACACGCCCGGCCGCCCCGCCACCGAATACCAGCGCTGACAAGACCACGTTGGTGTCCAACACCACGCGCACTGGCGCGCTCATGCCTTGGATTTGTTATCTCTGGCCCAGGCCACGGCGTCGGCAATATCTCTGTCTGTCAAATCCAGCTCAGCCAGCTTTGCCCGCACCGCGTCCCCGCGCTGAATTCGCACGGGCGTGAGGATGATCTGGCCGGCACGGGCCTCTACATCAAAGTATTCCGTTGCACCCACGGCCTGTGTCACGCTCTTGGGCAGCGTGAGCTGGTTTTTGGAAGTGATTTTGGCAAGCATGGCATTTTAGGAAAAGTAAGGATTCATTACTTTAATCAAGATTTCTCGTGAAGTCCATAGATCAATGAAATTAGCCTCTAGCCCGCGCAACTCTTGCGAAAGCAGCTTTCAAAGCAATAAGAAAATCAACTGCGCGCGTGAACTGCCAGTCGGGCAGCAGGGCCAAGGAAGAGGAAAACGGGGAGGGTTTTCATGGTACGTGTTGGCTGAATACGTACATGATGATAATATACAAAAATGATTGACCTGAACCAGATTACCGGGTTTGACTGGGACAGTGGCAACGAGCGCAAGAACGAAAAGCATGGCGTGTCCATGGCGGAAGCTGAGCAAGTGTTCTTCAATGCACCCTTGCTGCTGCTTGAGGATGGCGCCCATAGCCAGAACGAACCCCGAGTTCACGCGCTGGGCAAGACCGACGAGGGGCGCCCACTGCACATCACGTTTACCCTGCGCAAATCCGGTGGGTTGATCCGGGTCATATCAGCCAGAGACATGCACCGAAAGGAGCGAACCGTTTATGAACAAGCCGACTAAATCTGTGCCGAGCACAGCAATTCCGAAATTCGCCAACGAAGCACAAGAGCGCGCGTACTGGGAATCGCACGACTCTACCGATCACTTGGACTGGTCCAAGGCGAAGAAGGCAACGCTGCCAAACTTGAAGCCCACCACCAAAACCATTTCGCTGCGGCTGCCGCAGCACCTGCTGGACTCACTGAAAGTAGCCGCCAACGCCCGTGATGTGCCCTACCAATCGCTCATCAAGGTTTGGCTGCAAGAGAAACTTCACAGCCAGTAATCAGGAGCATTGGGGTTTTAGCCCTCGCATTCATTGTGCAAGCAGCTATTAAAAAAGAAGCAAAACTACTGTCCAGCCTCCGCCTCCTGAATTTCCTTCAGCGTGCGCCCGTCAGCAGCCTTCCATTACACCCGCCCATTGGCGCTGCGGCGGCAGGGGTGCTGGGGGCGCTAAAGGTGTAGTCCTGTGTGAACTGGTAAAGCGCGCCCTGCATGGCCAGCACACCGTTCAGCGCGATGAGGCGCGACTCCAGAAACTGCAAATGCGCCTTGTTGAGCTGCCCGCCCGTGGTGGTGGTGGTGGTGGTGAAGCCTATGGCTCGGGTCCAGAAATCCTTCTGTAAATAGTGGCTCCCCTGCCGGGTGCGGATAGGGTCGCCCTCGCCCACGTAAAGCATGTCGCCCGCGCCAATCCCGGTTTGCGTTTAAGCACTTCCATAATCCCATTCATGCGTAGTACCATCGCCCCATGACTCTCAAAGAATCCAACCCGTATCTGCGCAGCCGCACCTTAGCTGCGCGCAAGGCCGCGCTTCGGATTTCTGCCAAAACGTCATCTGCGGTAGAAGGCATTCGTGCCCCGTTTTCTGCTGGTGCCAATGACAAAGCACCCGGCAGTCAAAAAAGCTTTACCGCGTATTGGCAGCAACGCGCTGCTTCGAGCGCGCGATAATTTTTTCGAACACGGTCGCCAGAGGCCGATAGTCCCGCCCCATGGCGGCGTGAATTCCACCAATGTAAATGCGCCGCCCGCGCCCCAGCATGGGGCTGAAGTCCAGCGGCGGCAGGCTTGCCTGCAAGGCCATCAACCCGCGCTACTCAGCAGCGCCTGCACATCTGCCAACAAAGGCGCCAGGTCAACCTCAACCGCGCTCCAAACGATGGCAGGGTCGATCACGTCGTAACCGTGGATCAGCACATTGCGAAACGCGATGATCCGGCGGTAGTCGGTGATGCGGGCGGCAGTTTCGGGGTCGTCCTTTTCCAGGCGACGTATGGCCTCGCCGATGATCTCGAAGTTGCGCTCAACGGCTTGGCGCAGCATGCGGTCTTGCTTGAACTGAGGCAGCAAAACTCCATCGGTGGCGGTTTTGACAAAGTCCGCCGCGCTGCGGATGTCTTCAAGCAGCTTGGGTGCGCGCGGATGCATAGACTGGTTGGCGCGATTGGTTCACTGCCGCAATGAAATACGGGTTGCTCAACGCGCTGGCCGACACCAAATCAATCTTGCGGTGAAACAGGCTCTCCAGCGCTTCCTGCAGCCCGAAGTAGCGGTGAAAGAGACTGCCCGCATCCTCCGGGCTGAACTCGACCAAAAAATCGATGTCGCTGCGAGCCGCATCAAATGCGCCATCGGCAGCGGAGCCAAAAACGTCCAGACTCTGCACGCCAAAGCGGTTGCACAGTGCGGCAATTTCGGGGCGGTGTTGTTCGATGAGGCTGATCATGGTTTTCTCTCGTTGGGATTATGCCGCCAACACCCGGCCGCCAAGCTGCCCGGCCGTGGTGGTGGTGGTGAAGCCGATGACGCGGTTCCAGAAATCTTTTTGCGCATAGTGGCTCTCCAGCCGGGGGCGGATGGGGTCGCCCTCGCCCACGTAGAGCATGTCGCCTTCACCGTCCGGGCGCGGCCCCAGCAGCAGGTACACCCCTGTCTGCGCCAGCTCGGGCCGGGCCTTGACCTGCGGCAACAGCGCCTTCCCGCTAGGGATATCGACTCATCAATACGCTCCTACAACGACGAACAGCGGGTCATCTGACCATGTGCCAGCCGCAGAAGACTACAAGTCCAAAACTCCGATTAGCTCAGCAACAATAGAAACTGATCCCGCAGACTCAGGGCCAAACACGAGTGGCTTGAACCTGGAATCTGTACTGTCTGGAGATAACTCCAATCGCGAATGACGCCACTCGCCATCCTCTGTCTGTTGCTTCTCGCTGGAATAAACTTTAACGGTGAAAGAGCCTCCAGATTCAGGGTCAGATATGAGGCGATGTTGTGCAACGACAACCTTTCCCGTACGGGTACCTTGGGGGTTGGCCCGAAACAAGCACCAACTTCCATTTGGAATCCGGCGATTCATGGATTCACCCACAATTTGCGCAACAAACATCCCCAGTTGAGGGCGATAGACATCAGGCAATTCGACCCATTGAATCGTATCCGCTTCAAACGCTTGAACATCGCTAAACATCCCAGCTGCAAACTTTAATTCAATTAGTGGGACGGCGTTAACAAACGGGCGGACATCGCCACGCTTGACCAACTGGAATGGAACTACATTGCTAGGAATATGCGCACTTTCTTCCAACGGCAACTCACTATCCACTTTCGCTACTGACGCGGTCACTGACGACTCAAGGATGCGCGAACGAAAGTAAGCGGCCGTCTCTTTGTCAGTGCAATATATGTAACAACCTTTCATCCCACGGGTCATCAAGGTCCTGTAGGTATTCTTGATCAGCAGGTTCAGTTGATGCTTTCCAGTAACTGGCTGCTCTTTCAAAAGCCGTTTCCACCCAAAGATGGACTTATCTGACGACGCTCGGTTTTCTGGCTGACAAATGACCTCCCCATTTCGGACGACAAAATCATCACCCACAATGACTCCTACATAGTCAACCTCCAGGCCTTGACAGGTGTGAATACAACCGATCTCTTCAACAGACTCAGGGGCAACGATCCAAAGGCTCCCGTCCTGGGCAAGGTTCCAGCGTTTCCGAAAATTGAACTCGGGTAGGACAACGTCAAACACATCTGGCGCTTTCTTGCTTGGCCACTTCCAACAATAGCCTGCAACAAGACGAGCTTTGTTGTTGACCTTGTTCCTTTCTACGATTCGGCTATGCAATTCATTGGGCGAATCAAAAACCTGGAAGTCAAATGCTCCCGTTTCTAAAAGTGGATTTGCCGTCTCTCTCACCCCTAGCGTGTGATCAAGCCATGCCAAATAGCCATCCGAACCGTTGCACCGAAACTGCGATGCCAATTCGAAGGAAGCAACGTTGGCTCCTGCTACACCCGCCCATCGCTTAATTGCGTCTTTTGCACCGATATCTTTCAAGGTCACCCGCTGATCTTCATCGACAAAAAAGACTACGCATTTGGCCGCATCAATGATCTCTTTGATCTGGTTTTCACCCAAATTCCCGTACAAACCTGATTTTTCATTGAGTCGATGAGCTTCATCGACGATCAAAGTATCAAACGTGTTTGCAGTGGCTCCCACGAATCCGCCGGAACCAGAGAACAAATTTGATATCCGCGACTTCTTGAAGTGGCCACTAAGTTTGCTTTCATATACTGCTCGAGGGGCGGCATTCTTTGAAACATATCGACAGTTTTGTCCCGCCCGAATCAAGTCCGCGAGCAAGTTGATGGCCACCACGGACTTACCAGTACCAGGCCCTCCTTCTACGATCAACACATGTTTTGCGTTCACTGTTGCCTTTTGTGCCATGGACATGACGTTCTCATAAACAACTTTTTGATCATCAATCAGAATGAATTCGGGCTGGCCCATTAACATTCCAACGAGGCTGTCAGCCAGCATCTTGGAGGGGCGGATGCGCCCGTTTTCTATTCGGTAGAGAAGATCAATGCTGTCGCCAAACTTGACATGCCTCTTGATAAAGTCGCGAAGCTTGGCTCTCTCGGCGTCGCCTTTTAGAAATACTGGTGCTCGCTCAATCCAAGGCGCATAGAAGTCATGACCAATCACGTCGTCATGCTTGTAATTGTGCAAATAGGCGCACGGCCGCAACTCAATCCCTACGTCGTGAACTGCCTCATTGAAATCCTCAAGTAGGGCGGCGTATGACCAAGCCTGATAAGAGGGGTGACTGACTTCTCTCTGAGCACCGCCGACAAAAGTTGAAACAATCCCATCTTTCTCAGTCCGCTGCGATTGCTCCCATTGCTTCAACTCAACAACAATGACTTTAGGAAATTGGTCTTCACCTAGCCCAGTTAGGATAAAGTCCACCCGCTTCCCAGTTTGAGGGATGTTGTACTCAATTGCGACCCCTGCCTCCGCAGGAATATCAACATCCGTCAACACCTTGGCCATGGACTCCAATGAGTTACGCCATGACCGCACTTCAGCGATACCGACGCTGCGCCCAAGTTTGCGCACAAAGGCATCCCTCACTAACTCCTCAATATCGGTCGTATGAACCTGATCGAGAAATCTGGATTTTGTTGCTTGGTAAACAATCATGAAGCGAGCACGAAACGCGTTTGGTGTTGACCCAGTCTCATCGCGGCCCTATTCATTTGTATGAATATTTTCTACTCGAACCACGCGAGCTTTCGACAGGGTACCGCTGTTCGTTCAACAGTATTTTTTCTCTCGACGCCTGCACCAGATCGATATTCAGCTTGTCGCATAGCTGCAAGAGGTACAAAAACACATCAGCAGCTTCTGCAGCGATCTCAGCGCTCTTTGTCGCTGACGGTTGCCGACTTTGCTCCTCGGTCATCCATTGAAAATGCTCTAGCAACTCCGCCGCTTCGACGGTTAACGCAGAAGCCAGATTCTTAGGAGAGTGAAACTGCTCCCAGTCTCGCGCGTTCGCAAAGGCGCGAAGTGCGTTTGTTAATGATTGAATATCTGTTCCCATGAATTGCGATGTCCTTTGCCAAATTCAAAAAAGGCCTGTTCTGATTCAGGAAAATACCTGCCTTCAAACCTTGTGATCAGGTATGCGGGCCTCTCACCAATAATGCAGCGAGTGATCTTTCGCGCTAACTCGATGCCGCAGCCAAGCTTTTCTCCCAGGGTGCGGATCTGGTCGGGCGTTTGCACGGCGCGGTCCAGCTCTCCGCTCTGGTATTCAAAGTCGTCGTCCAACTGCCCGGCGGTCTTGCGGCGGGTGGCTTTGTCTTGCGTTTCCTGCCAAAAGCCTTTGTCCACCTTGGCGCCCTGCTCGCTCAACTCGGTTTTGATGCGGTAGACGTCGTAGGTCACATTCACGCCAGCGGCCACGGCATGGGCACGGATCTTGGCCACTGCCAAATTGCAAACGTGCCAGCCAGCAGCCTGTAGCGGCGTGTCTATCGTGACTCTGGCTTTTTGCTCTGGCGTCATGCCACCTCCTTTTGCTGCATTCTAGTTGAGGCCCTAAAGTGGCATGAAGACCTTACGCTATATAGGCTACTAGCTCTTTATTTAATAGCAAGCTGATTTTGGATGGGTAACTCCACAAGCACTTCCAGGCCAGGCTGGGCGTTGCGCACGGATAAGCTGCCACCGTGGGCCTGGGCGACGCGTTTGCAAAGGTAGAGGCCCAGGCCGACGCCACCGCTTGTGCGGGTACGGGCGCTGTCTGGGCGGTAAAACGGCTCGGCCAGATGCGGCAGCGCATCTTCTGCCACGCCGGAGCCAAAGTCCCTGACCGTGATGCGTACAACCGGCTCGCCTGCCGGGTTGTGAGCGTGCTCGATTGTCAGACAGGGCGCTTGGCTGGCGTTGCTGCTGTGCCGCAAGGCGTTGTCCAGCAGGTTGCGCAGCAACAGGCGCAAGCGGGTGCGGTCTAGCCAAGGCAGGGGCAAACGGTCCAGATCAGCGGCCAGCTGTTGGGTGATGGGGGGCATGCTGGTGGACAGGCTTTTGACCACCTCGGCCACCAGTTCGCGCAGGTTGGTGGGTTCCCGGCTCAGGGCGGCATGGCCGTTGGCCAGGCGTTCACTCTCCAGCAGATCGGTCACCAGATCCCGCATCAAGGCCAGGTCTTGCAGCAGGGCATCGCGGCTGGCTTGCACCTCTGGGGTTTCTGGCAGCAGCTCGGTGTTGAGCCGGGCGCGTGTGAGGGGGCTGCGCAATTCATGGCTGATGGCCAGCAACAGCGCACGTTTGGCCTCCAGCATTTGATAGATATCTGCGCCCATGGTGTTGATGGCCTGGGCCAGCTCGCCAAGTTCGTCGGGCCGCTTGGGATGCCTCACCGCAATGGTCTGTTCAAAGTTGCCAGCGCCAAAGCGCTGCGCGCCCGCACGAATGCTGTCCAGGGGGCGAAGCAGGTGGCGCACATACAGGTAGGCCAGCAAGGTGAGCAAAAACAGGGTGCCCAGCGCATACGCAAGCAGGCGGGGACGCCGCTCAAAGTTGTCTTTGTTGATACCAAAGGTCACGGTGTGGCCGTCGGCGGAGGTTTGCTGCAGCAGGGGCTTCCAGTCCTGGTCTCGCGGGTGACGCTCAGCGCCATCACGCTCGCGCTGCCAATGTCCATGGTCGTGGTCATGGTCTTCGGGGTGCGACTGCCAGTTGGTTTGCGGACCGGTGATGGTGATGGTGATGGGCAGGCGCTCGGTCAGCGCCATTGCTTTTTCAATATTGGGCACACCGCCAGGGGTTTGGGTAATTTCGCTGTGCAGGCGGTCCACATAATCGGCCAGCAAGGGGCGGGCTGCTTCGCGCCAGCCGATGGAGAAGGCTTTTTGCGCACCCGAGATAAAGGTGGCTGCAACGGCCACCGCCAGTAACAAAAACACCAGCACCAGACGAAAGCGCAAAGACCGCCCGAGCGCGAGCAAGAGTTGTTGCAGCCACAGGGGGGTGAGCTTTTTCAAGGTGTTCATGGCGGCAAGCGCGGCAAGGCCAGGCAATAGCCTGCATTGCGCAAGGTTTTGATGCAGTCCAGGGGTTCGAGCTTTTTGCGCAGGCGGCTGATCACAATGTCTACGGCACGGCTGTACAACTCGGCGTCATGGCCTCTGAGGTGGTTCAGGATGTCATCCCGGCTCAATACTTTGCCCGGCTCTTTGGCCAGCAGGTAAAGCAAGTCAAACTCGGTACTGGTGAGCTCCACTGGCTGACCGGACAGCAATACGCTGCGCTTGCCCGGGTCTATCTGCAAGCCCTCAAACAGCAACCGGGCAGCGCCTGCGCCCGGGCCAAGGCTGCTTGCAAGGGGTTGCCTGCGCCGCAAGACGGTTTGAATGCGGGCCACCAGTTCGCGCGGCTCAAAGGGTTTGGGCAGGTAGTCGTCAGCGCCAAGCTCCAGGCCAACCACCCGGTCCATCACATCACCGCGGGCGGTGAGCATGATCACGGGAACGTCGCTGGTCTTGCGCAGGGTTCGACAGACTTCAAAGCCGTCCATTTCAGGCAGCATCACATCCAGAATGACGGCATCAAAGACGCTCTCACTGAGCAGGGCCAGGCCTTTGCTGGGGCGCAGGGCACACACCAGGCTCATGTCAAAACGCGCAAAGTAGGCCCCCAGTGGGGGGCCCAGTTGCGCGTCGTCATCAATGAGCAGTATGCGGGGCATGAGCTATTGTTACACCCGTTAAACCCGTTAAACCCGTTACACCCGCATCCAGGCTTTGGCGGTGCCGCCTTTAGCTGCGACCAAACAAGCCAGAGCGTCGCTCCATCAAGTCGCGCACTTTTTGCTGCTGGGCCGCATTCAGGCTGTTGTAAAAGTCGGCCATGGCAGCAATGACTTCCGGGCTCTTGCCTTGAATGGCGGTGGTTTTTTCATTGACCAGGGCTTGTGCACGCTCCATGTCAAACTTGTCGCCGCTGACCAGTTGCTTCATCTCGGACCGCGGGTCTTTGCCGGTACCCATGAAGACCGTGCGCTGCTCATAAAGCTTGTCACCCAGGTTGCTCAGGCGCTTTTTCTGGTCTTCTGTCAGATCGAGGCGGCTGGCCACCTTATCGACCATCTTGTCGCGCTTGTGGGCATATTGTTCTGCCGTCATGGACGAGCCGTAGCCATGGTGCCTATCGCCACAGGCGCTCAGGCCACCGGCCAAAACGGTTGCGCCGAGAACGGTAATCAGTGTGCGTTTGATCCAGGGTTTCATGGTTGATTTCCTTTTCAAAAAGTTGTTGAACAGGATTGCCATGGTGCCCAGACCTGGGGCTTACATCATCTCAGCGCAGTGTCGATTTGTTTCGGTTTGTTTCAAACCAACTGTTCAGAAGTTTTCGGTATCGACTTCGGCGTTGGCCAAAGCGGTGTAGCGCGAGCCGCGAACCGTGTTCTGGTTGATCAGGGTGTCCAGGCGGGCCAGCGTCGCAGGGTTGAGCTTGACATGCACAGCACCCAGATCGTCCAGCAAGTGCTCAGTGCGGGTGGTTCCGGGGATGGGGATGATGCCACCGTCTTGATGCAGCAGCCAGGCCAGCGCCAGTTGCGCCGGGCTGCAACCCACTTCTTTGGCTATTTCGCTGTAGTTCCGCAGCAACTGCTGGTTATGGGCATAGTTATCAGACAAGAAGCGTGGCATGGTGCAACGGATGTCCTGGGCATCGAGTTGCGCCACATCGATGGGGCCGCAGAGAAAGCCGCGCCCAACGGGACTGAACGCCACAAAGGTGACACCCAGTTCCTTGCAAGCCTGCAAGACCGCAATTTCGGGGTTGCGCGTCCACAGCGAGTATTCGGTCTGCAAGGCGGCTATGGGATGAACTGCATGGGCCTTTCGCAAGGTGCTGGCCGAGACTTCGCTCAATCCAATGCTGCGGATGTACCCTTTTTGAACCAGATCACTGAGCGCCCCCACGCTGTCTTCAATGGGTACTTTTTTGTCCCAGCGGTGCAGGTAATACAGGTCGATCACGTCAGTTTGCAGACGGCGCAGGCTCATCTCGCAGGTTTTTCTGAGGGTCTCGGGACGGCCGTCAATCACGCGGACCAGCTTGCCGTCACCGGCCAAATCGACCCCCTGCATGCCACATTTGCTGGCCAGCGTGAATTTATTCCGGTGGGGTTTCATCACCTGCCCGACCAGCGTTTCGTTGGCGCCAAAGCCGTACAGTGCTGCCGTGTCAAACAGGGTCACGCCGGCATCCAGCGCGGTGAGCAACAGGCGTTCGCCTTGTTCTTTGCTCACGGGTTTGCCGTAACCATGGCTGAGGTTCATGCAGCCCAGGCCGATGGCAGAGACTTGAAAAGGACCGAGTTGTCTGGTTTGCATGGTCAAAGAATGTCGTTGGTGGGTTGGTCGAGCGGTGGTTGAGTGGCTTGTCGTGTTGGGCTATTGGCTTAGCTGAGTTGTTGTTCCAGGTCGTGCAAGACCTGGTAGCAGGGCAACACACTGGCCACACTGGCGTTGGGCTCGCGGCCGTCACGGATGGCGGCAAAGAACTCACGGTCTTGCAGCTCAATGCCGTTCATGGACACGGCCACCTGGCTGACATCTATTTTTTCTTCCTTGCCGGTAAACAGGTCGTCATAACGCGCCAGGTAAGTGGCGGTGTCGCCGATGTAGCGGAAATACGTGCCCAGCGGGCCGTCGTTGTTGAAAGACAGACTGAGTGTACAAATGGCGCCGTTGGCCGCCTTGAGCTGAATGCTCATGTCCATGGCAATGCCCAAGGTCGGGTGGATGGGCCCCTGCACCGCATTGGCTTTGACGATGGGGCTGCCGCACTGGTAAGCAAACAAGTCTACCGTGTGCGCAGCGTGGTGCCACAGCAGGTGGTCAGTCCAGGACCGCGCCTGACCCAGCGCATTCATGTTGCTGCGCCGGAAAAAATAGGTTTGTACATCCATCTGCTGGATGTTGAACTTGCCTGCCGTGATTTGCTGGTGCACGTATTGATGGCTGGGGTTGAAGCGGCGGGTGTGGCCGCACATGGCCACCAAACCCGAGGCTTTTTGCAGCTCAACCACGGCCTGCGCATCGCGCCATGAATCCGCCAGCGGTATTTCTACCTGCACATGTTTGCCGGCTTTGAGACACGCCAGGCTTTGTGCGGCGTGCATTTGGGTGGGCGTACACAAAATAACGGCGTCTACCGCTTTGATGGCCAGGCTGTCGTTCAAGTCTGTGGTGACATGCGAGATGCCGTATTTGCTGGCAACCTCCTGGGTTTTAGCCAGCTCACGCCCAACCAAGGAAATCACTTCAACGCCGTCAATGTTTTTGATGCCGTCCAGGTGCTTGATGCCGAAAGCGCCCGCCCCTGCAAGCGCGACTTTGATAGTCATGGGTTCTCCAAAATAAGGTGCCCGACCGCCGTGTTGGAAGCAGGTACATGATAAAAACGATGCTTGACCCTTGGTGCAGCTGATTTGTTTGCTACATCATCCATAGCACCCCGGGCGATGAGCCACATCACCAGCTCTATGCCCTCGGAGCCGGCTTCGCGCACGTATTCGATGTGCGGCTTGTCCGCCAACTTCTCGGGGTTGGCAATCATTTCGTCCAGGAAAGCGTTGTCCCAGGCACGGTTGATCAGGCCAGCACGCGGACCTTGCAACTGGTGGCTCATGCCGCCGGTGCCCCAGATCTGGACCTTGAGCGGCTGGTCATACGACTCAACCGCCCGGCGGATGGCCTTGCCCAGTTCCAGGCAGCGCCTGCCAGACGGCACGGGGTACTGCACCACATTGACGGCAAAGGGAATCACCGGGCAGGGCCAATGGAAGTCCGAGGCCGGGGGCTGGCCGCACATCAGCGAGAGGGGCACTGTGAGGCCGTGGTCCACGTCCATCTTGTTGACGATGGTCAGGTCAAAGTCTTGCTGGATCACGCTTTGCGCAATGTGCGAGGCCAGTTCCGGGTGGCCGATGACCGCCGGGACGGGGCGCGGGCCCCAGCCTTCGTCGGCCACGGCATAGTGCGCCGCAGTGCCAATGGCAAAGGTGGGAATCATCTCCAGGCTAAAGGCCGTGGCGTGGTCGTTAAAGACCAGAAAAATGACATCGGGCGGGTTGTCTTTGAGCCACTGCTTGGAA
Organism: Hylemonella sp.; assembly: GCA_040382055.1. GTDB lineage: Bacteria > Pseudomonadota > Gammaproteobacteria > Burkholderiales > Burkholderiaceae_C > JBEIGE01. The sequence continues at coordinate 13,951 of JBEIGE010000026.1, forward strand.
TAGTCATAACCCTGGAAGACGGGCTGCCAATAGGGTTCACCGGTCTTGCCCAGGTCCAGGGCGGCACCGATGGCCGGCACATGCGAAGTAAAAACGGAGGCGGTAATTTTTGCCATGGTGTTTGGTTTTTCCGGGCTAAGCCTCAGGTCAAAATGCCGGTGCCGCTGCCCTGGGGCTGGCGGTTGGCCTGGGCGTCACCGTTTTCGCCCACATAGCGGTTGCCCTCGACCGAACGGCCGCCCCGGATCATCATGGTGCGGTATTCGTCCTCGGTCATGCCGGTCATGGAGCCGGCCATCTGCTGAAAACTTTTACCCAGGGTTGAGCCAATTTTGGCCAGAAAATAAATATTGCCGCCGGCCTTGATGCAGCGATTGAGGTCACGCGCCATCACAGCCTGCTTTTGCTCCTCGGTCATGGGCCACTCGTCCAGGTAGGCGCGCTCATTCGCCTTGAAGCGCTCCCGGTTCTCGGGCTTCATGAGGGACATGCAAAACTGGTTGAGGTGGTAGCCCAGGCGGGATTGCTCGGCATCAAAAATGGTGGTGCCCGGCACATCAAGGTAATTTTTTTCCAGGGCCATGCGTCAGCTCCAGTACAGGCGTGTGGGGTTGTCCACCAGCAGCTTGTGTTGCAGTTCAGGCGTGGTGGCAATGTGGGGAATATAGTCCACCAGCAAGCCGTCATCGGGCATGTGGTTTTTCAGATTGGGGTGCGGCCAGTCGGTCCCCCACAACACGCGATCGGGAAAGGTTTCTACCAGGTGCCTGGCAAACGGCACCACGTCGCGGTAGGGCTGTTGTTCACCGTTCAAGGCTGGTGGCCCGTCCACGCTCAGGCGCTCCGGGCAGCTGACCTTGCTCCAGATGTTGGTGTGCTCGCGCATCATCTTCACAAACAAGGCAAATTCGGGCCCATCCACCGGCTTGGTGACATCGGGGCGGCCCATGTGGTCCACCACCACCGTGGTGGGCAGGGCTGTGAAAAAGTCGTACAGGTCAGGCAGGTCTTGCGCCTCAAAGTACACCACCACATGCCAGCCCAAAGGCGCTATGCGGTTGGCAATTTCCAGCAGAACCTCGCGCGGCGTGAAGTCTGCCAGGCGTTTGACAAAGTTAAAGCGTGTTCCCCGCACACCGGCGGCATGCAGCTCTTGCAGTTCGGCATCGGTCACGTTGCGGCTAACGGTTGCAACGCCCCTGGCCTTGTTGCCAGAAGCCCTGAGCGCGTCCACCAGCGCGCGGTTGTCGCTGCCATGGCAGGTGGCCTGAACAATCACGTTTTTATCAAAGCCCAGGTGGTCGCGCAGCGCGAACAGCTGGGCTTTGGAGGCGTCGCACGGGGTGTATTTGCGCTCGGGGGCGTAGGGGAATTGCGCGCCGGGGCCAAACACATGGCAGTGCGCATCCACCGCGCCTGCCGGCAATTTGAAGCGCGGCTGGCTGGGGCCGTTGCACCAGTCAAGCCAGCCTGGGGTTTTTGTGAATTCCATGGGGATTTCCAAGTTGGTTGCGATGATGATGGTTGCAGTGTTGAGAGTTGTAGGTCTTTGCGGATTGTGAGCGGGCTAGTCGGGCTTGATATTGGCCTCACGCACCAGTTTTTCATAGCGCAGGCGCTCAGAGCGCAGCAGCGCCGCAAACATGTCCATGCTGCCGGGGATCACTTCGCCGCCCACAGATGTCATGCGTTCCTTCACCTCGGCCGTCTGCAGGGCCTTTTGTATTTCGGCATGCAGTCGTGTAACCACCGGCTTGGGCGTGGCAGCTGGTGCAACCACACCGTACCAGACCGAAGCTTCAAAACCGGGGAATCCTGATTCGGCGATGGTGGGCACCTCGGGGAAGATGGCTGAACGGTTGGGGCTGAGTACAGCGAGCAACTTCAAGCGGCCGCTACGCACATGCGGCAGTGCTTCGAGCGCATTGACGGCCACCATGGGCAGTTGCCCACCAATCACATCGGTGATGGCCGGCGTTCCGCCCCGGTAAGGGACGTGTTGCAGGGTAATACCAGCAGCACGCTCAAAAAACTCAATGGCCATATGCGGGGTAGAACCATTGCCGGGGCTGGCAAAGGCAATGCTGTCCGGCTTGGCCTTGGCGGCTTCAATCATTTTGGCAATGCTGGAATACGGCGCATTCGGGTTGGCAGCCAGCACCACCGGAACCCGACCCACCAACGACACGGCCACCAGATCACGCTCGGCATCAAAAGGTGCAGGTTGGTAAAGGGCCATATTGGCAGCCACCGCATTGGCGGCCATCATGAGGGTGTAGCCGTCAGCCGGAGAATCTATCACCGCCTTGGTCGCAATATTGCTGCCTGCACCGGGCCGGTTTTCCACCACAAAGGGCTGCCCCAGGGTGTTTGAAAGACTTTGGCTAATGGTGCGCGCCACATTGTCCACAGCGCCACCTGCGGCATAACCCACCAGCATCTTGACCGGCTTGACCGGATAAACCTGAGGGGCGCTTTGGGCCAGCGCGTCGCAAGCCAGCAAAAAAGTTGCAGCAAAGAAAATCCCAAGTTGGGTGAGATGCTGGCGAGGACTGAAAAAACGGAGGGAAGAAGGGTTCATGGTCGTCAATCTTGAATTGGAAAGAACATACTGTTGTTGGGTTTGAAGGCTAAGCTGACAAATGTTTGATGGTTAAGGCGCGCTGCTCGTGCCGCGCAGCCCGGAACGGGTAATGGCCACTTGCAGTTGTCCGTTGGCACGGACTGAATCGGCAAACGCGTTGACAAAAGGCCGCCCCGCATCGCGTCCCTTGGGGATTGCAATGGCCAGGTTTTCCAGTCCCCAGCGGCCAGCCAGCACTCGGGAGCCGGGCAATTCATCGGACATTTCAAACAAAATGCCTTTGTTGGTTGCAAACGCATCAATGGTTTTCTGTCGCAGCATGTCTTGTGCCTGCTTTAAAGATGAGGCTGGAATAACCGAGGCATGTTTAAAGTCGCGGCTCAAGACCCCCTGCGAGCTGCTGCCCTGGCTGACACCCACCCGGATTCCGGGCCGGTCAATGTCGGCCACCGCCATGAGGGGCGAACCACTGGCCACCAGATAACCCAACTCCAGTTGCACCAGTGGCTGGGTGAAATCCATGTCACGGGCGCGAATGTCTGTGGCGTTGGTGATGGTGAAATCAATCTGACCCGCTTTGAGCGCATCGAGTACCAGCGCCAGCCGGGCAAATTCAATCACCTGGACCTCAGTGCCCAGGCGCTGGGCTAGCTGCGGGCCCAGATCGTGCGCCACTCCGGCGCGCTGGCCGGTTTTTGCATCCACCACCAATGACGTGGGGCTGCCCGGGTAAACACCGACCCGCAACGTGCCCGTTGGCGCCAGAACCTGGCGAACTGCGGGATCGACAGGGGGTGTCGGGCTGGCACAACCCAGGGTGAAGATGGCGCTGGCGAGCGTGCACGCCAACAGACATTGAGAGGCCAGTGCGCCGAATGATCTGCGATTTAAATCCATTTTGTCCTTATGAATTAAAGATAGTTTGCTATACATAATGAAGCAAATAGACTGAAGCGCCACACAGGACTGATCTCTTCACAGGCAAACCAGCTGTGACGATTTCTCAGTCTATGTATCTGAGGCCCAATTTGGCCAGCGGTTCGCGAAAGTTGTACATGTCCAGACCCAGTACGCCGGAAGCCAGCTTGGCACGCTTGTCGGCTTCAAGGCTTTCACGCGCTTGGGCTGCGTCGGCCACGGCCTGGGCATGGGCCGCAGGAACAATGACCACGCCATCGTCATCGGCAATCACCACGTCGCCGGGGTTGACTTGCGCGCCGGCACAAACCACAGGGATATTCACCGAGCCCAGCGTGGCCTTGATGGTGCCTTTGGCGCTGATGGCCCGGCTCCAGACCGGGAAGTCCATCTCTTTGAGTTCCTTGACGTCGCGGCAGCCGCCATCAATGACCAGGCCCTTCGCACCACGGGCCTTGAAGCTGGTGGCCAACAAATCACCAAAAAAACCGTCGGTATTGTCGGCAGAACAGGCGGCAACCACCACATCACCTTCCCTGATCTGCTCGGCAACCACATGCATCATCCAGTTGTCACCGGGGTGCAGCAACACCGTGACCGCCGTGCCGCAAGTGCGGGCTCCGCTGTAGATCGGGCGCATATAGGGTTTGACCAGGCCGACACGGCCTTGGGCCTCGTGAATGGTGGCCACGCCAAAGCGTGAGAGTTTTTCAACGGCCTCTCTATTGGCGCGCACGATATTGCGTTTGACGATGCCGTAGGGGTTGGTGGCGTTGCTCATGGGGTTTCCTTTGCGTTGAGTGCGGCGTCCAGACGCGGGAACACGCGCCGGGCATTGCCTTCATAAACCTTGTAGCGGTCATCGCCAACGATGATGCTTGAAGCTTCAATATAGCGCTTGGTGTCATCGTAGTAGAAGCCGGTTTCGGGGTCGATCCCCCGCACTGCACCAATCATCTCGGATGCAAACAGGATGTTGTCGACCGGGATCACCTTGGTCAGCAGGTCGATGCCGGGTTGGTGGTAAACGCAGGTGTCAAAGAAAATATTGTTCAACAGGTGGTCTTTGAGCAGCGGTTTTTTCATTTCTTGCGCCAGGCCGCGAAAACGCCCCCAGTGGTAAGGCACCGCGCCACCCCCGTGCGGGATGATGAACCGCAGGGTGGGGAAATCCTTGAACAAGTCGCCCTGCAGGCATTGCATAAAAGCCGTGGTGTCTGCATTCAGGTAGTGTGCGCCGGTGGTGTGAAAGCAGGCATTGCAGCTGGTAGAGACATGCACCATGGCCGGAATGTCGTACTCCACCATCTTCTCGTAAATCGGGTACCAATGGCGGTCGGTCAGCGCTGGGGAAGTCCAATGCCCGCCCGAAGGATCGGGGTTGAGGTTGATGCCTACATTGCCGTATTGCTTGACGCATTTTTCCAGCTCGGGGATACAGGTGGCCGGGTCTACGCCCGGGCTTTGCGGCAGCATGGCAGCAGGAATGAAGTGGTCAGGAAAAAGTTGGCTGACGCGATAACACAGTTCGTTGCAAATGGCCGACCAGGTGGCAGACACATTGAAGTCGCCAATGTGGTGCGCCATGAAGCTGGCGCGCGGGCTGAAAATGGTGAGGTCTGAGCCGCGCTCCTTCATCAGGCGCAGCTGGTTGGACTCGATGGACTCACGCAGTTCGTCGTCGCTGATTTTCAGGTCTGCCACTTTGGGCATGACAGTTGGGTCCTTGATACCGGCAATCTGCTGGTTGCGCCATGCCTCCAGCGCCTTGGGCGCGGTGGTGTAGTGGCCATGGCAATCAATCACAAGTGGTTTTTTCATGGTGTTTTCTTAGTGAAGGGGGAATGTGGGCTCCATACCCTGACGGCGTTTGACTGCTGCCGCGTCCGAGGAGTTTAAAAAGGCGATCAGATCTTGTACGAGATCGGGTTGTTCCGAGTTGACACACACGCCTGCCGAGAACGTCGTGGTGATCTGTATCTCCGCAGGCAAGGGACCCAGGATGTCAATGCCCGCCATATTGATGAGTTCGCTGAGTTGCTGGAATCCGAGTTCAACCTCGCCACGAGCGACCAGACTCCCTACGGGAACACCTGCTGGCGCCTGGAAGAGTCGGTCCTTGATTTGCCCGGTGATGCCCCATCGCTCAAACAGGCCGATCAAGGCCACACCGCTAGGTCCGGTGGAATAGCCGATGCTTTTCGCAGACAAGACCGCGTTTCGAATGGCCGGTTCGGTCGCGATATCCGGATGCGCAGCCCCGGCACGCACCGCCACGGCGACGCCGGACTGCACCAGGTCGACACGGGAGGCGGGCAGCAAGCGGCCATTGCGCATGAGTCTGTCAATCGTGTCAGAGGCCAGAATTGCGACATCGAAAGCCTCGCCGGCATCAACCCGGCGAGAGGCATCCACCCCACCCACAGACTCAACAAGCACGGGCACGCCATAGCGCTGCTCGAAGGCGGCCACAAGTTCAGCCAGGACCTGTCGGGTTGCCATTGAGGAAATAACGCGAATAGCGGTAGACGCAAACGTGTTGTCAGGCATCGGTGTTTACATCAGATTGAAAGTCATGAAAGTTAGCAGCACAGATTGTGACGCCCGGACAGGCCACCTCCAAGGCAGGGACATTGATAGCAGGTATATCAAATCGGCATAATCTGACCAACGCTATCTCGGTCAAGGTATGGACTTCAAGCAACTCGAATATTTTGTGCGTGTGGCCGAACTCGGCAGCTTTACCCGTGCATCGGGCGTGCTGAACATCGCCCAGCCAGCGCTTAGCCGCCAGGTCAGGTTGCTGGAAACGGAACTAAGACAAAACCTTTTGTTGCGCAACGGCCGTGGCGTTACCACCACTGACGCCGGCAAACTGCTGCTGGAACATGGGCGCGGCATCCTTTATCAATTGGAGCGCGCGCGTGAAGACCTGGGACGTGTACGCGGTGCACTGGCCGGACGCGTGGCACTGGGTTTGCCGCCCAGTCTGGCCAGAATCCTTGCCGTACCACTGACCCGCAGTTTTCGACAAAAGCTTCCCAATGCGACGCTGTCCATCAGCGAGGGCTTGAGCATCTCCATGCAGGAGTGGCTACTTTCGGGACGGCTGGACATTGCCATGCTGTACAACCCATCCCCCTCGCCTGACATCGACTCCCTGCCCCTGATGGTGGAAGAATTGTTTCTGGTTTCTCCTCGCCAGACAAAAACAAAATCTGGTCCTATCAGTTTGACCGAAGTCAGCGAATTACCCCTGGTCATCCCCAGCCGTCCCAACGCGATTCGCATGGCGGTGGAAACCCAAATGGCAGAGATTGGCTGCCGCCCTCGGATCGGCATGGAAATAGACGGTGTTGCAGCCATACTGGACTTGGTGGCCGATGGCACCGGTCACGCCATCCTGCCCAAGTATGCGCTGGCCATGTCGAGCAGAGCTTCGGCGTATGCCACACGCACCATTGTGAAACCCCGCATGGTCAGCCACCTGGCACTGGCGACAGCTGCCGGACGCACCACCACGCTGACCCAGCAGGCCATGCTCAGCCTGATCCGCGACGTTTCCAACCAGGTTCTGGGCAACTCCGTTCGGGTTCTTTCGGTCACTCCGTAATTGGCACACCTTGCCTGTATGTCAGTTGCAAGCGCACTTGTGACTGAACCAGTTAGATATCATTTCCACACAATGTATGGGGCTTAGATATGCCACTATTGGATAACAGAAAGCACTGGCATAGGCTTGCTTCAGCTTTCTCGTTTGCCTACATTGCTCATCACGAATACTGACCTACCCGATAGCCACATCATGAACAAATTGACCCTCAGACGAAGCTTGCTTGCTGCTGCCTTTTGTGCAGCGCTTCCGGCTGTTTATGCACAAGCGGCTTACCCGAACAAACCCATCCGGATTGTGGTTCCATTTACCCCTGCGGGAACTTCGGACATTTTGGCGCGCGCGGTTGGGCAGGAACTCAGCAAGGCTTTCGGGCAGTCTGTGACTATTGAAAATGTGCCGGGCGCTGGAGGCTCTCTCGGCAGTGAACGCGTTGCCAAAGCCGCACCGGACGGGTACACCCTCTTGATGGGCCACATCGGCACGCACGCGGTCAACCCCCTCATTTACCCCAAGTTACCCTATGACCCGGTGAAAAATTTTGCGCCGGTAGCCTGGGTTGCCAATGTTCCAAACGTACTGGCGATCAATCCGTCCATACCAGCCAAGACACTCAAGGAGTTTGTGGCACTTGCAAAGACAAAACCCGGGCAATTCAACTATGGTTCTGGCGGCAACGGAAGTGCAGCACAACTGGCTACGGAGTATCTGAAGCAACAAGCAGGTATTTTTGTGGTTCACGTGCCCTACCGCGGTACCGCACCGGCAGTCACCGATCTGATCGCTGGACAGACTCAAATGATTTTTACAGGCGGGCCAGCTGTCATGCCTTTTGTCAAGTCGGGCCAACTTCGTGCGCTGGCAGTTTCCAGCAGCAAACGACTGGAGGCCTTGCCTGATCTGCCCACTGTAGCGGAAAGCGGCTATCCGAATTTCCAGGCTGACCAGTGGTACGGCATTCTTGCACCTGCCGGCACGCCGCGAGACGTTGTGAACAAACTCAATGCACAGATCAACATTGCGCTTGCATCACCTGAGCTTAAAACCCGACTGCAAACTGAAGGCGCGATTGCCAACCCGACGTCTCCAGAAGCATTTGGTGCACACATCAGCCGTGAAATCGAACGCTGGCGTCCAGTAGTCCAAGCTGGTAACGTCAAAGCTGATTAGTCCCATCTGGCTAACTGAGTCTTGGAACGAACCCTCTGCCCTTTTCATCAACCCGCTTCATTTAATTACCATGAAATCGAATCTAACCCGTCGCGCGCTCTTTGCACTCATTTCACTGGCCATTGCCCCCGTCGCCTGGAGCCAGGCTTACCCCACCAAACCCTTGAAAATTGTGGTGCCGTTTGGTGCCGGTGGCGTGGCTGACCTGACAGCACGCACGGTGGCACAAAAGCTTGCACAAAACCTGGGGCAGGCGGTCGTGATCGACAACAAACCAGGTGCTGGCGGGGTGCTGGCCTCAGACATCGTGGCCAAGGCCGAGCCCGACGGATATACGCTGCTGCTGATGTCAAACGGCAGCGCAGTCAGCGCGGGGCTGTTCAAATCATTGCCCTATGACACCATCAAAGACTTCACCCCGTTGTCGACCTTGGGCTACTTTGACATTGCCATCGTTACCCAAGCTGAATCGCGCTTTAAAACCCTGGCTGAGCTATTGGCCTATGCCAAGGCCAACCCGGGCAAACTCAATGTGGGCAGCATCAACATTGGCAGCACACAAAACCTGGCCGCTGAATTGTTCAAATCCAATGCGGGCGTGGACATGCAAATCGTGCCCTTCAACGGCACGCCTGCTGTCATCACCGCCCTGCGCGGCGGTCAAATTGATGTGGCCGTGGAAATCCTGTCACCGGTATTGACGCAGATTCAGGCCAAGGCATTGCGCGCTCTGGCTGTCACCAGTGAGAAGCGTTCTGCCATTCTTCCGGATGTGCCCACAGCGCGCGAAAGTGGCCTGACCAACTATGTTGCTTCCTCCTGGAATGCGCTGGCGGTTCCTGCAAAAACCCCCAAAGACGTGGTCGCGCGGCTCAATCGCGAAGTGGTTGCAGCGCTGAACTCACCCGATGTAAAAAAACGACTGGAAGAATTAAGCGTTGAAGCCCGTTCCAGCACGCCAGAGCAAGCCAGCGAACTGCTGATCAGCGAAATCAAACGCTGGGGCGACGTGATCACCCGGGCCAACATCCCCAAACAATAAGTTTTGTTCACCAGGTGTAAATCCCGGCTGATCCGGGATTCACTGGGTTAATTTACAAGTCAATCGCTTTAGGCCTGCACACCAGCGCTCCCTTTTTGACTATGGCTGCTCCACAACTAGGGAAAACACCCAAGGATTTGTATTTCGGGCTTATTGAGATTTGCGCACAAACTAAGAATAATCAATCCCTTCATAAGGAAACCTTCATGCACTCACGCCGCCACTTTATTCAGACCGCCGTTGCGCTTGCCGCGCCTGCCGCAATGATGCCCTTTGGTGCTCATGCACAGTCACTTGAACTTGTGAAAATTGTCAATGGCTTCCCGGCAGGTGGCACTGCCGATGTGACCAGCCGACGCATTGGCGAAAAACTGGGTGGCACCGCCTACACCAAGAACGCGGCTGTGGTTGAAAACAAAACGGGTGCTGCCGGTCGTATTGCGGTTGAGACTGTGAAAAATGCCAATCCGGATGGCGCTACCCTGCTGCTGACGCCATATTCCATGATGTCGGTTTACCCGCACATCTACAAACAACTCAGCTACGACCCTTTCAAGGATTTTGTACCTGTGTGCCTGGGCTCCATGCTGACCCACGGTCTGGCCGTTGGGCCCATGGTTCCTGCATCGGTCAGAACCGTGCGTGACTATCTGGCCTGGGCCAAAGCCAACCCCGCGCTTGCAAACTATGGCTCTCCTGCGGCAGGTTCTACGCCTCACTTCCTCGGCGCGCTTCTTGGCCTGAACAACAACGTGGACCTCAAACACGTGCCTTATCGGGGTTCCATTCCTGGCGTTGCTGACATGATTGGGGGTCAACTGGCCTCCATGGTTACACCTCACGGTGACTTTATAGCCAACCACAAAGCAGGAAAAATTCGCATTCTTGCAACTTCGGGCAAGGTGCGCTCACCGTTTGTGCCAGAGGTACCCACATTTACAGAGCAAGGATTCCCTGAGTTGACCGTTGAAGAGTGGTTTGGCTTTTATGCACCGGCAAGGACACCTGCCAGTGTGGTAGCCAATGCCAATGCCGCCATCAACCTTGCCTTGAGAGACAAAGTTGTGATCGACAGCCTAGGCATCTCTGGTTTGACTCCCTTGGGTGGTACGCCAGATGACATGGCAAAAGACATGAAGGTCCAATTTGACAATTGGGGGCCGATCGTCAGAAGGATTGGATTCACTGCAGAGTCCTGAAGAAACCAAAAAAACCCGGAGATAATTTCGATTATTGCGGCTTTTTCGCAAATATCCAGAATCAAGCTCAGCTATAAAACTTGTAGCAGCTTGATTTTTGCGATATAGTCGTTTTTCAAAATTTGTCCAGAACGTGATTTCCATCGTTCATTCCAAGAAAAAGTGTTGATGTTTTAGCCAGGCTGCGAAAACATGCCTGACGGAGGTTTTTTTCATGAGTTCAAAAGAAAATATCGCGATGGGTCAGTTACTGGCTTTGCTTGAATCCCGTTATGCGATACGTGTTTTATGGGCCTTGCGGGATGGACATCCGCAAACCTTCCGCCTCCTTCAAGACAGTGTAGGGGGCATCACCCCCAATACACTGAATACCCGCATCAAGGAGATGCGTGAAGCGGGTCTGCTCAATCACGGCAAAGAAGGTTATGTCGTCACGTCCAGCGGCGCGGACTTCCTCAAGCGCCTGGGAGACCTTCAGGCCTTTGCCAATAAGTGGGCCGCCAGTCAGGCCAAGAAAACAAAATAAGTCCAGCCGTCTAGGGCAGACCAGCCCGCTGCGTGCTGGCATAATTTGCGGTTTTTTAATCACTAGGATCGCATGATGAATACCACTGCCTCGGGCCTGCAATTTGAAGATACCGTTGTTGGCGAAGGCCCGGAAGCCACCCCAGGCCAAAATGTGACGGTTCACTACACAGGCTGGCTTTTTAACGATGGCGTTCAGGGTGCGAAATTCGACTCCAGCAAAGATAGAAATGACCCCTTTGTCTTCAGCCTCGGCGCTGGCATGGTCATTCGCGGTTGGGACGAGGGCGTTGCCGGCATGAAAGTAGGTGGCGCACGCACCTTGTTGATACCAGCCGACCTTGGCTACGGTGCACGTGGTGCCGGTGGTGTGATTCCACCCAATGCGACCCTCAAATTTGATGTGGAACTGCTCGGCCTGAAAGGCTAGCTAAATCCTGCGGCAGGCCAGCAGTCTGGATTTTTTCATCCACGGTTCTGGCCACCCCTTGAAATGGAGGCTAACGCCCCCAACTCCCGCGCATGCTTACAACCACCCGTTTTTCCGCGCATGTCTGACAACACCTCTCAAAACACCAACTCGGCCGCCCCGTCCGTGACTGAATACCAAAGTACTGAACAGATGGCCTCCTCGCAACCCACAAGCGAACTTGACCCGCTCAGCAAAGCCCTGGCGGAGTTGGCGACACTGCAAGTCAAAAGCGGTGAACTGGCTGACCAGTATCTTCGTGCCAAGGCCGAAGCCGAAAACGCGCGCCGTCGTGCCGAGGAAGAGATTTCCAAGGCCCGGAAGTTTGCTGTAGAGAGCTTCGCCGAAAGTCTGTTGCCCGTGACTGACAGCCTGGAAGCCGGGTTAAACATTAAAGACGCTTCACCCGAACAAATTCGTGAAGGTGCCCAAGCCACCTTGCGCCAGCTCACCGCCGCCCTGGAACGCAATAAAGTCCTGGCCATTAACCCGGAACCTGGCACCAAGTTCGATCCTCACCAGCATCAGGCCATCACGGTTGTACCCTCCGAACAGGAGGCCAACACCGTGGTCAGCGTACTGCAAAAGGGTTACCTGATTGCCGAGCGAGTGCTCCGGCCAGCCCTGGTCACGGTATCAGCGCCCAAATAACTGTTCACGATGACTTGAAATAAATCAAGTTATCCACAATTTCTGAATATCTGAATCCAACCAATCGCAGGAGTTAAAAAAATGGGAAAAATCATCGGCATCGACTTGGGAACGACCAACAGTTGTGTAGCCATCATGGAGGGCAACACCACCAAAGTGATCGAGAACGCCGAAGGCGCCCGCACCACGCCGTCCATCATCGCCTATCAGGAAGATGGCGAAGTGCTCGTTGGTGCCTCGGCCAAGCGCCAGGCTGTCACCAACCCCAAGAACACCTTGTATGCCATCAAGCGTCTGATTGGACGCAAATTCAGCGAAAAGGAGGTTCAGAAAGACATCGATCTGATGCCTTACAAAATTGCTGCAGCCGACAATGGCGACGCCTGGGTAGAGGTACGCGGCAACAAGCTCGCGCCACAGCAGGTCAGTGCCGACGTCCTGCGCAAGATGAAGAAAACCGCTGAGGATTATCTCGGCGAAGAAGTGACCGAAGCCGTCATCACCGTTCCAGCTTATTTCAACGATGCCCAGCGCCAAGCCACCAAGGACGCCGGTCGCATTGCTGGCCTTGATGTGAAACGTATCATCAATGAGCCCACCGCTGCAGCCTTGGCTTTTGGCCTGGACAAGCATGAAAAGGGTGATCGCAAGATTGCCGTTTACGATTTGGGCGGCGGCACGTTTGACGTCTCCATCATTGAGATCGCCGATGTCGATGGCGAAAAACAATTCGAAGTGTTGTCCACCAATGGCGACACCTTCCTGGGGGGTGAGGATTTCGACCAACGGGTCATCGACTTCATCATCGCCGAATTCAAAAAAGAACAAGGCGTCGACTTGGGCAAGGATGTGCTGGCATTGCAACGTCTGAAGGAAGCTGCAGAGAAGGCGAAGATTGAACTCTCCAGTTCTACCTCGACTGACATAAACCTTCCCTATGTGACAGCGGATGCCTCAGGCCCCAAGCACCTCAATATCAAGCTGACCCGCGCCAAACTGGAAAGTTTGGTCGAAGAACTAATTGAACGCACCATTGCGCCTTGCCGCACCGCCATCAAGGACGCCGGGGTGAGCGTGAATGACATTCAGGACGTGATTTTGGTCGGCGGCATGACCCGCATGCCCAAAGTCCAGGACAAAGTCAAAGAATTTTTTGGCAAGGAGCCCCGCAAAGACGTCAATCCGGATGAAGCCGTTGCCGTTGGCGCTGCAATTCAGGGTCAGGTGCTGTCCGGCGACCGCAAGGACGTGTTGCTGCTTGACGTGACTCCGCTGTCTTTGGGTATTGAAACTCTCGGCGGTGTGATGACCAAAATGATCACCAAGAACACCACCATTCCGACCAAGTTTGCGCAAACTTTTTCAACCGCTGATGACAATCAGCCCGCAGTGACCATCAAGGTATTTCAGGGTGAGCGTGAAATTGCCGTCGGCAACAAGATGCTGGGTGAATTCAACCTCGAAGGAATTCCCCCTGCCGCTCGCGGATTGCCGCAGATCGAAGTGTCTTTTGATATTGATGCCAACGGCATTTTGCACGTAGGTGCCAAGGACAAAGGCACCGGCAAGGAAAACAAAATCACCATCAAGGCCAACTCGGGTTTGACTGAAGCCGAGATCCAGCAGATGGTCAAGGATGCCGAGCTCAACGCTGCTGAAGACAAGAAAAAACTGGAGCTTGTGCAGGTTCGTAACCAAGCAGATGCGTCGGTCCACAGTGTCAAGAAGAGCCTGACCGAGTATGGCGACAAGCTCGAAGCGGGCGAGAAAGAAAAGATTGAATCTGCCATCAAAGAACTTGAAGATGCGCTCAAAGGCGACGACAAGGCCGCTATCGAGGAGAAAAGCAATGTGCTGATGGCTGCAAGCCAGAAGCTGGGTGAGAAGATGTACGCCGAACAGCAGGCCTCAGAGGCAGCGGCGGCGGCAACTGCTTCGGCAGGAGCCGAGAACGCGGAATCAGGTTCGGCAGGATCTAGCCGCGCAAACGACGACAATGTTGTTGACGCTGAAGTTAAAGAGGTCAAAAAGGGCTGATTATTCTTGGCAAGCCAGGCTTTGCCCCGCCGCGACCCATTGATCCTGCAGGATCATCGGCGCGGCGTTTCGCATCCATGATCTGAGAAACACAATGGCTAAAAGAGATTATTACGAAACCCTGGGTGTTCCCAAGAATGCCTCAGAGGAAGAGATCAAAAAGGCTTATCGCAAGCTCGCGATGAAGCATCACCCCGACCGAAACCAGGGGGATGCCACCAAAGCGGCCGAAGAAAAGTTCAAGGAAGCCAAAGAAGCTTACGAAATGCTGTCCGACGCGCAAAAGCGCGCGGCTTATGACCAGCATGGCCACGCGGGTGTGGACCCCAATATGCGAGGCCCAGGTGACGGTATGGGCGGCGGCTTTGCAGAAGCATTTGGTGACATTTTCGGTGATATGTTCGGCCAGGGTCGAGGTCGTGGCGGACGCCAGGTGTACCGTGGCAACGACCTGAGTTATGCCATGGAAATCACCCTGGAAGAAGCCGCCTTTGGCAAGGACGCACAAATCCGCATTCCGAGCTGGGATAACTGCGAGGTCTGCAAAGGCACAGGAGCCAAGCCCGGAACCCAGGTCAAAACCTGCACCGGTTGCAATGGCTCGGGTTCGGTCCAGATGCGGCAGGGATTCTTCAGTGTTCAACAAACTTGTCCCCAATGTCGTGGCAACGGCAAGGTCATTCCGGAGCCCTGTATTGCTTGCGCAGCCCAGGGCAAAGTCAAAAAACAGAAAACCCTGGAAGTGAAAATTCCAAGCGGAATTGATGATGGCATGCGTATCCGCAGCACAGGCAACGGCGAACCCGGCACCAATGGTGGCCCCGCCGGAGATCTGTACATCGAGATTCGCCTCAAGAAACACGACATTTTTGAGCGTGAGGGAGACGACCTGCATTGCTCGGTTCCGGTCAGCATGGTGACAGCCTCCTTAGGCGGTGAAATTGATGTCCCGACGCTGGCTGGAAAAGCGGCTATCGATATTCCTGAAGGCACTCAAACCGGCAAACAGTTCCGACTGCGCGGAAAAGGCATCAAAGGTGTGCGCGCAAGCTACCCCGGTGACCTTTATTGCCACATCCTGGTGGAAACACCGATCAAGCTGACTGAACATCAGCGCAAGTTATTGCGCGAACTCGATGAGTCGCTGAAAAAAGGGGGTGCCAAGCATTCACCGACTGAAGACAGCTGGACTGATCGTCTCAAGAGCTTTTTCAGTTGAGCATCACGGATACTGTTTACCGCTAAACAACTCAGCCACACCGGTGACCCCTTCCTTCCCTTAAGAGACCGGCGAGCGGTCAAAGAAAGGCATGGATTCACGGTAAAGATGTTGCCACCTGCTAAATGTGACAATCCGGTTCATGGCGGAATTTCTGACTGCGGCCTTTTATAAATTTGTAGATCTGCCTGACTGCGCAGACCTGCGGCAAGTCTTGCTCGATATCTGCCTTGCCCAGGAGGTCAAAGGCTTGATCATTCTGGCGCCTGAGGGCATTAACGGAACCATTGCGGGCCAGCCGGAAAATGTCCTTACAGTGCTTGACTTTCTCAAGCGCGACCCACGTCTGGCCGATCTGTCTCACAAGCAATCACTGGCGCCGCGCCAGCCTTTCTACCGGATGAAGGTGCGACTCAAGCGCGAGATTGTCACGCTGGGTGTACACGACATTCATCCGCCAAGCATGGCTGGCGTCTACGTCAAACCGCAGGACTGGAACACGCTGCTGTCTGACCCTGATGTCGTGGTCATTGACACACGCAATGACTATGAAGTCGAGCTGGGGACTTTCAAGGGTGCCATCAACCCGAATATCCGCAGCTTTTCCGAACTGCCCGACTGGCTTGAAAAAGAACCTGCTTTGCAAAAAGCAGCATTGAAAAACACCAAGGTGGCCATGTTTTGCACTGGCGGCATACGCTGTGAAAAATCAACCGCCTTGTTGCGAGCCCGTGGGTTCTCAGAGGTCTACCACCTTGAAGGTGGCATCCTGAAATACCTGGAAACTGTGCCTGAGGACCAAAGCCTATGGCAAGGCGATTGTTTTGTATTTGACGAACGCGTCTCTGTGAGCCATGGCTTGATTGCGGGCACCCACGGCTTGTGTCGTGCATGCAGGCAACCCCTGGAAGACGGCGCAAGCCAGTCCCCTCTATATGAAGCGGGCGTGAGTTGCCCACGTTGCCACGCGATCACGAGTGACCAGCAGAAAAGCAGTGCCCGTGAGCGTCAACGTCAATGGCAACTGGCCAAGTCGCGGCAGCAGAACCACATTGGGCAGGGCCCGGTTCAAGCTGCAAAAAACTGACATTGCCTGGGACTTTTCCTGCTGAGTCGGGGATACACTGCCGGGATGAAAATCGACCTGCGACTCACCGTTCACTATGGCCTGACTATTTTCCTCAGTGCCTTCCTGTTATTCCAAGTTCAGCCCTTGATCGGGAAGATGATATTGCCGTGGTTCGGTGGTTCAGCGGCAGTCTGGACAACCTGCATGCTGTTCTTCCAGCTGGTTCTTTTGCTGGGATATTTCTACTCTCACTGGGTGGTACGTCACCTGACACCTTCACGCCAAAGCCTGGTGCATGCCGGTCTGCTGTTGATCAGCTTGCTGCTCTTGCCCATATTGCCCAGCCAGGACTGGAAGCCAATGGGCGACGAAAACCCCACGCTGCGAATTTTGGGGCTACTGACAGTGTCTATAGGCTTGCCTTATTTTGTTCTGTCCACCACCGGGCCTTTGCTGCAAGCCTGGTTTGCACGGGAACGTTCCGGCCTGGTGCCCTACCGGCTGTTTGCACTGTCAAACTTTGGCTCCATGCTGGCCCTGCTGGCCTACCCGGTGGCGGTGGAGCCGGTTTTTCCAACCGTCTGGCAGTCCTACCTGTGGTCAGGGCTCTTTTTTCTATTTGTCGTGGCTTGCATCATGCTGGCGTGGCGCGGACGCCGGGGTGAATCCCTGGCACCGCATGCACAAGAGACCGCTCAAGCCAGCGGCTGGCGCAGTCACCTGCTATGGGCTGCACTGGCGGCCTGTCCTTCAATTCTCATGGTTGCTGACACCAGTTTCCTGACAACCAACATCGCGCCTATACCCATGATCTGGGTCGCTCCGCTGGCCCTTTACCTGCTGTCCTTCATTCTTAGCTATGAACGCCGTGGCTGGTACCCACGCAGGGTTTACCTACCCTTGTTTGTTGTCGCACTTGCAGCGTTGGCTTACCTGCCCACCCTGGGCATCAGTGAGCTTCCCATCGCGGTATCCATGACCATCAATCTGGCTGCTTTCTTTGTCTGCTGCATGGTCTGTCACGGGGAACTGGCCCGACTGCAGCCCCACGCCAGTCAACTCACGGGTTACTACCTGATGCTCTCGCTCGGAGGCGTGGCCGGTGGCTTTTTTGTCGGGATCATCGCCCCCTACTGGTTTAACAGCAACTATGAACTGTCCATCGGCATAGTGCTGACCGGACTGGTTGCATCCATTGCGTTCATCACCTCATTACCCAAGGCCAGTTCCAAATGGCGACCACTGTGCATAACCTTGTCGCTCCTGGTGCTTGTGTCGCTGTCATGGCTGCGCATCGATGACCACCTGGAAGAAACGGCTGGCGCCGAACTGACACGTCGGAATTTTTACGGCACCCTGCAGGTTTTCGAGAATACGGAACAGCATTACAGAACCATGCTTCATGGCCAGATCACGCACGGCAGGCAGTCCACTGCAAGTGACAGGCAAGATCTACCCACCACCTACTACACGGCACAGAGCGGGGTTGGCAAAGCCTTGCTGATCAAGCAGCTGCAAGGCCCCCAACGCGTGGGTGTCATCGGTTTGGGGGTGGGCACACTGGTCAGTTACGGCCGTCCGGGTGACTATTTCCGTTTGTATGAAATCGATCCGCTGGTTGTCGAGGTGGCCCAAAAGCACTTCAGCTACCTGTCGCGCACTACTGCGGCTACAGAAATCGTCCTGGGTGACGCCAGACTGCAATTGGAGCGGGAAGCCAAGCAACAGTTTGACGTGCTCGTGGTCGATGCGTTCTCGGGTGACTCCGTACCCATTCATTTGTTGACACTTGAAGCCTTCTCGCATTACTTCAGGCACCTCAAGCCTGATGGCGTTCTGGCCGTCCACATTACCAACCGTTTTCTGGATATGCGCCCGGTCATCAAAACTGCAGCCGACCCCTTTGCGGCCGAGGTCAGGATTGTTGATACGCCAGGCAATCCCGAGAAATTGGTGTTGCGCTCACGCTGGGCACTGATCAGCAAAGACCGGCAGTTTTTCACGCCACTGAGTCTTGTCGATGCCTCTCGTACCGAGGCTCCGGCGAGCTTCCGGCCCTGGAGAGATGATTACAGCAGCATCCTCTCGGTGATCGAATGAGCTGCCTTTACGACTCTGGCCTATAAACAATCAAGGCGTGTCTCACCCTGTTCTTTATTCTTTTCGCCGCTGCCCGTATGCCATTCGGGCACGACTGGCCATTGAAACGAGTGGCATGGTGTGCGAGTTGCGTGAAATAGCCCTGAGAAATAAGCCAGCTGCGATGCTGGCGGCGTCCCCCAAGGGCACAGTACCGGTACTGGTACTGCCCCAGGGCGAGGTCATTGAAGAAAGTCTGGAGATCATGCGCTGGGCCTTGAATCAGCACGATCCCGAGCATTGGCTACCCGACACGCCAGACGCAAAGCAAGACACCCGTGCACTGATTGAACAGTGTGATGGACCTTTCAAATTCCATCTGGATCGCTACAAATACCCCAACCGCCATGGACTGGTAAACGGTCTTGCTGACCGTGAAAAAGCCGAGAAGTTTCTATACCTGCTCGACAGCCAATTGGCAGCTGGCGGCTTTCTGTTGCGTCCAAGCAAAGAGAATATGGTCGCTCCTGGCCCGGGGTTTGCGGATATGGCGATTGCGCCGTTTGTCCGCCAGTTTGCCCATACCGATCCGCTGTGGTTTGCCAGTCAGCCCTGGCCCAGGCTCAAGGATTGGCTTGCAGCATTTGAGACCTCACTCCGGTTTCAGCAGATCATGGAAAAGTATCCCGCGTGGGAAGCAGACGGTCAGAAAGTCCACTTATTCCCTCCCAAGCCCGGCCTTGCGGGCTAAGCAGATTTCTCAGACCTGGCTTTGCACGATCAGCCGGGCTTTTGCGGCGGCATATTCCCGCTTGAGCTGGGCTACGTACTCAGCCGTGGACTGAATCTGCGTGACTGCACCAATGCCCTGACCACAGCCCCAGATATCTTTCCAGGCTTTGGTCTTGTCGCCACCAAAATTCATCTTGCTTGGGTCACTTACCGGCAGGTTGTCGGGATCAAGACCCGCATTGCGAATGCTGGGCGCCAGGTAGTTGCCATGAACACCCGTGAACAGGTTGCTGTAAACAATGTCATCAGAATCGGCGTCAACAATGGCCTGCTTGTAGGCTTCTGCAGCACGGGCTTCGTGGGTCGCGATAAAGGCAGAGCCAATGTAAGCAAAGTCAGCCCCCATGGCTTGTGCCGCCAACACCGCACCCCCGGTAGAAATGGAGCCGCTAAGCGCCAAGGGGCCATCAAACCACTGACGAATTTCCTGAATCAAAGCAAAAGGGCTTTTTACACCTGCGTGCCCGCCAGCACCGGCCGCCACCGCAATCAGGCCATCAGCGCCCTTTTCAATCGCCTTTCTGGCATGTTTGTTGTTGATGATGTCGTGCAAGACCACGCCGCCATAAGAGTGGGCGGCCTGGTTGATGTCTTCACGCGCACCCAGACTGGTAATGATGATCGGCACCTTGTATTTCACGCACATGGCCATGTCGTGCTCCAGACGGTCATTGCTTTTGTGAACAATCTGGTTGATGGCAAATGGTGCTGCCGGGTTCTGCGGGTTGGCGGCGTTGTAAGCGGCCAGTGCTTCGGTGATTTCAATCAGCCACTCTTCCAGTTGCTCGGCAGGTCGGGCGTTGAGCGAGGGCATGGAGCCCACCACACCGGCAATACACTGGGCGATGACCAGCTTGGGATTGCTGATGATGAACAGGGGGGATCCGATCACCGGAAAAGGCAGGTGATCAAGGGGCGCAGGAAGTTTGGACATGACTAACCTTTCAGAACGACTCTAATGCCAATGCAGTCACGCACTCGGCACCTTCAACAATGCTGTCACGCACGCCTGGCACCTGACTCAGGATGTGGTCTGCATAAAAACGGGCTGTGGTGATTTTGGCCTGCATGAAAACCGGCTCAATACCGGCTGCCAGTTGCTCCTGGGCGACCAGAAGTGCACGCGCCATTTGCCAGCCTGCCATCAGATTGCCCGCCAGCATCAAATAAGGCACGCTGCCGGCAAATACCGCATTGGGGCTGGCCTTGGTATTGCCCGCAACAAAATCGACCACATCGACAAAAGCCAGACGGGCAGCTTTCAAACGCCGCGCCATGACCGTGGCATCCGGTGTGCCGCTGGCGATGAGCGCCGATTCTGTGGACTCGATCTGCCTGGCAATGGCTTTGGCGGTTTGGCCGCCATCGCGCGCGGTTTTACGGCCTACCAGGTCATTGGCCTGGATGGCGGTTGTGCCTTCATAAATGGTCAGGATCTTGGCGTCGCGGTAATACTGGGCAGCACCGGTTTCCTCAATGAAACCCATACCCCCATGAACCTGAACCCCCAGAGAAGTCACCAGCAGGCTCATCTCGGTGCTAAAGCCTTTGACCAAGGGAACCATGAACTCGTAGAAGGCCTGATTTTCTTTGCGGAGCTCAGCATCCGGGTGGTGATGCGATGCGTCGTAGGCTGCGGCAGCAACCGAGGCCATGGCACGGCAGCCTTCGGTGTAGGCGCGCATGGTCATGAGCATGCGCTTGACATCGGGGTGGTGAATGATGGCAGCACTGGCATTGATCGAGCCGTCTACCGGTCGGCTCTGAACCCGCTCACGCGCGTAAATGACTGCTTTCTGGTAAGCCCGCTCGGCAATCGCTACGCCCTGCAAGCCCACGGCAAAACGGGCGGCGTTCATCATGATGAACATGTACTCCAGCCCCCGATTTTCCTGACCGACCAGGAAACCCACGGCACCGGCTCCATTGCGGTCGGCGATGCTTGCCGCCAAGCCATCACCATACTGCAGCACAGCAGTCGGGCTGGCCTTGATGCCCATTTTGTGCTCGATGCTCACGCAGTGCACATCGTTGCGAGTACCCAGCGTGCCATCTGCATTCACCAAAAACTTGGGCACAACAAACAGGCTGATGCCCTTGACCCCCTCGGGCGCCCCCTGCACGCGTGCCAGCACCAGATGCACGATGTTCTCGGCCATGTCGTGCTCACCATAGGTGATGTAGATTTTGGTGCCAAAAATCTTGTAAGTGCCGTCGGCAAGCGGCTCGGCACGGGTGCGAACCATGGCCAGATCAGAGCCGGCTTGCGGCTCGGTCAGGTTCATGGTGCCAGTCCACTGACCACTGACCAGTTTTTCCAGGTAAGTGGCTTTCAGCTCGTCGCTGCCAGCCGTCAGCAGCGCCTCAATCGCCCCGTCACTGAGCAGTGGGCACAGCGCAAAACTCATGTTGGCGCTATTGCACATTTCTATGCAGGCCGCACCGATGGTTTTGGGCAGACCTTGCCCGCCAAAATCTGCCGGGTGCTGTAAACCTTGCCAGCCAGCTTGCGCAAACTGCTTGAACGCTTGCTTGAAACCTGGGGTGGTAGTGACCTCACCGCTTTTAAAACTCGAAGGGTTTTTATCGCCCTCCCAGTTCAGGGGGCTGAGCACCTCTTCATTGAACTTGGCGGCTTCTTCCAGTACCGCTTGAGCCGTCTCAAGACCGGCATCCTCAAACCCGGGGATCTTTGCAATCAGGTCAATCCGTGCCAGGTGTTCAATCGTGAACAACATGTCTTTCAACGGTGCCGAGTAACTCATGGAAAGTCTCCGTTAGTGCGATGTGAAATCAGAGAAAAGCAGCTTGCGTGCAACTGACAGAAGGCGCACCAGCCGGTGGCCTTTCATTCGGAATCAAAGTGCTGCGATCAGCTCAGGAACAGCGACAAACAAATCGGCCTCAAGCCCGTAATCGGCAACAGAAAAAATCGGTGCCTCAGGGTCCTTGTTGATGGCCACAATCACCTTGCTGTCCTTCATGCCGGCAAGGTGCTGGATCGCCCCGCTGATGCCACACGCCACATAGAGTTGAGGTGCCACAATCTTGCCCGTTTGACCGACCTGCCAGTCATTGGGGGCATAGCCCGCATCTACCGCAGCGCGGCTGGCACCCAGAGCGGCACCCAGCTTGTCGGCCAGCGGGGTCATGACTTCATTGAACTTCTCGCTTGAGCCCAGTGCGCGCCCGCCAGAGACGATGATCTTGGCGGCGGTGAGTTCCGGCCGGTCGTTTTTGGCGATTTCACTGCCCACAAACGTAGACTGTCCGCTTTCGGCGACGCCAGACAGGGGCTCGACGCCAGCTGCACCGCCGCTTGATCCCGCGGGGTCAAAACCCGTGGTGCGAATCGTCATGACCTTGACCGCGTCAAGGCTTTGCACGGTGGCAATTGCATTGCCCGCGTAGATGGGGCGCTCGAAGGTATCGGAACTGATGACCTTGGTGACGTCAGAGATCTGTGCGACATCAAGCAAGGCGGCAACGCGCGGCGCAATGTTCTTGCCCGATGCTGTTGCAGGAAACAGGATATGGCTGTAGCTGGCAGCGACAGCCAGCACCTGCGCTGCAACGTTTTCAGCAAGACCATGTGCAAACGCCGCATGATCGGCGTGCAAAACCTTGGCCACACCCGCAACCTGAGCCGCTGCCGCTGCCGCTGGCGCAGCATTGCTGCCCGCTACCAGCACATGCACTTCAGTTCCGCATTGAAGCGCGGCGGTAACCGTGTTGAGGGTCGCACCCTTGAGGGTGGCATTGTCGTGTTCGGCGATGACGAGGATGGACATTAGATAACCTTTGCTTCGTTCTTGAGTTTGGCAACCAGCGTGAGGACATCGGGAACTTTGATGCCGGCACTGCGCTTGGGCGGTTCGTTGACCTTGAGAGTCGTAATGCGGGGCGTGACATCCACACCCAAATCCTCAGGCTTGAAGGTATCGAGCTGCTTTTTCTTGGCCTTCATGATGTTGGGCAGCGTGACATAGCGTGGCTCATTCAGGCGCAAATCTGTGGTGATGACCGCTGGCAGTGTCACGGCAATGGTTTCAAGGCCACCGTCAACCTCGCGCGTGACTAACGCTTTGCCATCTGCAACTTCGACTTTGGATGCAAAGGTGGCCTGTGGCAGACCACACAATGCGGCAAGCATCTGACCGGTCTGGTTGCAATCGTCGTCAATGGCTTGCTTGCCCAGAATGATCAAACCGGGCTGCTCCTTGTCCACCAGGGCCTTGAGGAGCTTGGCCACTGCCAAAGGCTGCAACTCTTGGGCTGTTTCGACCAGAATGGCACGGTCTGCGCCTATGGCCATGGCCGTGCGCAAGGTTTCCTGGCATTGGGCAACACCGCAAGACACGGCGATCACTTCGGTGACCACGCCCTTTTCTTTCAGCCGGACGGCCTCCTCGACGGCAATCTCGTCAAAGGGATTCATGCTCATTTTGACGTTGGCAATGTCGACACCCGTGTTGTCGGACTTGACCCGAACCTTCACGTTGTAGTCCACCACGCGTTTGACGGGAACGAGAACTTTCATTCAAACAACTCCTGCATGTTAAAAATAGTACGACCGTGCTTTTTAATTATAGCCAGCTTCACCTGGCCTCAGCGACCACAGCGCTCGAGTCCTTGAAGAGCCGATCGGACGGGAGATGAAGCACGCGCTGAGGATAGGGAATATCGATGCCAGCTGCACGCAAGGCAGCCAGTATTTTGATGTTCAATTCTGACTGAAGCGCCAATTGGCCGTTGCCCGGGTCATTAATCCAGACCGTCAGGGCGAATTCCAGCCCGTCGGCGGCAAACTGTCGCAACAGCGCAGCAGGGGCAGGATCCGCCAGGACACGCTCGCAGGACGCTGCCGAGTCACACAAAATACCCTGCACTTGACCCACGTCGCTGTTGTAGCCAACGGTGATGGTAATGGTGATGGACACCTTGGGGTTGGCCAGCGACAGGTTTTCAACCCTTTGGGTGATGATCAATTCATTCGGGATCACCGACTCGCGGCCGTTAGCAGCCCGGATCAGGGTGTAGCGGGTTTTGATATCGGTCACCACGCCCTCAAAGCCATCAACACTGACCGTATCTCCAATGCGCAAGGAGCGCTCCAGAAGTATGACAAAACCGCTGACGTAGTTCGCAGCCAGTTTTTGCAAACCAAAACCCAGACCCACGCCCAGAGCACCACCCAGAACCGACAGGGCTGTGAGGTCAACGCCCACCGCGGACAGCGCAAACAAAAGACCCACCAACAGCAGCAGCCCCCGGATGGCATTGGCTGCCACTTTGCGCATGGACAAATCCTTGACGATCTCGCGAAGCAGCCTTTTTTCGATGGTGGCCGCGATCCAAAGCGCCAGCACCAGCACGATGCCGGAGGAGATAACCCCTTCAATCATGGTTCGCAAAGTGACCCGGGACTTGCCGAAAGACAGTGAAATGGACTCCAGCTCCGCCAATACCGAGGGCAAGAAACCGGTAATCCACAAAATGGCAAACAGCCAGGCCATCCAGGAGATCAGACGCTCAACGGGTTGCGCCAGGGCGGAGGCCGGAAACGAGGCACTGAACACACGCACCACCAGCCGGATCGCTGCAAGCGAAACAAAAATCGGCAGCGCAACTTTGAGCAAGGCAATGGGCTGGTAGCGCGAAACCGCGAGAGTGGCTCCGTAGATCAGCACCAAGGCCAGCGTCGGGAACATGAGCCCGTCCAGGGTACTGCGGCCAAACCAGACTGAATCAGCGCCATGCCCCTTGCCGGCCAGGGCAGACAGAAAGTAGGACAAGCTCAAACAGCACAGCAAGACCAGCAACTCAATGCCAACCTTGGGGCCACCCAAGTCATGCAAAAGGCTTTGCAACTCGTCCATGACGCTCTCAGACTCTGGCCAAGGCGCGCAGGTGCGCTTCAACGCTGCGCGACAAGGCGCTCAGGTTGTAGCCACCTTCGAGGCAGGACACAATGCGCTGCTGGGCATGTGTACGCGCCACATCCATGATGCGGTTGGTGATCCAGGCGTAATCCGCTTCGACCAGCCCCATTTGCCCGAGATCGTCCTCGCGATGCGCATCAAATCCGGCACTGATAAAAATCATCTCGGGCTGATGCGCCTCCAGGCGGGGGATCCAGAGTGACTCGATCAACTCTCGCACCACATTGCCTTTGGTGTAGGCCGGTACCGGCACATTGATCAGATTGTCGGCATCCGAGCGGGAGCCGCCATGGGGATAAAACGGGTGCTGGTAGAAGCTGACCATCAGTATCCGGTCATCGCCGGCGACGATGTCCTCGGTTCCGTTGCCATGATGCACATCGAAGTCCACGATGGCCACGCGCTTGAGGCCGTGGCGCTCCAGCGCATATTTGGCTGCAACCGCCACATTGTTGATAAAGCAAAAGCCCATGGCCCTGTCCCGGCACGCATGGTGGCCGGGCGGGCGTACGGCACAAAACGCGTTTTCAAGTTCCCCGGCCATGACCGCATCGGTTGCGGCCAGGGCAGCGCCGGCGCCGCGCAAAATAGCCGACCAGGAGTCCACGTTCATTGAGGTATCCGGATCAATCTGGGCATGGTTGGGGCCACCGGCCGCCACGTCATCGATCAGGGTTTCGCTCAAACCCCGCAGAGAGGCCACATGCATGCGGCCATGCGCGAGTTCAATATCATCCAGCGAGGCCAGCGGAGCCTCACAACGCACCAGTGCATCAGCCACGCCGCTGATCAGCAAGCGGTCATCAATGGCGGCCAGCCGCTCAGGGCACTCCGGATGGCCACGTCCCATGTCATGTTTGTGGCAGTCGCGATGGGTAAAGTAACCAGTCTTGCTCATCGTCTTCATCGTCCTCTTTTTTTTCGGTTAAGGTGTTGGCGTGAATGTCCAACTGAAGCTTAAAACCGCTGCCTGAACAGCTTAACACGGTGATCGCGGGCAAGCCGCCGGATAACATGCAGGAAAACCCCAAACAACAGCCCCCGCAACACCTCACGCTGGCGCGCCTGCTGCGTGATGTCAACCCACTGGTCTGGTTCAAGTGATTCTGAAATTTCTCAAAAACGCTCTTCTATTCATAGCAATAAGTTCAGTCTGCGCCGGGGCTATTGCCGAAAAACACCGCAAAAAGTCAGGCAAAGCGGGGGCGCGGGCCAACACCGTCGCCAGCGCATCGGCAGGCGCAGCGTCATTTGCCTATGCAACGCGTCCGGAAGCCATGGCCCTGGCAGACGACATCGCCCAGCGCCAGTCACTGGACCTTGCCTGGGTTCGCCAGGCCATAGGCCAGGCGCGCCATCTGCCGGTTGTCACGCAACTGGTGCTACCGCCGCCGGCTGGTACCGCGAAAAACTGGGCGCTGTACCGCAGCCGCTTTGTGGAACCCAAACGCATTGCCGCAGGCGTTTCGTTTTGGCAGGCCAACCGGCAGCTTCTGCAGCGGGCCGAACAAGAATTTGGTGTTCCGCCGGAGATTGTGGTGGGGGTGATTGGTGTGGAAACCATTTACGGCCAGCAATTGGGGAATTTCCGGGTGATTGACGCCCTGGCCACGCTGGCGTTTGACTTCCCCGTGCAACACCCCCGTGCCCGCGAGCGCAGCGCCTTCTTCAAAGGCGAGCTTGAGCAGCTTCTGACTTTCAAAAACCAGCAGCATCCCGACCCATTGAAGGTGCGCGGTAGCTTCGCAGGTGCGATGGGCTTGCCCCAGTTCATGCCGTCAAGCTGGCGCAAATACGCGATTGATTTTGATGGCGATGGCAGGGTAGACCTGTTCAACAGCAAAGCCGATGTGATTGGCTCGGTAGCGCATTACTTCAAGACCTTCAACTGGCAACCCGGCATGCCGACCCACTACCCACTGGCGTTTGATGCTGAAAAACTGGACAAGGAGGCGCTGCTGGTGCCCGACATCCTGCCCACTTTTTCGGTGGCCGGCTTTGCTGCCAAGGGTGCCGTGGTGGAGCCCACCGGACAGATGCACCCCGGCCTGCTGGCGCTAATTGAACTGCAAAACGGCTCCGACCCCCCCAGTTATGTGGCCGGAACCGAGAATTTTTATGTCATCACCCGTTACAACTGGAGCAGCTACTACGCCATGGCCGTGATTGATTTAGGCCAGGCGGTACTCAAAGTTGTCCAGAACGGG